>NZ_CP047344.1:2363812-3012582 GCF_011045815.1 Proteus vulgaris | reverse complement strand
TGATATGTTACGCCAAGCTGATCGCTTAGAGAGTCTGCAATTACTGCATTTCCATTTAGGTTCACAGATGGCGAATATCCGTGATATCGCAACCGGTGTTCGTGAGTCAGCGCGTTTCTATGTTGAGTTGCACAAATTAGGCGTCAATATTCAATATTTTGATGTAGGTGGCGGTTTAGGTGTGGACTATGAAGGTACTCGTTCACAATCTGATTGCTCGGTTAACTATGGCCTTAATGAATATGCAAATAATGTTATTTGGGCAATTGGCGATGCGTGTGATGAAAATGATTTACCGCATCCAACTGTGATCACCGAATCAGGTCGTGCGTTAACTGCACATCATACTGTATTGATTTCTAATGTTATTGGTGTTGAGCGTAATGAATTTACCGCGATTACGCCACCTGAGGAAGACGCAGCAAGACCAATCGCTAGCCTTTGGGAAACATGGGAAGAGATGCAAACCAAAGGGCATAGTCGTTCATTACGTGAATGGTTGCATGATAGCCAATTAGACTTGCATGATGTGCATACTCAATATGTTCATGGCATGTTAAGCCTGACAGAGCGTGCATGGGCAGAAGAGTTATATTTAAATATCTGTCGTCGTATCCAATACGATTTAGATCCAAGTAACCGTGCTCATCGCCCAATTATCGATGAGTTACAAGAACGTATGTCAGATAAGTTCTATGTTAACTTCTCTTTATTCCAATCTTTGCCTGATGCATGGGGTATTGATCAATTATTTCCTGTATTACCAATTGAAGGGTTAGATAAACCACTAGATCGTCGTGCGGTACTACTCGATATTACGTGTGATTCAGATGGTATTATTGACCATTATGTTGATGGTGATGGCGTTGAAACAACGATGCCTATGCCAGCTTATGATCCTGAATACCCACCTATGATTGGCTTCTTTATGGTTGGGGCTTATCAGGAAATTTTAGGCAACATGCATAATTTATTTGGTGATACTGCTGCTGTTGACGTTTATCTTGATGAAAAAGGGGATCTTACTTACGTTCAAAGCGAAGAGGGCGATACCGTTGCCGATATGCTTCAGTACGTTAAGTTAAATCCAACGGTGTTGTTAGATCGTTTCCGCACTCAAGTAAAAAATGCACAGTTAGATGAAGCGTTGCAAGAACAATTCCTGACTGAATTTGAAAGTGGTTTATACGGTTATACGTATCTGGAAGAAGAAGAGTAATTCTTAACTTTCCAATACAGGAGTGATGTTATCAAACATCACTCTTTATCTATCATATTGATTTGTATGTTACTTATTTAAAATAAGTGACAGAGGTAATAGCATGAAAAATAGTACGTTAGGTAATGAGACTGATAATTCATTGATCTCTAATGCATTTGGTTTTTTACGTTTTCCACTGAATTTTCAGCCTTATAGCAGTGATGCGGATTGGGTCATTACGGGTGTGCCTTTCGATATGGCAACATCAGGTCGTGCGGGAACTCGTCATGGACCGGGCGCTATCCGCCAAATCTCAACCAATTTAGCGTGGGAAGGAAATCGCTGGCCTTGGGATTTTGATATGCGTGAGCGCTTAAATGTTGTCGATTGTGGTGATTTAGTTTTTAACTTCGGTGATGCACAGGATATGAGCGATAAACTACAAGCTCATACAGAGAAGTTATTAGCCGCAGGCAAAAAGTGTTTAACCTTTGGTGGTGACCACTTTGTCACATTACCTTTATTACGAGCTCATGCTAAACATTTTGGCAAAATGGCATTAGTCCATTTTGATGCGCATACCGATACTTATGGTAATGGAAGTAAATTTGATCACGGTACCATGTTTTTCCATGCACCAAATGAAGGATTAATCGATCCTAATCACTCTGTTCAAATTGGTATTCGTACCGAGCATGACAGTGATAACGGCTTTACCGTGTTAGATGCAGCACAAGTTAATGATCGTGGTGTAGCTGATCTTGTTGATCAGATCAAAGGTATTGTTGGCGACTTACCTGTTTACCTGACTTTTGATATTGATTGTCTTGATCCTGCCTTTGCACCAGGAACAGGAACACCGGTTGTCGGTGGATTAACAACAGATAAAGCACTGAAGATCTTACGTGCATTGCAACCGTTAAATATTGTTGGTATGGATTTAGTGGAAGTTTCTCCTGCTTACGATCAATCTGATATTACAGCGCTTGCCGGGGCTACAATTGCACTTGATATGTTATATCTGCAAGCAACAAAAAAATAATTTCTGTTAACCCCCAGAAAATAAAGACAAGGCGATATCTTTTTAGATGTCGCTTTTTTTATGTTTTTTTTGAAAAAAGAACGCTTTTTTATCTTGATAATTGTCTGTTATAAGTTACACCTTATTTATAACTTATAACAGACAATCAAGTGACTTGGTATTGGGGATAGCAAATGCCATATAAAATAGTACGTTATCAAAATAATAATCAAAAGGTACCCTATACGGATTGGATTAATAAATCAAGAAAACGAAATCCTCAAGCAGCAAGCAGCAAGCATCTAAAGTAGCAGTACAAATATCACGAGCCTGTGTCGGTAATTTTGCTGCTCATAAGTTTGAAAGAAAAGGCGTTTGGGCTTTACAGAGTAATTATGACCAAGGTTATCGATGTAGAGAATGGGCTTATAATTCTCTTATTAGTTGGAGGTAATAAAGGAACTCAACAAGCAGATATAGACAAAGCGGTGAGTTATCTTAAAGATTATTATGTAAGGATAAAAAATGACAAATAAACCAGAAAGTATTGTATTAATAATACCCTGTGTAATTTAAAATAATGACACAGGGTATTTTATTGCGCGTAATTTATCAAAAAATCAAAGCTGAAAATAACGTGCCAGTAGTGGGGCTGTAAAATTCTTTTTCAAATAAAAGCCTCTGGGCAATGTCATGATACTCTGCCCATTTTCTCCAATTGCTTCCGTTAATGCTTTGCTGTTTGCTGCTTTAGGGCGAATTTGTAAGACTTGCCCATGACGCGCAGTAATACTTTCTACTTTGCCCAGCACAATCATGTCCATTAACTCTTCCCAATCATGGCGTAATAGTTCTTCTTCTGTATGATTTGGGCTCCAAAGTAGTGGAGAGGCAACACGACGTTGCGCTAATGGAATATCTCTTTCACCTTCAACAGGAACCCATAAAACTCTAGAAAGTTTACGTTTTACATGGCTGTTTTCCCATGTAATACCACTATTACCTGTTAATGCTGCAACACAGACAAAGGTGGTTTCTAAAGGCATACCTAGTCTATCAATCGGGATCGTTTTAAGTTCAATACCCAACTCACTGAAATCTTGTTCGGGTTTACTGCCTGCACTTGCACCTAAATAATACTCTAACAACATTCCTACCCAGCCTTTATCTCTTTTTAGGTTGGCTGGAATAGGTAATTGTGCAAAAGCAGCAAGTTCACCAAATGTATAACCTGCTAGGGCTTTTGCTCGTTCAAATAAAACCTGCTCATTTTCAGGTGCTACAGGTGGTGTAAACATAGTTATGATCTTCTTGTTTAAAAAATAGACAGAAAAAAAAGGTTGTTGATAATGTATTTCACTTTATTTCATTTAAATCATAATAGCATGATATATCATCATTTTTTTGAGTTAATCCTTCAATTGAAATTTATAATATCAAGTTGTGCACGGTTATCCTGAAATCATAAACAGGCTTTTACACTAGGTTATCCACAGCTTTATGGGATAACTCACAGAAAGTGAGATCACTGTTCTGATTTACAGCCTTGACTTTTGCAGATATTCCTCAAAATTATCCTATTTTGTCTAACTAATCGGCATAACCTGTGGATAAAACATCCTATGGTTATTTTTTGTACGATTTAAGGCGATGAGTCTTTTAATTGTTTTATCCAATCGCTGAAATAGGCATTTAAAACTAGCTACTAATTTGAATTATAAGTGATATTTTAAAATTTATATCAACAGTCTTTTTTAGGATATAAAAACTATACCCTGATTATCTCACTCTTTTTCACATAGATATCCACAGAAAAAGTGAATAAATCCCCTAAGCATTTATGTGGGTGTTTATAACTTTCAAGTTTTCTGTGAATTAACTTAAATCGTCACAATCATGACGATGAAAAAGTTCGTTATCTCTTATTCTGGTTGTTGTGGCTCAATATCGGGTGTGAACCATGCTGATTTGAAATCAAACCAACCAAAAGTATTCATTTTGACACCACGTATGGTTCTTTGTCCTTGTAACTCAAGCAAATGGTGAAATAAAGGATAAAGCCAAATATCGTGTGTTAACTGACAACACCACTCTTCTAGTGGTAGCTTTTTTTGATGCCATAAAGAGAGATCGTGTGTAAATGATCGCCCTAAACAGTGATGAAAAAGAGGTAATTCATAGAGAGTAGCGAAAATAGAAAACGCTAAGGGTTTATAGAAGTTTACCGTCGCTAACCAGATATCGCTTTCTGCTTTGCCGTAATACCATTGTTCATAATCGAGGACTTGAACAGTGAGCTCAATATCATACAGAGATAAAATATTTTTGATGAGTTCAGCGATAGTGCTGTATTCATGATGCTCTTTATATAGTGTGACTGTCAGTTTGGTTAACGATGCAGGTTTGGGATGTTGTCGTATTAATTTACTGTGATGCCAATGAAGTAGTAAACCATAAGCAGGAGACCAATGACGTTGATAGAAAGGATCACAATGTGTCAGCATATTAACGGGAGTTAATACACTGCTTAACCACTCCCTTATTTCTATTTGCTGGCATTGTGCTGAGCGACTATCATAAAGTAAAAAATAACATCCTTCCTCTTTACGACTTTCCAATGAATCTTTGTTTGTATCATCATCTGTTAAATGAATGGTTGAACAGACCATTTTTTTATTCAGTTCTGGTACAACCCATATATCAATTTCATCTAATAATGCACGTAGCCCAAAATAGCGATTAAAGGCTTTTATTTGCAGTTTATGTTGATCATTAGCCATGATTTGATAAGCACCAGTGCCTATTGGGTGCTGTGCAAAGGCTGGGAGTGATGCCCATTCTTGTGGCAAAATAACAGCTTGAGGGCTACCTAATAACGTTGCAAATTGTTTATCTGCTTCGTTTAAGAAAATATCAAGTACATAAGGTTGAGGTGAGGAAATACGTTCTATATGTGCATAAAGTGGATTGCATCGCTTCATACGCATTAAAGAAGTGCTGATGTCTTCAAAAGTAAGCTCGCGACCATGATGGAAATAGATAGAAGGACGTAAATAAAATCGCCAATGTTGCTCTGTGATCATTTGCCAATGGTGAGCTAATTCTGCTTCGATTTCCCCATTTTCCTCTTTTAAATGCACCAAAGAATTAAATATTTGGCTCATTAAATGTAATTCAGATCGTCTTAAAGGCGTTCCTGGCAATAAATTTCTAAAAGGGCGATAGTAAATAATTCGAAGTAACTGTTGACCAGGATGAAAACTTTTCTCAATTTGAGAGAGCACCATTTGACGTACAGAGTCTTTATCTCCCATTAGTGCAACAAGCTTTTCAATATCGTTCTCTTCTATTAATCGCTCAGCTCGATTTTGTTGAATTTCCTGCGCATTAGATTGAAAACTCAGTGTGGATTTTTTGCCTCTACCTACTTCTGCTTGCCAATTTATCCAGCCTATTTCTTGCATTTTATTCAATAAAGAGCGGACATGACGGCGCGTACAATGTAGCGTTTGTGCTAATTCTTGTAAGGTGGTTTCAGATGTTTTTCCCTGAAAGGCTTGCCATAGGCGAATAAATTGTAACTCTAAGCGGGGTGTGGACATAAAAGAGGAAATCCCTTAATAAAGTGTTCAATTTTAATTTCCTTATATTAGACCGATAATGCTTGTGTTTAAAGTTAGCTCTCATGTTAGTTATCACAAATTATGAATACTGACAGACTCCCCCATTTGAGCATTCGGTGATTGCCGGCCAGTGATAATTGATCACTGGCTTTTTTATTGGCTATTTATGGAAATAGTTTCATTGAGGTAAAAAAAACCGTAAACGAATTTACGGTAAGAATGACAAAGTAAACATCACAGAAAGTAGAAGAAGGTAAAAAATTGTCTTTATTAGCGCATAAAGGCCGGTTGTTTTGCCTCGTAAGCGCTAATATCATCTTGGTGTTGCAGCGTTAATCCAATACTGTCTAATCCTTCAATCATGCAATGACGGCGAAATGAATCGATTTCAAAAGAGAAACATAATTCACCGGCTCTGACTTCTTGTGCAACCAAATCGACAGTAATCGGGGTGCCTGTGTGTTGTTTCACCCAATCAAATAATTGTGAAACTTCATCGTCACTTAATTTGATTGGCAATAATTGGTTATTAAATGAATTACCGTAAAAAATATCAGCAAAACTAGGGGCGATAACGGCGTGAAAACCATAATCTGTTAATGCCCAAGGTGCGTGTTCACGAGATGATCCACATCCAAAGTTTTCTCGTGCTAATAAAATAGAAGCGCCTTGGTAAATAGGCTGATTCAAAATAAAATCTGGATTAGGCTGAGTACCTTCATCATCCAAGAATCGCCAATCATGAAACAGGTGCTTACCAAAGCCAGTGCGAGTGACTTTTTGCAAAAATTGCTTAGGAATAATGGCATCGGTATCAATGTTTGCTGCATCTAAAGGAACCGCAATACCGGTATGTTGAGTAAATTTATTCATCATGTTCTCCTTTAAGATGTCGCTGCAAATGTACGAATATCTGCAAAATGGCCATTAATCGCAGCAGCTGCCGCCATTGCCGGACTGACTAAGTGAGTTCGACCTCCACGACCTTGACGACCTTCAAAGTTACGGTTGCTGGTGGATGCACAACGTTCACCTGGATTTAATCGGTCGTTATTCATTGCTAAACACATTGAACAACCCGGTAATCGCCATTCAAAACCTGCTTCAATAAAGATTTTATCTAAACCTTCAGCTTCAGCTTGTGCTTTAACTGGTTCTGATCCTGGAACAACAATGGCTTGAACATGGGATGCAACTTTATGGCCTTTTGCGATTTCAGCAGCAGCACGTAAATCTTCAATACGTGAGTTTGTACAAGAGCCAATAAAAACTTTATCAATAGCGACGTCTGTTAAGTTGACGCCCTCACTTAATCCCATATATGCCAAGGCTTTTTCAGCAGAAGCGCGTTCAACAGGATCATTAAAGCTATCTAATAACGGTACTATTTGATCAATAGCAATAACTTGTCCTGGGTTGGTACCCCATGTAACTTGTGGTGCAATATCGGCAGCATTAATCGTGACAGTGGCATCGAAAGTTGCATCATCATCAGACTTTAAGGTTCTCCAATAAGCAACAGCTTCATCCCATGATTGACTTTTAGGGGCAAATTGACGACCTTTCAAATAAGCAAAAGTGGTGTCATCAGGCGCAACTAAGCCCGCTTTAGCACCCATTTCAATCGCCATATTGCATAAAGTCATTCGACCTTCCATGCTTAAGGCTTCAATCGCTTCACCTGCAAATTCAACGATGTAGCCAGTACCTCCTGCACTACCTAATTTGCCGATAATGGCTAATACGATATCTTTTGCGGTGATCCCAATGGCAGTCTTGCCTTGAACTTCAATTTTTAATGTTTTAGCTCGTGATTGTTTTAATGTCTGAGTTGCTAAAACGTGTTCAACCTCAGATGTGCCGATCCCAAAAGCTAATGAGCCAAAAGCGCCATGAGTTGCAGTATGTGAATCACCGCAAACAATCGTCATTCCGGGCAAAGTTAAGCCTTGTTCTGGGCCCATTACGTGGACTATTCCTTGATAAGGATGGTTTAAGTCATACAGCGTAACGCCAAATTCTTGGCAGTTTTTCATCAACTCTTGCATTTGAATTCTCGCCATATCACCACAAGCATTAATATCTTTAGTCTGTGTTGATACGTTGTGATCCATCGTTGCAAAGGTTTTATTGGGTTGACGAACAGGACGACCTTTTGTTCTTAATCCATCAAAGGCTTGAGGTGATGTCACTTCATGCACTAAATGGCGATCGATATATAAAATTGGCGTTTCATCACTCACTTCTCTGACAACATGTGCATCATAGATTTTTTGATATAATGTTTTACCCATGTTATGCCCCTCCACGAATATACTGAGCGATACGATCACCCATTTCGGCGGTTGTGATTGCGTTACCATTTCCCGCTAAGTCTGCGGTACGATAGCCTTCTGCTAATACTTGAGTGATAGCATCTTCAATGGCTTGGGCCGCCTTGTCTTCATTAAAGCTGTAACGCAGTAATAACGCAGCAGATAAAATTTGTGCAATAGGGTTAGCGATATTTTTACCTGCAATATCAGGGGCTGAGCCACCGGCTGGTTCATATAAACCAAAGCGTTCTTCATTAACGCTTGCGGATGGCAACATTCCCATTGAACCGGTGATCATGGCGCATTCATCAGATAAAATGTCGCCAAAAATATTGGAGCACAGTAATACATCAAACTGAGATGGATCTTTAATTAACTGCATTGTCGCGTTATCGATATACATATGCTGAATTTCAACATCTGGGTATTCTTTGGCAATACCGGTTACAACTTCACGCCATAAAATAGAACTTTGTAAAACGTTCGCTTTATCAATAGACGTTACTTTATGGCGACGTTTACGCGCTGATTCAAATGCAAAGCGGGCAATACGCTCGATTTCGTAACGATGATAAATTTCAGTATCAAAAGCGCGTTCTTGAGCGCCTTCACCTTCACGGCCTTTGGGTTGACCAAAATAGATACCGCCAGTTAATTCACGTACACATAAAATATCGAAGCCACGCTGTGCAATGTCAGCACGTAATGGGCAATAAGCTTCTAAACCTTCATATAAGCGAGCAGGGCGTAAATTGCAGAACAATTTAAAATATTTGCGTAAAGGTAATAACGCACCACGTTCAGGTTGTTCGTTAGCAGGTAAATGCTCCCACTTAGGACCACCGACAGAGCCAAATAAAATAGCGTCGGCTTGCTCGCAACCCGTTAAGGTATTTGCTGGTAATGGTGTGCCATGATTATCGATGGCAATACCACCGATATCATATTCTTTTGTAGTGATATTGAGTGAGAAACGCTCACTTATGGCATCCATCACTTTGTGTGCTTGAGCCATAACTTCAGGACCAATACCATCTCCGGGTAATACTGCAATATGATAATTTTTTGACATAATTAAACCGCTTCTTGTGTTGTATGTTGTTTGCGTTTTTCTATTTCGACTTGCTCTGATCGCCAAATGCTATTAATAACGTGGATCATGGCATTTGCTGATGAACCTACAATGTCAGTTTCTAAACCCATTCCGTGAAATTTACGACCTTGATATTCAACGACAATATCAACTTGTCCTAAGGCGTCTCTGCCTTCGCCTTTAGCTGTTAATTGGTACGTAACTAATTTTAATGGATAACCTGTTGCGCGAGAGATGGCTTGATATACTGCATCGACGGGGCCATTACCGGTTGCTGCTTCAGTAATTTCTTTATCACCATGTGTAATGCTGACACTGGCAGTAGCAACGGTTGATGAACCAGACTGAGTATTAAAATAATTCATCACAAACTCATCTGGCTCTTGTTGTTGCTGACCAATAAATGCTAATGCCTCTAAGTCATAATCAAAGACTTGGCCTTTTTTATCGGCTAAACGCAAGAAGGCTGCATATAAATTATCTAAGTTATAATCTGTTTCGCGATAACCCATCTCTTCCATACGGTGTTTAACTGCGGCACGGCCAGAACGAGAAGTTAAATTCAATTGTACTTCTTTTAATCCAATTGATTCGGGTGTCATAATTTCGTAGGTTTCACGGTTTTTCAGTACGCCATCTTGGTGAATACCTGATGAATGGGCGAATGCATTGGAACCAACAACCGATTTATTAGCATGAATAGGTGTATTACATAATTGGCTGACTAACTGACTGGTACGATAAATTTCTTTGTGATTAATGCGTGTTTGAACATTCATCATTTGTTCACGGACTTTTATTGCCATGATGACTTCTTCTAATGCACAGTTGCCTGCGCGTTCGCCTAACCCATTAATTGTGCCTTCAACTTGTCTTGCACCTGCTTGTACCGCGGTAATGGAGTTAGCGACCGCCATGCCTAAATCGTCATGACAATGGACAGAAATAATGGCTTTATCAATATTGGGTACACGCTCAAACAAGTTGGTGATAATGCCACCGAATTGATAAGGTGTTGTATAACCAACGGTATCTGGAATATTAATGGTGGTTGCACCAGCATTAATTGCACTTTCAACAATTCGACATAAATTATCGATATGAGTACGACCTGCATCTTCGCAAGAAAATTCCACATCATCGGTATAACGGCGAGCACGTTTTATGGAACTTACCCCCATTTCAATAATGTCTTCAAAAGATTTTTTTAATTTATGTTCAGCATGTAATGCCGACGTTGCCAAAAAGACGTGAATACGAAAAGCGTCTGCAACTTTTAAAGATTCTGCTGCAACATCAATGTCGTTATCAACACAGCGTGCTAATGCACAAATACGGCTATTTTTGATTTCACGTGCAATAGTTTGCACGGATTCAAAATCACCTGGAGAAGAAACAGGAAAGCCCGCTTCAATGATATCCACACCTAACCGTTCTAAGGCATAAGCAATTTGCAACTTTTCCTTTACGCTTAAGCTTGCTTGCAACGCCTGTTCGCCATCTCTCAATGTGGTATCAAAAATAATCACGTTGTTGCTCATAATCTGTTCCTTTCTCTTTTTATTTTCTATTTGCGCTCTCCCAGGTATAAAAAAACCCGCGACTAGCGCGGGTTTTCTCTTTAAGGGTAGATGTGTTTCATTTTTTACCCATAAGCCGACCGCGCATAAAAGTTGCGAGTAGTAGTAGGCTTGATAGTAAAATTGCGTTTAACATGAAACACCCTTAGATAAGTTCTCAATAATCTTTATTTATTGATACCTAATACCAATAAAGATGTCAAGTATTGGAATTTATAAAATCATTTGGCCGTGTTATTTATAAGTTTTTCACAGTGATTTTGACTAATATCTAAATTTTTACTAATGATTATGACTATCAGCAAATCATTGATTGGGTTAATGTTCCGTACATTGTTTAAAAAAGAGTGAAATGAAAAATTAAACAATTGTTTGCTTTTTTTTTAATCAGCTAAATGAGATGGAAAGAGAGTATCAATGAGATAGTAAGTATTGATAAATGTAAGCAAGGTTTTGAATGTAAGCATAAAAATCATTGTATTATTAGAGTTGATGACTCTTGAATTCTTATTTTAGGAATGAAAATACATCATTTTATTATGATTTTTATCATACTTTGTTTTATTATTTGCAAGGCAGAAGGTAAAACAGGTTGTAATATATATTGATATAATCATTTTATATACATGTAATTTTAATATCAAATTTTCATCTTTATATGAAAATGTCTTTTTATTGATATGAGACTAATGTTTTTAGTTATATGCATGGACGATGAATAATAAATTTTAATAAATAGTTAAAGTAATGGTTAAGACATATCTATTATTAATAATATCTTTGTTAATAATAGTTAATTAACCATTATAATAACATAGTGGAGTAAGAAATGACGGATTACACATCAGCAACAGTTACCAGTAAAGAATCAGCAGATATGCATTTACGTAATGTTGATCTTAATTTATTAACGGTATTTGATGCTGTTATGCAAATGCAAAATGTCACCCGAGCCGCACAGGTTCTTGGCATGTCACAACCCGCAGTTAGTAATGCAGTATCTCGACTTAAAGTAATGTTTAATGATGAATTATTTGTTCGTTATGGTCGCGGTATTCAGCCTACATTAAGAGCAAAACAGCTTTTTGGTCCTGTTAGACAAGCATTACAATTAGTACATAATGAACTTCCAGGAGCTGGGTTTGAACCAGAGCAAAGTGAACGTATATTTAATTTATCTATTTGTAGCCCGCTAGATATTAAATTAGCGCCAAAAATAGTTGAACAAATTAAAAATAAAACACCTAACATTAATGTTAATATTAAGTCTTACTTAAATAGTAATATAGAGCACCAATTAAAATATCAAGAAATCGAATTCTTTATTAATTATAAACAATTTGATAGAGCAGAATTTCATTCACAGCCATTGTTTAATGATGAAATTGTTTTAGTTGTTTCTAATAAGCATCCTCGCATTAAAGAAAGTGTGACACAAGAAATGTTATTAAATGAACAACATTCAATTGTTTCTTTAGATGATGTTGGTTCATTTAGTGCTCCTTATTATAAAGATACTCATTTAGAAGATCTTATCACTTATCAGGGAACTGATTTAAACAGCGTATTAAATATTGTCTCTAGAACCTATTTAGTTGCTATCGCACCAAAATGGTTAGTGGAATGCAATGCCGAGCAATTAGATATCAAAGCTATTTCGTTACCTTGGGAAAATACACTGCGTCCATGTTATTTAATTTGGCATGAATCAACCGCGCGTGACAAAGGTCACTTATGGATGAAAAATTTACTTAGTGAAGTTTGTCAGAATTAGAGTGTTTTCGCTCATAATTAGTTTTTATTTCTAATTATGCAGAAATAGTGGCAGATAACATTAGTTGTTAGACTAATGACCAATATGGGTTTTTATGCAGTTAGATAAAATAAATTGGATTGCTGTCACTATTTTTGCCCTTTATTTATTACAATGACTATTATTCGCATTTTCCCTCGTTCAACGGTGATTTTATACACCAATACTCTTTCTATATATTGTCACTGATTACGTTATAACAGTTACTTGTTGTTATTCATCTATTTTTCTTTTTTATCTTCCATAAAAAAATAGGATTATAATATCAAACTCCCTCACTGACGTGAGATAGCGTCTTTTGACAAAACTTTTCATAACTCACAATTTTACAAATTTATGTAAAATTGAATTCCTTTATTTTGGTGGATCACTTAGACTTTTATCCAAGTCAGCGAACATGTGTAAGCTGAAATTGTAAGTGGCGTATTTTATCCATTTCAATTTGATAACACGGTCGCTTTTCCATAAATAGCAGGAAAATTATGATAACTAATAATAATCTTTACGATTATCATATAATTAGAAGATTGCAGATGCGTTTTTTGCACAGCGGGAATAATATTGCTTATCGTCAGTGGGATGCTAAGTGCAATATCGAAATGTCATGGAAAGAGGTTGAAAAGAAAACACGCGCGCTCTCAAATGCATTATTAGAAATGAGTGTGAGTGTTCAAGAAAATATTGGGATTTTTTCTCAAAATACCATTGATTGGTCTTTGGCTGATATTGCTTCTTTGCAATTACGTGCGGTAACCGTCCCTCTTTATGCAACCAGTAGTGTTGAACAAGCCGCTTATATTTTAAATGATGCAAATATCCGCATTCTTTTTGTTGGTGACCAAAAGCAATACGATATTGCTTCTGAATTATTAGCATTATGTCCTCAACTTGAACATATCATTGTGTTTAACTCTGATGTCGTATTAAACACAAATACACCTTCATGTTATCTCGAGAGTTTAATTAATAACACTCAATATCAGTATGATGATGTGTTAGCACAACGTATTAATGAGTGTAATTTAGATGATCTGTTTACCTTGATTTATACATCAGGAACAACGGGTGAACCTAAAGGGGTAATGCTTGATTACACGAGCCTAGCCTCTCAACTTTATCTGCATGACGAACGTCTCTCATTATCAGATAAAGACGTTTCATTATGTTTCTTACCTCTTTCTCACGTTTTTGAACGTGCGTGGAGCTTCTATGTTATGCACACGGGAGCGGTTAATGTGTATTTAACGGATACACATGCTGTTAGAGAAGCAATGAGCGACATTAAGCCTACCGTTATGTGTGCTGTTCCGCGTTTCTATGAAAAAGTATATAGCGCAATTCAAGATAAAGTATCTCAGGCTTCAGTATTACGTCGATTCATCTTTAAATGGGCAATCAAACAAGGTGAAAAACAGCGTGAAGCACAACTTAATCAGCGCAATCTTGGTTTCGTTTCCCGTTTATGTTATCGCTTTGCTGATAAGAAGGTTTTAAAACCATTACGCCAAATCTTAGGTGGACGAGTTCGCTTTTTACCAGCAGCTGGTGCGCGTTTAGATGATGCTGTTATTCGTTTCTTTTTAGCAACAGGCATTAATATTAAATACGGTTATGGTATGACAGAAACCTGTGCCACCGTTTCATGCTGGGAAGAAAATAAGTATAAATTAGGCTCTATTGGTACACCATTACCTGGTGTTGAAGTTCGTATTGGGGCTGAAAACGAAATTCAAGTCCGTGGTAGCATTGTCATGAAAGGGTACTTCAATAAACCAGAAGATACCGCGGCTGCTTTTACAGAAGACGGTTGGTTACGTACTGGTGATGCTGGTGCACTTGATAGTGATGGTGCACTATTTATCACTGAACGTTTAAAAGACTTAATGAAAACGTCGAATGGTAAATATATTGCACCACAAATGATTGAAGGTACTTTAGGGCAAGACCGTTTTATTGAGCATATTGCGGTGATTGCGGATACACGTAAATTTGTTTCTGCGCTGATTGTGCCTTGTTTTGATGCACTTGAAGAACATGCCCGTGTGTTAAATCTAAAATACCATGATCGCATCGAATTATTACGTCATACTAAAATTAAAGAGCTATTTGATGAGCGTTTACGTGAAATGCAAAAAAACTTTTCGAGTTTTCATCAGGTTAAGCGCTTTACATTGCTTGCTGAAGGTTTTTCAATGGAATCAGGTGAGTTAACACCGACATTAAAACTTCGCCGTAAAATTATTTCAGAACGTTATCGAAATGAAATTGAATTGATGTACCAAGATTAAATTTAAGCAAGAAAAAAGCACCTTTAAGGTGCTTTTTTCTTGTGAAATGGCTGATTAATAGATAATGATGATTGAAATAATTGATAAAAGGCATAAACGGAAACGTTGACGCATACGGTTTTATCAGTAAATTGTGTTAAAATGCAAAATCAGATCAGCATAATGACTGAAGTTCATAGCAATATGTAATAAATAACACATTTAATAATTAAAAGAGGCTAATGTGAAACTGGATGAAATCGCCCGCTTGGCTGGTGTTTCACGAACAACAGCAAGTTATGTCATTAATGGTAAGGCGAAACAGTACCGTGTAAGTGACAAGACTGTTGAAAAAGTGATGGCGGTGGTCAGAGAGCATAATTACCACCCGAACGCTGTTGCCGCGGGATTACGTGCTGGTCGTACGCGTTCTATTGGTTTGGTTATTCCTGATTTGGAAAACACCAGTTATACCAGGATCGCAAATTACCTTGAACGACAAGCACGCCAACGTGGTTATCAGTTGCTAATTGCATGTTCAGAAGACCAACCTGACAACGAAATTCGTTGTGTTGAGCATTTATTGCAACGTCAAGTTGATGCCATTATTGTTTCAACGGCATTGCCACCAGAACACCCTTTTTATCAGCGTTGGGCTAATCGCTCATTACCGATTATCGCGCTGGATAGGGCATTAGAAAGTGAGCACTTTATCAGCGTTGTTGGTGACGACTTAGAAGATGCCAAAATGTTGGCAACTGAACTGAAAGCTTTTCCTTCGCAATCGGTACTCTACTTAGGAGCCCTTCCTGAACTCTCTGTGAGTTTTTTACGTGAACAAGGTTTCCGTAGTGTTTGGAAAGATGATCCTCGTGAAGTAACCTACCTTTACGCTAATAGCTATGAACGAGAAGCCGCAGCCGCTGCTTTCTCAGAATGGCTAAACAATAATCCAATGCCAGATGCATTATTCACAACTTCGTTTGCTTTATTGCAAGGGGTTATGGATGTGACATTACAACGAAGTGGCCGTTTACCAACACAGTTGGTTATTGCGACTTTCGGTGATCATGAGTTATTGGATTTCCTTGAATGTCCTGTTTTATCTGTCGCTCAACGACATCGTGATATTGCAGAACGTGTATTAGAACTTGTTCTTGCCAGTCTTGAAGAAGAACAAAAACCGCAAGCGGGAATTACACGTATTCGTCGTGATTTATGTCGCCGAGGCAGTTTAGGACGCGCACGTTAATTTGATATTGCTTTGTCATAATTATCTGCATTTATACTCATCCCTGTTTTATTAAATTAAAACGGGGATGCTTTATTTGATTAAAGAATGTCGAATAGCTTAGAGAATATTAAATTTGAGATTAATCTTAAGCTTTTTTTTACTATTTCCCTCATTTTCATAAGTTTTTAGATTAAATTTTGACATGTATATAAGTGATATTGCTTAATTTTAATAAATAACAGATTTTACTTTGGAGAAAGTGAGAAGAAAATAAATAACTATCTGCATGATATTGAATTATTTTTTTAAGCCTTTCTATTTTTATTTATATAAAAGCACCCTCAAATGATTATGTTGGCTAAAGGTAAATGAACTGCAATAAATTAGTTTTTTATCATTAAAATTATTATTTACTCATTATGATTTCTTTATCTGGTTTTCTTCCTTGTAATCGTTATAAATAATTACTTTTCGTGATTAAAAATATAAAATGAAAAATAACCGCTATTAATCATAGTGTTAATAATCCTTATTTCTTTTTTGTTGATAATTTAAACATTTCGGTGTGCTCATCAAATTACTGTAAATATAAATAAAGCTTCCTACATCTGGCTTGACAACGTTTTCATACCATCCGTAAACTCTATTTGTGGGGATTTGTGGGATAATGTGGTGTAAATTACAAAGCTGAGGGTAATGAGGATGTTTCGTGGAGCAACACTCGTTAATCTTGACAGCAAAGGGCGAATAACAGTTCCTTCCCGTTATCGAACAACGCTGAGTGAGATTTCTGAAGGTCAAATGGTTTGTACCATTGATCTCAATCAGCCGTGTTTATTGCTTTATACACTTCCTGAATGGGAAAAGATTGAGTTAAAATTAGCGGCTTTGTCTTCCATGAACCCGGCCGAACGTCGAGTACAACGTCTGTTATTAGGACATGCCAGCGAATGCCAAATGGATAGTGCAGGACGTCTTTTGCTAGCTAGCACGCTAAGACAGCATGCGGGGCTAACCAAAGAGGTCATGTTAGTCGGTCAATTCAATAAATTTGAATTGTGGGATGAACAGGTCTGGTATAGCCAGATTGAAAAAGACATTGTTGCCGAGCAAACCTCACAGGAACCGTTATCGACACGACTATTGGATTTATCACTTTAAATAATGACAACAAATAATTTTAGCCATACCAGTGTACTACTGGATGAAGCAGTGAATGGCCTGAACATTAAGTCTTCAGGTATCTATATCGACGGAACATTTGGTCGTGGAGGCCACTCCCGTTTAATTTTATCGCAATTAGGTGAACAAGGTCGCTTGATAGCGATAGACAGAGATCCACAAGCTATTGCAGTTGCCAATGAAATAGATGATGCACGATTTTCTATTGTTCATGGGCCTTTTTCAAATATTGAACAGTATGTCAATGAGTTAGGTTTAGCAGGGAAGATTGATGGTGTTTTGCTGGATTTGGGCGTTTCTTCTCCTCAGCTTGATGATCCTGAACGTGGTTTTTCTTTTATGCGAGACGGACCACTTGATATGCGTATGGATCCCACTTCAGGGCAATCTGCTGCGCAATGGCTAATGACAGCTGCAGAAGATGACATTACTTGGGTACTGAAAACATTTGGTGAAGAACGTTTCGCTAAACGTATTGCGCGTGCCATTGTTGCTCGTAATAAAACAGAAGAGCCGTTGACTCGAACTAAGCAGTTAGCTGATTTAATTAGTGAAGCAAGCCCAGTAAAAGAACGTCATAAGCATCCAGCAACACGAAGCTTTCAAGCAATTCGAATCTATATCAACAGCGAATTAGATGAAATTGAAAAAGCATTAAAAGGTGCAGTCTCAGTTTTAGCGCCAGAAGGGCGTTTATCTGTGATTAGCTTCCATTCATTAGAAGACCGATTAGTAAAACGGTTTATTCGTGATGAGAGCAAAGGGCCAGTTGTCCCTGCGGGTATTCCACTCACAGAAGCTCAGATAAAAGAGTTAGGAAGTGCTCGCTTATCAAGTATTCACAAGATGAAACCGACAGGTATAGAGGTGGAAGAGAACCCACGGGCACGAAGCTCTGTATTACGTGTAGCACAACGTATTGAGGAATAAATGTCTACAGAACGACACACACTACCTGGAGTTATAGGGCAGGATTTACTGCGTCATGGCAAGTTACCTGTATGTTTACTGATAGCCGTGATTATTTCTGCGGTGTATGTCGTGACGACAGCACACAAAACACGTTTATTGACAGCAGAAAAAGAGCGTTTAGTGCTGGAAAAAAATGTATTGGATATCGAATGGCGCAACCTCATTCTTGAAGAAAATGCACTGGCCGATCATAGCCGAGTAGAGCGTTTTTCAAGTGATAGTTTGGGGATGGTTCATGTTGATCCAACAAAAGAGAACATTGTGGTTACTAAATAATTAAGGCACGTATGAAATTTTCACGTTCGGCAAAAGCGAAAGCAAAGACAAAGTCAAATGCCAAACTGCGCAAGCCTGAAGAAAAAACAGGATTTGTGAGTTGGCGTTTTGCGTTGCTTTGCACAGGTATTGGTATCGCTTTAGCCGCGCTATTAATCCGTGTTGCCTATTTACAAATTATTAATCCAGATCCCCTTATTCGTGAAGGGGATATGCGTTCTTTACGTGTACAAAAAGTCCCAACTGCAAGAGGAATGATCAGCGATAGAATGGGAAGACCTCTTGCGGTCAGTGTGCCTGTGTATGCTATTTGGGCAGATCCTAAAGTTGTATTAGATGCCAATCCAGATATGACTGACTCTCGTTGGTTAGCGCTTGCTGACGCACTAAAAATCTCCGTCAGTCAAATCGAACAGAAAATTGCTACCGCACCTTCTGCTCGTTTTATCTATCTCGCTCGCCAAGTTAATCCTGAAATTAGTGATTATATTAGTAAATTGAAAATTACTGGGATTAACATGCGCCAAGAATCAAAACGTTATTATCCATCGGGTGAAGTAACTGCTCACATTATTGGTGTAACGAATATTGATGGTGATGGCATTGAAGGTGTCGAAAAAAGTTTTAACCAATGGCTAACCGGTGCTCCTGGCGAACGTGTCGTTCGTAAGGATGGCTTCAACCGTGTCATTGAAAATATTGCTCAAACAGATAGTCAAGCTGCTCATAACTTGATGTTAAGTATTGATGAACGCCTACAATCCGTGGTTTATCGAGAATTAACCAATGCCGTTATCAAGAATAAAGCAGAATCTGGAACCGCTGTTTTAGTCGACGTCAATACAGGCGAAGTATTAGCAATGGCGAATAGCCCATCTTATAACCCGAATAATTTAGCGGGAACGCCTAAAGATGCGATGCGTAATCGTGCTATCACCGATATTTTTGAACCTGGCTCTACAGTAAAACCAATGGTTGTGATGAGTGCACTGAACAATCATATCATTAAAGAAAATAGTGTTATTAATACAATTCCTTATCGCCTTAACGGACATCAAATAAAAGATGTAGCGCTATATCATGAGCTAACGATAACAGGAATATTACAGAAATCGAGTAACGTTGGTGTTTCAAGACTAGCGTTAGCGATGCCTGCATCTGAACTTGTGGATGTTTATTCACGTTTTGGATTCGGGAAGCCAACTAACTTGGGGCTAGTTGGTGAAAGTAGTGGCATATTTCCAATAAAAAAACAACGGTGGTCCGATCTTGAAAGGGCCACCTTCTCATTCGGGTATGGGCTAATGGTAACGCCGTTACAACTAGCGCGTGTCTATGCAACGATTGGTAGTTTTGGTATTTACCGTCCTCTCTCAATTACAAAAGTTGATCCTCCTGTACCAGGAACGCGAGTCTTCCCTGAGCCAGTAATGAAAACCGTTGTGCATATGATGGAAAGTGTTGCATTGCCTGGTGGCGGTGGTGTAAGTGCGGCTATTAAAGGGTATCGCATTGCGATTAAAACAGGTACGGCGAAAAAAGTAGGGCCAGACGGAAAGTATATCAATCAATATATCTCTTATGCGGCGGGTGTTGCGCCTGCGAGTCGTCCACGTTTTGCGTTGGTTGTGATAATCAACGAACCTAAAGCGGGTAAATATTACGGGGGCGCAGTATCTGCACCGGTGTTTGGCACAATCATGGGCGCGGTTTTACGAACAATGAACGTAGAACCAGATGCATTGATGCCAGACGATAAAAATGAATTTGTAATTAAAAAAGAAGAGGATACAAGTGGCCGATCCTAACTTAAGTGACCTATTAGGGGCACTCGGGATACAAGCACCGTCATTGATGCTCAAAGACATGACACTCGACAGCCGAAAAGCGGCAAGCGGTGATCTTTTTATCGCCATTAAGGGTCATGAAACTGATGGTAGACGCTATATTCCTCAAGCAATTGCTCAAGGTGTTTCAGCGGTATTAGCGGAAGCACAAGATGTCGCAACGCATGGTGAAATTCGTGAAAGCCACGGCATACCTGTTATTTATATTGATAATCTCAATGCTGAGTTATCAAAATTAGCAGGATATTTTTATCATAAGCCTGCTGAAAAACTGAAATTAATTGGTGTTACTGGGACTAACGGAAAAACAACAACAACACAATTGTTAGCGCAGTGGGCACAAGGTTTAGGCGAAACCAGTGCTGTGATGGGAACGGTAGGTAACGGACTATTAGGTCACGTTGTTCCAGCCATGAACACCACAGGCTCTGCGGTTGATATTCAATTAGAGTTACAACAACTATTAAATAAAGGCGCGACATTTACAGCGATGGAAGTCTCTTCTCATGGCTTAGTGCAAGGTCGCGTTAGCGCTTTACCTTTTGTGGCGAGTGTGTTTACCAATTTAAGTCGTGATCATCTTGATTACCATGGTGATATGGCAAATTACGAAGAGGCAAAATGGTTACTGTTCTCCACACATCATAGTGGTGAAAAAATCATTAATGCTGATGATACTGTTGGTCAAAAATGGCTATCACGTTTGCCAGACGCTGTTGCAGTGACAATGGATAATAAATTGCCAGTAAATTGGCAAGGCCGCTTTGTTAAAACAACAGACATTAATTACCACGATGAAGGCGCGACTATTCGCTTTATCTCAAGCTGGGGTGAAGGAGAAATTGAAAGTCCATTAATGGGGGCATTTAATGTCAGTAATCTATTATGTGCTTTAGCGACATTGTTAGCGCTGGAATATCCATTAGATGCTGTGATTAAGGCATCATCTGCACTCACTCCTGTTTGTGGTCGAATGGAAGTGTTTAGTGCTGATAATCGTCCTACTGTTATTGTCGATTATGCTCATACTCCTGATGCGCTAGAAAAAGCACTCCAAGCCGCTCGTTTACACTGCTCTAGTAAATTGTGGTGTGTGTTTGGTTGTGGTGGTGATAGAGATAAAGGTAAGCGCCCACTAATGGGTGCAGTCGCAGAAGAATTAGCAGATAAAGTTGTTATCACTGATGACAATCCACGTAGTGAAGAGCCACAAGCCATTATTCAAGATATTCTTTCTGGTTTAATGGATCCTGGTCGTGCAATTGCTATTGAAGGTCGAGCAGAAGCAGTGACTAACGTGATTATGCAAGCCGACGCTAATGATATGATTTTAGTTGCGGGTAAAGGGCATGAAGATTACCAGTTAGTCGGTTCACGTCGCCTTGATTATTCGGATAGATTAACCGTTGCACGGTTATTGGGGGTGATAGCATGATCCCTTTATCACTCGAAATCATTGCACAAGTCACTGATGGTAAGTTGAGTCATATTGCTCAAAGCCAAGCTAATCAGCTAACGATTAAGTCAATTTCTACAGATAGTCGCAATATCGATGAATATTGCCTCTTTATTGCATTAGCGGGTGAGCGTTTTGATGCGCATAACTTTATCGCTGATGTTAAAGAAAAGGGCGCTGTTGCTGTATTGGTCAATCGTGAAATTGATATTGATTGTCCGCAAATCATTGTGAAAGACACCCGTTTGGCAATGGGGGCGGTTGCTACTCATATCCGTTCACTGAGCACTGCTAAAATTGTGGCATTAACAGGCTCTTCAGGAAAAACATCCGTCAAAGAAATGACGGCTTCAATTTTGCGTCATTGTGGTGAAACTTTATATACCCACGGTAATTTAAATAACGATATTGGTGTGCCACTAACACTGTTTCGTTTAACACCAGAGCATCGTTTTGCTGTTATTGAGCTAGGTGCAAACCATATTGGTGAAATTGCCTATACCGTGGATATGGTTAAACCAGATAGCGCCTTGGTAAATAATCTCTTTTCTGCTCATATTGAAGGTTTTGGCTCACTTGAAGGCATTGCCCAAGCAAAAGGCGAAATCTTTACTCATCTAAAAGAGCAAGGTACAGCCATTATTAATCTTGATAGTAATGGCTTACCTCTATGGAAACGCCATTTTAATGCACGTCAAACGCAATGGTCTTTCTCTTTATCAGCTCAAAGCAATGCGGATTTTTATCCGACGGATATCGCTGTTAAGCAATTCACCACTAACTTCACCTTACATACACCAGAAGGTTGTGTTGAAGTCACTCTTCCATTGCCAGGGCGTCATAATATTGCCAATGCTTTAGCTGCCAGTGCACTGGCACTTTCAGCAGGTGCAACGCTTGATGCGGTTCGTCTTGGATTATCGACATTAAAAGCGGTACCAGGAAGATTGTACCCTGTGGAGTTAACCACAGGAAAAATGGTGCTAGATGATACTTATAATGCGAACGATGGTTCGATGATCGCGGGCTTACAAGTTTTATCACAATTACCGGGATATAAGATTTTTGTTGCAGGAGATATGGCTGAGTTAGGTAAAGACTCAGAGAAATGTCACCGCGATGTGGGGCGTTTTGCACACAATGCAGGGATTGATAGTGTATTTACTGTAGGGGATCACAGTCACTTTATTAGTGATGAAAACCAAGGTGGTCAGCATTTTACATTTAAAGCCGACTTACTTGCTCAATTAATTCCATTATTACAGCAGCATGATGTTGTTTCAGTTTTAGTAAAAGGTTCACGAAGCTCCGCGATGGAAGATATCGTGAACGCATTAAAGGAGTGCTTTGAATGTTAGTTTGGCTAGCCGAATATTTGGTTAAATACCATACATTTTTTAATGTGTTTTCTTATCTGACATTCAGGGCGATTGTTGGTTTATTGACGGCATTAATTATTGCTTTGTGGATGGGGCCTCACCTCATCGCTTGGTTACAAAAAATGCAAATTGGGCAAGTGGTTCGTAGTGAAGGGCCAGAGTCTCACTTTAGCAAACGTGGTACACCAACAATGGGCGGGATTATGATCCTGTTCTCTATCTCCATTTCCACACTACTATGGGCAAGATTAGACAACCCCTATGTTTGGTGTGTGCTGCTGGTTTTAATTGGTTATGGCGTCATCGGCTTTGTTGATGATTATCGCAAAGTCGTTCGTAAAGATACCAAAGGCTTGATCGCACGTTGGAAATATTTCTGGCAATCCGTGTTGGCGTTAGTCGTTGCATTTAGTATGTATGCTATTGGTAAAGATACACCTGCAACACAGCTAGTCGTTCCATTCTTTAAAGATGTTATGCCTCAATTAGGCATGCTTTATATTTTATTGGCGTATTTTGTCATTGTAGGAACCAGTAACGCCGTTAACTTAACGGATGGTTTAGACGGCTTAGCTATAATGCCAACCGTTTTTGTGGCAGCCGGATTTGCTTTGGTTGCATGGGCGACTGGTAACGTTAATTTTGCAAGCTACTTGAAAATTCCTTATTTAATGCATGCTGGCGAATTAGTGATTGTCTGTACCGCCATCGTCGGTGCGGGTTTAGGTTTCCTTTGGTTTAATACTTACCCAGCGCAAGTCTTTATGGGAGATGTTGGTTCTCTCGCATTGGGTGGCGCGCTAGGTACGATTGCTGTGTTATTACGTCAAGAATTCTTATTAGTGATTATGGGCGGTGTGTTTGTTGTTGAAACACTCTCCGTTATTTTGCAAGTCGGTTCATTTAAATTACGTGGTCAACGTATTTTCCGCATGGCCCCAATTCATCACCATTATGAATTAAAAGGCTGGCCTGAACCTCGTGTTATTGTCCGCTTCTGGATTATATCGCTGATGTTAGTACTTATTGGTCTGGCGACGTTAAAGGTACGTTAAGATGGCAAATTATCAGGGAAAAAAAGTCGTTGTTGTTGGGCTTGGAATAACAGGCCTTTCCTGCGTTGACTTTTTTATCCGTCAAGGTGTTACACCTAAAGTGATTGATACGCGCCAAAAACCAGGAGGCTTAGATAAGCTTCCTATTGACGTTGAATATCATACAGGCAGTTTTCACCAAGCATGGCTTAACGATGCGGATTTAATTATCTCAAGTCCTGGTATTGCCCTTTCAACACCTGAGCTTGTTGAAGCTGCAAGTTGTGGTGTCGAAATTGTGGGGGATATTGAACTATTTTGCCGCGAAGCAAAAGCACCTATTGTGGCTATCACAGGCTCTAACGGTAAAAGCACAGTCACAATGCTTGTGGGTGAAATGGCAAAAGCGGATGGCATTCGTGTTGGTGTTGGGGGAAATATTGGTGTTCCTGCACTGACTTTACTAACTGAGCCTCATGATCTTTATGTATTAGAACTATCAAGTTTTCAACTAGAAACCACGTATAGTTTAAAAGCGGCAGCGGCAACAGTCTTAAATATTAGCGAAGATCATATGAATCGCTATCCATTAGGATTGGAACAATACCGTGAAGCGAAATTACGTATCTATGATAATGCCAATACCTGCGTTTATAACCAAGATGACACACTCACATTACCTTTAGCGGGTAAAGATGGCCGTTGTGTCAGCTTTGGTGTAAGACAAGGCGATTATCAGCTTGATAACACGAACCGCGTCTTAAAAGTAAAAGGTGAAAAAGTTCTTTCAACGTCCGAAATGTATCTTTCAGGACAGCATAATTATACCAATGGACTTGCAGCATTGGCACTTGCTGATGCGGTAGGGATCACACGTAAAGCGGGATTGGAAGTACTGAAAAACTATCACGGCTTGGCTCACCGTTTTCAATTAGTTTATTCACATCAAAATGTACGTTGGATAAATGATTCTAAAGCAACTAATGTCGGTAGCACAGAAGCAGCCCTTCGTGGCTTAGACGTCGAAGGTACATTGCATCTTTTATTAGGAGGCGATGGAAAATCAGCCGATTTCACTGCTTTATTGCCTTATATCAGTGGCGGCAATATTCGTCTCTATTGCTTTGGACAAGACGGGCAAGCCCTAGCAAGTTTACGGCCAGATGTCTCTTTATTAACTGTGACAATGGAAGAGGCAATGCGTGCATTAGCCCCTACTGTTAAACCAGGGGATATGGTGTTGCTTTCACCTGCTTGCGCAAGTTTAGATCAATTTAAATGTTTTGAGCAACGTGGTGATGAATTTGCACGCTTGGCAAGGGAGCTTGGCTGATGAGCATATTCGCAATGCGAAGACTAAAACAGTGGTTAGTGGGCAGTTATCAAACTGAGAATACGGCGTTTGTACCGTATGATCGCACTTTGCTCTGGTTTACTTTCGGATTAGCGGTTATCGGTTTTGTCATGGTGACATCAGCTTCAATGCCAGTTGGTCAACGACTTGCAGAAGATCCTTTCTTATTTGCAAAGCGTGATGGGATTTACCTTATTGTGGCGTTTTGTATTGCGTTAGTCACTATGCGTATTCCTATGGCAATTTGGCAACGTTATAGCAGTTTAATGCTGTTTGGTTCAATACTACTTTTATTAGTGGTATTGGGCGTCGGAAGTTCGGTTAATGGTGCTTCACGTTGGATTGCTGTGGGGCCATTAAACTTTCAACCTGCTGAATTATCAAAACTGGCTTTATTTTGTTACTTATCTAGCTACTTAGTTCGAAAAGTTGAAGAGGTCAGAAACAACTTTTGGGGTTTCTGTAAACCGATGGGTGTTATGTTAGTGCTGGCTGTTTTACTGTTATTGCAGCCAGACTTAGGTACCGTGGTCGTGTTGTTTGTTACCACATTGGCACTTTTATTTTTGGCGGGTGCTAAAATTTGGCAATTCTTAGCGATTATCGGCTCAGGTATTGCCGCTGTGGTTATGCTTATCATTGTTGAACCTTATCGTGTTCGCCGGATCACTTCTTTCTTAGAGCCTTGGGAAGATCCATTTGGTAGTGGTTATCAATTAACGCAATCTTTGATGGCATTTGGCCGAGGCGATTTGCTTGGGCAAGGTTTAGGAAACTCAGTACAAAAACTGGAATATTTACCAGAAGCACATACCGACTTTATTTTCTCCATTTTGGCAGAAGAACTTGGTTATATCGGTGTGGTTTTAGTGCTTTTAATGGTATTCTTCATCGCTTTTCGCGCGATGCAAATTGGGCGACGTGCATTGATGCTCGATCAGCGCTTTTCAGGCTTTTTAGCATGTTCAATCGGGATCTGGTTTACATTCCAATCATTGGTCAATGTAGGTGCGGCAGCAGGCATGTTACCAACGAAGGGATTAACTCTTCCTCTTATTAGTTACGGTGGTTCAAGTTTGATTATTATGTCAACAGCCATCGTGATGTTGTTACGAATAGATTATGAAACACGTCTAGCACAAGCTCAGGCGTTTGTAAGGAGCCCAAAATGAGCGAGCGTAGACGCCGTTTAATGGTAATGGCTGGTGGCACGGGTGGACACGTATTCCCCGGGCTAGCTGTTGCTCATTATCTACAATCCCAAGGTTGGGAAATCCGATGGTTAGGAACGGCGGATAGAATGGAAGCTGATTTAGTACCTAAACACGGTATTGATATTGAATTTATTCGCATTTCTGGCTTACGTGGTAAAGGTATTAAAGCATTAATAGCAGCGCCAATTCGTATTATTAAAGCTATTTTTCAGGCGCGTACCATTATGAAACGTTATCAACCTGATGCTGTACTTGGTATGGGCGGTTATGTTTCTGGCCCAGGTGGTGTAGCAGCTTGGATGTGTGGCATTCCTGTTATTTTACATGAACAAAATGGGATTGCTGGATTAACCAATCGTTGGCTATCCAAGATTGCTAAACGTGTATTACAGGCTTTTCCTGGCGCATTTCCTAAAGCGCCTATTGTTGGGAATCCTGTACGTGAAGATGTGTTAGCGCTTGAAGCGCCATCGGTACGATTAAAAGAAAGAGCCGGTCCCATTCGTGTGTTGATTATTGGTGGTAGCCAAGGCGCTCGAATTTTAAATCATACCTTGCCGGTGGTCGCTGGTTTGCTTGGTGAACATGTTACAATCTGGCATCAAGCTGGAAAAGGTGGCGAAAGTGATACAAAAACACGCTATCAGAATGAATTAGCAAAAAATTCAGTTAAATCTGAATATAAAGTTACTGAATTTATTGATGATATAGCGCAAGCTTACCAATGGGCTGATGTTGTTGTATGCCGTTCAGGTGCATTAACAGTCAGTGAAATTGCCGCTGCGGGATTACCCGCTATTTTTGTTCCCTTCCAGCACAAAGATAGGCAGCAATATTGGAATGCCCTGCCATTAGAAAAAGCAGGAGCTGCGCGGATTATCGAGCAAAATGATTTAACTCCAGAAGTCATTGCACAAAACCTGAAGCAGTGGGATAGAGAAACATTGTTAGCGATGGCAGAAAAAGCAAAAAGTGTTGCGATTACGGATGCCACAGAGCGTGTAGCAAATGTGATAATCGAAGTGGCAAAAAAATAAACGTAACCTGTAACCATTAACTTAGAGTGAAGAAGTAAATAGTGAATACACAACAACTGGCAAAATTAAGATCGTTTGTGCCTGAAATGAGAAAAGTTAAGCATATTCACTTTATTGGCATCGGTGGTGCTGGTATGGGTGGGATTGCCGAAGTGCTAGCGAATGAAGGCTATGAAATCAGTGGTTCTGATTTAGCGCCAAATGCCGTTACACAACAGCTCGTTGCTTTGGGCGCAACTGTTTATTTTAATCACCGCCCTGAAAATATTCGTGGCGCTAGTGTTGTTGTGGTCTCGACTGCAATCAGTGCTGAGAATCCTGAAATTATTGCCGCAAGAGAGGCACGTATTCCAGTTATTCGTCGTGCTGAGATGTTGGCTGAATTAATGCGTTATCGTCATGGTGTGGCGATTGCAGGAACTCATGGTAAAACCACCACGACAGCAATGATTTCAAATATTTATGCACAAGCAGGATTAGATCCTACTTTTGTAAATGGCGGATTAGTTAAATCAGCAGGTACGCATGCTCGTTTAGGATGTAGCCGTTATTTAATCGCCGAAGCTGACGAAAGTGATGCGTCGTTTTTACATTTACAACCTATGGTAGCTGTCGTTACGAATATCGAAGCAGACCATATGGATACATATCACGGTAATTTTGACAATTTAAAAGAAACGTTTATTACCTTTTTGCACAATTTACCGTTTTATGGTCGTGCAGTGATGTGTCTTGATGATGATGTTATCCGTTCTATCATCCCTAAAGTCGGTCGTTATATTACGACTTACGGGTTTAGTGAAGATGCAGACGTTCGAATTACGCATTATGAACAAAAAGGTGCTCAAGGCTTCTTCACTATTTCTCGTGAAGATATGCCTGATTTACAAGTTGTATTAAATGCGCCTGGTCGTCATAACGCATTAAATGCCACTGCAGCTGTGGCGGTTGCTACTGAAGAAGGTATTGCTGACGAACATATTTTAGCAGCATTACTTAACTTTCAAGGTACGGGGCGCCGTTTTGACTTCTTAGGTAATTACGGCCTTGAACATGTTAATGGTCAAGAAGGTGAGGTGATGTTGGTCGATGATTATGGCCATCACCCAACAGAAGTTGACGCAACGATTAAAGCAGCGAGAGCAGGTTGGCCAGATAAACGTCTAGTCATGATTTTCCAACCGCATCGTTATACGCGTACACGTGATTTGTATGAGGACTTTGCTACGGTTCTCAACCAAGTTGATATTTTATTATTAACAGATGTTTATTCTGCCGGAGAAACTCCGATTGCAGGCGCAGATAGTCGCTCACTTTGTCGAACAATTCGCCAGCGTGGCAAGTTAGATCCTATCTGGGTATCTGATGTCGATAATATTTCATCAATATTAGCGGGTGTATTAACAGATAATGATCTTGTTTTAGTTCAAGGTGCTGGAAATATTGGTAAAATAGCGCGTCGCTTAGCAGATACTAAACTACAGCCATCTTTAAGCGAGGATTAAGACGGATGTTTGAGCAAGTGAACATCATTTATGGTGAAATAGGTAATCAACTCGCTGTAATGATGAGGTGTTATGAGAAAAATAGCACTGTATTGGCGAAAAAAATGAACGAGAATTCGCTTGCTCAAAACCATGTTGAGAAAAAATTTCAGTTAAAAAGCAAGAAAAATGCAGAAAAATTCGCAATTTCTTCTTTTAAAGTAAATAATTCTCAACAGATTGAACAATTTAGTGATTTAATTATCAAACCTAAAGGTGTTCATAAAGTATATATATGTAGGAAAAGTATTAATCGAAGGAACATCGGACAAAAGGATGGGCGATTCTCTGGTTTAAACGTTGCTCAGGAGTTAGTGGGTTAATATGTCACAAGCAGCGCTAAATATAAAAGAACACAAAGAGAAACAGCATTCTGACAGACCGAGTAATGGTACTTATTTATCAGGATTAATTTTTTTCTTATGTGTGATTGCCACTATTGTTTGGGGTGGAATACAAGTAGTTAACTGGATGAAAGATGCAAATCGTCTTCCTATCTCAAAACTTGTATTAACCGGTGAGAGGCATTACACAACAAATGATGATGTGCGTCAGGCGATTTTATCTTTAGGGCAGCCAGGCACATTTATGACACAGGATGTGAATATCATTCAGCAACAAATTGAGCGTATGCCATGGATTAGGCAAGTCACTGTACGTAAACAGTGGCCTGATGAGCTTAAAATCCATCTGGTAGAGTATGTTCCCTTTACCCGCTGGAATGATACTTATTTTCTTGATAAAGAAGGCCGTGTTTTCAGCTTGCCAACGCAATTGGAAACCAAAGGTAATTACCCTTTGTTATATGGCCCTCAAGGAAGTGAAAAAATGGTGTTATCAGGTTATGTGGCAATGAGAGATCAACTTCTTGCAAGTAATCTGAATTTAAAAGCAGCGTCAATGTCTGCACGTCAAGGATGGCAATTAGTTTTAGACAATGATGTCCGATTGGAGTTAGGTCGTAAGGATAACGAAAAACGGATCGCTCGCTTTATTGAGTTGTATCCGATACTGCAACAAGAAACAGATAAACGAGTTGATTATGTTGATCTGCGTTATGACAGTGGTGGTGCAGTCGGATGGGCTCCTTTATTACTTGAGAATGAATAAACAAGACGTGGCAGATGACACGATGAAGGCGAAGGCAGAACAATAATGATCAAAGCGACGGACAGAAAATTAGTAGTTGGTCTTGAGATTGGTACGGCCAAAGTAGCCACCCTTGTCGGTGAGATCCTGCCTGATGGTGTTGTAAATATTATTGGGGTAGGAAGTTGTCCATCTCGAGGCATGGATAAAGGTGGCGTTAACGATCTTGAATCCGTCGTAAAATGTGTGCAACGGGCGGTAGATCAGGCCGAATTGATGGCTGACTGTCAAATATCTTCAGTATATTTGGCGTTATCAGGCAAGCATATCAGTTGCCAAAATGAGATTGGTATGGTGCCAATTTCAGAAGAAGAAGTGACTCAAGATGATGTTGATAGCGTGGTTCATACTGCGAAATCCGTCAAAGTAAAAGATGAACATCGGGTTTTACATGTTATACCGCAAGAGTATGCCATTGATTATCAAGAAGGGATCAAAAACCCTGTTGGATTGTCGGGTGTACGTATGCAAGCTAAAGTTCATTTAATTACCTGCCATAACGATATGGCAAAGAATATTGTAAAAGCAGTTGAACGCTGTGGATTAAAAGTGGATCAACTGATTTTTGCGGGACTGGCTTCAAGTTTCGCTGTATTGACAGAAGATGAACGTGAGCTTGGTGTGTGTGTTGTTGATATTGGTGGCGGTACGATGGACATCGCCATTTATACTGGTGGAGCATTAAGACACACTCGCGTTATCCCTTATGCTGGCAATGTGGTAACAAGTGATATCGCTTATGCGTTTGGTACACCCCCAAATGACGCTGAAGCTATCAAAGTTCGCCATGGTTGTGCATTAGGCTCTTTAGTTGGTAAAGATGAAAATGTCGAAGTTCCTAGTGTCGGAGGCAGGCCACCAAGAAGTCTGCAACGACAAACTCTTGCTGAGGTGATTGAGCCTCGTTATACCGAATTGCTCAATCTTGTTAATGAAGAGATTTTAAAAGTTCAAGAACAATTACGCCAGCAAGGGATTAAGCATCATTTAGCTGCAGGTATTGTGCTAACAGGTGGTGCTGCACAGATTGATGGACTTGTTGAATGTGCTCAACGTGTTTTTCACACGCAAGTACGGATCGGTAAACCGTTAAATATTACCGGGCTAACAGATTATGCGCAGGATCCCTACTACTCAACAGCGGTTGGGCTTTTGCATTACGGTAAAGAATCCCACTTTGGTGAGGAAACAGAAACCGAAAAACGCTCTGCTGTCAGTGGTTTGTTTAAGAAACTTACCGGCTGGCTGAAAAGAGAGTTTTAATAATCAGACAAATTTAAAAAGAGGTCGTTTGAGCAAGCGACCCTGAGAAGGCACAAAACGGAGAGAAATTATGTTTGAACCTATGGAATTAACCAACGATGCGGTGATCAAAGTCATCGGCGTTGGTGGCGGCGGCGGTAATGCGGTTGAGCACATGGTTCGTGAACGTATTGAAGGCGTAGATTTCTTTGCAGTCAATACGGATGCTCAAGCGCTACGTAAAACAGCAGTCGGACAAACTATCCAAATTGGTAATGCCATTACGAAAGGCTTAGGTGCAGGTGCAAACCCTGAAGTGGGTCGTAATGCCGCAGAAGAAGACCGTGAAGCGTTGCGTGCAGCGCTTGAAGGTGCCGATATGGTCTTTATCGCAGCAGGTATGGGTGGTGGTACGGGTACAGGTGCCGCACCAGTTGTTGCTGAAGTTGCTAAAGAGTTAGGTATTTTGACCGTTGCTGTAGTAACTAAGCCTTTTAATTTTGAAGGCAAAAAGCGTATGGCATTTGCGGAACAAGGTATTACTGAGCTATCCAAGCATGTTGACTCATTAATCACTATTCCTAATGACAAATTATTAAAAGTATTGGGTCGTGGAATTTCATTATTAGATGCGTTTGGCGCGGCTAATGATGTCTTAAAAGGTGCAGTTCAAGGTATCGCTGAGCTAATCACCCGCCCAGGTTTAATGAACGTTGACTTTGCTGACGTAAGAACCGTGATGTCTGAAATGGGTTATGCCATGATGGGCTCAGGTGCTGCTAAAGGTGAAGATCGCGCTGAAGAAGCTGCAGAAATGGCGATTTCAAGCCCATTATTGGAAGATATCGACCTGTCTGGTGCGCGTGGTGTGTTAGTCAACATTACCGCTGGCTTTGACTTGCGTCTTGATGAATTTGAAACAGTGGGTAATACCATTCGTGCATTTGCATCAGATAACGCGACTGTGGTTATTGGTACATCCCTTGACCCAGAAATGAATGATGAACTGCGTGTAACTGTCGTTGCAACAGGTATCGGCATGGACAAACGTCCAGAAATTACGCTGGTAACGAATAAGCAAAATCAGCAAAGCGCAATGGAGAATCGTTATCAGCAAATGCAAAATAGCATGTCTTCTTTTACTGCTGTAGAAGAAAGCAAGCCAGCAGCAAAAGCAGTTAACGAACAATCTACTCAGGCGAATAAAGAGCCCGATTATTTAGATATCCCTGCGTTCCTGAGAAAACAGGCTGATTAATCGCCAAAAAGATTGGCATCTCCGCTTTTTGTGCTAAACTGTCCTGCCAATTATAAGTATAATAATTGGTAGGACGGATAACATTGCGAGATAAAATGATGATCAAACAACGGACATTAAAACGAATTGTACAAGCAACTGGTGTGGGTCTTCACACGGGTAAAAAAGTTACGCTTACAATGCGTCCGGCGCCAGCAAATACTGGGGTCATCTACCGTCGTACTGATTTAAATCCACCGGTGGATTTTCCAGCAGACGCAAAATCAGTTCGTGACACTATGCTATGTACTTGCTTAGTTAACGAAGATGATGTGCGTATATCAACCGTTGAGCATTTAAACGCAGCACTGGCTGGTTTAGGCATTGATAATATCGTAATTGAAGTGAATGCACCTGAAATTCCAATTATGGATGGAAGTGCAGCACCTTTTGTTTTCTTGTTACTTGATGCGGGTATTGAAGAACTTCGTACTGCGAAGAAATTCATTCGTATCAAAGAAACAGTACGTGTAGAAGATGGTGATAAATGGGCAGAAATGCGTCCATACAATGGGTTTAAATTAGATTTTACTATCGATTTTAATCATCCAGCCATTGATGCAAGTACACAGCGTTATAAATTAGATTTCTCTGCTGAATCCTTCATGAGCCAAATTAGTCGTGCTCGTACTTTTGGATTTATGCGTGATATTGAATATCTGCAATCTAAAGGATTGTGTTTAGGCGGAAGCTTCGATTGTGCGATTGTGGTTGATGACTATCGTGTTCTCAACGATGATGGCCTGCGTTTTGAAGATGAATTTGTTCGTCACAAAATGTTGGATGCAATCGGTGATTTATTTATGTGTGGCTATAACATTATCGGTGAATTCACCGCGTTTAAATCTGGTCACGCATTAAACAATAAATTACTCCAAGCTGTATTAGCAAAAGAATCTGCATGGGAATTCGTCACATTTGAAGACGAAGCACAAATGCCAGTGGCATTTAAAGCTCCCTCAATGGTTTTTGCTTAATTTCAGCGATGGAAAGCACGTTAATTATCTCTAATTAACGTTCATCTTTGGTTGCACTTGTACTCTCTCCGGCAAGTGCAGCCAACCGCTCTAACTTCTCTCTTAACTTCTTCGGACTTTTCTGCGCCAAATACTTTAATGATTGAGCACTTTCTAAACTCAAGTGACGTCTCTTTGTAGGCTCTTGTTCTTTTAATGATGATATTAAAGATCTTTTTTCCGGTTTTATTCCTAAAGTCGGATTAATTTTGATGTCTATTGAGGATAAGGATGGTAAAATTTCTTGTCTTAATGCAGAAAGTAATGATGGAGTTTCATAACGTAATCGTGTTAACCAACTTGCGTTTGCTACTTCAATAATTAAAATAGCATTGCGATAATTTGCGACACGGCATTTATCTTGTAAAGGAACCGGTAAAAGAGCCATGACGGCGCGATTTAATTTTAGTAAAATCGTTGCACGCTGTTGTATGAGTTGTAATGTATTCTTATTGGAACCTTCAAGTTCTATGAAGATTTTTTCCAATGATTGTGGGTAACTATCCCGCATAGATTTTGACTCCACAAAATAAAAATTAATGAGCAACAAAGGTTAATGAGCATTATAAGTTTTTGGCGACAGTTTGGCAGGCGATATTTTTGGTCGCATCTGCTTTTAGGGATGGTAGCAGCAGGTATTGGAATACCTTCGCTGTTGTCTGCTCATGCCGAAAATCCACATCAAACAGATACACCTTCTTCTCAAAATCGTCAAAGTCAGGCACTCATTGCGTTTGACAACTTATTCTTACGTCAAAGTGTACAGAATCCTGCCTCATCCTTCACCTTTAATTACTGGCAACAGCATGCAGTAAAAAATGTTATTAAACAGCTTTCTTTTGCGTTCACCATTAATTCTCCTGAATTGATGGTCAAAGCCAAAGATGAGCCGTCTCCGGTTTCCAATGTTGCAGAGGTCATGCTTGATACTCTGTATGCGTTATTAACAGACACATCATCAACCGCATTAACGCATTTGCCGCTTTCTGGCTATGCTTTAGCACAGAATACCACTTCTTATCATACCGGATTGTGGCTTGCACAAATCCGTGGGATCCGCGCTGGACCTTACCTAACCGCTTAATTGAGTTATTTAATCTAATAAGATTATGATTATCTCTGTGAATACATAAAACAGAGGCTTTTTTCGGCGTTTTCACGCCATAAATGAGAATAAAGATTTATGTTAGGTAAAATTGTAACCAAAATTTTTGGTAGCCGTAATGATCGTTCTATCCGCCGTATGCGCAAAGTCGTCGTTGAAATTAATAAACTAGAGCCAGAATTTGAAAAACTGACTGATGATGAGTTAAAAGCAAAAACAGATGAGTTTCGTGAGCGCTTAAAAAAGGGTGAAAAAGAGGAAGATATTTTACCCGAAGCGTTTGCAACTGTTCGTGAAGCAAGTAAACGTGTCTTTGGTATGCGCCATTTCGATGTGCAGCTAATCGGTGGCATGGTGCTAAATGAACGTTGTATTGCTGAGATGCGCACAGGTGAAGGTAAAACATTAACTGCAACATTACCGGCGTATTTAAATGCGTTATCAGGTAAAGGAGTTCACGTTGTTACCGTCAATGACTACTTGGCACAACGTGACGCTGAAAATAACCGTCCTTTATTTGAATTCTTAGGATTAAGCGTCGGCATCAACCTACCGAATATGGCACCACCAGTAAAACGTGAAGCCTATAACGCAGACATCACTTACGGCACTAACAACGAATTTGGTTTTGACTATCTACGTGACAACATGGCGTTTAGCCCACAAGAGCGTGTTCAACGTAAATTACACTACGCATTAGTGGATGAGGTTGACTCAATCTTAATCGATGAAGCGCGTACACCTCTGATCATTTCAGGCCCAGCAGAAGACAGCTCTGAGCTTTATATCCAAATGAACAAAGTGATCCCTCATTTGGTTTCTCAAGAAAAAGAAGATTCTGATACTTTCCAAGGCGAAGGTGATTACTCTGTTGATGAAAAAACGCGCCAAGTGAATATCACAGAACGTGGTTTGGTTAAGATTGAAGGATTATTAGCAGATGCGGGCATGATGAAAGAAGGCGAGTCTTTATACTCACCAGCTAATATTATGTTAATGCACCATGTGACAGCAGCATTGCGTGCTCATGCTCTGTTTACCAAAGACGTTGACTACATTGTTAAAGATGGTGAAGTTATCATTGTTGACGAACATACTGGTCGTACAATGCAAGGTCGTCGTTGGTCCGATGGTTTACACCAAGCGGTTGAAGCAAAAGAAGGTGTGAAGATCCAAAATGAGAACCAAACATTAGCATCAATCACATTCCAGAACTATTTCCGTTTATACGAAAAATTAGCAGGGATGACGGGTACTGCGGATACTGAAGCGTTTGAGTTTAACTCTATCTATCGTTTAGAAACGATTGTTATTCCAACTAACCGCCCAATGGTGCGTAAAGATCTACCTGACTTAGTTTATATGAATGAACAAGGTAAATTTGCAGCTATTATCGAAGATATTCGTGAGCGCACCAAGAATGGCCAACCTGTACTTGTTGGTACTATCTCAATTGAAAAGTCAGAAGAAATCTCTAATGCATTAACGAAGGCGAATGTTCACCATAACGTGCTGAATGCGAAATTCCACGCAATGGAAGCGGATATTATTGCTAACGCAGGTTTACCTTCAGCGGTAACTATCGCAACTAACATGGCGGGTCGTGGTACTGATATCGTGTTAGGGGGGAGTTGGCAAACTGAAGTGGCTAAACTTGAAGAGCCAACTGAAGAGCAAATTGAAGAAATCAAAGCTAAATGGAAAGAGCGCCATGACGCAGTATTAGCTTCAGGTGGTTTACATATCATTGGTACTGAACGTCACGAATCTCGTCGTATTGATAACCAGTTACGTGGTCGTGCGGGTCGTCAAGGTGATGAAGGTTCTTCTCGTTTCTATTTATCTATGGAAGACTCCTTAATGCGTATTTTTGCTTCAGATAAAGTATCTGGCATGATGCGTAAATTAGGTATGAATGAAACCGAAGCGATTGAGCACCCTTGGGTAACTAAAGCAATTGCAAATGCGCAACGTAAAGTAGAAAACCGCAACTTTGATATTCGTAAGCAATTGCTTGAATATGATGATGTAGCTAATGACCAACGCCGTGCAATCTACACTCAACGTAACGAATTACTGGATGTGGCAGATGTAAGCGAAACTATTGACAGCATTCGTCAAGATGTCTTCACTACAATGATCGACAACTACATTCCACCTCAATCACTGGAAGAGATGTGGGATATCGAAGGTTTAACGGCATGTCTACAAAAAGACTTTGATTTAAATTTACCAATCAAAGAATGGTTAGATAAAGAGCCTGAGTTACACGAAGAAACATTACGTGAACGTATTTTAGAAAAATCTATCGAAGTCTATAAAGCGAAAGAAGAAATCGTTAGTGCTGAAATGATGCGTAACTTTGAAAAAGGCGTGATGTTACAAACGCTAGATTCATTGTGGAAAGAACACTTGGCAGCGATGGATTACTTGCGTCAAGGTATCCACTTACGTGGTTATGCACAAAAAGATCCAAAACAAGAGTACAAACGTGAATCGTTCGCAATGTTTGCTAATATGCTGGAATCACTAAAATATGAAGTGATCAGCACACTAAGCAAAGTCCAAGTTCGCTTACCAGAAGAAGTTGAAGAGTTAGAACGTCGCCGTCGCGAAGAAGCAGAACGTCTGGCAAAACAACAGCAGTTAAGCCATGAAGTGACAAAAGAATCTCAAATGTCAGCGGTTGATGGTCAAGTGGCTGCAGGTAAAAAAGTGGGTCGTAATGAACCATGTCCTTGTGGATCAGGTAAGAAATTTAAACATTGTCATGGTCAATTAGGTTAATTGACGTATTGATAATAATAGCTATTTAATCGAGCTTTTAATAAAAAATCCCGCTGAGTTGGACTGGAGTCAGTTCATAATAAGCGGGATTTTTTTATCATAAATAAATTAGATTGAAGAACGAAGGTGAGAGAGATGGCTTTTGGTTGTGCCTTTTTCAGACATCGCTTTAGGTGCCGCTAATCCTGCAATAATCGGGCAATCTGGATTATTGTCACCTTGGCAATCTTTTGCTAAATGTTCTAGTGTTTGTGTCATCTGCTGAAGTTCAGCTATTTTATGGTTAAGTTCTTCAATATGAGAAATGGCTATGGATTTCACATCTGCGCTAGCTCGTTCTCTGTTGTTCCATAAAACTAATAACGTTGATATTTGTTCGGTTGAAAAGCCAAGTGCCCGTGAATGACGAATAAAACGAAAGCAAGCCACATCAGCTTCACTATAATCTCGATAACCCGCATCAGTACGAATGGCTTTGGGAATTAAACCAATTTGTTCATAATAACGGATCATTTTGCTGGAAATACCGGATTTTTTTGCTGCTTGACCAATATTCATCATGTTTTCCTTATTAGAATAATGAAGCGTGCTTTTATAAGTAAAGGATAGTCGCTTTATATTATTGAGCCAGACTCGTATTGAGTCTGGCTATAGAGATAATCTATTTATTAATGATTTTTTATTGGTGCTTGAAAGCGTTTTAGTCTTAGTGCGTTGCCTAATACAAACACACTGGAAAGTGCCATAGCACCGGCAGCAATAATTGGTGAAAGTAGCATGCCATTAATAGGGTAAAGCATGCCTGCTGCTACTGGGATTAATAATGCGTTATAGGCAAATGCCCAGAATAAATTTTGTTTGATATTACGAATGGTTGCTTGGCTTAAGGCAATGGCATCAACTACACCTCGTAAATCACCAGACATTAGCACCACATCAGCAGCTTCAATGGCAACATCGGTTCCTGTGCCAATTGCCAATCCAACGTCAGCTTGTGCTAGAGCAGGAGCATCATTGATACCATCACCAACAAAAGCAACTTTGGCACCTTTAAGACTAAATTGTTTTAATGCTTCCACTTTTCCATCAGGAAGCACTTCAGCGGCTATCTCATCAATATCTAACTGTTTTGCAATCGCTATTGCTGTTGCTTTATTATCACCGGTGATCATTGCGACTTTAAGGCCTAAGTCATGTAAGGCTTTAATGGCTTCTGGCGTTGTCTCTTTGATTGGGTCGGCAACGGCAATAATTGCAGCAAGGCGCCCATCAATCGCTGTATACAGCGGGCTTTTACCTTGTTCACCTAACTTTTGGGCCGAAGAAATAAAGTGACTGACATCTAATCCAAGTTGCTTCATAAAACGATCAGCCCCTACAGATACCGTTCTTCCTCCCACTTTTGCACTGACACCAAAGCCAGGTACTGCTTCAAAGTTTTCAACTGTTTTGAGTGTTAACTCAGCCTCTTTAGCTGCATTTACAATCGCTTCTGCTATTGGATGTTCGGAATATGTTTCAATTGCAGCGACCAAGCTTAAGACTTCGTTATATTCAAAACCTTCTGCTGGAATTAAATCTGTCAACTCAGGCTTACCTTTGGTTAATGTGCCTGTTTTATCAAGTGCGACAACATTGACATCTCGTAAGGCTTGTAAGGCTTCACCTTTACGGAAAAGAATCCCCATTTCAGCTGCCCGACCTGTCCCAACCATAATGGATGTAGGTGTTGCTAAACCCATTGCACATGGACAGGCAATAATTAATACAGCAACGGCATTAATTAGTGCGAAAGTTAATGCAGGCTCTGGGCCAAAAGCTAACCAAATAAAGAATGTAATTGTGGCAATTAACATCACTGCAGGCACAAACCACATAGTGACTTTATCGACAAGTGCTTGAATAGGAAGTTTAGAACCTTGTGCTTCTTCCACTAAGCGAATGATTTGAGCCAAAACAGTATTTGAGCCAACTTTGGTTACTTTAAAACTAAAAGCACCTGTTTTATTAATCGTGCCACCAACAACGTCAGAGCCAATCTCTTTCGATACAGGAATGGGTTCACCGGTTATCATGCTTTCATCAACGTAAGAATTACCCTCAACAATTTCACCATCAACGGGTATTTTTTCTCCAGGACGGACAAAAACGATATCGCCCATTACAACTTGATCGAGTGGAATTTCTAAGGTTTGATTGTTACGAGATACACGCGCTGTTTTTGCTTGTAGACCCACTAAACGTTTAATTGCTTGGGAGGTATTTCCTTTTGCTTTAGCTTCAAGTGTACGACCTAATAAGATCAAGGTCACAATGACTACGGCGGCTTCAAAATAGATATTTGCTGTACCCGCGGGTAAAACTTGAGGAATAAAGGTTGATACCACAGAATACCCATAAGCGGCTGCTGTACCGACAGATACCAATGAGTTCATATCTGGAGCACCACGTAATAATGCAGGTATTCCTTTTTGGAAAAAGCGTAAGCCGGGGCCAAACATAACAATGGTGGCAAGGATAAATTGAATATACCAATTTAATTGTTGGCCAAGTATTTGTGTCACCCAGCCATGTACACCAGGAATAAAATGCGATCCCATTTCAATGATAAAAACGGGTAGGGTGAATATTGTGGCAATAAGTAATGCACGACGTAATGAGCGCTCTTCTTTTTGGCGACGCTCCTCACTGATATCACGAATATTATCCCGATTATCTGATAAACGACGTGGTTTATATCCAGCATGTACAACAGCGGCTTCTAAATCAGTGATAGATACTACACCAGATAAATGACGTACACGAGCACGCTCTGTGGCAAGATTAACGGTGGCTTCTAATACACCAGAAACTTGCGATAATGCTTTTTCAACACGACCAACACAAGAAGCGCAGGTCATTTCTTCAATCGCCAATTCGGTAATTTCTTCTGGTACTTTATAACCAGAATGCTCAATGGCAGTAACGGCAATGATAGGATTTGGCGTGTTAGTAAATGTGATATCAGCACGTTCAGTGGCTAGATTCACAACGGCATCTTGTATTTCAGGCACCGCTTTTAATGCTCGTTCAACACGACCAACACATGAAGCACATGTCATGCCTTCCACAGGTAAGCTCAGCCGATTGGCAGAGGATAACGTTGTCTTCGCATTCATTAAAATTCCCCTCTTAAATATGGTATGAAATAAAGCTTAGGCTTTACCATTAGGGGAAGGTCAAGGGTTGTATGTTAATTTATTTTTTACAGTTTTGAACAATATTTTATATTTAATTCAAATGATTATGTTTCCGAAGACTTTTGAAATATTAGAAAATGCAATTTTATAGGGAGAGAAAGGGTTAAAATGCAGAGAGATAAAAACCCCGCTTCTTGTAATAACAAGCGGGGTTGGCTTACAAAAGAATAGGCATTACTCTTTTATCAGGTATCTATTACTTTTCAGAAATAGATGATTTTGTGTTTACAGTCTCATTGACTTTAACGGGGGATTTTAATGATAAGTCGCCACCTGCAAGTTGTTTCACTAAATCAACGGCTGATGATTTTAGATCAAGATCTGCACCCGCTTCATAATGATGGCCTTCAATATTATTTAATTGAACGTTGCTACCGCCTAAATCAACTTGTCCTTGCTCGCTTTTCACTTCAGCACCTGTAAGTTTAGTTGTACCACTTACATTTAATGAAATGTCATTTTTGCTTGTTAAGGTTGAAGTTTGGGCGACTGCATCATTATCAATATGAGAGACTTTGATATCGGCATTAGCGGTATGACCTTCCGCACCAGTAACGATATTTTTGATACCGTTACCTATTGTACCAACACCTTTATCAATTTTTTCTTTTGTCTCACCACTGATACCAGTTTTATCTGCAATAGTGGAAGAAAGAGAATTGTATTTATCAGAAATAACATCTGTTGCAGATTTAATTCCTGAATCAATAGTTTCTTTGATCGTATTTTCTAATAATGATCCACCTGCTTTTGCTGTTTTATCAACTTGGCTAGATTTAGGATCATTGTTGTGGTTGTAACCAACATTTACATCAACATTAACATGACGATCGCTATCTTTTTGGCTAGTCACTGTAAAGTCACCACCAATATTGCCCGTTACATTATCTGCAGAAACATTTGCACCAGAAAGAGCGAGGTTTTTATCGCTATTTACAGTTAATGTGCCTGTTTCTACGGAGGCATTTTGGTGCGTAGATTTTTGTTGATCTTCAACGTTTACTAAAACTTTACCACCAATATCATGGATTGAGGTGGCTGGATTTTCTTCAGTTACTTCTTTTGGCGTAGTATTGGTTTGTTTGCCATTTAAAGAAATATCAGTACCCCAATTGTTTTTGTAATCAGTTGATTGTGCTGATGTGAGTGTCGTATCTCCAGATTGAGACGTTAATTGTGTATCTTTGCTATTAACTTTAGTGCCTTGAAGATTAACTGAACTACCATTAACAGTTAAATTACCTTGGTTAGCGATTGTGCCACCTTCACGCGAGACGGTTTTTTCATCTTGCTTACCAATAGCAAATTCAGCGCCACCTAAGCCATTGACAGAAGATGATTTATCTTCTGTTTTTTGACCGAAGCCCGCTTGTAATCCACCAGATAAGTTCTTACCTGTTTCAGTACGTTGAGATTCGGCAGCTTGGAAATCAACTTTGTTAGTTGCAGTCAGAGCAACATCATTTTCGCTGGTTAAATGAGTACCTTGTAAAGTCAGATTATGACCTGAATTTAACTCAATACCCTGAGAGCCATTTACTGAGCCTGCTTTTGCTGTTGTCTGATCTTTTTGATGATTAGCACCACCTGCATTAAAGCCACCACCGTAATCTTTACTGTCTGGTGTTGTACCTACTTTCAGGTTTGCACTACCATTCACGTTATGTTGACTTTCAGAATGAGTATCTGTTGCTTGTGCAAGCGTTAAATCACCGCCAGCATTAATAACAGTTTTGCCATCTTGAGCATCAAACTTAGTGCCTTCATAATGTGCATCTTCGCGTACATTGATATTGATATTGCCAGCTGAGTTAAATTGGCTACCATCAGCTTTCGTTGTGGTTAGGCTTGTGTCAGAGGTTTTACCTTCACCTTTAATCGCTACGGTAATGTCGTTGCCAGTTTTTGTGCTGACGCCAACTTGACCTCCCCCCGTTGTTTCGTGGAAGGACTCTTGATGTTTATTTTGTGCCGCTTCACTGGTGTGAGTGTTAGCCGTTAGTGCAATATCACCTTGGGTAGATTGATAATGAGTTCCTTGATCATGTAACGTTTTATTGCTGTCAGTATTAATTTTACCCGCAGTAATTGATGTTGAAACCGCTTGGCTATCATTTTGTGATTTTTGACTACCACCACCTTTAATACCGACTTCAACACCGACATTAGGTGCTTCTAAGTTACTTAAGTTAGCAAGATTACCAATGGCATCTTTAAAGGTAACTTTTTTATCTAAGTCGGTATTATTACCGGGTTTAGCTGTATCAATGCCATCTTCAACCGCTTTTTTAATTGGTTGAGTAACACCACTATAATCAAGATTAACACCTACATCGACACCGATATTTAAGGTATCTGTTTTAGATGTTGCACTGTCATTTACAGCAAGGTGATTGATATTTTCACCTGATTCTTTATACACACCGTCAACTTTGTGTGATGCGCCTTGATGCGTCACATCATTATTTGCAGTAATGGTTAAATCACCTGCAACTTGAGTTTCGCTACCTTTATTTTTGGTGATCTCAGTTGTTGTATGCTGTTTATCATATTGGAAATCAGCTTTACTACCGATTTTATCAACACCACCAGTGTAGCTAAAACCACCTGAAATGGTTCTATCTGTACTGTCTGTTTCTTTTTTGTTTTCTGTTGAAACAAAAGCAACATTGTCACCAGAAACAGTGGCATTACCTGCAGTTGTTTTTAAATCAGAGCCTGCAAAAGTGACATCTTTATCTGCTTGAACTTTAACACTGCCACCACTAATAGTAGATCCTACTTGTTCAGTTTCAGTGCTGTTGTTTTTATTGGATGTATGAGTGATATGAAAACCTGCGCTATATTGCTTGTCTTCAACTTCTTTAGCATGACCGGTGATCTCTAATGATGTTTTTTCATCATTGATTTTTGTGATTTGCTGTGCAGATTTAACGTTGATGTCACCTAAAGACTCAATACCTAATTCATCGGCACTTTTAATTAAGCTACCAATTACATTAACATCTTTGCCACTGACCACAGTTAATTCTGCATCAGAAACTAATTCACTACCGGTTGAATGCTGTTGGTTAGTTTCATTCTTGTGGGAGTTTTTAGTGATGTTAAATGCAGTACCTGTACGTTCATCTGTTTTAGTGATGGTTTCGCTAATCGCATTATCAATAACAACATCACCTTGAGTCGTTTTAACAAAGGCACCTTGATTGCCCTTTACTTGACTACCGGTGACTTTGACATTGTTATCTGCTGCAAGTAACAGTTGTCCGTCAGCCGTTAATTGTGTTGAATGGCTGACTTCTTGTTTGTTGTTATTATTCTTATTATTACCACCGCCGATACCACCCCAAACAACATGATTGTCGGTTACTGTTTTATCATTGTTAGTCTTTTGAACATTAAGATTGATGTTCTCTTTAGCATTAACGACAACATTCTCATTAGAATGTAATTTTGCACCTTGAGCGGTAACTGAGCCTTCAGCATTTAAGCCTAGCGTTTTACCTGCGGTCAGTTCGCTGGCTTTTAAGGTTTCTGTTTGATGGCTATTGCTCCAACTACCTGTCTCTAGACGAGAAGTGTGGTTACGTTTATAACCATTTTCACTGCGATTTTCTTTTTCAACTAATCCATTGATATTAATATCTTTATTAGCATTAATTGCCAGAGTATTACCTGCATTAACTTTTGCACCTTCAAGAGTGACATCACCTTGAGTTGCTGTTAGTGTGGCATTGTTCTTAGCATCAATATGGCTACCAACTTGTTGTACCAATTCTTTTTCTTTAGTGACATCATACTGCCAAGAATAGAACCAGCGATTGTCGGTATCAGTCTCTTTTTGTTGTAGCTGTTTGCCATCAACAGTTAAATGAGCGCCTTGTAATAAAATATCATCACCCATTAAATCAGAGGCTTTGATTTGGTTTTTATTATCAGCAATTAATGTGATGTTTTTACCTTTTAACTCTGTTTTTGTCAGAGTTTGGCTTGAACCACTGTTATTAACTGCGATACCACCACGGTAATTTTGGTAGTTTTCACTGCCATCTTTGTCGAAACTATCGTAACGAACTTGGCTATCTGTTTGAATGTTATCAGCTTTTACGCTTAATTCATTATCGGAAACAAATTTACCTGTTAACTTAACACCACTTCCTTCTGCGGTATTAATAATACGAATACGACCAGATTGCATGCTTCCGAAGAAATAGCTATCTAGTGCAGAAGTTGGTTTTTGGGATGAAAGAATATCAAAACGTTGAGAGAAGGTATTTTGTCCTGTTAACGCTGAAATTTCAGCAGCAGTTATTTTTCCTTTACTATCAATACGTGGTGCAATTAAATCTAAAAGACCCGGAGCATATAAACCGTTTTTACCAATAGAAAGTAAATTGGTGTTATTAAGTGTGCTATATCCTTTTAACTCACCATTTTCAAATAGTGGATTACCCACGACTAAAGAAGAACGGCTTGTATTGATAAAACCACAACCATCACAAGTAATGCCATTTGGGTTAGATAAAACATATTCCGCAGCAATACCAAAAACTTCTTGCTGACCTAATAAGAATGATGGGTTACGACTAACAACCTCATTTAAAATTAAAGAAGCGGCTTGCCCATTTAAATTACTGTTGGCATTTAATTGCCCAGCAAGTTGTGATTGCCCAGCTTCTAAGGCGTTGTTAAATACTGCACCAGGTTTGCCTACATTAAAATCTTGATATTGGTTGTGAGAAATACCTTCACTATTTGGTGTAACGATATTAATGACTTGAGTACCACCATTGACTGATGAAACATTCGGTCCTTGAGTGCCCGAATCAGGAACAATGCCGCCAGCATATGCATTTAATGATACGAAAATAATCGCTAAAGATGCAGCAAGCCTACCCGAAGGAGAGAGCTTGAAATTTTTTGAGTTCATAGAGTTTTCTCCGTTTATTGCTATGAGTGTGAATCAAAATAAATATGAAAATCTAACTAACACTTGAGTAGGGTCTTTGGTTTTATTGGAATTCGTTTGGTTGTAAAGCAAATGCCCCTTAGCGACTTCGATATCGAATTGTGCTTTTTGATATTGAAGATTTAAGCCTGAACTTAGTCCATAACCACTACGCCATCCTTCATAGTTGCCATGTTGTTGAACACGACCTGCATCTAGGCCAATTCGAGGGGTGATTGAAAAGGTATTTATTCGATAAGGATAAGAAAGGGTATTACGTAAATATCCTCCGTTATCACCAGAAAGTGTGCTTTGGTCAAAACCACGGATTGCATTTTTATCAGTTAAACTGAGCCATTCAACTCCGGGTAAGGTGTCAGGGCTGTATTGACCAATGAAAGCGCTATTGAATAAAAATGTAGAATCCGATAATGAAAAACGATGTTGCCAATTGGCAAAAAGCTTAACTTTTGTAAAGCGATAGTCATTACCACTCCCATTAGCAACATGAGGTGAACCGTCTGCACCAAACCAACCAATGGCTTTTTCTGCACTTAAATTCACACTCACAACGCCGTTGGAAATAATGTGTAAATGGTTGATGCCTAGCTCTACGGTAGTGAGTGCTGGGCTACTTAAATCTAAGCGGATTTGGCTGAAATAGTTACGTATTCGTTTATGTGTTACCTGCATGTTTAAGGTATCTATCTGTTTTTGACTACGATAAAAAGCGTAATCCCCCCTTAAACCTATTTGTGTGGTATTCCCGGATAAACGTACTGTACGTGTCTGTAATGATTGATGAAATTCGTACTCCGAATAGCTACCAAAAGTACTTAATGTCAATGCACCATAAGGTAAAGAATAGAGTAGGGTGTAAGCACGATTAAAACGTGTATTTGGGTTGTCTGTGGTGATGCTAGAATTTAAGCTGACAAAATCGGATAGTCCCAAGGGACTGTCTAAGCTTGCATTTGTTCGAACTAACCAGCGTCCTGAATTTTTTTGCCCATAGTTATCAGTTGAAATATTCAAGTGCCAAGGCGCTTGGCGCTGATTGGTGAGCTGAATAATTGAGCCACCTAATTGCCTACCCGGTAATATATCGAGTTTGACTTTATTGGATTGTAAACGGTTCGCTTGATCAAGCCCCTGATCAAGCTTTGACAGTTTTAACGGTTCTCCTTCAACATGAGGAAAAAGTAAAGCTGTGTTAACGCCTCGATCACCGCCCTGTATTTTTTCAATAAAGCCTTCAATAACATATAACCCAAGCTGTTGTTCTTCATTAGGTCGTAAAAATTGGATCCTAGCAGTGATATAGCCATGTTGAAGGTAGCGTTGAGTTAACTCTTTGACTAATCGGTTAACGTCAGCACTTTTTATACATTGCTCTGGTAATGGTGTTAATGAATCAAGATCTTTTTCATTGAGTAAGGTAATTCCTTGAACATAAACACCATTAATAGGCAAACAATGTTCTGATTCAGTAATAAATGTGGGGGTAGGTGAAACCTCTAATGCATTTTCTTGAAGTTGTTGATAGCGATTTTGTTCAATAAGTTGATTTATTTCACGTTGGCTATCTTGTAATGCGCGCCTCGATTCTCCCATCGAGCCTAAATAACCGGCGTCATTCGCTGTTAATCCACTGGTTGAAAATCCACTTAATAGTGTTAATAAAATAACTTTTTTTCTCATTTTACCTCAATATAAAGGTATTAATTCAAATATAAATAATATGACTTAAAAATAGTAAGATAATAATTAATGTTTTTATATTATCTTTAATTTAAAAATAATAAACACCACGCACTCTCAATATGAAAATAAATTTAAAATCGATGAAATAAAGATAAATTTTTATTTCTTCCAATATAAAATATCGACATAACTAATATGATTGATATCACCAAAAGAATTAATCAAACAAATGATTTAATTGAATGTTGTCTATGGCATTGATTTTCATGGTTATAATCTACCGTGTTATTTTTCTCTCTGTTTAACTTAACATCGATTTTTCTGTGTTAATTAATAAATTTTTATTTTTTCTTAAGAGATCATAAATAATGAGAGGATGTTCTAGTAAATGAAGAAATTTAAAGTAATCACTTTTCATTTGTTATTTGTAAGTTTATTAATGTTGCATTATGAAATAAAAATTCCATGAATTATTATTTCATTTCAATGAATAAAATAGGATTTATAAAAGTAAAGATATCATGTTTTTATTGTTAAATAATTAATCATGATTAAAAGTAAGGTTGTTGGGATTTTATTTTAATATTATGAAAGTGTAATATGAATACATGTATTACAACTTAATGATGCCAATAAAAATTTAAACTATAAAAAATAGTTTATTAAAATTTGAAGTAAGTGATAGTGATCACGTTAATATATTATTTGTCATAAATAGTGTGATAAATATCCAAAATATACTATTGTTATATTACTAATCGTGTTTAACTGTTATATAAATTAGCATGTAAATTGTACTATTTCCTGACTATAAGGGTTAAAGTATGTTCTCATCATTTAATGTTTTGATAATATTAAGAGGTTTCTTCAGATTGAAGAAATGGTTTAATATTGATTCTGAACTCGCCTTCTTCTTTCCTGAAAAATAATCCTTTTTTATATCCATATAAAATAATTTAATACTCTTTTTCCGTTTAATTTAAATGGGAAGATTATTTTATTTATTCGTAACTTTATAATTTAATATATATTAAAGGTATTATCATGGCTAAAAGAATTGTAGAACCATTCCGCATTAAAATGGTAGAAAAAATCCGTGTTCCTTCAAGAGAAGAACGTGAAGCTGCATTAAAAGAAGCTGGTTATAACCCATTCTTATTACCAAGTCATGCCGTTTATATAGATTTATTAACAGACTCTGGTACTAACGCAATGAGTGATCATCAATGGGCTGCGATGATAACAGGTGATGAAGCTTATGCAGGTTCAAGAAACTATTATGATTTAAAAGACAAAGCCAAAGAGCTATTTAATTACGATTATATTATTCCTGCTCACCAAGGTCGTGGTGCTGAAAATATTCTTTTCCCAGTATTATTAAAATATAAACAAAAAGATGGAAAAGCGAAAAATCCTGTTTTCATTTCTAACTTCCATTTTGACACAACAGCAGCTCACGTCGAATTAAATGGCTGTAAAGCAATTAATATTGTTACTGAAAAAGCATTTGATTCAGAAACCTATGATGATTGGAAAGGCAATTTTGATATTGCTAAATTAAAAGAAAATATTGCTAAGCATGGTGCTGATAACGTTGTTGCGATTGTTTCAACTGTAACTTGTAATAGTGCTGGTGGTCAGCCTGTTTCAATGGATAATTTAAAAGAAGTTTATGAAATCGCCAAACAACACGGTATTTTTGTTGTGATGGATTCAGCTCGTTACTGTGAAAATGCGTATTTTATTAAACAGCGTGATCCGAAATATAAAAATGCCACAATTAAAGAAATTATTTTAGACATGTATAAATATGCTGATGCATTAACTATGTCAGCGAAGAAAGATCCATTGTTAAATATCGGTGGTTTAGTCTCTATTCGTGATAATGAAGAAGTCTTTACATTAGCGAGACAGCGTTGTGTACCGATGGAAGGTTTTGTCACCTATGGTGGTTTAGCAGGTCGTGATATGGCTGCTATGGTACAAGGTTTAGAAGAAGGTACAGAGGAAGAATATCTGCACTATCGTATTGGTCAGGTACAATACTTGGGTGATCGTCTACGTGAAGCAGGTATTCCAATTCAATATCCTACTGGCGGACATGCTGTTTTCGTTGACTGTAAAAAACTAGTACCGCATATCCCTGGTGATCAATTCCCTGCTCAAGCAGTCATTAATGCCCTTTATTTAGAATCTGGTGTCCGTGCAGTTGAAATTGGCTCATTCTTATTGGGGCGTGATCCTGCAACAGGTGAACAAAAACATGCAGATATGGAGTTTATGCGTTTAACCATTGCTCGTCGTGTCTATACTAACGACCATATGGATTATATTGCTGATGCGCTTATTGGCTTAAAAGAGAAGTTTGCAACGCTTAAAGGTCTTGAGTTCGAATATGAACCACCTGTATTAAGACACTTTACTGCTAGATTAAAACCTATCAAATAAATAAGACTCCACAATAATAATGGCTCTCGTGCAATGCGAGAGCCCTATCCTTATTTCAGTAAGGACTAAAAAATGGAAAATAAGTCGGTAAATAAAGAACCCTCAATTATTGTAGGGGGATTTGTGTTGGGCGGTGCTATGATCGGTGCTGGAATGTTTAGCCTCCCAACAATAATGTCTGGCGCTTGGTTTATTAACTCACTCTTTATATTGTTTATTGTTTGTTTTTTTATGTTTCACTCAGGAATTTATATTCTTGAATGTATTTCAAAATATGGGGCGGGAACAAATTACTTTCATATATCAAAAGAGTTATTGCCAAAATGGGCCTGTTATCTTGCTAATGCATCTTTAATATTTGTATTATATATATTAATTTATGCTTATATTTCTGCTGCGGGTTCGATTATTTATGAGGCGTCATCATTATATGGTATTAATCTAAACCTGAGAGCAATATTTTTTGTATTTACTATCGTGCTTGGCGCAACAATATGGTGGGGAGGCGCTTGTGCGAGTCGCTTAACTTCCATTTTCTTATTCATTAAAATTGTTCTATTTGTATTAGCTTTTTCTGGATTATTTTTTAAAGCAAGTGGCGACTTATTATTTAGCGCAACTTTTGAAGGGAAAAGCCAGTTATATCTTTATCCATTTATTTTTATCATTATTCCTTATGCGATAACTTCATTTGGATATCATGGAAACGTTTGTAGCCTTTATAAGCTTTATCATGAAAATGAAAGAAAGGTTGTTAAGAGTTGTGTGATTGGTTGTGTTTTAGCGCTAGTCATTTATTTACTTTGGATGATTGGTACTATGGGGAATCTACCCCGTGAACAATTTATTACCATTATTCAAAAAGGCGGTAACTTAGATGCCTTTATTGATTCGTTATATACCGTCTTGAATAGTAAATATATTGAAGGTTTTTTATTATGGTTCTCAATTAGTGCCGTATTCTGTTCATTCTTAGGGGTAGCGATTGGTTTGTTTGACTATATTTTAGCATCACTAAAATTTGAAGATAACAAAACCGGACGCTTAAAGTCAGGTGTTTTATGTTTCACACCACCTTTATTGCTCTGTTTGCTTTTCCCTAATGGTTTTTTAATTGCAATTGCGTATGCAGGTACAGCGGCTTGTGTCTGGGCAATTATTTGTCCTGCTGTTATGGCACTGAAAGCGCGCGAGAAATTTCCCAACTCAGGTTTTAAAGTGTGGGGCGGCAAAGGGTTAATTTATTCTGTTATCGCTTTTGGTGCTGTAGGCATTATTTGCCAAACATTAGCACAGCTTGGTTTCTTGCCTATTTATCGTTAATTAATCGATATAATCAGGGAAAGAAAACCAGAGTAGCGCCATTGGATATACGTTATAATAACGTTAAGTTGTTATAATAACTGGACTATTCAATAGGTTGTCTATAATGGATAAAAAAAAGCTACATATTGCTGCGGGTATTATTTGTGATCAAAACAATAATGTCTTTATCACCCAACGCCCTCTAAAATCGCATATGGGGGGATTTTGGGAATTTCCGGGGGGGAAATTAGAAGATGAAGAAACTCCTGAGCAGGCGTTAGTGCGTGAGTTACAAGAGGAAATTGGTATTGATGTAACGCAGTGCTCGCTTTTTGAAACGGTAGAGCATGATTTTCCAGATAGACACATTACATTATCTTTTTTCTTAGTAACTCAATGGGATAATGAGCCATACGGTAAAGAAGGGCAAGATTCAAAATGGACTTCTATCGCATCATTAAATGCTGATGACTTTCCACCGGCTAACCGCACAATTGTGGCATTGTTACAAAAATAAAAGTAGATAAACGAATATAGTAATAAATAAAATAGCCACTCTAATGAGTGGCTATTTTTTATGTTCTTAATCGGAATATTAAAAATCTTTAAGCTCAGGTTGTGGAGATTCACTCCAGTCGTCGCTGTCATTAATATCGCTTTGGCTTGGAATACGTTTTGATTCGTCAGCCCATTCACCTAAATCAATAAGTTGGCAACGTTTGCTACAAAAAGGGCGATAAGGGCTACTTTCATTCCAAATAACTTCTGTTTGACAGGTTGGACATTTCACAATTAATTCTTCGCTCATTATCTCTCCTAGATTTCATTGGCGCGATAGGTGTTTATGGTGATCAACACAATGTTAGCAACAAGCAATCTCAAAGGGTAGTTCTAGCGGTATTGTTCCATTTTCACTATCAAGTGGTAAGAAGCGGATCGCGTAACGATTTTTATGGCCAGATACTTGAGGGTAGATCTGGTGATCAATGGCGATTTTAAGACGTAGTAGTTCACCTTCTTCAGCACTATCTTGGTAAAAACCACGATGACTTAACGCAGGTTTAAAAGTATCTGATTGGCGAATAAGCGTTAGTAAGCTATTCAATGCATTTTGTAATGGTAACAAGCCTGTCATCCAGTTTTGTAATCTTTCATCACGGATGGTTTGAGGCAAACTTAACCACAAATGCAATGCGGGCACATCAAAATTACAGCATCCTCCAGGGATACTTAGGCGCTGTTTGACTAAACTTATTACTTTATCTTGTTTTAAATGCTGCCCAATTCGCGGAGCTTGACTTAATACCGATGCATTTTCGGCCAGTTCATTAATAATTTGTGTGACAATTTCTTTATCAACATTAGGAAATGAGAGCCATTGTTGTAATTTTTTTTGTCTTTTTTCCAATTCTTTGAGTAATTCAGCACGAATTTCACCACGATCAAGCACTTCAATAAATTCTGATATCGCGCGGAAAAAAGAGAGTGCGGTGGGTAACGAATCGATTGTACGAAAACTGTTAATTTGAATTAATGAGTTTTCAATTCTAAGCCATGAACGCATTTTTTCATTTAGGGGATGTTCGAAGATGATAGTTGTGATGTCATCACTCATGGCTGTTGTCCTGTAACGCTTGTTGAGCTAATTCTAAGTAATGCTGATGGAGTTGCTTAACTTTGCCAATTATATTTTGGCTATTATCGTGATTTTCAATAATATCATCAGCGGCGGCTAATCGTTCTTGTCTTTGAGCTTGTGCCTTTAAAATATTGAGCACTTGTTCTCGGCTTACGCCATCTCGTTTCATTGTTCTTGCTATTTGTTCTTCTTGTGTAACATCAACGACAAGAACACGAGAGGCTAAGTGAGTTAATTTATTTTCAATTAATAAAGGAACAACCCAAATTAAATAAGGGGTTTTAATTTGTTGTATTTGTCTTTGAGTCTCTTGCTGTATCAGGGGGTGAAGAAGATTATTGACCCAGTTTTTTTCTTCGTCATGTTGAAAAATAATCTGGCGTAGCTGAGCTCGGTTTAATGAACCATCAGGCAATAAAATGCTGTCACCAAAATGTTGATGTAACGCATTTAGCCCAAAGGAATGAGGTTCTACCACTAATCGAGCAATAACATCAGCATCAACAAGAGGTACACCTAATGAGGCAAAAGCATTAGCAATAGTGGTTTTACCACTACCTATTCCGCCTGTAAGAGCAACCGTATAAGCCATTGTGTTTATCTATTTTTAATGAATTAAAATTTGCTATTAGTTTGGATATTCTAAAGCCTAATTTTGTTTTTATCACAAGATAATAACCGCAATATTTAGGTTTTATTCGGTTATTATGATAGATGATTTTCTGCTACCCTGACATCCTACCTCATAATCAGCAATAGAATTATCATCAATCAATTACTTAGCGAGAAAGATCACAATAGCATATTACTCATAAAATTTGTGATTCATTGTATAGTATCACCTAACTGTAATATAGGAAGATACATAGCCATAATTAATGTACCAATAATCGATGCAATTATCGCCATTAACAGCGGTTCTAACCATGTACTGATAGTATTTAATTGTTCTTCAAGCTGATGATAAAACCAATCACTTAATTGCTGACAAAAATAGAGTAACTGTCCTGAGTTTTCTGCACAAATGATAAATTGATAGCAAATAGGAGGAAAATAAGACGCATTTTTCATAAATAAACTTAATGATTTTCCTTGCGTAATGTGTTCACTCATTTGTAATAGCTGACGTTTATAAATAGGATGTGTAAGTTGTTCTATAATAATCGTTAAGCCTTGTAATAATGGTAATCCAGCTTGTTGTGTAATACTTATTATTTGAAAAATAAGATAGAGTTGATGGTATTTTAATAGCGTGCCGAAATAAGGTAGATGAAGAAAAATAGTTTGTTCATAATAATAAAAGAACGGCGAATAATGGCGAATAAAATGATAAAGCAATATTATCCCAATGAAGAAAACGAGTATTATAAAAATATAGTTAGAAAACCATTGGGAGAAAGTAATTAATGCTAAAGTTAAATCAGGAAGTTCAGTATTAAAGGCACTGTACAAGGATTGATATTCAGGTAAAACGTATAACAACATAATACTGGTAATAGAAAATAGAATAGCCAATAAAAAAAGTGGGTATTTAAAAGATTTTTTGATCTTTTTAACTATTTCTTGTTGTTTTTTTAATTGTGTTATTTGAAGTGTTATGACTTCATTTAATTTTCCGCTTTCTTCACCAATAAAAATAAAGCGTACTAATGAACGTGGAAAATAAACGGGATAACGGCTTAACTGTTTTGATAATGTGCCACCTTGCATTAAGTTAAAAATAATATCATCTAATACACATTGCCAATGAGTATAACGACATTCATTTTTTAATAACGTTAAAGCAGGTAAAAGAGCTAAACCTGAGTAAAGTAATAATGCGAGTTGTTCAAGCAATTGAATACGATATTTTTTATCACTTTCTTGAAATATCATGATTTTGTATAAACGTATTTTTATGGGGATTTTTTGTTGCTGTGTTAATTTAATAAAAACATCATTATTTGATGATGCGAGAATGTTTCCTGAACACCATTCGCCTTGATAGCTTAGTGCAACGTAACGATAAACTTGCTGTAATCTCATTCAATATCTCCCAGAGTTTGATAAACCTCTTCAAGTGTTGTTATTCCTTGTTTAATTAATAAAATACCTGAATGGAGTAAATTATAGGGAGATGCATGTGCTTGTTTTGTTGGTTCAAAACAGTCATAGATTGCCGTTCTTCCTTTATAACCGGAGCTACATTGCTGGCAGCCTATTGCTTGCCAGTTCGGCAATTCAATGATTTCTTCATTGATATTAATCTGTTTTTTATTGGGTAAGCAGGTTTTACAATGCGAGCATAAACAGCGCACTAATCGCTGTGAAATAATCAAACTAATACAAGAGTGAATAAGATCTTTTGCAATGCCTAAATTGTGTAGGCGCATTAAGGTGGTATTTGTGGAGTTAGTGTGCAATGTGGATAAAACAAGATGTCCTGTTTGTGCTGTTTTCATTGCCATTTCAGCAGTGGAGGGATCTCGAATTTCACCCACCATTATAATATCGGGATCTTGACGTAATAATGCGCGTAGTATTGTAGTAAATGTGATCCCTGCTTTTTCACAAATCTGAATTTGATTAATACCTTCTAATGGTAATTCAATGGGATCTTCAACACTATTTATATTACGGTTATCTTTATTTAAATAATGTAAGCAACTATATAAAGTTAGTGTTTTTCCACTACCTGTTGGGCCTGTGACTAAAATCATACCTTGCGGTAAAGTTAAATATTTTTTTAATAGTGTTAAATGAGATGGCTGAAATCCTAAATGGTTTAATTCTGGTTGTTGGAGGTTATTGATAAGGCGTAAAACGATTTTTTCACCATAAAGAGTGGGAAGTGTAGCTATTCTTATTGAATAATTTTTCTCATGATAAGACCAAGTAAATTGTCCATCTTGAGGTAATCGTTTTTCTGTAATATTTAAATTAGCTAATATCTTTAAACGTGTCACTATTTCTTCTGAGAATTCATTCGGAGGTGGAGAAAATAAATATAAATGGTTATCTATTCTGGCTCTAATTCTAAAGTTGAATTGTTGAGGTTCAATATGTAAATCAGAAACACGCATTAAAATGCTATGGCGTAATAGATGTTCAATAAATTCTGTTGCTGAGTGTGGGATATCCATTATTCCCCTTTTTATATTTGTTTTATTTGTGTTGTTTTAATACAGGAACATTCAATACGAATGTTCCCCAATATCCATAATGTATTAATATGATTTAAATATTTCAGTACATTGCTTTTGTAACGTAGTATTAGTGGCAGAACATTGTGTCCTCCATATGGGAAGATAATCCCGCGTACTTTTTTCTAAAGACATGACAATGGTTAGGCCTTCAAGTTGTGCTTTCCCAGTTGCATTAATGACACCATTTGATACGGATACTTCAGTAAGGTATCGACTGCGAAATTGTGAGGGCATAAAAGTTGAGCCGGAATCGCAATGGTGAAGTTCATTTTCATAACGACATAATTCAACAGCTGAACGATAAGGGGAGAGCGTTTGCAAAATATCGGTTAAAGCCGCTTTTTGGATATAACCTTGATAAGCAGGAATAGCGACGGAGCTTAAAATAGAAATAATGGCTATGACAATCATGAGTTCCATAAGGGTAAAGCCATTTTCGGATGAGTGATAATTTAGTGCGTTCATCTAGCGTCCTCCTTGATTAATAGACACTAGAAGTATGAAAAAAAAGGACTTTATTTGCGAATGGATAAAATAAAATTTGAGTAAAATATCGAAAAGAAAACAGAGCTATACAAATTTAACCTTTATCATTGAGAGAAAGTTCGCATTTATTGATGAATATGAGTTAATAAAATTATTGATAATAGCTAAAACACAGTAGAAGAGGGTTGATGTGGAAATTAAACAAGGTTGGCTTATTGATGCAAGAAAAGTACCTTCACCAAACCATGATAAAAGGCCTGAAGGAGAAGTTCCCTCTTTACTGATTGTTCATAATATCAGTTTGCCACCTGGTCAATTTGGTGGGCCTTATATTGATAGGTTATTTACCAATACATTATCAGAGCAAGATCATCCTTTTTTTAGTGAAATAATCGGGTTAAGAGTATCTGCTCATTGCCTTATTCGGCGTGATGGTGAAATTGTGCAATATGTGCCTTTTACAGATAGAGCGTGGCATGCGGGCGTATCTTTATATAAAGGTAGAGAAAAGTGCAATGATTTCTCTATTGGTATAGAGCTTGAGGGTACTGATAATTGTAATTTTACACTAAACCAATATCAGCAATTAGCCAAGATAACTCAATCACTTATTACGCTTTATCCTGCCATTAAAGAGAACATAACAGGGCATAGTGATGTTGCACCAAATCGAAAAACAGATCCAGGGCCTCACTTTGATTGGGACTATTTTCATAGTTTGTTAACGAAATAACAGAGTTGCGTGAGTTAGAAGTCAATAAAAGTAAATATTTATTCATTTTATTATTGCTGTCACGCTTCAGTTTGACTGTTTATGTGTTTAAAAAACGTTAAAAAATTTATTTTTAACGTTTCAGTATAATGCGATCCAGTTATCACTTTTGATGAATTTTTAAAATAATTTGTTAAAATTTGCAGGTTTTTATGATTTCGCTCAACAACTGTATGGACAGTTAGTGAATACTTTGTTACTTTATTATTCGTTATATTAAATTGGTATTACCAATTGACAACTCAATCACAAAGGTAATAGTTATCCAATAATGGCTTCCAGCAATATGGCTTATACAAAAATCCGTCAACCTAAGCTTTCTGATGTCATTGAGCAACAGCTTGAGCATCTGATTTTAGAAGGCACTCTGCGTCCAGGAGAGAAACTCTTACCTGAGCGTGAGCTGGCGAAGCAATTTGATGTATCTCGCCCTTCATTGCGTGAAGCTATCCAAAAATTAGAAGCTAAAGGCTTTTTACTTCGTCGCCAAGGTGGTGGAACATTTGTTCAGCATAATCTCTGGCAAAGTTTTAGTGATCCTTTAGCTCAACTGCTTAGCGGACATCCCGAATCTCAATTTGATCTCTTAGAAACGCGCCATGCCCTTGAAGGCATCGCTGCTTATTATGCAGCGTTACGCGGTACTGATGAAGATCTTGCTCGTATCAAAGCAAGCCATGATTGTATTCTGAAGGCCCACGAAAAGGGTGATTTGGTCGCTGAGTCTGAAGCCGTATTGCAATATCAATTAATTGTCACGGAAGCTGCTCATAATGTTGTTCTATTACATTTATTAAGATGCATGGTACCTATGCTTGAGCAGAATATCCGCCAGAATTTTGAGTTTCTTTACACTCGTAAAGAGATGTTAACTGCCGTAAGTGAGCATCGTAGTCAGATTTATCAGGCTATTATTAATAGAGAGCCAGAGGTAGCGCGTGAAGCTTCACATCGCCACTTAGCCTTTATTGAAGATGTTTTGTTGGATATGAGTCGTGAACATACTCGCCGTGAGCGCTCTTTGCGCCGGCTCCAACAACACCCTGATTTATTTTAGTAGCACAGATCCTGACCGCTGAGTCTGTACTACCTATCTCCCTGTGATTTTCAGGGATAGCGGTAATAACAGCAGGGTCTATCTTCCCGTCATATCAAATAGGTATAACGGGAAGATAGACTCCCATAACCATTAAAAACAGATAACAGATAAGGAATACACCATGTCAGATATGCTGAAAAATGACGTGGATCCGATCGAAACTCGCGACTGGTTACAAGCGATCGACTCGGTCATCCGTGAAGAAGGTGTTGAGCGTGCACAGTTCCTGATTGATCAGGTATTAAAACAAGCGCGTAATGGCGGTCTTAATATTGCTTTAGGCGGCTCTGTACACAGTGATTATATCAATACCATTCCTGCTGAAGATGAACCCGCTTACCCTGGCAATCTGGAATTAGAGCGTCGTATTCGTTCTGCTATTCGCTGGAACGCAGTAATGATGGTTCTGCGTGCATCCAAAAAAGATTTGGAACTCGGCGGACACATGGCGTCATTCCAATCTTCTGCAACGTTATATGAAGTGTGTTTTAACCACTTCTTCCGTGCTCAAAATGAAACTGATGGTGGCGATTTAGTTTACTTCCAAGGACATATCTCCCCAGGTATCTATGCTCGCGCATTCTTAGAAGGTCGTTTAACAGAAGAACAATTAAATAATTTCCGTCAAGAAATTGGTGGTAAAGGTTTATCTTCTTATCCACACCCTAAATTAATGCCTGAATTCTGGCAGTTCCCAACTGTTTCTATGGGTCTTGGGCCTCTATCTGCAATTTATCAAGCTAAATTCCTGAAATATTTAAATCACCGTGGCTTAAAAGATACGACTAAACAAACTGTTTATGCGTTCTTAGGCGATGGCGAAATGGACGAACCAGAATCTAAAGGTGCAATCACCATCGCAGTCCGCGAAAAATTAGATAACCTGTGCTTCGTTGTTAACTGTAACTTACAACGTCTTGATGGCCCAGTTACAGGTAACGGCAAAATTGTTAACGAATTAGAAGGTATCTTTGCCGGTGCTGGCTGGAACGTTATCAAAGTAATGTGGGGCGATCGTTGGGATGAGCTTCTGCGTAAAGACACCTCTGGCAAACTCATTCAATTAATGAATGAAACTCTGGATGGTGATTACCAGACATTTAAATCTCGTGATGGCGCTTATGTTCGTGAGCACTTCTTCAATCGTTACCCAGAAACTGCTGCATTAGTTAAAGATATGACTGATGATGAAATCTGGGCATTAAACCGTGGTGGTCACGATCCGAAGAAAGTTTTTGCTGCATTCCAAAAAGCAAAAGACACTCAAAACAAACCAACTGTTATTTTAGCTCAAACCATTAAAGGTTATGGTATGGGTGAAACAGCAGAAGGTAAAAATATTGCTCACCAAGTTAAAAAAATGAATATGGATGGCGTTCATCATTTCCGTGATCGTTTCAATATTCCAGTTGCTGATGAGCAAATTAAAGATCTTCCTTATATTACTTTTGACAAAGAGTCAGAAGAATATAAATACCTGCACGCACGTCGTCAGGATTTAGGTGGTTACCTGCCAGCACGTCGTCCTCGTTTTGAAGAAAAACTAGATATTCCGACACTGGAAGATTTCAGCCAATTACTGGAAGAACAATCTAAAGAGATTTCTACAACTATCGCATTCGTTCGTGCACTGAATGTAATGTTGAAAAACAAATCTATCAAAGATCGTTTAGTTCCAATTATTGCTGACGAAGCACGTACTTTCGGTATGGAAGGTCTGTTCCGTCAAATCGGTATTTACAGCCCGAATGGCCAGCAATACACGCCTCAAGATCGTGAGCAAGTTGCTTACTATAAAGAAGACGTTAAAGGTCAAATTCTGCAAGAAGGTATCAATGAACTGGGTGCTGGCGCATCTTGGTTAGCCGCTGCAACATCTTACAGCACTAACAATTTGCCAATGATCCCATTCTATATCTACTACTCAATGTTTGGTTTCCAACGTATTGGCGACCTATGCTGGGCAGCAGGTGACCAACAAGCTCGTGGCTTCTTAGTGGGTGGTACTTCAGGCCGTACAACACTTAATGGTGAAGGTCTACAACACGAAGATGGTCATAGCCATATTCAATCGCTGACTATCCCTAACTGTATCTCTTATGATCCAGCCTTCGCTTATGAAGTTGCTGTTATCATGCAAGACGGTTTAGAGCGTATGTATGGTGATAAACAAGAAAATGTTTATTACTACATCACTACACTCAACGAAAACTACCATATGCCAGCAATGCCAGCCGGTGTTGAAGAAGGTATCCGTAAAGGTATCTACAAACTGGAATCACTGGAAGGCGCGAAAGGTAAAGTTCAATTACTGGGTTCAGGTTCTATTCTGCGTCATGTACGTGAAGCAGCACAAATCCTATCTACTGAATACGGTATTGGTTCTGATGTTTATAGCGTAACTTCATTCACTGAACTGGCTCGTGATGGTCAAGATTGTGAACGTTGGAACATGCTACACCCATCTGAAGCACCGCGTGTACCTTACATCGCTCAGATTATGAATGATGCACCAGCTGTAGCCTCTACTGACTATATGAAATTGTTCGCTGAACAAGTTCGTACTTATGTACCAGCAGATGATTACCGCGTATTAGGTACAGATGGTTTCGGTCGTTCTGATAGCCGTGAAAACCTGCGTCACCACTTCGAAGTTGATACTTCTTATGTGATTGTTGCTGCATTAGGTGAATTAGCTAAACGTGGTGAGATTGATGTGAAGGTTGTTGAAGAAGCAATCAATAAATACAACATCAACCCTGAAAAAGTAAACCCACGTCTGGCGTAAGAGGTAAAGTGAATGTCTATTGAAATTAAAGTCCCAGATATCGGTGCTGATGAAGTTGAAGTCACCGAAGTGATGGTGAAAGTGGGCGACCGTATTGAGGAAGAACAATCCTTAATTACTGTAGAAGGCGACAAAGCCTCTATGGAAGTCCCATCACCACAAGCGGGTGTAGTGAAAGAGATCAAAATTGCTGTGGGCGACAAAGTCCAAACAGGTTCTCTTATCATGATTTTTGAAGCAGAAGGTGCCGCGCAAGCTGCACCAGCTCAAGCAGCAGCTCCTGCACCAGCAGTAGCGCCTGCAACCGCAGAATTAAAAGAAGTTCATGTACCTGATATCGGTGGTGATGAAGTTGAAGTTACCGAAGTGATGGTGAAAGTGGGCGATAGCATTGCTGAAGAACAATCACTGATCACTGTAGAAGGCGATAAAGCTTCTATGGAAGTTCCAGCTCCATTTGCTGGCGTAGTAAAAGAAATCAAAATCGCAACTGGTGATAAAGTGAGCACTGGCTCTCTTATCATGGTATTTGAAGTTGCAGGTAGCGCACCTGTTGCTCAAGCACCAGCTCCAGCTGCATCTGCACCAGCAACATCTGCTGTGAAAGAAGTGAATGTTCCAGATATCGGTGGTGACGAAGTTGAAGTTACTGAAGTAATGGTTAAAGTAGGTGATTCCATTTCTGAAGAACAATCACTTATCACCGTTGAAGGTGACAAAGCTTCTATGGAAGTTCCAGCACCATTTGCAGGTGTGGTTAAAGAGATCAAAATTGCAGTGGGCGACAAAGTGAAAACTGGCTCACTGATCATGACGTTTGAAGTTGCCGGTGCAGCTCCTGTTGCTCAAGCACCAGCTCCAGCAGCAGTCGCGCCAGCAAGTTCTGCACCAGCAGCACCTGCAAAAGCACAAGCAACTGCACCAGTAGCAAAAGAAGAATTCGTTGAAAATGATGCTTACGTTCATGCAACACCTGTTATTCGTCGCTTAGCGCGTGAATTTGGTGTGAATTTAGCGAAAGTGAAAGGTACTGGTCGTAAAGGCCGTATCTTACGTGAAGACGTTCAGTCTTACGTGAAAGAGTTAATTAAACGTGCTGAATCAGCGCCAGCGAATGCAGGTGGTGGATTACCAGGCATGTTACCTTGGCCAAAAGTTGACTTCAGCAAGTTTGGTGAAATTGAAGAAGTTGAATTAAGCCGTATCCAGAAAATCTCTGGTGCTAACTTAAGCCGTAACTGGGTAATGATCCCTCACGTAAATCTGTTCGATGAAGCAGATATCACTGAGGTTGAAGAATTCCGTAAACAGCAAAATAAAGAAGCAGAGAAGAAAAAACTGGATGTTAAGATCACTCCGTTAGTCTTCGTGATGAAAGCTGCTGCAAAAGCACTGGCAGATATGCCACGCTTTAACAGTTCTATCTCTGAAGATGGACAGAAACTGATCCTGAAAAAATACATCAATATTGGTATTGCTGTAGATACACCTAACGGTTTAGTTGTTCCTGTTTTCAAAGATGTTAACAAAAAAGGCATTATTGAGCTGTCTTATGAGTTAGCTGAAGTTTCTAAGAAGGCACGTGCAGGTAAATTGACCGCTGCGGATATGCAAGGTGGATGTTTCACAATTTCTAGCCTTGGTGGTATCGGTACTACCGGTTTTGCACCAATCGTTAACGCACCAGAAGTTGCGATTATGGGACTTTCCCGTTCTTCTATGAAACCTGTATGGAATGGTAAAGAGTTCGTACCACGCTTGATTCTACCAATGTCATTATCTTTCGATCACCGCGTGATCGATGGTGCTGACGGTGCTCGATTCATCACTCTGATTAATCAGTACATGAGCGATTTACGTCGTTTGGTAATGTAATTATTTAAACCGGTGCTTAGCGCCGGTTTCTCTGATTACGATGATGGATTTTACAGTCATACATCTTAGGTTGTGAGATCCGTCATGTTAGAGCGCTTTTCAGTTTATTAACATTTCTGTAAACTGCATGCGGTATGTAAGTCTCGGTGTTAAATATGGATTTTCGTCTGACTCGCCGGACAAATAAATAATGAGGTCACGATGAGTACTGAAATTAAAGCACAGGTAGTGGTTCTCGGTGCAGGCCCTGCGGGTTATTCCGCGGCGTTCCGTTGCGCTGACTTAGGTTTAGAAACAGTTTTAGTTGAACGTCACTCTACATTAGGTGGTGTTTGTCTGAACGTGGGTTGTATCCCTTCTAAAGCGTTACTCCACGTTGCTAAAGTTATCGAAGAAGCGAAAGCATTATCTGAACACGGTGTTGTTTTTGATGCACCAAAAACAGATATCGACAAAATTCGCATCTGGAAAGACAAAGTTATTTCTCAATTAACCGGTGGCTTAGCGGGCATGGCTAAAGGCCGTAAAGTGACTGTTGTTAATGGCGAAGCACGATTCACTGGTTCTCACACATTGTCTGTTGAAGGTGGTGAAGGTACAACTACCATCACTTTTGAAAATGCAATCGTTGCTGCCGGCTCACGTCCAATCGAATTACCATTTATTCCACATGAAGACCCAAGAGTATGGGATTCAACAGATGCACTGCAACTGAAAACTGTACCAGAGCGTTTACTGGTTATGGGTGGCGGTATCATCGGTCTGGAAATGGGAACGGTTTATCACTCTCTGGGTTCTCAGATTGACGTGGTTGAAATGTTTGATCAGGTTATCCCTGCTGCTGACAAAGACGTGGTTAAAGTATTTACCAAACGTATCAGCAAGAAATTTAACCTGATGCTAGAAACCAAAGTTACTGCGGTTGAAGCAAAAGAAGATGGCATCTACGTAACGATGGAAGGCAAAAAAGCCCCAGCAGAACCACAACGTTATGATGCAGTATTAGTTGCTATCGGTCGTGTGCCTAACGGTAAATTACTAGACGCAGGTAAAGCGGGCATCGAAGTTGATGATCGTGGCTTTATCCATGTTGACAAACAAATGCGCACTAATGTACCTCACATCTTTGCTATTGGAGACATTGTTGGTCAACCAATGCTGGCTCATAAAGGTGTTCATGAAGGTCATGTTGCAGCAGAAGTTATTTCTGGTAAAAAACATTACTTCGATCCTAAAGTTATCCCATCAATCGCTTATACTGAACCAGAAGTTGCATGGGTTGGTATGACAGAAAAAGAAGCGAAAGAGAAAGGCGTTAGCTATGAAGTGGCTTCTTTCCCATGGGCTGCATCAGGCCGTGCAATCGCATCAGATTGTGCTGATGGTATGACTAAACTAATTTTCGACAAAGAAACTAACCGTGTTATCGGTGGTGCAATTGTTGGTTCTAACGGTGGTGAACTGTTAGGTGAAATTGGTCTGGCAATCGAAATGGGTTGTGATGCTGAAGATATCGCATTAACTATCCACGCTCACCCAACGTTATACGAATCAATTGGTATGGCTGCGGAAGTATTTGAAGGTAGCATCACTGACCTGCCAAATCCAAAAGCGAAAAAGAAAAAATAAGCGACTTTTTTACTGGAAACAGTTTTGCTGAAAATAGCTTTACTGAAAGCAGTTTACTAAAGTAGTTTAAATGATAAGGGCTAAGTTCTTTATGGAACTTGGCTCTTTTTTTATATTTTTTATTGAAAAGCTGATTGTCTTCTTTGGTGTGATGCGGGTTATTTAGTGTGAATGATGTTTATTTAACCGTAAATTTTACTTTAGTGCTAATTCGGGTGTGAAAAAAACTATAAAAAGTGTGGTTATTAACCAAAATCTTGGTTAAAAGTCTCTGTTATATATTTTGTTTAAGTGTTTTAATCTGAATAAGTGGATATTTGAATCTGATTAATGTTACTTTTATGTGAACGAATTAACATCGTGTTGAAGATTTGCTATGCTGATAGCCCTTAGCTGGGCATAATTTCACAACCTCTTATGTTTTATGCGAGCAAAAGATCCTCTGACCTGGCACCTTATTAACAAGGTGCAGACAGCCGGGTTATACAAAATGACAAAGAAGCGAGGAGACAGTCGTGCTAGAAGAATACCGTAAGCACGTAGCAGAGCGTGCAGCTGAAGGTGTCGTTCCAAAACCTCTCGATGCCACACAAACAGCCGCACTTGTTGAGCTATTAAAAAATCCCCCTAAAGGTGAAGAAGAATTTCTTCTTGATTTAATTGTTAACCGTGTTCCACCCGGAGTTGATGAAGCTGCCTATGTTAAGGCGGGTTTTTTAACTGCCCTCGCGAAAGGCGAAACCACATCCCCCCTTATCTCGCCAGAAAAAGCCGTTGAATTATTAGGTACCATGCAAGGTGGCTATAATATTCATGCTTTAATTGAATCTCTGGATAACGATAAATTAGCCCCAATTGCAGCTAAAGCGCTTTCACATACCTTATTGATGTTTGATAACTTCTATGATGTTGAAGAAAAAGCCAAAGCAGGCAATGAGTATGCTAAACAAATTATGCAATCTTGGGCTGATGCAACATGGTTTACTGAACGTCCAGAATTAGCAGAAAAAATAACTGTTACCGTATTTAAAGTCACTGGTGAAACTAATACCGATGACTTATCTCCAGCACCAGATGCCTGGTCTCGCCCAGATATTCCATTACATGCTTTAGCCATGTTAAAAAATGCGCGAGAAGGGATTGAACCTGATCAGCCGGGTAGTGTGGGTCCTATCAAACAAATCGAAGCATTAAATAAAAAAGGCTTCCCACTAGCTTATGTTGGTGACGTTGTAGGGACGGGTTCTTCTCGTAAATCAGCGACAAACTCTGTACTTTGGTTTATGGGAGATGATATCCCATTCGTTCCTAATAAACGCGGTGGTGGAGTTGTTCTCGGTGGTAAAATTGCACCTATCTTCTTTAACACTATGGAAGATGCAGGGGCATTGCCTATCGAAGTTGATGTTTCTAAATTAAATATGGGTGATGTTATTGATATTTACCCATATAAAGGTGAAATTCGTAACCATGAAACGAATGAGTTGCTAGAAACCTTTGAGCTGAAAACAGAAGTATTAATTGATGAAGTTCGTGCTGGTGGTCGTATCCCATTGATCATTGGTCGTGGGTTAACGTCAAAAGCACGTGAATCATTAGGCTTACCAATTAGCACACTATTCCGTCATGCTAAACCTGTTAAAGAAAGTAACCGTGGTTTCTCACTAGCTCAGAAAATGGTAGGTCGTGCTTGTGGCCGTACAGGTATTCGCCCTGGCGAATATTGTGAGCCAAAAATGACCTCTGTCGGTTCACAAGATACAACGGGTCCCATGACACGTGATGAGTTAAAAGACTTAGCTTGCCTTGGTTTCTCTGCTGATTTAGTGATGCAATCATTCTGCCATACTGCGGCTTATCCAAAACCGGTAGACGTCACAACGCATCACACTTTGCCTGACTTTATTATGAACCGTGGTGGTGTTTCACTGCGTCCGGGCGATGGTATTATCCACTCATGGTTAAACCGTATGTTATTACCTGATACTGTTGGTACAGGTGGTGACTCGCATACTCGTTTCCCTATTGGTATCTCATTCCCTGCAGGTTCTGGCCTAGTGGCTTTTGCTGCCGCAACTGGGGTTATGCCATTAGATATGCCAGAATCTGTTCTGGTACGTTTTAAAGGTGAAATGCAACCGGGTGTGACACTGCGTGATTTAGTTCATGCTATTCCTTATTACGCAATCCAAGATGGTTTACTGACAGTTGAGAAAAAAGGTAAGAAGAACATTTTCTCTGGTCGTATTCTTGAGATTGAAGGGTTACCAGAGCTGAAAGTAGAACAAGCATTTGAGCTTGCTGATGCATCAGCAGAACGTTCAGCGGCAGGTTGTACCATTAAACTGGATAAAGCGCCTATTATTGAGTACCTGCAATCTAACATCATCTTATTGAAATGGATGATATCTGAAGGTTATGGTGATCGTCGTACTATTGAACGCCGTATTACTTCAATGGAAAATTGGCTGAAAGATCCACAATTACTTGAAGCGGATGCGGATGCAGAATATGCCGCAGTGATCGAAATTGATTTAAATGAGATCAAAGAGCCAATTCTATGTGCCCCTAACGATCCAGATGATGCTCGCCTGTTATCTGAAGTAGCAAACAGCAAAATTGATGAAGTATTCATTGGTTCTTGCATGACTAACATTGGGCACTTCCGTGCAGCGGGTAAACTGCTTGATCAACATAAAGGTCAATTACCAACACGTTTATGGGTTGCTCCACCAACAAAAATGGATGCCGCACAATTAACGGAAGAGGGCTATTATAGCGTCTTTGGTAAGAGTGGAGCACGTATCGAAGTACCTGGTTGTTCACTATGTATGGGGAACCAGGCGCGTGTTGCTGATGGTGCAACGGTTGTTTCAACCTCAACACGAAACTTCCCCAACCGTTTAGGTACAGGTGCAAATGTGTATCTTGCTTCAGCAGAACTTGCGGCAGTTGCTTCATTATTAGGTCGTTTGCCTGAGCCACAAGAGTATCTCGACTTTATGAATAAAGTCGATGAAACAGCAGAAGATACTTATCGCTATCTGAACTTTGATCAACTTGCTCAATATACGGATAAAGCAGACCAAGTTATTTTCCAAACAACGGTATAACGATTAATTTATTGCTTTAAACGTATTTAATATGAACAAACGGGAGGCTAATGCCTCCCGTTTTTTGTTATTTTTGTCATAATAAGAATAGGGTATTTTTTATTTAAAAGCGAAAGCTTAATAAGGGGCGTACACCATGGATTATGAATTTCAGCGAGATCTCACTGGCGGTATACTAGCCCGATTTTCGATGGATCATGAAGCAATAGGTTATTGGTTGAATGATGAAATTCAGGGCGATATTAATCTTATAGACCAAATTCTTGAAGAAATGGAAGGCATTAAAGGTAGCGAAAGACAATGGGAACTCATCGGTAAAGAATATAGCCTTTCGATTGATGATGAAGAAGTGATGGTCAGAGCGAATACACTCCATTTTGAAACAGATGAAATGGAAGAGGGCATGAGCTATTACGATAACGAAAGCATTGCTTTTTGTGGTTTAGACGATTTTGCTACCATGTTACAGAAATATCGGTTATTTATTCTGGAAAATAGAGGGAATTAACAATTCCTATTTATTTATGAAATAAATATGCCACAATATACTATTGAACAGCTATTCTTCTTATTACATTTTAAGTCTTAAAGGTGGTCTAATGAATGAATTACCCGCGAGTTTAGATGAAGCAACAGGTTGGTTTGTTGCGAATCAAGATCTCTTTATTCAATATGCTGTGAATATTGTTGCCGCATTTTTGATCCTATTTATTGGTCTTTTTGTCGCAAAAATGATCGGTAAAGGTGTCGCAAGAGTTCTTACATTGCGCCATATTGATGCTACTGTTGTGACATTTTTATCTGTTTTAGTTCGTTATACAGTTGTTGCTTTTACCTTAATTGCTGTATTAGGACGATTAGGCGTACAAACAGCCTCCGTTATCGCAGTATTAGGTGCTGCAGGTTTAGCGGTAGGCTTAGCATTACAAGGTTCTCTGTCTAACTTTGCGGCAGGTGTATTAATTGTTATTTTCCGCCCAATTCGTACTGATGAATATGTGATGATTGGTGCAGTTGAAGGTACGGTGAAAGATGTACAAATTTTCTCAACCACACTGTGTTCAGCGGATGATAGAATTATTGTTATTCCAAATAGCAAAATTATCAGTAGTGAAGTGATCAACTTAAGTCGTGAGCCAAATCGTCGTACACAAATTATTGTTGGTGTGGCTTATGATGCTGATATCGATAAAGTAAAACAAGTATTGGGTGATGTTGTTGCGAAAGACAAACGTATTCAACATGATAAAGGCGTGACTATCCGTTTACATGAAATGGCACCGTCTTCATTAAACTTTGTGGTACGTGTTTGGACAACCAATGGTGATGCATGGCCTGTATATTGGGATCTAATGGAAGATTTTAAACGTGCATTAGATGCAAACAATATTGGAATTCCATTCCCACAAATGGATGTTTATATGCATCAAACACAAAGTGCGACAGCGAAAGCAGAATAGTCTCACAAGAATAGATGACACAGAGCCACGTTAATAACGTGGCTTTTTTGTATGATGAGAAAGGAAGAATAATGAGATAACACAGATTAGAAAGGGATTGGGGATTAAAGATGGAGATAATCTTAAGGAGTTTCTTTTTTGTTTTTCATTATGTTGAGGGCTATCTTGTTTTCTCTTTGGCTCTATTATTATTGTGGTATTCACATAAAGCAGTTAAAAAACGAACATGTATTATCTTATTTATTACCGCATTAATTGTGGTAATGCCTCATGTTGTTATCTGGTCTAATTTTATTTTTATGTTATTAATGAATATGGTTATTTCATCTTATTAATCTTAGTGAGATTTTTATTTTTTCCATATTTTATGATCATTAGTTTTTCTTATTAACAATAAGAATGATTCATTTCCTCTAATATCAAAATCCCTCTATTATTCAGCTAATTCCTAACGAATAATTATTAAGGTATTTTGCATGTTTACAACTTTTATTCAGGGTTTTTTATTAAGTGCAGCTATGATTTTACCGATAGGTGCACAGAATGCTTTTGTTTTACAGCAAGGGAGTAAAAAACAATTTCATTTAATGAGTGCATTTTTATGCGCTTTAAGTGATGTTGTATTGATAACAGCAGGTGTTTTTGGTGGTAGTGCATTACTTAGCCAATCAGAAACGCTTTTATTCTTGATCACATGGGGAGGAGTGGCATTTTTACTTTGGTATGGTTGGAATGCATTTAAAACCGCTTTTTCAAAAGATATTGAATTATCACAAAATGAAAATCAGGTAAAAAGTCGTTGGCGTGTGATTGTGACATTAATTGCCGTAACTTGGCTTAATCCTCATGTTTATTTAGATACTTTTGTTGTGATAGGTAGTATTGGAGGACAATTAACCTCAGATCTTCGACCTTGGTTTACAATTGGTGCGGTATTTGCCTCTATAAGTTGGTTTTTTGCATTATCACTACTTGCGGCTTGGTTTTCTCCCATATTAAGCAAAACACGCTCTCAACGTATGATTAATTTGTTTGTAGGATGTGTGATGTGGTTTATTGCTGTTCAATTAGCTGCACAAGGATGGAAAACCCTCTTTTAATCTTAAAGAACTTTACATCATATATGCTAATGTTCTTCTTAGTCCTAAAAACAGGGCATTAAAATTAATCTTGTCAGGGGGTTTTTTGTGAAATTAAGAGCGATTGTATTAGCATCCGTGTTTACGCTGGGATTACCTTCCATTGCACTAGCCGCTTCGGAGCCAGAAGGACCACATATTACAACATCGGGTAATGCGACAATTAAAGCGGCTCCTGATATGGCGACATTAAATATTCAGGTTAATGAAAGAGCAAAAGATGCAGCTCAGGCTAAGAAACTAGTCGATGAGCGTGTTGCAAAATATTTTGCCTTCTTAAAAGAAAATGGTGTTGTGAAGGAAGATATCGACGCCGCTAATATCCGTACTCAACCAAACTATGAGTATGATAAAAAAGCAGAGCGTTCGGTGATTAATGGTTATACAGCAACACGTACTGTGAATGTCAAAATTAAGAAATTAGAACAGCTTAATACGTTACTTGATGGCGCATTAGCTGCGGGTTTAAATGAAATTAATAACGTTGAGTTTGGCGTAAATAATCCAGAACAATACAAAGTAAAAGCACGAGAAGTGGCCATTAAAAATGCCATTGATCAAGCAACTTCTGTTGCAAAAGGTTTTGGTGCAGATTTAGGTGCAGTCTATAGCGTAAGCTATCGTGCGCCAGAGGCGACACCTTATCCAATCGCACAAGTACGTATGGATGCAATGGCATTAAAAGCCCAAGCTCCAGCGGCAGTGCAAGAAACTTATGAACAACAAAGTATCGAATTTAAAGATTATGTGGATGTTGTTTTTGAACTAAAACGCACTAAATAATCATGTTACGGTAAAAATAAAATAGGCTTCTCAGAGAAGCCTATTTTTTGTGTTAAAAGATGATAATAGTCGTGTTACTCTTCACTTTGTTTTAAAACCTTACGGCCAAAATCAATCAGTGCATCTGTCACTTTTCTCATCGTTCTACTTTCTGGTGCAAAACGGTGCCAATAAAGCATACGTCGCTGGCAAAGTCCCGGAGTTAAATCAACCAACTCTCCACTCTTTAACTCATTAGCAATTTGTAGATGAGGGATCATGCAACATGTTGAACCTTGTTTTGCTAATTGCACAAATGCTTCAGAAGAATTAACAATATGGCAAGGCACGCTGCCTGGAGATAAACCAAAGTTTTGCTGTAAAAATGCCTGATGCATATCATCAAGATGGTCAAATGCAACTGCAGGGGCTTTTAATAACGACGACTTAGTGACGCCATTTGCAAAATAACGCTGAGCAAAATCAGGAGAGGCTACAAATAGATAATCAAGAGCGCCTAATTGATCAACAAGGCAACTTGGTAATGCTTGTGGCTGAATACTGATTGCACCAACTACTTCGCCTCGTCTTAAGCGTTCTTGTGTTCGCGTTTCATCTTCAACTTGTATATTAAGCCGAATAGGCAGTTGTGTTAAAACTGGATGCAAAGCAGGTAATAACCACGTTGCCAAACTATCAGCATTTACCGCCAAAGAGAGTAAAAGCGGTGTGGAGCCACTATTTTCATCACCTAACCATTGTTCTTCAAGTAATTCTACTTGATGCAATAATGCCAATAGTTTTTGCCCTTGCTCTGTAGGTTGAGGGGGAACAGTACGCACTAATAGTGGTTGGCCGAATAAGTTTTCTAATTGTTTAATACGCTGTGAAACGGCAGATTGTGTAATACATAACTTTTGTGCTGCTCTTTCAAAACCACGTTCGCGAATGACGGCATCAAGGGCTTGTAATGCTCGATAATCAGGGCGTTTCATTAACAGACTCTCTTTGATTTTATATTCTGTTGCTTACTATGCCATATTTTTTGTTGTAATGAGTTAAAATGTTGCTTCTCAGTTTTTGATGTGTCTCGTGCTAGTTTTGAATGCAATATGCTATTCTTAGTCCATTAACGTGATAAATAAGGTTTTTTTAAATGACTCAGGATGAATTGAAAAAAGCAGTAGGTTGGGCGGCGCTTGAATATGTAAAACCCGGTACTATCGTGGGAGTTGGAACAGGTTCCACAGCTTCTCATTTTATTGACGCATTAGCGACAATGAAAGGCCAAATCGAAGGTACGGTATCAAGTTCAGAAGCATCAACGGCAAAACTAAAAAGTTACGGCATTCCTGTTTTTGACTGCAATGAGGTTGATTCTTTAGATATCTATGTTGATGGTGCTGATGAAATCAACCACCAGATGCAAATGATCAAAGGTGGCGGAGCTGCATTAACGCGAGAAAAAATTATTGCAGGTGTGGCAAAAACATTTATCTGTATTGTTGATGAATCTAAACAAGTCGATGTATTAGGTAAATTCCCACTACCTGTTGAAGTTATTCCGATGGCACGCTCTTATGTAGCTCGTGAGTTAGTTAAATTGGGTGGCTTACCTGAATATCGTGAAAACGTGGTAACAGATAATGGAAACGTTATTTTAGATGTTCATAACTTAACAATTCTTAACCCTATTGAACTGGAAAATAAAATTAACAGTATTCCTGGTGTAGTTACAGTAGGATTATTTGCTAATCGTGGTGCAAATGTTGTTTTAATGGGAACGTCTGAAGGCGTTAAAACGATTAAGTAAGATGACTAAAAAGAGGTGGCTATGGCGACCTCTTTTTAAAATTATTTTAGAAACTGCAAATTCAGTGATATATATCACACCATAGTTATATCTCTCTTTAAAATCCTGCCTTTTTCAAAGTCAAAATCATTTTACTCGGTAGAAAATCGCTTTCTTTATTGCTTATTCTGTCATCACTGCAATCGGTTGTATTGCCACAAACTCTATTTTTGTTATGTTGTTGAGACAGGATTTTGTTTTTCATTAAATGTAACAACGATAGGGCAGGGTAAATGGTCAAAGTATCTTTGGAAAAAGAAAAGATAAAGTTTCTACTCCTTGAAGGTGTGCACCAAAGTGCAGTAGAAAATTTAAGAGCGGCGGGTTATACCAATATTGAATATCACAAAGGTGCGTTATCGGACGAAGAATTAAAAGAAGCTATCCGTGATGCACGTTTTGTTGGTCTTCGTTCCCGCACTCATTTAACAGAAGAAATTTTTGCAGCTGCTGAAAAATTAGTTGCTGTAGGATGCTTCTGTATTGGGACCAATCAGGTTGATTTAGATGCGGCCTCTCGTCGCGGTATCCCTGTTTTCAATGCGCCTTTCTCAAACACTCGTTCCGTGGCTGAGATGGTGCTAGGTGAATTACTGTTATTACTGCGTCGTATTCCGGAAGCAAACGCGAAAGCCCATCGTGGTGTTTGGGATAAGCAAGCTAAAGGCTGTTTTGAAGCACGTGGTAAAAAACTGGGTATCATTGGTTATGGTCATATTGGTACACAGTTAGGTATCCTGGCTGAAAGTGTAGGTTTAGATGTTTATTTCTATGATATTGAAAACAAACTGCCACTGGGTAATGCAACACAAATTCGTCATCTGTCTGAACTATTGAATATGTGTGACATTGTCAGCTTACATGTACCAGAAACACCATCAACAAAGAATATGATTGGTCATGAAGAAATTCAGCGCATGAAACCAGGTTCAATTCTTATCAATGCTTCTCGCGGTACTGTGGTTGATATTCCTGCATTAGCACAAGCGTTAGAATCAAAACATTTATCTGGTGCTGCCGTTGACGTGTTCCCATCAGAGCCTGGTGCAAATAACGATCCTAACGATCCGTTTGTCTCTGAACTTATTAAATTCGATAATGTGATATTAACGCCACATATCGGTGGTTCAACACAAGAAGCGCAAGAAAATATTGGTTATGAAGTTGCAGGTAAATTAGCTAAATATTCAGATAATGGCTCAACGCTATCTGCGGTTAACTTCCCTGAAGTTTCATTACCAAGCCACGGCGATGATGTAAACCGTTTACTGCATATTCATGAAAACCGCCCTGGTATGATGAATAGCATCAATAATGTGTTTACTGAACAAAACATCAACGTGGCAGCACAATTCCTGCGAACTTCAGGTAATGTAGGTTATGTTGTGATTGATATTACAACTCAAACCAAAGCTCAAGCAGAGTTAGTATTGCAACAAATCAAAGCATTACCAGGTACTATTCGTGCTCGTATGCTGTACTAATTATTGATGTAATGATCAGTAATATATTGAAGGCTCGATATTTCGAGCCTTTTTTGTTTATTTAAACATTATTATTGAACTTGCTGTTTCCATAATTGGTAATAAAGCGCTCTATTTTCAAGCAAATCCGAATGAGTTCCTTCTTCCAATATTCGTCCTTTATCTATGACATAAATATAATCTGTATACACTAATGTATTGAGACGGTGTGCAATGCTAATTACGGTTCTATTTTTACAAATCTGAGGTAAACTTGCCAAAACTTGTGCTTCAGAGATGTAATCTAATGCTGATGTGGCTTCATCTAAAATAAGAATACGAGGATTTGTTAATAAAGCTCTTGCCAGTGCAATACGTTGGCGTTGGCCTCCTGATAAGTTAGTCCCTCTCTCTCCGACTTGAGTGTTAAATCCCAAAGGAAGTTGCTCAATAAACTCTAGAGCTCCTGCAAGTTGGCATGCTTCTATTAATTCTTTTTTACTTGCATTGGGTTTTGATAAACGAATATTTTCGACAATAGAACCACTAAATAAAAAACTTTCTTGTAGAACAATGCTAATACTTTGGCGTAATGAGAGAGGATCGGCGATAGCTAAATCCATGCCATCAATATAAATTTGTCCTTGTTGAGGAGTATAGAGACGTTGAATTAAACGTGTAACGGTACTTTTTCCTGAGCCAGAGCGACCTGTAATACCAATAAATTGGCCAGCAGGAATAGAGAACGAGAGCGATTCAATAACATCTGGCGTATGATCGGTATAACGAAAATAAACATTTGAAAAATCAATACGACCTATGATTTGGGGTACTGTTACTAACCCATTATATTGGTGTTCTGTCGGTGTATTTAAAATCTCACCAATACGACGAAGAGAAATCGTAGCTTGTTGAAAATCTTGCCAGCATTGCGCTAAACGTAAAATAGGTTGTGTGATATGCGCAGTAAAGAGATTAAATGCAATAAGTTCACCTACTGTCATTTGTGCATTAATAATTAAATTAACACCTTGCCACAAAATAATCGCTGTTGTAATTTTATGAATGATAAATATAAGCTGTTGAGCTAATAAATTTTTTTTAGTTGCTGAAAATCGTTTGTTAATATGATCGGCAATTTTATATTGCCATTTGTCGATAAAAAGATTTTCTGTTGCTGTAATTTTGATGGTTTCTATACCAGTAATTGTTTCGGTTAATAAACTGGTATTATCAGCATTAGCTTGATATTCCTGCTCCACCCAATAACGAATAATAGGGCCAAGGATCAGCCAAAGTGTAAAATAAAGAATTAATGCACCTAATGTTACCCAAGTTAGTGGTGCGGAATAAGTAAACATCACAGAAATAAATATAATAATAAAAATTAGGTCGAGCACTAACATTAATGCGGAACCAGTAATAAATTGACGAATATGTGAAAGCTCTTGAATACGTGCAATTATTTGGCCTGATTGTCTCTGGTTAAAAAAGGAACTCGGTAAGCGAATAAGATGTTGATAAATTTTGCCTGAAAAATCAGCACTAAATTGGCAAGAAATAAATGTATACAATTTGTCTCGTAGAAAAAGATAAACAGGTTCAGTGATTGCGATTAAGAGTAATAAATAACCTAATAGATGTAAGTTTGATAAATTTCTTCCAGTTAATACCTTATCAATTAATGTCTCAAAAATTAAAGGATTCACTAATGCGAAGAGTTGACTACAACTTGATAAAATAAAAACCAGTAAGAGTGATTTTTTTTGTTTTAAAATAGTAGAAATAAACCAGTTAATATTAAATTTATTACGCAATGATGTGTGTTGTTTATTGATTATGAATACTGTACTTAATTTTTGTTTTTTATCTATTTTATATTCTATGATAATATTTCTTTTAATATCAAATATTATTAAAAATCCTTCTCTTTTTTCTTTTAAAACATACCATTTATTGTTTATTTCAACAAGAGTATCAATAAGGTGATGTTTTTTATCCTCATAATCAAGAATATCTAATTTACATTTTAAATTAAGTAATTGAGCAGCTTCTAGAACATTCCATTTATTAAGTGAATTATCCTTTCCAAGAAAGTGAAAAACATTCTCACTTTTTATATTTCCATTGTTTTTTTTAGAAAAATAAATTAATCCATCAATAATAGAGTAATTGTATTTTTTCATTTTTATAATATTATTTATATATTTCATGATATTAAATACCCGATCTTATTTTTCAGTCAGTGCGTTATGTCGATAAACTTCTATTGGGCTTAAAACATAATCAATAACACGGCGTTTATCCGTAATTATCTCGGCGACTAAAGACATTCCTGGGGTAAGCTGATAGTACTGATTATTCTTTTCAATAGTTTGTTTATTTAATTTAATTGTAGCGGGGTAAACTAAACCTAATTGTTCATGTTGAACAGAATCTTTAGCGATATTAATAATTTCACCTTCCATTGTGCCGTAACGAGTATAAGGAAAGGCATCTATTTTTATCATTGCTTTTTGCCCTATGTGAATAAAACCGATATCTCTATTGAGAAGATTAATCTCTGCAAAATTCTCTTGATGTTCGGGAACTATCGTCATGACACTTTGTGAAGGTTGTAACACACTGCCGAGTGTATAAATAGAAATTTGTTGTACTGTTCCTGTGATGGGTGAACGTACGGTTTTGAGTTTCTGTCGCTTTTGGAGGTGATTAAAATTTTGAGTATAAATTAATAACTCGCTCTCATATTTTTTATATTTATCATGCCATTCTAATTTTTTTTGTTTTTCTAATTGGTTTAAATTTTCATATAATTGTTTTTCTTGGTTTTTAATAATATGAAATTCTGAATTTTTTATTATTATTGAACGATTTATTTCTAATAGCTCTTTTTCGCTTTCAAGATATTCCATTTTGCTAATTATTTTTTTATTATAAAGATCTTCTTTAATAATAAATCGTTGCTTTATATTGTTTTGTATCTTTTTTAAAGACAATAGATCATTATAAGTTAGTGTTTGATTTTTATTATTTACTTCAATTTCGGTTTCTAATACATTTATGTTGCTATCGAATTCATCTTTTTCTTTCTGATAACCTGACAAGATTGATTTTTTTATTTTATTATCTAATTTATTAAAATGATAAAGATTTTTAGGTGATACTTCTTGGCTCAAGGCTTGATAGCGAATTTTAAGTAATAGTAGATCATCCCTTTTTTTTCTTATTCCTTTAATTTCTTCATCAACACCCAATATATCAAGTGTCAATAAAGCATCACCTTGATTAACTTTTTGCCCATCTTTTACATGAAGAATAGCCAATCGGCTAGGTTCATGTATTTGAATTATTTGGGAGCGACCAGTAACTACAAGCTTACCTGTTGCAGGGGATTGCACATCTAACTTTCCAAAATAAACCCACAAAATAAAAGCCAAAATACTGAGTGAAATGGTAGAAGCAATGTAACGGCTATAAGGAGTTAATGGTTTTTCTATAAGAGCTATATGATTAGGATAAAAATCATAGTGGAGCGGTTTTTTATTAAGTCGAAAGGCAGTCAATAATAAGTGTTTTATATTTAGTTTCATGCTCAACATCCTTGTTGAATTTGCCAAAGTTTTTTGTAATCACCGTTATTTTTAATTAAAGCTTCGTGTTTCCCTTCCTCCACAATTTGCCCCTTACTTAACACAATAATACGATGACAATCTCGTATTGTTGACAGGCGATGAGCAATGATAATTACGGTTTTATTTTTTGTGATAAGTGGAAGGTTGTTTTGAATAATTGCTTGAGAATCATCATCTAAAGCGCTGGTGGCTTCATCAAAGATCAAAATTTTAGGTGATGTTAATAAAGCTCTAGCAATAGCGATACGTTGACGTTGCCCTCCTGATAAGGAGGTTCCTCCTTCAGTGATCAAGGTGTCATATCCTAACGGTAATTTTAAGATAAACTCATGTGCGCCTGCGATTTTTGCAACATTAATAACCTCTTCTAAAGAAGCTTGTGGGTGCATTAGTTTAATATTGTCAAAGATCGTTAAGTGAAATAAAAAATTTTCTTGTAGTACGAAACCAATTTGTTGGCGTACACACTTTAAATGAAGTTGTAATAATGGAATATTATCAAATTTTATACAGCCTGATTGTGGTGTATATAGGCCCGAAATTAGGCGTGCCAAGGTACTTTTCCCTGAACCTGAAGTTCCTACAATACCAATAACTTCATGTTTTTTTATCTGTAATGAAATATTACGTAAAATAAGCGGTGTATTGTTTTGATAACAGAAACTTACGTTATCAAACGTAATGTCTCCTTGAAGTTTGGTGTTTGATCCTTCGATATTTTGCTCGTTAGGTAGATTAAGAATATCTTGTAAATTATAAATGGCTGTTTTTGCTCTGATGTATTTTCCCCAAACATCAATAGCGATTGCTAACGGTTGTAGGCAATATCCTAGTAGCATAATAAAGGCAATCAGTTGACCAATTGTCATTGAGTGTGAAATCACTTCATAAGCACCTAGCCATAGCAGTAATGCCGTTGTTGTTTTATTGATAAATAGCACAATGAAGCGGGAGAGCGAGTCTATACTCTGAAGTGTTAAGTTTTTATAGGTAAGCTGATGAATTTGTGTGTGCCATTGTTGTGCAAATCGAGGCTCCAGAGAAAGGCTTTTAATGGTTTCGATGCCACTTAAACTTTCGGTAAGAAATGCCGTATTGGTCGCTATTTTTTGATAAAGCTGCTGAACGGCTAATTCTATCTTTGGTGCAAGCAATTTAGCTAAAATAAAATAAAGAGGAATGGTTGCCATAAAAAAGAATGTTAGCTTTATGGATAAAATTGACATAACAAAGATAAATATAAAGATAAAAGATAAATCTATAAATAACATTAATAATGTATTGGTAATAAAGTCTCTAATAATATCTAACTCTTTTACTCGAGTTACAATGATCCCTGTTTGTCGAGATTTAAAGTAACTTATGGGTAATTTTAATAAGTGGTTGGCCATTTTTAAACTTAAGCTGATATCAATTTTATTTGCGGTATGATGATACATATATTCTCTAATGCCTTTCAAAATTCCTTCTGAAATAGCAATAAAGATTAATCCAATCACTAATACATCAAGTGTTGATAATGCTTGATGTATAATTACTTTATCCATAATAATTTGTGTAACTAAAGGGCTAGCCAAAGATAATAATTGTAAGATTAATGAATAGAATAAAATACGATAAAAAATAGCTTTATATCGTATAAACACAGGGAAAAACCATTTGATATCAAAATGATGTTGTTTTTTAAAATCAAGGTAATAAACATGATTTTTACTTATGTTAATGATTTTATCTTTATTAACTTTCTCTATTTTATGAGTTTGATAATTATAAATGAGAAAATTATTATCACTTTGCTTTAATAATATGAATAGATGTTCATTTTTGTCATAAAAAATAATTTTATGATTAAGTTGTTTTTTAAATACAATTGATAGTTTTATTTTTTTTAATTTAAATTCATATTCTTTTTCTAAAGATTTTATAGTGTGGTTGTTTTTTATTTCTATTTCTTTGTTTTTAGTTAGGTTGATAATAATGTTAATGCATTTTATAAGATGAACATCTTTTTCATTTTTCATTTAAATAAAAATACCTTTAGATTGATTTTGGATATAAAAAGGTATTTAAAATTTTTTCTAAAATAAAAAATATAAAAAAACACAGATATTATTCGGTGTTTTAAAATGAGTTGTTCAGAATATTAAAAATTCCATATTTTTTCTGGGGTGATGATCTCAGGTAATGGAACATCCCAATTTGCAATAGGAAGATGTTCAACTTGTTGGCAAGTATGAGCAAGCCCTATTGGATAAAATGATTTTTGTTGCCAATTTTCTAACGTTCTATCGTAAAAACCGCCTCCCATACCTAATCGTTGGCCTTGAGCATCAAAAGCCACTAATGGTGTAAAAATAATATCGATGTCATCTGGAGGAATAACTGCATTTACATTTAAAGGTGGTTCTGAAATCGCAAAGCGATTTTTCACTAAAATAGTGGTTGGTGTATAACGTAAAAAAAGAAGATGATAGCGATGAAAAGGGTGTAAAACGGGCAAACAAATCTGTTTCTTCATTTTCCATAATTGTGAAATCAAAGGCGATGTATCAATTTCACCATCAAAAGAGAGAAATAAGGCAAGAGTGTGTGCATGTTGAACTTTGGGGTGACTAAGAACGCGTTCACATAATTGATGAGCGGCTTGCTGCTGCTGTTGTGATGTGAGTAAACGTCGTTTTTGGCGAATTGCTTTACGTATCTCATCTCTTTGTTGAAACAGTGACTTCTGAGTCATTCTTCAATCCATCAATCAGTGGTGATCATTAAGTTGGAATTATCATTTTAGTCAATTTATCACACTTTAGAGGTAAGAAAGCGAAGAAGTTGAAGAATTAAGGAATTAGAGGCATAAAAAAAGTTTTAAATGTTAGGTATTTATAAAATACTTAGCATTTAAAACTTTAGTAGAGGTCTCCAAGATGCCGCCGTAGGCTGTAACCCTTGAACCCATGGTCCAAGGTGAACATAGTGTTGTTACCATTAGGCTGCCTGAACGAATCAGGTATGCTCACAAGTGACAGATCACCACATTCTATGTGTTTCGAATATCGGCTCAGGGGACTGGCCCACTGGCAAACATCTCAGAGAAATTTGGTGGATGCTGTTAAGCACCTTATCTATGAACTATTGTATTATTTTAATTGTAGAAAGCAACCTATTATCTGTGAATTTCGTGGCGTACGCATGCTTTCTGAACAAATCTACTTCGCAGTTGAAAAAGTGCGATCATGGTGCTTGCCTTGATCGTGTAAAGCTTGTTCAATAGATTGTTGTAGCATTTTTATCTTCTCTTCCATGTTGTAGGCATAGTCTCTAGTTTTTAACTTTTCTTCTGCCAACTCATGACTCATATTTAATGCCACGATAAAAATTAAGTGCTCTGTATTGGAAACACCACTGCGTTCTTTGAGATCTTGTAATCGTTGTTCAAGTTCAGCAGCAGAAGCCAGTAAAGCATCTTTTTGTTCTGGTGGGCAATTGACACGTAATGAGCGCCCAAAAATTTGAAGTTCAACGGGTTGTGCGGACATGATTCCTTCCTGACATAAAATCTGTGCTACGTGTTGAGTAGTGTATACGGTTATAACGCTGTATTAAACGCTATTACTACAAAAATTCCAATGATTAACATGGCTTAACTGGTACAGCGACTTCTATTGATGGTAGCATATCTTGAACTATTCCCCTAAATGCGACGTTTATTCTTATGTCAAAACAAAACACATTACCAAATTATCAATCTATAGATGCTTTATTACAGCAACATACTGTGCCTTTAACGGCAGCTGAAATGCACGGATTGATTACAGGATTTATTTGTGGCGCTGTGCGCGACAGTAGTTGGAAAACCTTATTGCATGATTTAACCAATGAAGGTTTAGCTTTTCCTAAAACATTATCAGACTCACTCGAAGCGCTTTATCACATTACTTACGAACAACTTGATGACAGTGTATTTAACTTCTCGATGTTAGTTCCTGACGAATCCGAATCCGTTTTTCTAAGAGCCGATGCCCTTGCTGGGTGGGTTAATCATTTTCTTTTAGGTTTGGGTGTTGCACAACCTAAATTATCTGAGCATAAAGAGTTGACTGAAGTTATCACCGATTTGCGTAATATTGGTGCGCTAGGTTATGAAGAAGATGAAAACCAAGAAGAACTTGAAGATGCGCTAGAAGAAGTCAGCGAATATGTGAAAGTATCTGTTCAACTTTGTTATATCACTTTTGTCGCACCAAAAGACAAAGAAAATAGTGAACAGAATGAGCAACGTATACTACATTAGTTTTATCATTCATTAGATAATCATAAAGATAAACGAAAGACAGGAGTGGGTATGAATAAGCAAGAATTTTTATCCCGTCGTCAGGCATTATTAGCTCAAATGAAGCCTGCGAGTGCAGCTATCTTTTTTGCCGCACCACCAGCGCAACGTAATGCGGATAGTGAGTATCCTTATCGCCAGCATAGTGATTTCCTTTATCTAACTGGTTTTAGCGAGCCTGAGGCTATCCTTGTGCTGATTAAGAGTGATGAAACACATAACCATAGTGTGCTCTTTAATCGCGTAAGAGATTTAACGGCTGAAATCTGGTTTGGTCGTCGCCTTGGACAAGAAGCAGCACCTGAAAAGTTAGGTGTTGATAAGGCACTTCCTTATGAAGATGTTGGTGAGCAACTTTACCAATTATTAAACGGATTAGATGTTGTTTATCATGCTCAAGGTGAATATGCATTTGCTGATGAAATCGTTTTTAATGCATTAGAAACCTTAAGAAAAGGCTCTCGCCGGAATTTAAAAGCACCTCAAGCTATTATTGATTGGCGTCCTATCGTTCATGAGCTGCGTTTATTTAAATCTGACTTTGAACTTGAATTACTGCGTAAGGCAGGAAAAATTACAGCGTTAGCACATACTCGAGCGATGCAAAAATGTCAGCCGGGTATGTATGAATATCAGCTTCAAGGTGAAATAGAACATGAGTTTGTTTCTCATGGTGCTCGCTTCCCTTCATATAACAGTATTGTAGGTAGTGGTGAAAATGGTTGTATTCTTCACTATACCGAAAATGAAACCAAAATGCGTGATGGGGATTTAGTACTTATTGATGCAGGCTGTGAATATGAAGGTTATGCAGGTGATATCACCCGCACTTTTCCTGTTAATGGTAAGTTTAGCCGTCAACAACGTGAGATTTATGACATTGTCTTAAAATCCATCAATGTGTCTTTAGAATTGTACAAACCTGGTACAAGCATCAAAGAAGTCACTGAGCATGTCGTGTATATCATGGTCGAAGGATTGGTTAAACTGGGCATTATGCACGGTGAAATCGAACATCTTATTGAAACAAAAGCCTATCAGCGTTTCTTTATGCATAGCCTAAGCCATTGGTTAGGCCTTGATGTTCATGATGTGGGTCATTATGGCACAGATCGTGATCGTATTTTAGAACCAGGCATGGTACTGACTATCGAGCCGGGGTTATATATCGCGCCAGATGCCGATGTACCACAAGAGTATCGCGGTATTGGTATTCGTATTGAAGATGATATTGTTATCACTGAAACTGGCAATGAGAACTTAACGGCTTCTGTCGTTAAAGATCCGGATGAAATTGAAGCTCTGATGGCAGGAAAAATTTAAGGCTAAGATCAGTATGAATGTGATTATTGTGGGTGGTGGAATGGCGGGTGCAACATTAGCACTAGCACTTTCTGCATTAAACAAAGGCAATATTTCAATTTCGTTAATTGAAGCAAGAGAGCCTGATAATGGGCACCCTGGATTTGATGCTAGAGCGATTGCATTAGCCCATGGAACAGCAAAGCGGTTATCACAAATTGGGCTTTGGTCAATATTAAAACCTTTTGTTACCCCCATTAATCACGTTCATGTCTCAGATAAAGGCCATTGTGGTTTTGTTAATATTCATGCACAAGACTATGATATATCCGCACTGGGTTATGTGATTGAGTTGCATGACGCAGGGCGACAACTTTTTGCCAAGCTAAAAAAGCAATCTAATATCACGCTTCATTGCCCAGCTACAGTTGAACAAGTTCAGCGTAATATAGATTGCGTTGAAGTAACGCTTGATAATGGTACGCAATTAACAGGTGATTTACTGATTGCAGCAGATGGTACAAACTCGCCGATAGGCCACCAATGCCATATTCAATGGCAACGTGAGCCTTATCATCAAGTCGCCGTAATTGCTAATGTCAAAACAGAAATAAACCCAGAGGGAAAAGCTTTTGAGCGTTTTACTGAATTTGGCCCATTAGCCATGTTACCGATGAGTGAAGGGCGTAGTTCATTAGTGTGGTGTCATCCGATTGAAAAATGGGATGATATTTCACAGTGGGATGATGAAACAACTATCGCACATTTACAACGTGACTTTGGCTGGCGTTTAGGAAAAATAGAGCATATTGGTAAACGAAATTGCTATCCTTTAGCGTTACAAAAAGCCAATCAAATTATTAGTCACCGTTTAGCCTTAGTAGGTAATGCATCACAAACACTCCATCCTATTGCAGGACAAGGCTTTAATCTTGGTTTACGTGATGTTATGGCACTCGCCAATACGCTCACTCAAGCGATTAATACTAATACTGATATTGGTAGTTACCGAGTGCTCTCTCAATATCAACAACTTCGCCAACAAGATAGAGAAAAAACAATCTCTATTACTGATGGGTTGGTGAAAGTGTTTGCAAATCGTTGTGTGCCACTGGTTGTTTCTCGCAACTTAGGGTTAATGACGATGGAGTTGCTCCCAATGATGAGAGATAGATTGGCGCATCAAACACTGGGCTGGACAGACTAGAGCGTGTTGATCTTTAATGGTCAATTTTCATCCGAATCTATAGGGCTGTTTTTAACGTCTATTTTTATTTTAAGAGGTCATTGTTAATATCAATCAATCCCTAAAATAGTAAATAGTTTGCTTTATAAATTTTTTTTTTTGTAAAAATGAGCAGAAAAGAACAGCGCGCTCTAAAAAAAACGCTTTTTAGGATATTTTATTATGAAATCATTTGATGTTGTTATTGCTGGTGGTGGAATGGTTGGGCTTGCATTAGCCAGCGGATTACACGGGTGTGGATTACGTATAGCGATAATAGAAAATCACCCAGTAACAAAACATTTTCACCCGCAAGATGATTTTTCATTACGGGTATCCGCTATTAATACTGCCAGTGAAATGTTGCTGAAAAAATTAGGTATTTGGGAAAACTTAAATGCTTTACGATCAACGCCTTACCAAGGTATGGAAGTCTGGGATCAAGATAGTTTTGGCCGTATTGAATTTTCGGCACAAAAAGAAGGGTTCAGCCATTTAGGCTCTATTATCGAAAATAACCTCATTCGAGAAGTGCTTTGGCAAAAATGTGAAAGCCACAGTGATATAACCTTCTATTCATCGACACAAATTGAACGTGTTGTTTGGGGTGAAAATGATGCATTTATTACCCTTAATGATGGTGAAATGTTGACGGCAAGATTAGTTGTCGGAGCTGATGGTGCTAATTCATGGTTACGCAAACATGCAGATATTCCTCTGACTTTTTGGGATTATGAACATCATGCATTAGTTGCTACTATTCGTACTGAACAACCCCACGACAATGTTGCTCGCCAAGTCTTTCATGGTGAAGGTATTTTAGCATTTCTACCTCTTTCTGATCCTCATACTTGCTCTATTGTTTGGTCTTTACCAAGCCATCTAGCTGAACGCTACAAAAATGCAGATAAAACCTTATTTGAGCGCACATTAGGTGTGACATTTGATATGCGTTTGGGTCAATGTGAATTAATCAGTGATCGCATGACAATACCATTAACTGGTCGCTATGCACGCCAATTTGCAGCGCCTCGTTTAGCGTTATTAGGTGATGCGGCACATACTATTCACCCTTTAGCTGGACAAGGCGTTAACCTTGGTTTTATGGATGTTGCAGAGTTAATTGGTGAGATCCGCCGCTTAAAAGCAGAAGGGAAAGATTTTGGTGAATATCTTTATTTGAGACGATTTGAGCGTCGTCGCAAACATGCGGCCGCTGTAATGTTAGCCAGTATGCAGGGATTTCGTGAACTTTTTGCCGGAAATAATCCTGTCAAAAAATGGGTTCGAGATATCGGCCTTTCGTTAGCGGATAGTTTACCGGGCGTAAAACCAAAGTTACTTGAACAAGCAATGGGTCTTTCTGATTTACCTGAATGGTTAAGTGATAAAAATTTCACTTCAGTTGAAAAAATCTAATTCCTCCCTTATTTCACATTACTTTTATTTATATCTGACTGAAGAAATAGAACTAAAAAAATCTATTTTTTCAGTCTATTCTTTGCACTAATTCCTTTTTTACAGGAATTCCTCGCTAAAAATGAGCGCTGATACGCATAATTGCAATCATTAGTTCTGCATACTCATATCTCTCTATTATGATTGAGAGACACAATACCCTATTTTAACTTATGGTTTATTTTTTCTGGCAATGCTAAGTTCAAGAGGATGGTATCGTTTGCGTTGTACGTTAATTGCTCGTATTTGTTAAATCCATGTTTAAAAATAAACTTAAACTCGTGATTAATACACTGATTTCTAATCAAGTTTAATTTTATATTTAACAAATTGCGTTCTCTGAATAATCTAAAGTAAAAGTAGAAAGAGGGAAGAATGGCAAAACAGACTCCGTTGTATGATGAGCACGTAGCCTGCGGTGCTCGTATGGTCGATTTTCATGGTTGGATGATGCCGTTGCATTATGGCTCTCAAATAGATGAACATCACAATGTACGCAGTGATGCAGGTATGTTTGATGTTTCTCATATGACCATTGTTGATTTACATGGCTCGCAAGTTAAAGATTTCCTACGTTATTTATTAGCGAATGATGTTGCTAAACTCACCGAAAAAGGTAAGGCGCTTTATACCGGAATGCTTAATGCATCAGGTGGTGTAATTGATGATCTTATCGTCTATTACTTTGATGATTCTTTCTATCGCCTTGTGGTGAACTCCGCGACTCGTGAAAAAGATCTGGCATGGATTGAACAACATGCTTCAGATTACGTGGTTGATATTACTGTTCGTGATGATTTGGCATTAATCGCTGTTCAAGGCCCTCACGCACAAGAAAAAGCTCAACGATTATTAACTGAACAGCAACGCCAAGTTGTTTCAGCTATGAAGCCTTTTTATGGTGTAGAGCTTGATGACATATTTATCGCAACAACAGGCTATACCGGTGAAGCGGGTTATGAAATTGCGATGCCAAAAGAGCAAGCAGTCGATTTCTGGAAAAAATTATTAGCGGTGGGTGTTAAACCTGCCGGATTAGGTGCAAGAGATACATTACGCTTAGAAGCTGGAATGAATCTTTATAGCCAAGAGATGGATGAAACTATTAATCCGCTTGAAGCTAATATGGGGTGGACGATTGCGTGGGCACCTGAAGATCGTCAATTTATTGGTCGAGAAGCATTAGAAAAATTACGCGCAACAGGCACAGATAAACTTGTCGGCCTTGTTATGCGAGAGAAAGGTGTGTTACGTGCAGGTACTGCCGTACACTTTACTGATGATTTGGGTGAATTAAGAGAAGGTGTGATTACAAGTGGTACTTTCTCGCCCACATTAGGCTTTAGTATTGCATTAGCAAGAGTTCCCGCAGGTATTAAAGATAGCGCAATTGTATTAATGCGTAATCGTGAAATGCCAGTAGAAGTTGTTAAACCTGGTTTTGTTCGTTCAGGTAAAGCATTGGTATAACACGCACAATTATTTTAAATGGAGAGTAAGGTCAATGAGTCAAATACCTAGTGAATTAAAATACGCGCAGTCTCATGAGTGGATCCGTTCAGAAGGCAATGGTGAATACACTATCGGTATTACTGAACATGCACAGGAATTATTAGGTGACATGGTGTTTGTTGATCTACCTGAAGTGGGTAGAGAAGTAGCAGCCGGTGATGATTGTGCAGTAGCTGAATCAGTAAAAGCCGCATCAGATATCTATTCACCATTATCGGGTGAAATTATCGCAGTAAATGAAGAGTTAGATGGTTCTCCAGAGCTGGTAAACAGCGCACCTTACGGAGAAGGTTGGCTATTTCGCATTAAAGCAAATAATGAAAGCGAATTAGGTGACCTACTTGATGCTGCTGGTTATCAAGAGCTGGTAGATAGCGAAGAATAAAACTAAGCGCCCCGTCAAATCATACCGGGGCGTTTTTATTTATTAGCTTGTTATTTGTTGCTATCACTACGTTCTTTAAGCCATGGCTATTACCTATCCATTCATCGTGAATTCAGGAAATTACTTGCAATGACACAGACTTTAAATCAGTTAGAGTATCGTGATGAATTTATTCGTCGCCATATTGGTTCATCACCAGAACAGATTAAAGAGATGCTCAGTGCTGTTGGCGTCTCCTCATTAAATGAATTAACCCAAAAAATTGTTCCAGATAATATCCAACTAGATACTCCACCAAATGTGGGAGCAGGAGCAACAGAGCAAGAAGCCTTGGCTGAACTTAAAGCCATCGCCAGCCAAAATAAGCGTTTTACTTCTTATATTGGTATGGGTTATGCGCCTTCTGTATTGCCCCCTGTGATTTTACGTAATTTATTAGAAAATCCAGGCTGGTATACCGCTTATACACCGTATCAGCCAGAAGTGTCTCAAGGCCGCCTTGAATCACTGCTGAATTTTCAACAAGTCACTATTGATTATACGGGAATGGATCTCGCTTCTGCGTCGTTACTCGATGAAGCAACGGCTGCCGCTGAAGCAATGGCGATGGCAAAACGTGTAAGCAAACTAAAAAATGCAGATCGTTTCTTTGTCGCTGATGATATTCATCCCCAAACCCTAGATGTGGTAAAAACACGCGCAGATACCTTTGGTTTTGAGGTTGTTGTTGATAAAGCGGAAAAGGTATTAGAGCTTGAAGGTGTTTTTGGTGTGCTATTACAACAAGTTGGCACAACAGGTGAAGTTCATGATTACAGTAAGTTATTGGCTGAACTGAAAGAACGCAAAATCATTACGAGTGTTGCTGCCGATTTAATGGCGCTGGTGGTATTAACAGCGCCAGGTCATCAAGGTGCTGATATCGTATTAGGTTCAGCACAACGTTTTGGTGTACCAATGGGATACGGTGGCCCTCATGCGGCATTCTTTGCTTGTCGTGATGAATATAAGCGAGCAATGCCTGGTCGTATCATTGGTGTGTCTCGTGATGCAGCAGGTAATCGTGCATTACGTATGGCAATGCAAACACGAGAACAGCATATTCGTCGTGAAAAAGCCAACTCCAATATTTGTACATCTCAAGTTTTACTTGCCAACATTGCTGCTATGTATGCGGTTTATCATGGGCCTGAAGGGTTAAAAACCATCGCTCAACGTATTCATCGTTTGACTGATATTTTGGCCGCGGGTTTACAACAAAATGGCATGGCCTTACGCCATCAAACTTGGTTTGATACCTTAACGGTTGAAACAGCAGATAAAGTCGCTGTATTACAACGTGCAAAAGACGCTGAAATTAACTTGCGCACGGATATTGTGGGTGCCGTTGGTGTCACATTAAGTGAAATTACAACTCGTGAAGATGTATTAAAGCTTATTGAGATCATTAGTGGTAAAGCATTAGTGGGTGATATTGATACACTTGATAAACAAGTCGTTTCATCTTCAGCATCTATTCCCGCGTCTATGCTACGTAAAGACACTGTGTTAACACATGAAAATTTTCATCATTATCACAGTGAAACTGAAATGATGCGTTATATGCATCGTTTAGAAAATAAAGACTTAGCTTTAAATCAAGCAATGATCCCATTAGGTTCATGCACGATGAAACTAAATGCAGCTGCTGAAATGATCCCAATTACATGGCCTGAATTTACAGAGCTACACCCATTCTGCCCAGCCTATCAAGCGAAAGGCTATCAGGTGATGATAGGACAATTGGCTAATTGGCTTGCTGCATTAACCGGTTATGATGCAATGTGTATGCAACCAAACTCTGGGGCTCAAGGAGAATATGCCGGTCTATTAGCAATCCGCCGTTATCACCAAAGCCGTGGTGAAAATGCACGTCATATCTGTTTAATTCCAAGCTCTGCACATGGTACTAACCCTGCGTCTGCACATATGGCAGGCATGACTGTGGTGGTTGTTGGTTGTGATGACAATGGCAACATTGATATTGCAGACTTAAAAGCCAAAGCAGAAAAACATCAAGCTGAACTCTCTTGCGTAATGGTGACATATCCATCAACACATGGTGTTTACGAAGAAGGTATTCGTGAAGTTTGCGAAATCATTCATCAATATGGCGGACAAGTTTATCTTGATGGTGCCAATATGAATGCGCAAGTAGGGATAACCACACCAGGCTTTATTGGCTCTGATGTTTCTCACTTAAACTTGCATAAAACCTTCTGTATTCCTCATGGTGGCGGCGGTCCTGGTATGGGGCCTATTGGTGTGAAATCACACTTAGCGCCGTTTGTACCAGGACATTCTGTTGTTGAAATGGAAAATGTCACCACACAAGGTGCAGTTTCTGCTGCTCAGTTCGGTAGTGCTTCAATATTACCAATTAGCTGGATGTATATTCGTATGATGGGGTCGCAAGGGCTTAAACAAGCAAGCCAAGTGGCAATCTTAAATGCGAACTATATTGCACAATGTTTGAAAAATGACTATGACATTCTTTATGCTGGCGCTGATGGTTATGTCGCGCATGAATGTATTATCGATATTCGCCCATTAAAAGCGAATTATGGTATCAGTGAAATGGATGTGGCTAAGCGTTTAATTGATTATGGATTCCACGCTCCAACCATGTCCTTTCCTGTTGCGGGTACATTGATGATTGAGCCGACAGAATCAGAAAGTAAAGTGGAAATTGACCGCTTTATTGAAGCTCTGCTTTCTATCCGAGCTGAAATTGCACAGGTAGATAAAGGCGTATGGCCAATTGATGACAATCCATTAGTTAATGCACCTCATACACAATATGAATTAGTGCAAGAGTGGCCACACAGTTATAGCCGAGAATGCGCTGTGTTCCCAAGTGAAGCAACGAAACAAAGCAAATATTGGCCAGCGGTTAAACGTCTTGATGATGTATATGGCGATCGTCATTTACATTGTTCATGTGCGCCAATTAGTGATTACGAATAAGCTTTAATTTAACAATATTTCTAAATTAAATACCGATGGTTAAGTTAGCCATCGGTATTTTTTTGTTGTTACTTCAACCAGCCTTTTTTCTGCGCCTCTAATAATTGAGGGTAGAGATATCGCCAAAACTCTGGCCACTGTTTTTCAATAAACAGATTGCGCTCTAATACTTGTTCTAAGCGGATATTATTTTCCACCCAACTTTGACCTTCATTATGTAAGTTCATCAGCATTGGCATGGCGCGATCAAGAATATTAGCAAACTGAGATTCGGGTGTTTCAGCTGCATCATATTCCAGCCATAAATTGAGGAAATATTCACTTTGTGGGGATGGTAATAAAGCAAAAATACGTCTTGCAGCTTTTTGCTCGTGCTCTTTGATTGCTTCACGGGCAGCAACGTCATACACCATAACGTCACCAGCGTCGATCTCAACGATATCGTGGACTAAAGCTAATTGAATAGCACGTCCCATATCAATATTGCCTGCATAAGGTTGGAAACTCATTGCGGCAACCGCAAAATGCCAGCTATGTTCTGCCGTATTTTCAGAACGGCTATTATCTAACACATTATTTTTACGATAAACACGCTTAAGTTTATCTAATTCCATAATGAAATTAATAGTCTCTGAAAAGGGGCCAAAAGCCCCATTAGGTTGTTGTGTCATAAAAATCCATTCTGATTTAAATAAGAGTTACTCTTCTTCTAAAGAATAAGGAAGAGGTTTAATGGATAAGCGACTGATGTTATCGCCTTGGACACGAAATACGCTGTCAGCTTCCATGTCGTTATTCATAATAACTTCTGCAAGAATAGTATTGTCAGCCATACGCACAGCACTTAATACAGTGCCCGTTTTACGCCATTTATCTTCACCTAATTGCCACTCAATACTACCGCCAATTTCTGGTAACTCAGTACTACCACCAGATAATAGATACATAGCACGTTTATTGGCACCTCTGAACTTTGCACGAGAGACCATTTCTTGACCAGTATAACAGCCTTTTTTAAAGCAGATGCTCAGGGGTAATGCTTGTAGGTTTGTTGCTTGAGGTAAGAACTGTTCGATATTTGGGGTATCAATAATAGGGTATCCAGCTTCAATATCTAAAGCTAACCATTGTGCACTATCACTTGTTTGAGCTTTTAATGTCGTGGCTAGATTTTTTGCTGTTTCTTCGTCAGTGACAATTAAGAAGCGCTCAGTAGGTAAAGGCAATTGAAGAATATAAGTATTATCGTGATTAACGACTTCATTCGCTTTGCGAGGAATATTAGGAAAATAGTCAGCTAAAGCTTGAGCTGCGCCTTGCCCTGCTAATCCTAATAATACGGCTTGTGTATTTTCGGTTAAGGTTATTTTTGAAAATACTGCGTATTTCTTTAATTCAGTCAGTTGTTTTTGTGCGACATTCTTACGCAAAATATAAGCAAAACCGTCTTGCATATGGAAAAAGCGTAATGTGCTCCACATTTTTCCTTTTGCTTCACAGTGTGCTGATAGTGTATGCGTGGTTGCAGGAAGTGCTGTAATATCGGTTGTTAATTGGCCTTGTAGATATTTTTCACTGTCAGCACCGGTTGCTGTTATCAGTGACCATTCATCTAAAGAAATCAGTGTTAACGGTAAATTGATTGCCGCATGAGGGCGTTTAGCCTGAGTCGAATTTTGAGTCATGATGTCACCAGCGATTAAATTAATCAGATACATCAGTTATGGTAAAAGAGTCACGAGACAATGCAAGTCATTATTATTTATAACGCACAGAAAATGAACCTGACAAATGACCATTAAGAGTGTATTCAATATGGTGTCTATGAGACGAAACCTGCAAACTGTGATCATTTTGATGTTAAAAATTTCGTGATAAGACTATCATCGAGGTAGGAAGAAATCGTAGTATTTCTTGATTTGAACAATGTAAAGAGCAGAGTATGACTATCGATATAGAGAATAAAGCACGAATTAACTGGGCATGTCGCCGTGGAATGCGCGAGCTAGATATTTCTATCATGCCTTTTTTCGAAAATGAGTACGATACGTTATCTGATAACGATAAAGCGCTTTTTGTTCGTTTACTCGAATGTGCAGATCCTGATTTATTTAACTGGTTAATGAATCATGGTCGTCCTGACGATGAATCGCTCTATTATATGGTGAAGTTAATCCAAGAGCGTAATCGGGCGAGAATGGCAGAGATCGTTGATAAATATTAATAAAAAAAACGTATAAAATCAGCGATAGGCTAAATAATAATTTTTATTGGTTATAAAGACGCCTTTATTATCTAATAAAGGCGTTTTTTATTTTTATATAAAAATAACATTAGTTATGCTCTAAAATGTGATGAAATAAAAAACAGGTTTGCGATAAAAGTGCGTGTTATCTCTATAAATCATCGTTTAAATGATCTTTTTTCATGATTATCTTCTGAGTATTTAGTAAATCAGGTATGCTTATTTTATTAAAACAGCAATTTAAAAAGAATAAAGATTACGTACTTATTATTAAAATTTTTTTTGATTAAATATAAAAAAGTCATAAATAATAAAAAATTAAATCTAAAATGTAAGGTAAACTATTTACAAGGTTAAAAAAGAAGTTACATTATAAATAGGTTATTCTTTAACGTTATTTATATCGGTATAGAACTAAAGCAGGAGTTAATATAACTCGTGATCTTATGGAAATCGCACCTTACAGTGTCATGGTTTACACAACTCTTTTCAACAGCAATCTATGTTGCTTTTGAAATAGGCTTATTGCTATATCCATGGCCTCCCGATTTTATTTATATTTGGGTGCCTTTGTTACTATTTTTGATTGGAGGCTGGTATTTTACGCAAAAAAATATTAGTCGAATCAAAGGTGATTTTGCTTTACTGAATGGTAATCGAGTGCAATGGAAACTTCATGAGTGGCAAATTACAAAGCGTCCCTGGATTAGTCGATTTGGTACTCGAATAACGCTGACCTCTATTTTGAATAAAAAACAAATCACGTTATGGGTCGCTTTTGATAGTATGACTGAAAATGAATGGCGTAATTTTTCTCAATTGTTAATGCAATACCCAGATATTTAATCTCTGGGCATCCTATTTATAATTTTTCTTCTATTTCACGTAAAATTTGCATACACCATTGTGATAAACGTTCATCGGTTTCTTCAAATTGATTAACGTCATCTAATGCAAGACCAACAAAATGCTTACCATCATCTGATAATGGTTTTGGACTGACAAACTCATATCCATCAACAGGCCAGAACCCAATAAATTTAACGCCACTTGGCAATAAATGATGGTAAAGCATACCTAGTGCATCAAGAAACCATTCGCTGTAATCGACTTGGTCACCCATTCCATACATCGCAATAAGTTTGTTTTTTAAATTTAATGTTGGCAATGTTTCCCAAATGTTGAGCCAATCTTCTTGGATTTCGCCAAAATCCCAAGTGGGAATACCTAAAATAAGAATGTCATATTGCTCCATAAGCGTGATATCACACTCTTGAACATTATGAAGATCAACGAACTCTTCACCGAGAATATCACGAATTTTTTCTGCCGCCATTTCGGTGTAACAGGTGCTAGAACCGTAAAATAGACCAATTTTCATAAAGATTTTTAGGATATTTTTGCCAATAAAGGTCACTATTGTATCAGAAAAAAAGTTTTATAAGGCATAATGTAAAGGCAATAAACTAAAGAGCAGGAGAGTAAGACTGTGCCACAAACCAAATTATCGATAAAAAAAACAACGCAGACTCATGAAGATACAGATATTATCATTGAGCAATTTCTCGACAATATTTGGTTAGAACAAGGATTATCAGCCAATACACTCAGTTCTTATCGCTTAGATTTACAAGCATTAGGTCAATGGCTTATACATCATCAATCGGATTGGTTATCTGTGACCACCTTGGATTTACAATCTTTTCTCGCGACGCGTCTTGATGAAGGCTATAAAGCCAGCAGTGCTGCTCGTTTGCTCAGTACAATGCGTCGATTATTTCAATACCTTTATCGTGAAAAATTACGCTTAGATGATCCTAGTGCATTACTCTCAACCCCAAAATTGCCAAAACGTTTACCTAAAGATTTAAGTGAACGGCAAGTGGATGATTTACTTAATGCGCCTTGTATTGATGAGCCATTAGAATTACGAGATAAAGCAATGCTTGAAGTGCTTTATGCCTGTGGACTTCGAGTTTCTGAATTAGTGGGATTATCTCTTTCTGATATCAGCTTACGGCAAGGTGTATTAAGAGTGATCGGTAAGGGTGATAAAGAACGATTAGTCCCTTTAGGGGAAGAGGCTATTTACTGGTTAGAACAATATCTGCAATATGGAAGACCCACTTTAATGCAAGGAAAAACAGATGATATCGTTTTTCCTAGCCTAAGAGGGCAAAAAATGACACGACAAACTTTTTGGCATCGGATAAAACATTATGCTGTGATTGCTGGAATTGATACTGAAAAGTTATCACCCCATGTGTTGCGCCATGCATTTGCAACACATCTTTTAAATCATGGAGCAGACTTGCGTGTTGTACAGATGTTATTGGGGCACAGTGACCTCTCTACAACACAGATTTATACCCATGTTGCAACAGAGCGCTTGAAAGTGCTTCATCAGCAACATCATCCAAGGGGATAGCCATCAACACGCTGGCATTAAATAGGAATTTAAATGAAAAAGAAATTACTCTGGTTGCCAATACTATTAAGTATGGTGTCAATGCCTGTGCTTGCTGACAATGCTTCTATTGAAGCACAACTGGCTAAAATGCAAATTAAAGCAGAAAGCATTCAACCAACCCCGATTGTTGGATTAAATGCAGTGTTATCAGATAAAGGTATTTTTTATATAACTGACGATGGTAAATACCTAACAGCAGGCCCTATTTATAATATCAGCAGTGGTGAACCTGTTAGTATTGCCAATCAAGTTATTATGAAAAAAGTAGATTCACTTAAAAATGAAATGATCGTTTATAAAGCGCGTAATGAACGCCATGTGATCACCATTTTTACTGATATTAGTTGTCCTTACTGTCAAAAACTTCACCAAGAAGTACCTGAGTTAAATAAACAAGGGATAACAGTACGTTATTTAGCATTTCCTCGTAATGGTGTTGGCAATAATATAGTGAGTAAAGAAATGAATGCTGTGTGGTGTAGCGGCTTCCCTAATAAATCATTAGACAGTGCATTTAAAGGTGACAAAATTATTCCCATTGATGAATGTAAAAAAATTAATATTAATGAACATTTTAAATTAGGTACCATGATGGGAATTCAAGGTACACCTGCTATTGTGTTACCTAATGCGAGTATTTATGGCGGGTATATTTCTGCTCAAAACCTTATTGAATTATTAGATAAAAAAGAGAAGTAATCACGTTTTATGGTCACTATTGAACCGACACTACGTCGTCGAATTGCACAGGCAACTCAATTGCCGGATAACTTAGATCCTTTATTACGACAGATTTATGCTAATCGTGGAATAACATCTGAAGTTCAACTAGAACGCTCGTTAAAAGGCTTACTTCATTATCAAGCATTAACTGGAATTGAAACAGCACTTACATTGCTCATTGAGGCTTTAAAACAGCAATCTCGTATCGTGATTGTCGGTGACTTTGATGCCGATGGTGCAACCAGTACAGCACTGGCCATCAAAGCATTACGCCAAATGGGATTTAAACAAGTAAGCTATCACATTCCCAATCGCTTTGATGATGGTTATGGCTTAAGCTCTCAAGTTGTTCATGATGTTGCAAAAAAAGGGGTTGATCTCATTATCACTGTTGATAATGGCATTTCATCTTTTGAAGGTGTGGAGACTGCCCATGAATACGGTATTCGAGTCCTAGTAACAGACCACCATTTGCCGGGGCAAACATTACCAGCTGCTGATGCGATTATTAATCCTAATTTGGCTGATTGTGATTTCTTATCTAAATCATTAGCTGGTGTTGGTGTTACTTTCTATTTAATGACGGCATTACGAGCTGAATTAGAAAAATTAGGTTGGTTTGAGCAACACAATTTAGCACGTCCAAATATGGCTGATTTTCTCGATTTAGTTGCATTAGGAACGGTGGCAGACGTCGTTCCTCTTGATGAAAATAACCGCATTTTTGTTTATGAGGGATTACGTCGTATTCGAGCTGGTCGCTGTTGTGTAGGGATAAAAGCACTTACTGAAGTTTCTCGTAAGGAGCTATCTCAGCTGGTAAGTAGTGACTTAGGCTTTTCTTTAGGGCCACGTTTAAATGCGGCGGGGCGTCTTGATGACATGTCAGTAGGCGTTGCTCTGCTTCTAACGGATAATATTGGCTCTGCGCGTGAAATTGCTAATGAACTTGATGGTTTAAATCAAACGCGTCGTGAAATTGAAGCGGGTATGCAAGAAGAAGCCTCCTCTATTTTCCGCCAATTTATGGGCACTCAACATGACTTGCCGAATGGCTTAGCGATTTATCATCCTGAATGGCATCAAGGTGTTGTGGGTATTTTAGCGTCTCGTATTAAAGAAAAATTACATCGTCCTGTTATTGCTTTTGCACCCAGCGGTGATGGTTTATTAAAAGGTTCTGGCCGTTCAATCAGTGGTGTACATCTTAGGGATGCACTAGAACGATTAAATACTTTAAATCCTGGATTAATGCTTAAATTTGGTGGGCATGCAATGGCGGCAGGACTTTCACTTGAAGAAGATAAATTCCCGCTATTTCAGCGTCATTTTTCGTCTTTAATGTCTGAATTGGTTTCTGACGAGCAGTTGCAAGGTGTTATTTTATCTGATGGTGAACTAACAGAAAATCAATTATCGCTACCTATTGCTGAAATGCTAAGAGAAGCAGGCCCATGGGGGCAAGCTTTCCCTGAGCCATTATTTGACGGCAAATTTATGTTGTTGCAACAGCGTATTGTAGGGAGTAAACATTTAAAAATGATGCTTCAGCCTGTAAATAGTCATCTGATGATTGATGCTATTGCATTTAATGTTGATATCAATATTTGGCCTGATAACAGTATTAAAACAGTTGAATTAGCTTATCGATTAGATGTGAATGAATTTAGAGGGCAAAGAAATGCACAATTACTTGTTGAGCACATTTGGCCTTGTTAATTCGAATAATTTAAGCAATTTATTGTGATATAAAGTAAAAGCGTTGTTATGGCAACAACTATTGAGTAGACAATTGTATATAAATGCTATAAACCCGTGGATATATCCGTTACAATATGCGGTTCAAAATTTATTCCAATTGTTTTTGAAAACAACATAAAGACGAAAAAGCATGTTTGAAATCAACCCAGTAAAACACCAAATTGAAGAAGTCTCTGAAAGAACAAATGTTCTCAGGGGGTATCTTTGACTATGATGCCAAGAAAGAGCGTTTAGAAGAAGTTAACGCTGAATTAGAACAACCTGATGTGTGGAATGAGCCAGAAAGGGCGCAAGCATTGGGAAAAGAGCGTTCATCTCTTGAGGCTATCGTAGAAACTATTGACCAATTAGACCAAGGACTAGAAGACGTTTCTGGTTTACTTGAACTAGCGGTTGAAGCTGATGATGAAGAGACATTTAACGAAGCCATTGCTGAATTAGATGTGTTAAATAAAAAGCTTGAGCAATTAGAATTCCGTCGCATGTTCTCTGGTGAATATGACAGTGCGGATTGCTACCTTGATTTGCAAGCTGGCTCTGGTGGTACAGAAGCGCAAGATTGGGCAAGTATGCTGATGCGCATGTACTTACGCTGGGCTGAATCAAGAGGCTTTAAAACGGAAATTATTGAAGAATCTGACGGTGATGTTGCAGGATTAAAATCAGCGACTATCAAAATTATTGGTGAGTACGCTTATGGTTGGTTGCGTACAGAAACAGGTGTTCACCGCCTAGTTCGCAAAAGCCCATTTGACTCAGGTGGCCGTCGCCATACCTCATTTAGTTCTGCCTTTATTTACCCAGAAGTTGATGACAATATTGATATTGAAATCAATCCAGCTGATTTACGTATTGATGTTTATCGTGCTTCAGGTGCGGGTGGGCAGCACGTTAACAAAACAGAATCTGCGGTACGTATAACCCACGTTCCTACAGGTCTTGTCACTCAATGCCAAAATGATCGCTCTCAGCATAAGAACAAAGATCAGGCAATGAAGCAGATGAAAGCGAAGTTATACGAGCTAGAAATGCAGAAGAAAAATGCAGACAAGCAAGTAATGGAAGATAATAAATCCGATATTGGCTGGGGTAGTCAAATTCGTTCTTATGTTCTTGATGATTCACGTATTAAAGATTTACGTACTGGTGTGGAAACACGCAATACACAAGCAGTGTTAGACGGTGATCTTGATAAATTTATTGAAGCTAGCTTAAAAGCGGGCCTGTGAGGAAAAACATGTCGCAACAGCAACAAGGTGCGGAGCAGGCACCTGATTTAAATAACGAACTGCAAACACGCCGCGAAAAATTATCCGCTTTACGTGATAATGGAAACGCATTCCCAAATGATTTCCGCAGAGATGCATTATCTGACGAATTACATCAAAAGTATGATGCAATGAGTGCAGAAGAGTTAGAAGCAGCGAATGTGGAAGTTGCTATTGCAGGTCGTATGATGACTCGCCGTATTATGGGCAAGGCATCTTTCGCTACATTGCAAGACATGGGTGGTCGTATTCAGCTTTATGTTTCTCGTGATGATTTACCAGAAGGTATCTACAACGAGCAATTTAAAAAATGGGATCTTGGCGATATCTTAGGTGCTCGTGGTCGTGTTTTCAAAACGAAAACAGGTGAATTAAGTGTTCACTGTACAGAAGTGCGTTTATTAACTAAAGCACTGCGCCCGTTACCGGATAAATTCCACGGTTTAGCTGACCAAGAAATGCGTTATCGTCAGCGTTATTTAGACCTGATTTCTAACGAAGAATCACGTAAAACTTTCCAAATTCGTTCACAAGTTATGGCGGGTATCCGTCAATTTATGGTGAACAAAGGTTTTATGGAAGTTGAAACGCCAATGATGCAAACCATTCCTGGTGGAGCAAGTGCACGTCCGTTTATTACTCATCATAATGCGTTAGATATTGATATGTATCTGCGTATTGCACCTGAGTTATATTTAAAACGTTTAGTTGTGGGTGGGTTTGATCGCGTATTCGAAATCAACCGTAACTTCCGTAATGAAGGGGTATCACCGCGTCATAACCCAGAGTTCACTATGATGGAACTCTATATGGCGTATGCAGATTACCGTGACTTGATTGAATTAACGGAAGAATTATTCCGTACATTAACTGAAAATGTACTGGGCTCTTCGTTAGTGAAATACGGTGACCAAGAATTTGATTTTGGCAAACCATTTGCCAAATTAACCATGAAAGAAGCTATCTGCAAATATCGTCCAGAAACTGTTATGGCTGATCTTGATGATATGGATAAAGCAGTTGCTATTGCTCAATCTATTGGTATTAAGATTGAGAAAAGCTGGGGTTTAGGCCGTGTTCAGTGTGAAATTTTTGAAGAAATTGCAGAAAGTCACTTAATTCAACCTACATTTATCATTGAATACCCGGCAGAAGTTTCACCATTAGCTCGTCGTAACGACGATAATCCATTTATCACTGACCGTTTTGAATTCTTTATTGGTGGTCGTGAGATTGGTAATGGTTTCTCTGAGCTTAATGATGCACAAGATCAAGCAGAGCGTTTTGAAGATCAAGTTCGCCAAAAAGAAGCTGGTGATGCTGAAGCGATGTTCTTTGACCACGACTATATTACGGCATTAGAACATGGTTTACCGCCAACAGCTGGCTTAGGGATTGGTATTGACCGTATGGTAATGTTATTTACAGATAGCCATACTATCCGTGATGTCATTTTATTCCCGGCAATGCGCCCTAATAAATAATTATTATTTTAAGTAAATCATTTATTTAGCAAAAAATAAGTTATTGATAAAGCCACTGAAAGGTGGCTTTTTTACTTTTAATAACAAAACATTATATTTTTTATGATGACAAAATAATCATTTGAATAAGAAGGGGATTGCTGTTCAATAAAGGGGGCGTATAATCAGCAAAATCAAGTGCGGGCGTAGTTCAATGGTAGAACGAGAGCTTCCCAAGCTCTATACGAGGGTTCGATTCCCTTCGCCCGCTCCAAATATCATAATTAAAAATCAAAATCTGATGCTTGAGCTTCATTATAAAGCTGTTTTAATAATGTGTAGCCCGCATCATACTCAGAAATCGCAAAGAAAAAAATCCGACCATCAGTTTGTTCTATATTTAGCCTATAAACACTTATTTCTTGATTGTAATCAAATGCATAGTTTAGATTTATATTTCTTCCTTGGTGATGTGATTTAACCGTATCATCATCTGAAATATAGCGCCATTGTATTTCTTTATTTTGGGTTTCGGTAATCAGTTGTTTTACAAAATTCACAATAGGAAATGGTAACATAAATTAACTCTCTGATTTTTTGAATGTATATTTTGATTCAAAGCTATGTTTTGTTTCTAGTATTGCCTCTTGGATCTCTCTAATTTGAGCATTTCCTAAAGGGTTTGATGCATTAGTATGCCGAGTTGCTATTATTTTCTTTTCTAAGCTATTAAGTCGTTCTTTTTCATTTTGAAAATGTTGCAAATCGTTATCTGTCATAAAATGATTTGCAAGGCTGATATGTAACTTTTTTGCAATAGTAAAGTTAGCAACTAATAAAGGATACTTTTTTGCAGCAAGATCATTTAAGCATGAATCATAATATGAAGCACATTCATGAGCAAAGCTTAGTCCTGTTGAATCTTTAAATCGTGTTAAATTAAATAAAGATTGTTCTTTAATACTTTTCGTGATCTTAATGTTATAGAAAATTTCCATAATCGAGATAATTAAAGCAATAATGGTGGCTACAGATGCATAATATGAAAATATTAGCATATTTTTATTTATATCGATGATTTTATCTTGAAAATAAAAACACAAAAAAATAATTAATAAACAAATAAATATATAAAAAATTCTAATTTTATTATCTTTAAATTTATTATACATAAAGATCTCTTCATAGAGTACATTGGCTTAGTCATTATCTATTTTTTTGTTTACGGGTCAAGGCAAACTAGACTAAAATTACTCTTAAGTAATTGTTATTAAATCATTAAATTAGTAGGGTGATTAAACGATAATATTTATACTTATATGAATACATTACAATAAGCTATAGATTGGCTTTTTATTTTTAACATAGTTAATAAATATTAACACTCATTACTTTTTTTAAAATTGATGTTTTTTAACTTATTGATTTTAATATATATATATTCGTTTCTTAGAATTACAAAAAAATGATACATAAGTAACATTTTTGCTTACCTTAACTAACCCTTTTTATGTATAGAAAATAAAAAATCAATTTATAAAAAAAATTAGTAAAAAATTAAAATAAATTGAAAAAGTGTCGATAAGAGTACATTACGCCCTATTGGGATTACTTTATCTTGCTAGTTGAGAAATTCGATGCAGAAACTTCGTAACATTACTATTCGTATGATGATGATAGTAATACTGGGTGCTTTATGTGTGTTATTTGGCGGTGTGAGTCTTTATAGCGCATGGTCACTATCACAAATATCTGAAGGCAATCAGGCTGATAATCAAATAATAAAGCAAATGGCCGCACTTAGTCAGGGAAATGACCAATACTTTCGTTTTACTTCACGGCTTAATCGTTTGGTAGAACAAAAAGCAGAGGGTAAAGAAGTTGACTTTGCACAAGCTCAAATCGCAATGGAGAACATGGAAAAACAGATCGAATATATGAAATCGGTTTCTCCAGGGCCTATGGATGCAAATATCTCTCAAGAATTGATGGAGATTTGGTTAGCTCTTTTTGAACAAGGAGTTAGAAAACAAATGGCACTCGCATTAAATGGCACTATTGAAGAATATGAGCAACATGCTAGAAATGTCACTCCTGCATTAAGTCGCGAATTTGGTGACATTACTGAAAAATTTAATCAAATTGCAAATATAAAAATTGATAGAACGATAGAAGAGGTTGATGAACTTATTGAAATAACTCAAGTTGTTATTTTTATTAGCGCAATTTTAGGTGGGATTATTCTTATTCTCACCGACCGTTACTTGGTGTCTATGTTACAAAAACCATTAGAAAGTATTCGCCAGCATTTTGTAAAAATTACAGGGGGTGATCTTAGTCAACCACTAGAGCATTTTGGTAATAACTGTGCAGGGCGATTAATACCATTATTAAATGGAATGCAAAATAGCTTACATGAGGCAGTGAGCACTATCCGTCAGGGAAGTGACAGCATTTATCGAGGTGCATCTGAAATTGCGAAAGGGAATAATGATTTGGCATCTCGTACTGAAGAACAAGCGACGGCATTAGAGCAAACAGCCGCAAGTATGGAAGAAATTACCGCTGCGGTTAATCAAAATATGGAGCATGCTTACCAAGCAAGAGAATTAGCTGAAGTGGCGTCAGTCACTGTTGAAAAAGGTAATGAGTTAGCTGAATCTGTCGTCACAACGATGGATGGGATCTCTGATAGTTCAAGCAAAATTGCTGATATTATTAATGTTATCAATAATATAGCGTTTCAAACAAATATACTTGCACTAAATGCATCGGTAGAAGCGGCTAGGGCTGGCGCTCATGGTCGAGGTTTTATGGTAGTGGCAAATGAAGTGCGCAATTTAGCGGGAGATAGCGCAAAAGCCGCTAAAGAGATTGAAGTACTTATTGCTGACTCAACGACACGAGTGAAAAAAGGTGCCTGTTTAGTGAGTGATATGGAAAAAACAATGGAAGATATTTTGACAGGAGTAAAACAGGTCACTTCAATAATGAAAGAAATCACTATTGCATCAGAGGAACAAAGTAAAGGTATTGGTCAAGTAAGTGTTGCTATTACTCAAATGGACAGTGTGACGCAACAAAATGCCTCTTTGGTTGAACAGGTCTCAGCAGCGGCCATTTCATTAGAAAGACAGACCGAAGAATTACAATTATCAGTACAAAAATTCAATCTTGTGCATCATTAATATCGAGATACTTCCATAAGTCATGTGTCTAAGGTGGTAAGTTTTTACTCGTTAGACGCATAGATAAAATAAAAAAGATATATATAATTCTATATTTATTCAATATTGATAAAATATTTACTCAATCAGTTAACCAATCATTGACTAAGTATCAATATGATAATAATTTTTCTAAATCCATTTAAAAAATAAAAAAATTTTATAAAAAGCAGACTATTTATAAAGAGTAAACTCATTTATTTTATTTTTAATAGATTGTAGAATATTTTCTATTTTGTTTCTTATAGTCAATCAATCATTGATTATGTTTTCTTTAAGATGATTTTAATTTTCTAAAGGCGCTAATATAATTTACCTCAAGATAAATAATAATAAAAAGAGGTGTGTGGATGATATAGCGCCAGATTTTTAGATCATTTTTTTTATATATTGTTCTGTTTTGCTTATAACATCTTTGTATTGAGGATGATTAATGTAGGCATCATTGACGGTTTTGTTTATATCTTGAATTGCGACTTCTTTTTGTTTGTCTGTTAAAGTCAATAACAATGCTTTTAATACTACTTTTAATGCTGCGATTTCATACTCTATATTGACAACTTTTTTTTCCATATGCCCCTCAAAAACAATGCTACATTACTGTGTGATTAATTATTTTTTATATTAATTAATTGTTTAAGTAAAACCAAGGAAAAAATAAATCAGCCAAAAGGAGCAATAGTTTTATGATGATTTTATTGAAAAATAAAATTGGGAATATTTGAGCTAGGAAATAATAACTTAATGAATTTCACTTAAGGTTGCATTAATGGGAAGAAATTAATGCATATCCTATATAACAAAAGAAGTAGGATGCAATATGCACCCTATAATATTTTGGTAAACATAAATTTGAATAACTTTCTTCACTAAGCTTGAGTGAGTTTTTTTACATATTGCTCTGTTAAGTTAATAACTTCATTAAGCTGAGGATATCGATTTGATGTGTCTTCAATTACAATAGATATATTGCCTAGCATATCTCTTCTTTGTTTATCACTTAGCGTGGAAAGTAAAGATTTGATAACAATTTTCAGTGCCGCAATTTCGCACTCAATTTCTTTTAAATTTTTATCCATGATTTACCTGCCAGTATTTAATGGATGGGTAATATAGGTAATTTTTTTGTTTATCACAATTATTGAAGTATATTATTTAGAGATGTATCGCACATTATGCCTAATATTCTAATCTAATATAAAATATTAGAAATAATTACTAATTTCTAAATTCTACCAATAAATATTGATATAGCTTTATTGATACTTTCCAACTTTTAGGTGACTGAGCGATGTGGTGCATTTTGATCTTGTATCTGTTTTTATTTAAAACACTTAATTTTTGCTTATATAATAAGCATTTTCATTATAATTGTAATACGCATCTTTTAAAGATGGTCTAAATTAGTCTTAATGTATTGTTTAATATTTAAATGAGGAGTTATATTATTCAGTGTTATTCAGCAAATATTAAAACTTTTATCAGCAGCGATTTATTATTAGATGAAAAACAGAATACTTTATTTTTTTGATAGTCAAAAAATGAAAATAAAAAAAGAGCCATGTATTAAAAACACAAAGCTCTTTTTAGCGGTATAGATTATTGATTATTTTGTTTTACAAAAGCGACATAAGCATCAACCCAATTTTGCATAAAACGTGCTGTTTTTTCAGAAAATTCTCCATCTTCGACCATTCCATCATACCACTTCAGGTAACACTCAGGCTGATTTAAGGTCGGCATATTTAAGAAAGATAACGAGTTACGTAGATGCTGTTGTGCTATAGCTGTACTAATATTACCGATTGAAACCCCGATAATACCAGCAGGAATTTTATCCCAAGCATTCATTCCATAGGGGCGGGATGCTTGGTCTAGCGCATTTTTGAGGACGCCAGGAATAGAACGATTATATTCTGGAGTGACAAAAATAATGCCTTGGCACTCTTTTACACGTTGCTTGAAACTGATAACAGTAGGAGGTGTATCATTATCATCATCTTGGTTATAGAGAGGAAGGTTACTGATATCGATAAATTCGTAAGTAAACTCTTTAGGGAATAACTTAACTAATGCATTTGCGGTTTGTTTGTTATACGACTCTTTTCTTAAACTACCGACAACAATACCTATTTTAAAATGATTCATCTTACTTCTCCTATATTGAAGGATAGAAAAAATATCAGTGACAATATCTAATACTCATTTCTTGATTTTATCTTAGTCGTTAAAGAACGAAAACAAAATATAAGCTTAATTATCACACGTAAATGGTGTAAATAAATGATAAAATTAGTATTATTATTTTTATTATTATCTGGTATTATTTTACTGAAATAAAAAACAACCATTTTATATGACAACATTTTTACTAAATAAATCCGATATTCAAAAAATGACATCTTTAGTGTGATGTAGGTAGTGTTTCAAGAAAAAATAAATGAAATGATAGGAGCACTCATTGCAACCTTGAGTGTTAGCCTATTTATTTAGTATGCAGTAGGTAATAGAAAATTATAATAAAATGGCTTAAAATGCGACAACTCATATGCTCTTATTTTTAAGTCTGATCGGGATTAAGGAAAAATGATGTCCTTATTACAAAATAAAAAGAATGTCCTTGCTGTATTTATAACAACCAGCATTCTCGCTTTATCTGGGTGTGTTTGGTCAGATCAAACACGTCCAGTTGAGACGCCAGCACCGGTGCAAGCTCAAGCAACACAGCCCGTTGCTATGACTCAGCCAGTAGCAACAGCACAACCGATTTCTATGACACCTACAGCAGGATCTGTTGACAGTGGTGTAGATGCAAGAAAATTAGGATTAGCACCGCAAAGCGCTTGTATTAAACAACTTGATTCTCTAAAAACTTTTTCTCCATCGGACTATCAATCTATGATGAGTTCATTTAAAGAAATTAGTGAAATTAATGCGATGTACCGTAGTGTTCAAGACACGGCAAGTAAAGATAGCTTAGATTTACTAAAAATGAGTATTGAATCAAAAACAGAAGTTTTGTGTGCAAAAGTTCGCTATCTGTCGATTATGTCTGTTAATTCGACATTGAAAAAACTAGGTGAATAATTACTATGAAATTAAAGCAGAGTGTTTGTCTCGCTTTTATGCTGTTTCCAACACTGTCGTTTGCCAATAATGAGTTTAATTCTGTTATTGAAGATTTTGACCGTTATTTTGAAACGCAAGAGCCAATTAAAATTGAGCCTAAAACATCTGCTACAATTTCATCGTCAACGAGAACCGGTCAGGCTAATCGTGGAGTAAACCGCACAACAACGGTATCTCAACAAAACAAGCCAGAGCAACGAGTTAAGCCTTCTGTACAAATAAAAAAAGATAATCAGGTGGTCGAGTCAATAGAGACACCTGATATCACACTGGCTGAAAATTGCCCAGTATTACCTGCGGATTATTCTAAATTTAAGAGTGATAATACTCGCTATTTGACTCCCTTACTTTCATTTGTTCCGATTAAACCTCAGTTTACACCTGAAGATCTTAATCGATATCAGTATAGAAATAATGCTACGGTCTATAACCCGTTAGCGCTTTATTCGAAAGAAAACTATTCAAAACCTCAACAAAATGAAAATTTCTTATTAGATATTATTCCAGGCACATTTTATTCTGTGACTGCAATTCCTTTCCATTTTGCATATCAATTTAATCGCTCAGTGCTTGATCATAAACAACCTCTTTTTAATAAAATGTTGTTGAATCGTTTAGCCGACACAAGAAATAAATATCAAACTCTGTATCAGAAATATACAGAGCAAACAGTAGCGTTAAAGGAACATTTAGAAAAACTTCAAAAAGCGAATAATCAAATTAAGCAATTGGAACTATCGCTGGCTGAAACAGAAGAAAAATTAGCGACTGCAAATAACTTACTCAATGATGATACATTGAAACAAGCTGTTGCCAAGCTACAAACAGACCTGGAAGAAACAAAAGAAGAACGTGATTTATTAATTAAGCAATTAGCGGATAAAGAAAATGTGTTAAGTGCAACAACTGCAAAAAACACAGAACTAGCAAAACAACAACAAGATTTTGAAAAACAATCAGAAACACTTAAAAATTTAGAAGTAAAGTTTACTCAACTTGAGCAAGAAAAAGAGCAATTACAATCCCAGTATTTGCAGGCTCAAGCACTACTGAAAGATGATAGTGCTAAAAAAGAAATTGATAAGTTACAAAACTCACTTGAGAGTACGAAAGCCGAACAAGAAAAACTGTTAAGTCAATTAAATGAAAAACAAACATTATTGACTAAAGTCGAGCAAGAAAAAGAAAATATTCAGGCTCAATATGCACAGGCTGAACAATTACTCCAAGGTAGTCGTGAGCAAAAAGAACAAGAGTTAGCCAAGCTAGAAGCTGTAAAAAATAAAGAAATAGCAGTATTGGAAAAATCGTTATCGACAATAACCAATGAACAAACTAATTTGGCCAAGCAACTGGCTGATGTACATAGCCAATTAGCAACTATCAAAAAAGAAAAAGAAGATATTCAATCCCAGTTTGTGCAGGCACAACTATTATTACAAGATAACACTGCGAAAAAAGAGATAGAGAAACTACAAAGTACATTATTGAAAATCACATCAGAACGTGAAGATTTATCTAAAGAGCTTGCATTAAAAGTAGTAGAAGCAGAAAAACAACAAGATGCTAATAACAAACTTGTTGATGAACAACGTCAAGAAATAGCACAATTAAAAATACAAGTTGAAAAAAATAACCAAGAACAAACTCAACTAAACAAGTCACTTTTAGCTGTTCAACAACAAAAAGAGCAGGCTGATGAAAAACTAAAAGCTATACCAGAATTAAAATTACAGTTAGAGAATAAAATAACAGAATTAGCTGACCTGAAAAAAAGCTTATCTGCAGGTGAGAAAGCAGTTGATAATTTAATTACAGATAAAAATAATTTAATTGCTAAATTAGAAAAAGCACAGAATGAGTTATCGGCTAAATATCAGGCATTAGACACTCAATTTAAAGAAAGTAATATTGCATTAGCACAACTAACGGTGAGCCAAACAGAAAGTGCCAAGGCTTCTGCATTATTGGAAAAGCAACTTACTGAAAAGCAAAATGTTGTTGATAAATTAAGTAATCAATTAGCTGATGTAAAAGCACAATTAGAAAAACAAAATATAGAAAGTACACAGCAAATTAGTGCGTTAAAGCAACAGCAAACAGAAGCGATTGGGCAATCAAAACAGCAAGAAAAGACATTGGCTGACACCCAAAAAGAGATGCGTGATATCACCAAACAGCTTGAAACTCAACGTGCATTAACTCAATCTTTAGAAGAAAAGAGTACGCAATTAAACGAGCAAATTAAGGCAAAAGAAGCTGAATTAGCGAAAGCTAATACTGAAACAAGCAATGTATTAAAAGAAAACAAAACGTTAAAAGAGCAGCTTGAGAAAATAGCAGGTGAAGGGCAAATGATCGCGGGGCAACTTGCTTATGCTTATTCAATTATTGGTAAAGATAATGCTCAACGCAATAAGTCTATTCTCTCTGAAATTCAAAAACAAAATTATATACAGTATGACGATAATACCTATTTTAAAATATTAAAACAGGGCAAACCTGTTGATTCAATTACAGGTAAAACGGTTATATTTACGATGCATGAAGAGTTAACCGACGGGACTGTAACGCTTAATTATGATAAAGCTAAGCCACTTACTTTACCTTATCGTCAATTACCATTACCACTGAATACCTTTATTGCTAAAGCTGGTATCAATGGTAAAGCTAAAATTTATATAAAACCAGGTGGCGGCTATGGGAAAAATGGTGTTCCTGGACAAGTACCACCGGAATCAATGTCTATCGTGACAATTGAAATTTTAGATGTTAAATAAAAATGATTAAATGATAGTATCAGCTCTTTTTTTCCGTTAAAAGAAGAGCTGGTTTTATTTATTTCCATAAAAACAGATCGTTCTTTAAGCAAAGTTCCCTTTCTAATAACCAATCTTTTAGTTTCTGACAATTTTCAGGATACTCTGGAATACTATTCAAAATCTTCCATAAAGGTTTTAATAATTCAGAATTCGGTGTCACTTCCCGTATATAATCTAGTGTATTTGTGATCTCAATATTAAAAGCAGGTTCGGTTTCCCAATGTTCTAAGAGTGACTGAATGCTTTTTTGTAATAAATCATCAATAACAATCAATCTAACATTATCTGTACTAAGTTTAATATTGATATCATCTAAAGATAAAAAAGAGTCTTTTGTATTTGATAGTTGTTTTTCTGCAAATGACTTAATGTTTTCACACTGCATAATTTGAAACTCAAGTTCTTTTTTTGTTTCATAAAGGGTGAATAATTGGGGTGTAATATGTTGAACCCACCAAACAAAAAGTGGTTTTATAATGGCTTGAATTAAGCGCATATGCTCATTGATATTAACGGTTGCTTTTAATGACTGATCCCAATCCATTACTGTAAAAGTAGAATATGACTGCGGTGTATGAAAAGAATGGGAAATCTCAATGATGTTACGAATATCCTCTTTAGTAATAGCGATAAGGCAATGTTTTTTCCGTAAAAACCAAGTAGATTGTAATAAGCTATCTAAATTTTCACGGCATAGTACGCGAGATAATATTTTTATCTGTTGCTCATTAACATTGCTTCTATTGGTATGCAAAGAAAACTGTAGGTTAAATAGCCTATCTACAGTTTTTTTATCATTGCTAACCATCATTTTTTTTAGTAACGCTAAGTAGCCATAATAATGAGGTTGGGTAGGGCATCTATTTTCTTTTATCACGATATACAACTCACTCATAAGAATAAATTCTAAGCATTCTAACGATGAATGGCTTTTTTATATTATGATAATCGACCAGATTTTTTATAATTTTAATCTAAGGTTTCTCGCTTTGCTCGGTGTCATATTGAAACGACGATGGTAGCTTTGTGTAAAGTAAGATTGACTTGAAAAACCTGATTCCATTGAGATATCAACGATACTCATCTCTGTGGTAAGTAGTAACTGATGTGCATAAATGATCCTTCTTTCGCAGATCCATGTTCTTGGTGAAGTTCCATAAACATGGTTAAAAAGCTCTTTAAATGTTGTTAACCCCATACCAAATTCACGAGCAAATTGTTTGAGCTTCCAATTTTTTAAGTGATTTTTTTCCATAAATAGTTTTAAACGATCGATTTGGCGATGACTGAGTTGGCGCAATAATGCCATTAAGTCTGAGCCTTGTTCTGTTGAAAGCAGAAGGATTAAAAGTTCTTCAATTCGTAACTGTGTAAATGTCTCAGGGCAAGAGTGAATAGTTATATACTCAAAACCATTGCTACAAAATTGTATAAGAGGCGAATTTTGAAAACAGATAAATGCGCTCGAAAAATCCTGATCTCTTTCTATTCGACTTAGAATATCATTGTATTTTGATATGAAATCTCTTAAAAAATCATCAGAGAGAGGTATGTAAATAATCTCTGTTGGCTCTGTAGCGGGTGTTTTTATTGTGTAATTACCTTGCTGTAAAAAAATAACCTGATCTTGATTAACCGTTACTGTATCTGTGCAGTTTTGTAAAATAAGTGCATTTTTTCGTATGATAAAGAGTGCTTTTTGCTCATTTTCTAGTATTTGGTATTGTGGATAAAAATAAGATTTCTTTTGAATTAAGCAATCATATTGGTTTTTATTATCACATGGTATGGTATTCATTTTTCGCCCAAAAAATCATTATATAAGTATCATTGTATTTTTATAAAAATAAAACAATAGTATTTATAAAAACACTTCTTTATTATTAAAACGCTATTAAAAGTAAAAAGAAGAATATTTTCTTTAATTTGATGTGGTTTTTTTTTAGATATTAGACATTGCATTTCTATTGCTGATTTAAGATAAGTAAGTTTGTCAATTTTAAGATGTTATTAATGAATTGCAAAAGAAAATTAAAAAAAAGAAAGATTTTATCAGTAGTAATAAAGGATACTAAGTATATTTGTGTAATAAATATTTTACACTTTGTTTTTTTATTATTAAATTTAATTGTATAACAATCAGTTGGGTTTATTGTTTCCACTTTACAGTGTAAAGAACGGTAAATGCATTTAAAATGTAACTATACTCTTTATTTTTTAATTGTGATTTATTTGATATCAGTTTGTTGATGTTATTTTAGTTTATTGAGAAATTTGTGTGTAAGAAAATTTAATACTAAAATTTAACTAATTTAATTTCATTTAATTTAAATAACCTAGAGTGATTATAACCTGTGTTTTTATAGGTTTCTATAAAATGAAAAATTTGTTTGTTCTTTATGAAGAAGAAGCAGTTTTTTCTCTCATTATTTTTTATTTATGCGACTGTAGTCTCAGAATTTTAGGAGAAATAAATAAAGTAGAGCCGTTAAGTTTAAAAATTTTTAAATAAAATTCCCAAATAAAAAGATAAGTATGTACATGTGATGTTAATTTGCATTAAAAAATATTTATCTAAAAAATTGAGGTTTTTACAAGTTGATTACATTAAGGTTGGGTTATTTAAATAAATAGCTTTATAGTTTTATTCTATTTAATGCAATTTATTTTAAGGAGCAAATCAATAAAGTAAAAGGTAATAATAGTCTTATTACTGGCATTATGCTTGGCATAAATTTATTAAAATAGTGAATGTATAAGTGTATTTATTGTCAGGGAGGTAGGGTATAGCTAATTATGGAGAATAAGCGGACACTGCGAAATATTATATTTAGTGGGATATGGATAATTTGGATTCTTGCATTAATTGCCTTTTGGCGTTCTCAAATGGCAGGAGAGTTTTTAATTATCTTAATCCTAATTTTTAGCATTATTATTCATTCCATGACTTTGAGGTTAAAAAAAACCGCTATGTTTAGTCGTAAAACTGAAACACCAAAAGTATCAGATCCTGTTACGCCAGTCATAACAGAAGAGAAAAAACCGATGCCAGAGCAGAAACTGTACACTATTATTGCGAAAGGAACGGTATTTCAAGGTGACATTAATGTCGATGGCGATATCCAAATTTGGGGTAAAGTATCGGGAAATATTAATGTCAAAGATGGTGTTATTCGTGTTATGCATGCAGGACAAGTTGAAGGTGAGTTAACGGCTCCTGATATTATTATTGATGGTTTTGTTAAAGGCATTTGCGCTGCAAACAATCTAGATATTTTAGAGCATGGGGAGTTACGTGGTACTAGTCGTTGTGGAAGTATGTCTATTAAGCGTGGTGGTATTTTTACAGGGCAATCAGAGCAAGTTGAACATCAAGCTAAATCAGTTGCTCAACAACGAGTGGTTTCAATCAAAGAAAGTGCTAATGTAAATAAAGATAAAGTAACGGCACCTGTAGAAAACCAACTAAAAGAAAATAAAAAATAAGTCTTCTTTTCTTTTCATTATTTTTTGCTTGTCCTATTTTATCGATATTACCTTAGTTTTGTATAAATAGAGAATAACGATGAATTTAGAGACTCCTAGACTACACTTACGAGAATGGCGTGAAAGTGATAAAGCGCCATTTTTTTATGAAGTTAACTCCTCATCTGAAGTAATGCGCTACTTTCCGCGTACTTTATCTCAATTAGAAAGCGATAAAATGGTTGAGACTATCCGTGAAAAATTTATTCAACAAAATGGATGGGGAATGTGGGCGGTTGAATTAAAAGAAAACCAAGAGTTTATTGGCTTTGTTGGGTTAAATATTCCAGTAGCCTCTTTACCTTTTAGTCCCTGTGTAGAGATTGGCTGGCGTATAGGACAAAAGCATTGGCGTAAGGGATATACTTATGAGGCCGCATTAGCCGTATTTAGATTTGCTTTTAAAACGTTGGAACTTGATGAAGTTGTCGCTTTTACCGCGGTTTCAAACCTTCCATCTCAAGGTGTGATGCAAAAATTAGGTATGCATCAATCTGATAACTTCTTTCATCCCGCATTAGATAAAACTCACCCTTTAGCGGAACATGTTTTATATCGATTGAAGAAATCTGACTTCACTTTTCAGTTGAACGAATAGTACGCTTTTTTTCAGGAAGCGGAGGTACCGGTTTTTTATCATCAATAAGATGACGTATTGCCAAAATTGGATGATAAATCAGCATCCGTGGACCAGCCCAACGCATGATTTGTTTCATGGTTTCTCTTTTTATAGGTTGGTAACAATGGATGGGACACTGTTTACAGGCGGGTTTATCTTCACCATAGCGACATTTATCTAATCGGTTGTAGGCGTAATCGATTAATTTTTGATAATAATCTGAGTCGGTCTCAGGGTGTGATTTTGCATAAAGAGAAACCATTTTTTGAATAGTTTCTTTTTCACGAGAAATTCTTTTTCCTGACATATCCTTCTCTCTTAGTAATATGTTGCATTTATTATGCATCTTATCATTAAGCCTATAGAGACGCTAAAAAATTATTTAATGAACTATGATGAAAAAAATTTAGTAAAAAGGCTTTTCTTTTTTCCTAGAATATAATACTGTGTTTATATACAGTTTATTTGCCTTTAAATGGTGAAACCAATGCGTGTGGAAATTTTATTTAATAAACAATCTAAGATAACCGACTCATTATTTCCGCTTTTAGAACACGAATTAAGAAAAAAGATCATTCCAGAATACCCCGATATGCAGTTTCGTATCGCCTTCAGTAGCATGAACTCAATTCAAGTTACAGGCATAAAAGATGAAACTAAGCACGAACACATTATGGAACTTATTCAAAGTGTTTGGGAAGATGATTCTTGGTTACAAACAGAAGAAGATTAAAGTTCAATAAATAAAGTCCTTACGATTGCCAGAAATAATGGTCTTTTATTTTTTAAAGTTAAAAGCACATTAACTAGAAACGGAAATCACTGGCAATCGAATTTTAAACAGTATATTTATCAATGACGACAAATCTTATTTTCACTTGTCGTAAAGCCACCTTCAGCAGGAATAAATTTTCCTTTCTTTTCTAAGAAATCAACTAATTCAGTTGCTGTCATATTTTCAGCTGAACAAGTATGAAATCGAGAGTCATTACCAAATTTCTGATGAATAGCATCAATAAGTGACGCTTTGGTAAAAGCAATGTCTGAAGAAAGGATCATTTGTAAAACTTCATGACCGTGGATTGATGACATGTTGAGCCCCTAAAGAATAAAAGATATATTAATTATGCATCTTTATGGGGTGATATCTTTGTTTTTAATCATAAAAAGCGATGACATTAATCATCGCTTTAAAAAGATCATTATTTTTCACTTCGTTGAAGTATTTTTTGCATTTCATCTTTGAGATGAAGTTTTTCTTTTTTTAGTTTGACCACTTCATCATTATAGCCTGCTCCATTAGGGCCTTCTAATTTTGCAATTTCTTGATTGAGTCGATGATGTTTATCGTAGAGAGCCTGAAAGCGAGGATCACTGTTTCTTAGTTGAGAAACAAGGGCTTGTTGATTTGAGAACATATAACCTCCTATGAAAAGAAATTGGGTCTCTATTTCAGTATAATCATAGATTGGATATCTGCATGGTGATGTATCACAAATTTACATTTCATAAAAAAACATGATTTTTCTTTTTAAAACATTCGGAATTATCCTCTCATAGTGATATTTACTAAGATGTTAGCATTCAAACACTAAAAATATTAGTATTCAGATAATGAGCAATAAAAAGATCTGACTAATTTTATTAACAGCGAAGTGTTCGCTGTAAAAATGGAGAAAGTGATGAACAAAGTAATATTATCTTTAGTTGCAGCAATGTCTTTATCTGCATGTGCTCAAGCTACCGACAGTTTAGATAAAGTTGCGCCTTATCCTAAAGCTCAAGAAAATCAAGTTCGTCATGTTATCGAGTTAGAACAAAAAGATAATGAAGGTAATTACCAAGTTGAGTTAATCGTTGGTAAAGAGCTAAAAGTAGATTGTAATCATCAGTGGTTTGGTGCTGAACTAGACGAAAAGAATTTAGAAGGTTGGGGCTATAGCTATTATGTTGTTGGTGATTTAAATGGCCCAATGTCTACTATGATGGGTTGTGCGGATAATACGAAGAAAGATGCTTTTGTTCAGGCCAATATGGGCTCTGATGCCTTCATCCGTTATAACAGCAAATTACCTATTGTTATTTATGCACCAAAAGACGTTGATGTGAAATACCGTGTTTGGTCTGCTGCTGATACTGTCCAAGATTCAGTTAAAAAATAACAGATAACTTTATTTAGGACGACTTTAGTTTACTAAAAAGCCCTTTGTTTTTGAAACAAAGGGCTTTTTCACTATTGAAGCTAAAGATTAACGGATAACTAAAACTGACATTTTTGCATGACGTACAATAGATGATGCTGTTGAACCTAATAAGTAGGATGAAACATTAGGTCGATGCGAAGCAATTGCAATTAAATCAGCATCAATGTGGCGGGCATATTCTAAAATTTCATCTTTTGCGTTACCAACACCCACATTACATATAATTTGTTCATCAGGAATTTTAGCGTCTTTGATCATTTCTTGTAATGCGACAAAAGCAAGACGAGTACGCTCTGATGAATCTTTGAATTTTTCAGGAATAGCCGCAAATTCAATACCAAAAAAAAGTTCGGCGTTAGGGATAACGGTGAGGAAGTGGATCTCAGGTTTACCCACCTTTGCAATTTGTTCAATGTGAGCGATCAGTTCCTGAGAAAGTTCATCTTCTAAAATATCAATAGGAACTAGGATTTTCTTATACATTACAAACCTCACTTAGCGTTAGTTTAAAATATTTACTATTATTACATAATAGTGAAAAATAGCTGTGATCTGTGTTTTAAATAAGAGTGAGAATGATTATTTACTGCTTTACATTATAAATCATAAAAAAGTAAATAATGGCTGAAATAATCTCAAAAAAATAATTAAAATAAGTTATACACCTTAACTTACTGACAGAAAAGCAATTAATAATATCGTATTAAAAATAAAAATTCTTTACCTTGCACTCAAAGAGAAAATGCATAAAAGAATGATTATCAATTATATTATTGTTCTGTATCTATAAGATTTTATTGGTAAAAATAAGAGACATAAAGAATTAAATATGGCATATTAATAGGTAATGACATCTCAATATGATGTCTGGACAGCAATCTTAGTCCCTAAACTGGATTGTTATTCAGAGTCGTCCTTTATCCTCACCAATGAGTTATGGAACCTGAAATAACCTATGGAACTCTATTGGGCTATTATAAATAGAGTAGGCTATTTAAAACCAAATAAGATTATTATTATGACACATAATCACATTGATGATATTGAGTTGGAGCGGACTAGTAATACGCAGTCTGAAAAGTTTAAAGCAGCTAAAAAAAGCACGCTAGTGAGCGTTTTTGTTAATATTTTCTTATCCATTTGGCAAATTACCGTAGGCTTTTTCTCACACTCTCAAGGCTTAATTGCGGATGGTATTCACTCACTTTCTGATCTTATTGCTGATTTTGTTGTTTTAATTGCTAATAAAGGCAGTCAGAAACAACCTGATGCAGATCACCCTTATGGTCATCTGCGTTATGAAAACGCAGCTTCACTTATCCTTGGAACTATTTTATTAATTGTCGGCTTAGGTATGGTGGTTTCTGCAATTCATAAAGTTTTAGATCCTTCAACTATTCCTGAAGTTCATCGCGTTGCATTGTATGTTGCTTTATTAGCATTAGCAGCTAAAGAAGGGCTCTTTCGTTATATGCTTGGTGTCGCTAAAAGAGTGGATTCTAATATGCTAGTTGCGAATGCATGGCATGCGCGCTCAGATGCAGCCTCTTCACTAGTTGTTGCTATTGGTATTCTTGGTAGTCTTGCTGGATTTAAGTTCTTCGATCCTCTTGCTGCATTAATTGTAGGTTTATTTGTTGGTCGTATGGGATGGCGTTTTACTTATCAAGCTTTGCAAGATTTAATGGACAGAGGGGCAGACGAAGAAACCTTGGAAGAAATTAAACAGAAGCTGATTACAACTCCAGGTGTGCAAGGTGTGCATGATTTAAAAACCCGCCGTTCAGGTGATTATTTATTGGTAGATGTACATCTTGAAATAAAAGGGGATCTCACTGTTAGTGAAAGCCATGAGATTGTCGTCAGTGCTCGCAATAATGTTTTACAAAATAAGCAGATATTAAGTGTGATGGCACACGTAGATCCCGCCTAAATTAAAAATAGAATAAAAAGGTAATGGTTGATTTCCATTACCTTTTTTTGTTCCTCAAAAAGATCTATTTACTACTTTAGAAATTAACGCAATTTTCTTTTACGTTATCACTCAATGCCGCAATCAGATTATCTACCGCGCATTCAGCCATTGCGTAGCGAGTTTCTTTTGTCGCAGATCCAATATGTGGGACGGCAACTACATTTTTCATGCTCAATAAAGGTGATGACGGCGACAGTGGCTCTGTTTCAAAAACATCAAGTCCAGCACCTGCAATATCTTTTTGTTCTAGCGCATTAATTAATGCTTTTTCATCAACGACAGCCCCTCTACCTGCATTAATTAAATAAGCGTCGGGTTTCATCATTGAAAACTGATTTTTGCTTATTAAATGATGTGTTTCTGGTGTTAATGGTAAGGTGATACACACAAAATCAGATTGCTGTAGTAGCATATCTAAATCACAATACTTAGCATCAAAACGGTCATTTACATCAGTATATTCTGTCCGTGAGTGATAAAGAATATTCATATTAAAACCAAAATAGGCGCGTTGTGCTAATGCTTTGCCAATTCGGCCCATACCAAGAATACCCATGGTTTTATGATGAACATCAGTACCGTACCAATCAGGTGTGATACCTTTAACCCATAAGCCTTGTTTAATATTATCTGCAAGCTCAGGGATACGTCTTGATACAGCAAGCACTAATGCCATCATAGTGTCAGCAACGGTGTCTGTTAATACAGTTGGCGTGTGCATTAGCTTTATATTACGCTTAGTGAGTGCATTAACATCGACATTATCATAGCCAACCGAAACTGTTGAAACAGCTTTTAAATGAGGAGCGTGGTCTATAAAGTTTTTATCAATATTGCCTCCAGCGCCGAGTAATCCAGAAGCATTGGCAAGTGCCGAACAAAAATCATTCGAGTCTAAAGAGAGCGTGTCAAATTGTTTGATATCAGCAAAACTAGATAATTTTTTGTACAGTGCTTCGGGAAGGCTTTGGTAGAGCAAGACAGTCGGTTTCATTATGTTCTCCATTTAATACTCGTCATACTTCAAACCACAGCGTTTATTCGCACTAGTCACATACTTGTTGTGTATGCTCCTAGCGACTCATTCACTTGTCGCCTAGTTGTGATTTGAATTATTTAGAGTATTTATGCAATAAAGCACTTATAAAATTGTATCTATTCAATTAAAGCACCTTATGAACTGTAAGTATTTATTAAGGGGATCCTTACTCCGCTTAAACATATTAGCGGGGAACTTAATAAGGTATGATAAAACGTATTGAATGTCAGTTTTATCATGTAATTAACTGATTAATTTGGATGTAATCGTTTACTTTGGGTGGATGTTTCTTTTAGTGGCAAAGAGATAGGATGTATTATGTGTTTTATTAACGTACTGTAATGCAATTCTAAATTAAGTTTTTTATAAAATATTAGTGAGCACGAAAAGAGTGTAAACGTTTACACTAAATGTCGGTTTGATCACGAAATTATTTTGTTGATCTTGTTAAACTCTGTGTCAGTGAACAGAAACCGACTTGCTCTTTTCCGTTGAATTGAATCAAAAGAGGTGAATGTGGAAATATTAGTGACAGGTGGTATGGGATATATTGGTAGTCATACTTGCGTTCAAATGATCGAAGCTGGTATGACCCCAATTATTTTAGATAACCTTAGCAATGCGAATGAAGAAGTGCTTAACCGCGTTGAAGCATTAACCGGTAAACGCCCACTGTTCTACAACGGTGATATTCGTAATGATCAATTATTAGCATCAATTTTTGCTAAACATACAATTCAATCTGTTATTCATTTTGCGGGATTGAAAGCAGTAGGTGAATCTGTTCAAAAGCCGATTGAATATTATGACAACAATGTTAATGGTACATTGGTGTTAGTGCGCTGTATGCGAGATGCTGGTGTTAAAAGTATTATTTTTAGCTCGTCAGCGACGGTTTATGGAGACCCTCAATCTGTACCGATTAGTGAAGACTCACCTGTTGGTGGTACAACCAATCCTTATGGCACCAGTAAATATATGGTTGAGCGTATTTTATCTGATTTATATGTTGCTGATGAAAGCTGGTCTATCAGTTTACTACGCTACTTTAATCCTGTTGGTGCCCATCCATCGGGCACGATGGGAGAAGATCCTAAAGGTATTCCAAACAATTTAACGCCATATATTTCTCAAGTCGCCATTGGTCGTCGTGAACACGTTGCTGTGTTTGGTAATGATTACCCAACAAAAGACGGTACAGGCGTTCGTGATTACATTCATGTTATGGATCTGGCGGATGGCCATATCGCTGCGTTAAATGCATTAGGTAAAAAAGCAGGTCTACATATTTATAATTTAGGAACGGGTAACGGCACGAGCGTGATTGAAATGATTGAAGCATTTCGTAAAGCCAGTGGTAAACCGATCCCTTATCAACTACAGGCTCGCCGCCCTGGTGATATCGCTGAATGTTGGTCAAGCCCCGCAAAAGCAGAGAAAGATTTGCATTGGAAAGCCATTCGTTCAATTGATGATATGGCTGCTGATGCTTGGCGTTGGCAGTCACAAAACCCAAATGGTTATCTGAAATAAGATTTACAGTATTCAGATAATCTTGAATAAATAAGAGAGAAGGTTATGTCAAAACTGATTTTTGATCCTGTTGAACATCCTCATCGTCGCTATAATCCACTCACTGATCAGTGGATTTTGGTTTCACCTCATAGAGCGAAACGACCTTGGAATGGTAAAGATGAAAAACCTCAGATTGCGACCCTTCCCTCTTATGATCCACATTGTTATTTGTGCCCAAATAATACGCGTGTTTCTGGTGATAAAAACCCAGATTACACCGGAACATATGTCTTTAATAACGATCACTCTGCGTTATTACAAGATGAATATGATGTTGATCCTTCATTAAATCCTTTATTTCAAACTCAAGCTGTAAGAGGAATTAGTCGCGTTATCTGTTTTTCGCCCGATCATGGAAAAACAATACCTGAATTGCCTTTAAGTAGCTTACGTAAAATTGTTGATACTTGGGATAACCAGATAGAAGAGCTCAGTAAAGAGTATCTTTGGGTTCAAGTGTTCGAGAATAAAGGTGAAACAATGGGATGTTCCCAACCGCATCCTCATGGGCAAATTTGGGCGAGTGACTTCTTACCTAATGAATTAGCGAGAAAAGATACACATTTAAAAGCGTATTTTGAAAAATACGGGCGTAATTTATTAATTGATTATGTTGATGCTGAATGTAAAGACGCAAGTCGAACCGTTGTTGAAACTGAACATTGGCTGGCAATAGTGCCTTATTGGGCTGCTTGGCCTTATGAAACAATGTTATTACCTAAAACGCATATTCGTCGAATGAGTGAGTTAAATAGCACTCAACGCGATGATCTGGCTATTGCAATGAAAAAGTTAACCAGCCGTTATGACAATTTATTTCATTGCTCTTTCCCTTATTCAATGGGGTGGCATTTTGCGCCATCTTTTAAAGACGGTAGAAATACCGATCATTGGCAATTACATGCACTTTATTATCCGCCATTATTACGTTCAGCCACTGTACGTAAATATATGGTGGGGTATGAAATGTTAGCAGAATCGCAAAGAGACTTAACACCAGAACAAGCGGCAAATAATTTACGTCAAGTAAGCGACATTCATTATAAAGAGCAACGTTAATGACCTTCAATATGGCAAGGTATTTTAATTAATCAGCTTTTTTGTACCAAATAAATTAAACCAGACATCTCATTATTTACATAATGATGTGGTGGGATTTTATTACTTAATTTTAAGCTAAGGATTTATTATGAAGGCACTTATTAATAATGTGACTCGTTCGTTTACATCTATTTTTGGTTATACGCCTACACATTTTATTCAAGCGCCAGGAAGAGTAAATCTTATTGGTGAACACACTGATTATAATGATGGTTTTGTTTTACCTTGTGCTATTAATTATCAAATGGTCGTCGCAGCAGCAAAACGAGAAGATAATACTATTCGAGTGATTGCAGTGGATTATCAAAATGAGGTTGATGAATTTAGCTTTGATAACACCATTGAGTTTTTGCCTAATAAAATGTGGGCTAATTACGTTCGTGGTGTTATTCATTTTCTACAAAAAGATAACTATTCTTTTCATGGTATGGATATCGCAATATCAGGAAATGTCCCTCAAGGTGCAGGGTTAAGTTCTTCTGCCGCATTAGAAGTGGCTATTGGCCAAACGCTTAAAACACTTTATCAATTACCTATTAGCCAAAAAGAGATTGCGTTAAACGGTCAAAAAGCTGAAAACCAATTTGTTGGTTGTAACTGTGGCATTATGGATCAATTGATTTCTGCTTGTGGTGAAGAAAATCATGCCTTATTAATTGATTGTCGCTCTTTAGATACATTTTCGGTGACAATGCCTGAAAATATGGTTGTGATGATAATTAACTCCAATAAAAAACGCGGATTAGTTGATAGCGAATACAATACCCGTCGTCAGCAATGTGAAGAAGCCGCAAAAATTTTAAATGTCACGGCATTAAGAGATGCGACATTAGCGGATCTGCAAGCTAAAAAAACATTAATGAGTGAGGTGGTTTATCGTCGTGCTCGTCATGTGATAACCGAAAATAATCGCACACTGAAGGCGGCAGAGGCTCTGCGTCATGGTGATTTAATCACATTAAGCCAACTTATGATGCAATCACATCATTCAATGCGTGATGATTTTGAAATTACCGTCAAAGAAGTTGACACCTTAGTTGAAATAGTGAAGTCAGTCTTAGGTGATCGTGGTGGAGTAAGAATGACAGGTGGTGGATTTGGTGGTTGTGTCGTAGCATTAGTGACACCTGATTTAGTTGATCAAGTCGTTGACTCTGTTAAAGCGCAATATGAGGCCTTAACAGGGTTGAAAGAAACTATTTATGTCTGCTCTGCAAGCCAAGGGGCGGGCTATTCGGAGGCAAAATAATGGCGACGAATGAAATCCGATTTCTAGAGCCAGAACAAATGACTGCACAACCCGCATCGGACGGAAATCCCGCACAAGTAGTCGTGCTTAAAAATTGTTTTGGTATGTCGATTTCTTTAATGGATATTGGAGCGACCTGGTTAACTTGTATTGTACCTGTTAATGGATACCGTCGAGATGTACTGTTAGGCTCTGCAAATATGAATGCCCACAAACAGCAAACAGCTTATTTGGGGGCCACAGTAGGGCGTTTTGCCAATCGTATTGCTGGTGCAAAATTCGTATTGGAAGGGCAAGAATATCAAATCAGTGCTAATGAAGGTAAAAACACTTTACATGGCGGTAAACAAAACTTTAGTCATCGTCGTTGGGGGATCACGGCACAATCATCTCAATCGGTGACCTTTTCATTGATCTCAAATGAGGGTGACCAAGGTTTTCCCGGTACACTCAAGGCTAGTGTGACTTATACACTCACCGATAATAATGAAGTCTGTATCGATTATCAGGCAATAAGTGATAAAACCACGCCTCTCAGTTTAACTAACCATGCCTATTTTAACCTTGCAGGTGAGCACACTGAACGCACAGCACTCGAGCACGATTTAAAAATTTGCGCTTCTTATTATTTGAAAAATGGTGAAGGCAATATTCCTACCGGAGAGTTTGTGAACGTCGTAGGAACAGGGTTTGATTTTCGTAAGTTAAAGCGCATCGGTCTTGATTTTATGGTTGATGAGTGCCAAAAAGCAGCGAGTGGTTATGATCATGCATTTATTTTAGATAAACAGGCTATCGACGATAAAGCACCTATTGCAACAGTCATTGCACCGGAAGGCGAACTCAAAATGGATGTTTTTACTACTTTGCCTTCTGTTCAATTCTATACAGGTAACTTTTTAGCTGGTACAAAAGGAAAAAGTCGCCATTATGGTAATTATTCAGGGTTAGCTTTAGAGACACAATACTTTCCTGATGGGCCTAATCATCCTGAATGGCATGAAAATCAAGGTATTTTACCTGCCAATACGCCATGGAATAGCCAAACTATCTATAAGTTTTACTCTTAACAATAAAAGGAAAGTGTAAACGCTTTCCTTTTCACTATTTATTTGATCTTTTTACTTTTTAAATTTCACTTCTTCGCTGATAATCAAGCCACTTAAATTTTATTATTTCCTTTTTTCTTTATTCTTAGATTAACTACCTGTTATTTTTTGATTATGGATAAAGGTGATCCATGAGGTGGATATGGCGACTATCAAAGATGTAGCAAAAGAAGCGGGAGTTTCTGTTGCTACGGTGTCAAGAGTCATTAATAACTCGCCGAAAGCAAGTAAGACATCAATAGAAACAGTTAATGCTGCAATGCAAAAACTAGGTTATCGACCTAATGCAGCGGCTAGAGCACTGGTCAGTCAAAGTACACAAACTTTAGGTGTCTTAGTCCATGATGTTTCTGATCCCTTTTTTGGCACATTAGTGAAAGCTGTTGATAATGTGGCAAGACAAGCGGGAAAGCATATTTTGGTGTGTAATGGCTATCATGATGCGCAAGACGAACGTCAATCTATAGAGTTGTTAATTAATAGTCGTTGTGATGGCTTAGTGATCCACTCAAAAGCACTCTCTGATGAAGAATTACTCGCTTATGCTCATGAAGTCAAAAGTATGGTACTGATCAACCGCTTTATTCCTGAGATTGCAGAACGCTGTGTCGCTTTAGATAATTACAAAGGGGCATGGATGGCAACGGAACATCTTATTCGTCAAGGGCACACCAAGATTGCTTATATCTCTTCCACGCATAATATTGAGGACACCACTCAACGCCTTGCGGGTTATAAAGCTGCTCTTGACGCCAATAACATCATATTACCCGAAAGTTATATTGAGTATGGTGAGCCTGAAGGCGAAGGAGGTGAAAAGGCAATGATGCATTTGTTAACGAAATCAATCGATTTTACAGCCGTAGTGACTTACAACGATTTTATGGCTGCTGGTGCTTTGTCTGTCCTCGATGAAAATGAGATCCCTGTACCTGAAAAAATCTCTGTTATTGGTTTTGATGATGTATTAATTGCTCGTTATATTCATCCTCGTTTAACAACCGTGCGTTATCCAGTACAAATGATGGCCGAACAGGCGGCTATGCTGGCGATTAGACTGTCTAAAGGTGAAATCCTTGAACAAAAACAACGTATTTTTTCTCCTACTTTAGTGCAGCGTAATTCTGTCTTTAATCTTAGTCATCTCTCTTAATCACACCACTTACTTTTATAATATTATCGATCCTCTTAATGGGGATCATCATCACCTTAAAGGCCATTCTCACCTAACTTGTGTAATCGTTATCATTTTGATGTTTTTTTAATTTTATTTTAGAAGAGTCTCTTTTTTGGTAAGTTTTTAAAAGAGGATTTTGAGCGTAAATTTGACTTTTTTTATCATGGTAATCGTTTGTTTTTTATTTTTAGATGCATTTACGTAACATAAGCAACAAAATTGTGAAGGGAGTAACGGAAAAAGACTGTGAAAACGTTTACATTAAAGGTCTATTCTCTCTATGGGTCTGAAAGGAAAATATTATGCATACAGAAGGTGTTGGATTAAGCACAATAGACTATGCAATTTTTGCCCTCTATGTCGTCATTATTATTAGTCTAGGATTATGGGTTTCTCGTTCAAAGGATGGCGAGAAAAAAGGAACAAAGGACTATTTCTTAGCAGGTAAAACCCTACCTTGGTGGGCAATTGGTTCTTCGCTTATTGCCGCTAATATTTCAGCAGAACAATTTATTGGTATGTCAGGTTCTGGTTTCTCCATTGGTCTTGCTATCGCCTCTTATGAATGGATGGCTGCACTGACACTGATTATTGTGGCGAAGTATTTTTTACCTGTATTTATCGAAAAAGGTATTTATACCATTCCTGAATTTGTTGAGAACCGATTTAAAAGCCGTAACCTAAAAACGATCCTTGCGGTATTTTGGCTCGCATTATTTATCTTTGTTAATTTAACCTCTGTACTTTATTTAGGTTCATTGGCATTAGAAACCATCCTTGGTGTACCAATGATGTATGCCATTATTGGTTTAGCATTATTTGCTGTTATCTATTCACTCTATGGTGGACTCTCGGCTGTTGCGTGGACAGATGTGGTACAAGTATTCTTCCTTATCCTTGGTGGTTTATTTACTACCGTATTAGCAGTTAGCTATATCGGTGGAGATGGTGGGATTATGGAAGGTTTGAGCAAAATGACACAAGCCGCACCAGATCACTTTAAAATGATCTTAGAAAAAGATAATCCGCAGTTTATGAACTTACCGGGTATCGCGGTGCTAATTGGTGGTTTATGGGTTGCTAACCTTTATTATTGGGGTTTTAACCAATACATTATTCAGCGCGCTTTAGCTGCTAAATCTATCAATGAAGCACAAAAAGGGCTAGTGTTTGCCGCATTTTTAAAATTAATTGTTCCTGTTCTTGTGGTTGTTCCAGGTATTGCAGCATTTGTGATCACGACAAACCCAGAATTAATGGCGGGATTAGGCACAATGGCACCAGAGCATATCCCAACATTATCACAAGCAGATAAAGCCTATCCTTGGTTAACTCAATTCTTACCAGTTGGAGCCAAAGGGATTGTTTTTGCTGCACTTGCTGCTGCTATTGTTTCGTCTTTAGCATCCATGCTTAACTCTATCGCGACTATTTTCACGATGGATATTTATAAAGAATATGTTGGGCCTAAAGCTTCTGAAACGCGTTTAGTGAATGTGGGGCGTATAAGTGCGGTTGTTGCTCTGATTATCGCTTGTTTTATCGCACCATTATTAGGTGGAATCGATCAGGCATTCCAATATATTCAAGAATATACTGGCTTAGTAAGCCCAGGAATTTTAGCGGTATTCTTATTAGGCTTATTCTGGAAAAAAACAAACGCAAAAGGCGCAATTATTGGTGTGGTCTTATCTATACCGTTTGCTTTATTCCTAAAATTAATGCCTCTAGGTATGCCATTCCTTGATCAAATGATGTACACCTTTATGTTTACAACGGTTGTGATTGGTTTAGTGAGTTTAACCTCGACTAAAACTGATGACAGCGCAGGGGCGATTGTATTAACAGATAAAACCTTTAAAACACAAAGTGGATTCAATATTGCTTCCTACGCCATTATGATCATCTTGTGTGTGCTTTATGCCGTGTTCTGGTAATAACAACATTGTAATTTGTTAATTTTCTAAATCTAAAAATACTCTACAAAACAATACAAAGCAGATGGTTATGCCATCTGCTTTTTTTACGTCTGAAATTGTTTACAAAATGGGCTAGCGAAAATGGTATTGATTTACTTTGATACAGATTAAAAAAAAACACTAAATATGAAAAGAAAATCATTCTCATGAATATTTGATTAAGATAATATTAATCATTCTCATTACTATAACCGTTATTAATTCAGGGAATTGCTATGAACTTTAAAATGGGTGTTTTAACAGCCTGTATTTTATCTGCCTCTTACCCGCTGTATGCACAAGAAAATAAAGAAGAAAAACTTGTTGTGTCAGCATCAGGGTTTGCTCAACAAATTACAGATGCACCAGCAAGCATCACCGTGATCAGCAAAGAACAACTTGCAAAGAAACCGGTTCATGATTTAGCCGATGCCGTAAAAGGTGTTGAAGGTGTTAGCATTAACGGTAATGCCAACAAACAAGAAATCACGATGCGTGGTTTACCGGGGGAATACACGCTTATTTTAGTTGATGGTCGTCGTCAAAATAGCCGTGAGTCGCGCCCGAATGGGAGTGGTGGTTATGAAGGGGGCTTTATTCCACCAGCAGATGCTATCGAGCGCATAGAAGTTATCCGCGGACCAATGTCATCACTATATGGCTCTGATGCAATGGGTGGCGTTATCAATATCATCACTAAACCAGTAACAAAAGAGTGGCATGGCTCCGTTGCACTTGGCGGCACGTTGCAACATAACCGTGATGCTGGTGATTCTATTAATGGTGATTTTTATCTTTCAGGGCCTTTAATTGAGGATAAATTAGGCTTACAACTTTACGGTAGTAGCTACTTACGTGCAGAAGATAAAATCACTTATGGCCAAGGTCGTAATGACAATAAAAACATTACGGCGAAATTGGCATTCACACCAACTGATAATCAAACTATTTTATTAGAAGCGGGGCGCAATACGTTACAGCGTACAACGACTCCAGGTAAATCCATGAGTGAGTTTACTATCCGCGGTGGCAAAGCGGATGAAAATAAAATGTTAGAAACCAATAATGACCGTAATCACTGGGCATTAACTTATAAAAATCAGTTTGATATTCTGCATTCAGAATTAAGTGTGTATCAAGAACAAACTAAGCGTATTACCAAAACAGAAATGATTGATAAAACGACGAAGGAGCGTGAAAAATATTACGAAGATCGTCGTCCTGAAATCACTAATACCGTTTTTGATGCGAAATTTACTGCGTTTTTACCTGATAACGTGATGACCTTTGGTGGTCAATATCAATACTCACGCTTAAAAGATGAATCATCTACTGGCTCAGGTATTAAGCAATCCACTATTACTGCGGATCAAAAAGCGTTATTCCTTGAAGATGAATATAGCGTAACAGACAATCTCGCATTAACCGGCGGTGTGCGTCTTGATGATCACGAATATTACGGTAATCACTGGAGCCCAAGAGCCTATGCCGTTTATCATTTAACGGATGAATTCACCTTAAAAGGAGGCGTGGCGAAAGCTTTTAAAGCCCCAAATCTACGTGAAATTAGCCCTGAATATGGCACTTCAACAGAAAAAGGCCGTGCGATTATGTACGGTAATCGTGACCTAAAACCTGAAACGTCGGTTAGCCAAGAAATTGGTGTAGGTTATGATAATGGTGATGGTTTTACCGCAAGTTTGACTTTCTTTAATACTGATTTTAAAGATAAGTTAACAAACTACGACACGGGTGAAATAGATCCAATTACAGGTTTAAAATTGTATCAATACGATAATGTCGGTAAAGCAAATATTAAAGGGATTGAAACCGCAGTGGGATTCCCTATTGCAGAAAGTTGGCATGTGAATGCAAACTACACCTATATTGATTCAGAACGTAAAAGTGATGATGAAAAACTAGGCTCTGGTGAATCACTAAAAGGCTACCCATTAGATTTAACACCTAAACACAGTGCTAATGCGCGTGTTGACTGGCAGTTTGATGAAGCTACCAGTTTTTATGCCAATACGGCTTATACGGGTAAACAAATTTGGGCGGCTCAACGTAATGGTTACACAGGCGCGCGTTATCGTAGTGGCTACACAACCTTTGATTTAGGGATGACCTATAACTTTAATAAAAATACCATGTTTAATTTAGCGGTATTAAATATTACAGATGAAACAGGTCCTGCTGTGAATGATAAAGGCGGTAACTGGGTGGTTGATGAAGGGCGTCGTTATTGGGCAAACATTAAATATAGTTTCTAATTGAGCCTAAATTGAAATAAACCCCGTATTTATATGGGGTTTATTTTTTTATCACTTTCTATTATTTTCAGTTTAACTGTTCACCTTTTTATATTACTGACAGAGTATCTGATTTATGCGAATACTAATGTTATGTGGAATGATTATGTTATCTGCGGTTGCTCAAGCAAGACCTAACCAAGAAGTGCCTAAAATTGAAGATCAAGCACAATCTTATTATCAAATCACACAAAAAGAAGTCGCTTATGAAGGCAAACAATATCGCCTCTTTCTTGCGGTACCTAAAAATACAACAAAGACCACATTAATTTATGGTGTTGATGGTAATGCGCAATTCCCACTGATGGTCAATGAAGCCATAAAACAAAAAATTAGCCCATTACCTGCGATTATTAGTGTGGGCTATGTGGGAGATAAAGCCTATTTTATTACAGAAAGAACGCATGATTATACGCCAAGTGTAAAAGGTGAGGCATTTAGTCGTGGGGGAAATGCAGAAAATTTTTATCATTTTATCCTAACGCAAGTCAGGCCTTATGCGTTTGAACAACTCACAAAAGAGAATATTTCAGTTACCCAGCAATCTCTTTTTGGCCACTCTTTTGGTGGTGTCTTTTCACTGTATGTTTTATTTAATCATCCAGAAACATTCCAACGCTATATAGTAGCAAGCCCTTCTTTATGGTGGGGAAACGGTGAGTGGGTAAAAAAAGAACAATGGCAGGCTATTCCTAAGGATATTTCCATAGCAATAACACTAGGTGAAAAAGAAGAAAATCCAGATTTAAGTAAATTAAGTGAAGAGCAACAAAAAAATTATCAAGAGCGCAGTAGTTGGTTAACGCAACGCCAGTTATGCCAATATTTATTGGATGAAGGAAAGCAGTGTGAATTTTATCTATTTGAAGGTAAAGGCCATGGTGGTTCAATTCCTGATGCCATAAATATTGCTTTAGAAAAAAGCATGAAATAAACACCATAACTTTTTTAATTTTAGCTATTCTATTTGTTAACAATAGGATAGCTAAAAGCATTCCTTATTTTTCATTTTACTGAATACGTATTTATTCGTAGTAATCTTAATAAAAAAAACTTATCTTTTTATAAAAAGAAATATCTTAATCAAGCTATTTCTTTTTTACAGGAAAAGACGATAATCGTGATTGATATAAATAAAATTGTTTTCTGGCATTAGATTTTATAATTTTATTTATGGCAATTTAAGCGCTATATTCGCGTCTCCTGAATTTAGGGACGCCATCCACTGTTTTCACCTTAGTTTCTTTTATCTTTCCTAGATAAAAGAATTGCCTCTATCAGGCATCGAGAAAACAGCACATTATTAACCGTTTTGATTGTGGAGACGAGGGTAGTGAAACAGAACACTACTTTGGTACGCCAAGGCGACAGTACATTAGTACCTGTAGCTGGGTTAACGGTATTTGCTATCGCGTCAGGCTATTTAATGAGTTTAATTCCACTGTCTATGGACAGTTTTGGAATGGATACACTCTATGCTAGCTGGTTAGCAAGTATTTATTTTATCGGATTATTAATAGGTTCAGTGATGATAGAACCTATTATTGCAAGAATAGGGCATCGTCTTTCTTTCGTCGTATTTTTATTATTACTGGCAGTGACTGTCAGTATATTACCTTTAATGCCTTATTTATCAGTATGGATGGTTTCCCGTTTTATCGGTGGTATGGCAGTTGCTGGTATTTTTGTTGTGGTCGAGTCATGGCTATTAATTGGCGATAATCCTAAAGAGCGGGCTAAACGCTTAGGTTTTTATATGACCTCGCTGTATGGTGGCACAACATTAGGGCAGTTGGCGATTGGTACAATTGGCACACAAGGTGCCATTCCGTTTATGACGGTATTAGCCTTGTTATTAATTGCAGTATTACCGCCTCTGTTTTTTAAACAAGGGCAACCCCAAGGGCATGTACATAAAAGTTTATCACTTAAACAAATGCGTCGTTTAAATAAAGCCGCTTTAGTGGGCTGTATGGTCTCTGGTGTGGTGATGGGCAGCATTTATGGCATGATGCCATTAGCATTAAACCAAGGGCAATTTACAACAGACCAAATAGGTGTGTTGATGGCAGCAATTATTTTAGGTGGAATGGTAGTTCAGCCTATTATTAGTAAGTTGTCTGTGGTGATAAGCAAAACGTTGTTATTAGCGATGATGTGTTTAGTGGGTGTGTTTGCCATGGGACTGACTTATCTTTCTAACGATTATATCGTGCTTATAATAGCACTGACGTTATTGGGAATGTCTTCTTTTGCACTTTATCCTATTGCTATTACTTTGGCGTGTGATCATGTTAATGCAAGCTATATTGTCGCAATTACACAAGTAATGTTATTAAGTTATAGCATTGGTTCTGCCATTGGACCTTTAGGTGCAGGAATGTTTATGGCACAAGCCGCTAATAATGGCATTATGAACTTCTTCTTTGTGGTGTTATTAGTAACGGCGATTTATATGCTTTTTGCCAGCTTACGACGCAAAAGCCATATTGTGTTGAACTAACAATTTCTCTTACTTTGATCTATTTCTCTTTCATTTTATTATCAGCCGAGCTTACTGTAAAAAGTAGCTCGGTTTTTTTATGTTATATTTAAAAATGAATTAAGATCCCACTTATATTTTTATACTGTGCTTTATCAGTATAAACAGAACACTTAATTTCATCTTTAAAGATAATGGATTTAACTTTTCATGGAGATTATATAATGAAAATAACGGTATCTAGCCTTTTTCTTTTATTGATTATTCCTTTTTCAAGTGCAAAAGCAATAACGGCAGAGCAAAATGAAAAGCTGGTGGAATATGCCACTGATTTACCAAGAGCTGTGATTTATGACTCTGATTATCGTAAAATAGATTATCCAAATGGTGATGTTCCTGCTTATAAAGGGGTTTGTAGCGACGTTATTATTCGTAGTTATCGTGGAATTGATATCGATCTACAAAAATTACTGCATGAAGACATTAAGGCAAATTTTTCAGCTTACCCAAGCAAACGGATGTGGGGCTTGAATAAGCCAGATACAAATATAGATCATCGTAGAGTGCCTAATTTGGAAGTTTTTTTCTCACGAAAAGGAAAAGTAAAGCCTATTACTAAAAATGCAGAGGATTATGTACCTGGTGATATTGTTAGTTGGCGTTTAGACAATGGTCGGCCTCATATTGGTATTGTGGTAAATAAAAAAAGTTGGGACAATCAACGTTATCTTGTCATGCATAATATTGGTTTTGGACAAGTTGCCGAAGATATTTTATTTTCATGGAAAATAACGGGACATTTTGCTTACTAGATAAATACAGGTGTTAGGGAAAATAGAAAACTGTAGTTTTTTAGAAAAAATAAAATAGAAGTAATCACTGCAAAATAAATCTAAAAATTAAACGATAAACAAAATAATGCCCATACTGATTTCATGTAAAGTATGGGCATTATTTCTGGGAAAGAATATTTTCATCAGAAATATTCATAATTATTCCTCTAAGCCACCGAGTAACATACTAACGACAGCAGTAGAACAGATAAAAGAAAGGAAAAGGATAAAAAAAGAGCTACTGATCATAATACCCTCCAAACTTATTGCTATTTTTAAATAAAAAACCTCACAAAATACACGTTATTAATTCATTACTTTATATACTAGGTTATTTAAAAATAAAGTCAAACTAACTTATTATTTAACAATGACTTTTTGTGCTGTAATTTTATTTTTTATAAAAGCAAGCGTATTGGATGGTGTTAAATGATCAGGAGGGGCTTAACCCCTCTGATGTCTTACGCAGAGTGAGGCAACGTGGTGTGTGTTAATGGTGGTAGACCACAAGCTGCTCTAGCACGATCACATGCTTCATTAGGAATACCATTTACCCAAGATTGTTGGAACTCACGACAAGGAGAAGGGCGTTGTTCGTAAATAGAACAACTTACACACTCACCCACTTCACCGATAAGTTTGTCACAACGCGGCTTTTTAGAATTTGTTCCTTTCATACAAGAGAGGAAAGGAGTGAGTGGCTCTGTTAACTCATCAGGAACAACTCCTCCTCCACTCACCATTTCAGCCCAATAGAACGAAACTCTAAAATAGGCACAACAAGCGCCACAATGCATACAGGGATTATCCTGCATATAAATAAAATCGTTAGAATGTTTGCTCATACCAGATACCATTTTATCTGACGTTAAAATGACAAAAAGCACGTTTTAAAGGTGCCGTCGTTTAAGAGAAGCAAAAATAAAGGTAGAGAAACGATGCTTCTCTTAGAACAATCATTATGCGCCGAATGAAAAATATTTTTCAAGAGAAATGTTTCTGTGTCTGGAATATTTTTATTACAAAACAGACTATTATTTTGGAAAAATTACATGAGTAGACTATATAACTTAATGATAAGTGATTATGTTATTTAACCCTCCGTAAAAACCACACTATAAATAGTATTAAAAGTAATCAAAAATTGAGGTTTTGAATAAAAAAAAACCTTATCAATCTTAATAAGGCGATAATAAAACATGTGTCGATAACATGTTGAAAAATGAGCTAATGATATCTATTAATCGATTTTTCTAAAAAGGGCCTTTAAAAATAAATAAGGCACCCGCACCAATTAAAAGAAAACCAATAAAGTGATTTAATGTGAAATTCTCGCCTAAATAAGTGACAGAAAAAATAGCAAAAATCGTTAATGTGATCACTTCTTGTATAGTTTTTAATTCTGCTGCACTGTAGTAATTATGGCCAATTCTATTTGCAGGCACAGCAAAACAATACTCAACAAATGCAATCAACCAGCTTAAAAGAATGACGATGATGAGAGGTTTATTACCATATTTTAGATGACCATACCAAGCGAACGTCATAAAAACGTTGGAAATTATCAGGAGAATGATAGGTGTAAATTTGTAGAACATTATGCTCAGACCATTGGGTGATTTTCTGGCGATTTTGCCAATAAGAGTAGCATGAGATTACTGCAAAAAAAGTGGGTTTTCTATCAGAATGATAAGGAAAATGGTGTAATTTACATTGAGACTATTTTATCTTAAAGAAATAATATTGAACTATTAAATAGGAAAGTAGTTACTTAAATTATTAAAGACTATTTAAAATAAAGAAAGGCTATTACCCTTCCTTTATTTTAAATAATATAAGAACAATTATTAAAATTAATAATCTTTATTTTTTCTTGCTATTAATAAATTATTTATTTTTGTCAATGATAAAATCTGATTTTCAAGTGTATCTTTAAGGTTTATAACATCAGGGATAAAATAAATGTATAATTCCTCATTGATTACTTTATTTAAACTCATTAAATCATTATGAATTTCATTCAATTTAGATATAATATCATTTGTATTTCCTTTGTTAAGTTCAAATTCTTTTTTGTGTTTTTCTTTTAACTTTTCAAAGTTATTATTAATGTTGTTTTTTTTGTTTTCTAAGATATTAACTTGTCTTTTTAAAAAGAGGTTGATTTCTTTTTCTTCGTTTTTAATTTCTTGAATTATAATTTCGATAATATGATTAATAATAATATTGATTATATCTTTGCTTAGTTTGGTATCTGATAATATATCATTTATTAATTTTTCTATTTTTTTTCTAATTTTTTTCATTTTTAAATCAGTATTTTTCATTGATATATAATTATTTGTAGTACTTGAATTTATGGGGTCTTTTATTATTTTGGTGTTATTGGGTTGATGTGCAATTAATATATTCATATTCATATTCATATTCATATTCATATTCATATTCATATTCATATTCATATTCTAATGCTTTTTTATATTTTGAAAGTTGAAATATTTTTATGTTTTATTAACATTGTAAGTAGTTGATTTTTATTAATATCAGATTTCAAACTAGAAATTATTTTGTGTTTTTAATAGTATAAATATTTAAATAATAATCTTTTTTTGAAAGAATATTTAATCAGTGTTAAAGGTCATATGTAACAGCTTGTATTAATATGATATTAATTATTCCGTCAATAATATTGAGAAATTTTTTGAGAATTAGGTTTTCGAAGGTTGTGTATTGATCTGAAAAAATTGAGAAAAGTTATTTATATTGACTGTGTAGATAAAAGTCCCCATCTAAAAATGGGAACTTTATTAGTAAATTTAAGACGTTATATAATCTTTTTATGTTGGTCAATCCTTTGACCATGACTTTAAGTTATTTAGTTATCGTACTTTTTATTGTTGATTTATTCTGAATTAGCAATCTTCTATAATCAAATAAGCGGCATGAACAGGGCCATGAACCCCCCATACTTTAATCAATTCAATGTCTGCTGTAGAACTTGCACCACCAATTAAATTGATACAAGACGGCATTCTTACGCCTTCTTGTGCCATTTTATGTAAACGTTCAGCAATTTGAGCCACTCGAGGTAAAATATCGCTTTTACGTAGAATAACAATTGAAGTTTCAGGTAATAAACTAACAGCACGTCCTTTTTCTGGTGAAGAAAATAAGACAATCCCTCCTGATTCAGTTAGACCCGCTTCAGCAAATACAATTCCAATTTGAGAGCGTTCAGCATGAATAATATTTTCATGACCAATTTCTGGATTCCAAATATAGGTTTCGTATTTCTCACTGATAGCTTTTGTCACACCTAGTGCATCTAGGCGATCATCACCACTTATTACCACTGAGCCTTTACAATCATAACTTTCACAGAGCTCAATTAAGCTATTGATGAGCTCTTCTGGTTTGCTAACAACACATTTCACCATTTGAGTTTGTGCAAAATCAGTAAATTCTTTGCACAATTCATCTTGAGTCAGATTAGCTAAACGTGTTTTGGGTAAATTATTAACTGGTGTTGGCTGTGGTTGTGGTTTATGCGCAATAGGGCGCCCTAATTTTTCAGCAATAGTTTGCAGAAATTCATTACGGTTTTGTTCGTTTAACATATTATTTTTTTCCTTCTGCTTTATGGCGTTTAAACCAGCTACGGAAGCTATAACCATCTGGTTTTGGTAGATCACGCGATTCCATCCAATCATTTAGAACACTGATTTTGATTGGTGTAGAACCATTTTTGATCATTAATCCCGCCATTTTTGCACCCACATTCATTCCCACTTTCCAAAGCGCAGGGTGTGAATTGAGGTAGTTAAACATACCTGTGACTCGACGTTCTGCTTTCGGTGTTAAACCGGTTTCAGCCATCACTCGACGATGTTTTAATATCAACTGAGCTAAAGGAATTTTGACTGGGCAAACCACATTACATGCATTACATAATGAACAAGCGTAAGGGAGATCATGGAAATCTTTATAGCCCCCTAACAGTGGTGAAATCACCGCACCAATTGGACCTGGATAAATTGAACCATAAGCATGTCCACCAATATTACGGTAAGCAGGACACGTATTAAGACAAGCGCCACAACGGATACAGCGTAAAATATCTTTAAATTGTGAGCCTAAAATTTCAGAACGGCCATTATCCACAATCACTAAATGGAACTCTTCAGGACCATCGACATTACCGGCTTCACGAGGGCCAGTTACCCAAGTGTTATAACTGGTTAAACGAGAGCCAACTGCGCTACGACATAACATAGTGATTAATGGATCAACTTCTTCAAATGTCGGCGCCACACGCTCCATCCCCATGACTGCAATATGGGTTTTAGGTAACGTGGTAGTCATTCTGGCATTACCTTCGTTGGTGACTAAACAGACTGTGCCTGTTTCAGCTACCGCAAAGTTACAACCAGTAACGCCAATATCCGCAGACAAGAAATCTTGTCTTATACGTTGCCTAATGAAAAGCGTCATATCTTCAGGCGTTTCACTGCCTTCATAATTGAGTTTTTCATTTAGGACTTTACGAATTTGATAACGATCTTTGTGGATTGCTGGAACAACAATATGAGACGGTGGATCGTTATCTAATTGAAGAATATATTCGCCAAGGTCAGTTTCGATGATCTCAATGCCTTCATTTTGTAAGGCTTTATTCATCCCAATTTCTTCGGTGACCATTGATTTAGATTTTACGATCTTCTTCGCGTTTTTCTTTTTTGCAACTTCACAAATATAACGGGAGGCGTCTTCTGCTGTTTTAGCAAAATAAACATGACCTCCATTTTCTGTTACTTTTTCAGATAATTGATAGAGATAAGCATCTAAATTTTCAAGAACATGGTTACGGATTTGTTCAGCACGATCTCGCCATTCTTCCCAATTTCCCAGCTCTTTGACCATGATTTGACGGTTAGACCCAATGCGTTCTTGTGCCATAACGACCGCATTACGCATGATAGTGTCTTTCATTTCATGTTCTAGGCGAGGTCTGAAATCGATATCACTGGTTTTGATAGACATAAGCAGGCCCCCTTATTGGCTCATTAAAACTTGTGCAATGTGCAACACTTTTACAGGGCGCTTTTCTCGACTCAGGCGGCCTTGTATGTTAATTAAGCAACTTGTATCTGCACCAATGACATAATCAGGACTTACATCCATAATATGTTTTACTTTTTCGGTTACCATTTCGCCTGAAATTTCAGACATTTTCACAGAGAATGTACCACCAAAACCGCAACAGGTTTCTGAGTTTGCAAAAGGTAACATTTCAAGACCTTCAACGTGGTTTAATAGTGTTAAAGGCTCACTAACAACACCCAGTTTTCGGGTTAAACTGCATGATGGATGGTAAACCGCTTTACCCGGAAGACGGGCACCAACATTGACAACACCCAAGGTATTAACAATAAAACTGGTTAAATCAATAAGGCGATCTGCGACACTTTGTGCACGTAATGCCCATTGTGGCTCATCGGCAAGATAAGTTGGGTAGCCTTTTATGGCATAAGTACAGGAGCCCGCAGGGGAAATAATCGGGTAGTCATTTACTTCTAATGTTTCAATTAACGATTTCATGGCAGGTTTTGCATTATTAACATAACCGCTATTAAGTGCGGGTTGACCACAGCAACCTTGGCGCTCTTGAAATAGTACTTCGCAACCCAATTTCTCAAGTAACAAGACGGTGTCTCTGGCTGAATCTGCTTTCAGCACATCACCAAGACAGGTCGCATAAAAATTAACTTTCATTAATCGAACTCCAAAACATCGCTCAGATGTTGTCATTTTTACTAAAGATAAAATTCTTTTTATTGATTCTTTATAAGTTAAAAGGAAGTGAAATAAGCTCATTCCCTTTTTCTTAATTACTTAATTCATTAAGTGATAAATAATGCCAATTTTTGCGCCAAGAATAATTATATAAGCAATACAATATTTTAAAGTTTCACGCATAATGGCACTACTTTGCCCATCCATTTTGGTGGCTGAAACAGCGATAGCGATACTTTGAGGTGAGATCATCTTACCGCCTGTCGCACCAGAGGTATTCGCTGCTGCCAAAATAAAAGGGTCAATATTAAGTTTAGCGGCGGCACTGGTTTGCAACTTACCAAATAGTACGTTTGAGTTAGTGTCACTACCGGTTACAAATGTTCCTAAAGCACCGATCACTGGGGCAATAAAGATAAATCCTGCACCTGTAAAATCGACCAAGGTTTCAGCAATACTGCCAATCATGCCACTGAAATCCATGACGGTTGCCATTGCCACAATTGCTGTGATGGCAATAATCGAGTTTTTCAGTTGGATAGTTGTTTTAACAAGTACAGAGATAAGGGTTGAAACGTTTGCACCTTGAATGGTACCTCCCACAAAGCTAGCTAAAATAATCAACACACCCGGTGTGCTTAACCAAGCAATTGTTTGATATTCAGTTTGCGTTTCACTTAATACAAATGGGATCTTAGTGGAAATAGCACCCGCCATACTTTGTATTGCAGGAAATAAAGGTGAACACGCTAAAATAAAGATAAAGGTAAACAGATAGATAGAGCTTGCAACTAAGAGTTCTTTACCAGAGTGTTTTTTAGCGGCTTTTTTCGTATCACTCGTATTTTTCATACGTTTAGCAAGGAAAATAACCACAACCAAACTGACTAAACTTCCCGCAAATGCAGGTAATTCAGCACCTAAATTAGCCGCAACAATGTATTGAGGGATAAGGGTACTTATACCACACATTAAAGTAATAAATCCGACACCTTTAATTGCTTTAATGCCGCCGCCTGCAATGGCAACAATGACGAAAGGTAACAGGATATTGAATAGTCCCAACTGAATAATGATGGTTTTACTCAACACTAATACATCAAGCCCAGTGTTTTGTGCCAAAATAGAGACTGGGATACCAACTGCACCAAAAGCAGTAGGAACGGTATTGGCAACTAAAGAGGCAACAGCTGCTTTAAAAGGATCAAATCCAAGTGCAATTAAAATACCGATAGGAATAGCAACCGCAGTACCATACCCTGCAACCGCTTCAAGAAATCCCCCAAAGCACCATGAGATAAGCAAAACTTGCACTCGTTTATCATCACTTATTCCTGCAAGTACATCTTTAAGTACTTCCATTCCCCCAGTTTTTAACATCAGGTTATAACTATAAATAGCGGCAAGGATCACGATAATGATTGGCCACAATCCTTTTATTGCGCCATAAAGCACAGAAACAGAGGCAAATTGAATGGTGTTGTTCCAATGGAAAATAGCAAGTGCAACAGTTATCACTAAAGACACTAGCACAGCATGGTGAACGGCTGATTTCATTTTTAAGATCATAAAAATCAAAACCGCTAAAGGTACTATACCTAATAAGAATGAGAGATAGTCTGACATGATTATTTTTATCCTTAAGTTTGCAATTTTTATCGTTTATAACTGCGTTGGCAAACCTATAAGTTGGTCATTATATAATTGTGTAGGGTACTAGGTTTTATTAATGCTCTACTTTGCTGAAACGATAAATCATAAATAAAAAAAGATAGTTACTAACCTAAACAATGAAAGATATCATTACTTAGGAAATTGTCAGGTTAGATTAGTTGGCTATTGTAGGGAATATTTATGGAGATGTAATAGATTAAAATCAATTGTGTGACAAATATAAAAAAATTCCTTTTTTCTCATTATTTGCTTGTTAATTGTCGAGTTTTTTGATGTTCATCAATGTAATTGAGTTGCTAATGTTGTTGCTAAATTGGTTTTTGATGAAAAAAAGAACGATATCGATGGTTCCAGTCATGTAACAGAACAGTAAAAGTAGACAGCAAATGTCATTTTTCATGATAAAAACAACTATAATAATTACATTAAATGTTTAAATAAATTAATGTATTTTGGTTGTATTTAATTTATTAGAAAATAGAATAAAAATTATTTTTTATTTATGTTTTATTTTTTAATTTTCTTTTTTTAATTACTTTTAAATATATAAAGATTATTAATTATAAATTAATGATTACTTTTTTATTTTTATTTTTGTTTTTTTTGTTAGTACTGCTAAATTGAAATAAAATAATTATGTTTTTTATTTTAATTCTATTTTTTGCTTCTGTTTTTATTGTTTGTTTTATTTTTAATTTTTAGTATTATTTTATTTGTATTTTTTTTGTTTTATATTATTTTGTGTTTCACTCTAAAATTATTTATATTGTTTTTTTTGATTTTAATTGTCTTTTATTTTATCGTTTTATTTTTAATTATACTTATTTTATATTTTTATATTAACTGTTTAAATAAAATTTAATGTAAATTTATCATCAATGATTAACTTCTTTTTGATGCTTAAGTCGCATGGTTGTTCAGTTTTATGTGTTTTCTATTTGTAATACAAATCATGAGGATAACGAATTTTTGACGAGGATGAGTAATTAATAAATGAGAATGGTTCTTTTTAAATTTACTCACATAACGGTATGCATAGAGTGATCTTGATCATATAGGCAAAAAGGTATAATAATATTTTTTCTTTTTCTCATTACAAAAAATAGACAATATATTTATTTTTAATAATAGAAAATGCCTTATTAAACCAGTTTGTTTACCATTTTAGAGTGTTTTAATGGATTTTTAAAGGAAAGGGAAAAAGTGAAATATTTTTGAAGTCGTTGGGCTCATTTTTAGAAGAGATATAAATTTCACCTTAGTAATTGTCATACAAATAATTAAGATGAAAAAAGATGGCCGAAAATGAGTGTATAGATAATCATTGTAACGTTAACTACGTAATAACCTCTAAAGAGGTATTTTCTTTTGATGGAAAGTAACTATTGCTTCTTTTTTCTTTTTCGTTATCAGGATTTATTTCGCAACTAATGGCATTATTATGGATAAATAATTGTGGGAATATTAATGATGAAAAGATTATTTTTATCATTAAATAACCTAGTTTTGATAACGGAATTCATCGTTTATGTTAGCAATGTTTTAGGATTTAACATTTGATGTTGTATTTATTTTCTAAAATAAGGTGAGGTTTGTGAACGGTTTATCTAACTTTAAATAAAATGTATGTATTTCATTGTTAATGTTACGGTGAGAAAAAAAAGAGATCAAATTGTGAACTTGATCCCTTTTTTCTAGCCCTGATTGAGGTGTTAATAACCTATGCAATACTCTTTTCCGGTTCTCTTTTGATCTTAAATTGTGAGAAAACCAGTAATAAACCAATAATCCCCACTAAAGCCGCACTTAAAGGTACGATGTTATAGCTATATTTTAGTGCAATCCCCCCAATGACTGCGCCAATAGCATTACCTAAATTAAATGCTCCGATATTAACAGAAGACACCAGACTTGGTGCATCATGAGCTATCTGCATTGTTTTTATCTGTAATGGTGGTACAAGTGCAAAACTTGCTAAACTCCAAATAAAGAGGGTGATCACAGTGAGATACAAATTATTTGAAACTAATGGTAGTACAAGCATAGATAAAATTAGCAAAGTAAAAAATATCACCAATGTTCTTTCGATACCATTTGCTGATAATTTACCACCCAAGTAATTACCTACAGTAAATCCTAATCCAATAACCACCAGTATTATGGCAACATCTCCTTCACTGATATGGACGATGTTAATGAGGAATGGTGCGATATAAGTATAAAGCGCAAACAGTGCCGAGGCGCCAAATACGGTTGTGAGTAATGCCAGCATAACAGGTAAACGAGTTAGTACTTTTAATTCGTATTTGATATTGGGCTTGTTTCCTTTTGGAATAACAGGAAGAAATAGCATTAAGCCAATTAAAGTAACAAAGCCTAATCCAGAGATCAGTATAAAGGCTAAACGCCAACCATATTGTTGACCCATCCAAGTGATGAGTGGCACTCCCACTAAATTTGCAATAGTTAATCCCATAAACATGGCTGCAACTGCAGAAGCTTGTTTATGTTTTTCAACAAGACTTGCGGCAACGACGGAACCAATACCAAAAAAAGCACCATGATTAAGGCTTGTTATTAAACGAGCCATCATAAGGCTCCAATAACTATCTGCTTGAGAAGCGAATAAATTGCCAGCAATAAAGAGTAATAAAAGAAAAACTAAAGCATGACGTTTTGTTAATCGACCTAAACCTAATGTCATGATGGGGGCGCCAACCATAACACCAACCGCATAGCCTGTGATTAATCCACCTGCTGTTGTTATTGAGATATCTAATCCTGAGGCTATGTTAGGTAACAGGCCCATAGGTGTAAATTCTGTTGCACCGATAGCAAAAGCACCGGTGGCGAGTGCTAATAAAGGGAAAAAGGCTTTCATCATTATTCCTAGCAAAATGGGTAAGGGCTTAAAAATTAATATGGCGGTAGTTTAGTTAGATAGCTCAAAGCAATAAATAAGGTAAAAAACAATAGACTGTTGCTTTAATCGCAACAATCAATATTGGGTTTTGTACTAGCGAGTTGATTTTTAATAATTGAATGTACTATCGTGATAATAGCAATATCGACAATTTACTTTTGCTCAAATGTAAATAATGAAATGAAGAATAGCGCTGAAATTATGTTAGAGTAATTTCAGTTTGTTATTTTACTTATTACTTGTGTTTTTGTTGGATTATAGGATTTTTTGTATGAACAATATCAGATTAATTGCCACGATTGTGGCGAAAGAACACCATGAAAATGAAGTATTATCTGCTTGCAAGGCAATGATAAAACCAAGTCATCAGGATGAAGGTTGTCTTCAGTATGAATTACATAAAGATACCACACAACCAAGAGCGTTTATTTTCTTTGAAATTTGGGAAAACCAAAGTGCCATTGATAAACACAATGAAACGGCACATATGAAAGCATTTGTTGAAAATCTAAAAGATAAAATTGATCTGTTAGACATCAAATTTATAGAGAAAATTGCTTAATTCTATTTATCCTTCGTTAATGTGTCGCAGTATTTTTTTTAAATAGAGCGTTGTATATTTAAGCTTTAATTTGGGTAGATATGCTATTACGTATATCTGCTTGTTTTTTAGGTATTATAATTCTCGTCTGAGATTAAATTATTCACAATAACTCACCATTACCTTTCTATTGTTAACTTAATTGCAATAATGAAAAAATATCCGTATTCTTAAATCTCAATGTGTTATCTAATCCTACCGAGATTTATAATATGAAAGCAACATCAGAAGAAGCCCGCGTATTCGTTGAAGTTGTTGAACATAAAAGTTTTACAAAAGCGGCAGACAAACTGAACCTTGCTAATTCAGCTGTAAGCCGTACTGTAAAAAAATTAGAAGATAAATTGGGCGTAAACCTTCTTAATAGAACGACTCGTCAAATTGACCTCACCGCAGAAGGTGAACTTTACTTCCAGCGAATGAAAGTCATTTTGCAAGAAATGCAAGCTGCTGAAAATGAATTACATGGTACACAAAGCTCGCCTAAAGGTTTATTACGTATAGATGCGGCAACACCCGTCGTATTACATCTGTTGATCCCTTTTATTTCTATTTTTCGCCAGCAATACCCTGATATTATTTTGTCATTAGTTTCATCGGAAACGTTTGTGAATTTAATTGAGCGCAAAGTGGATGTTGCGATACGTGTTGGGCAGTTAACAGATTCAAGTTTACGAGCTCGCCCTTTATTTAATAGTTACCGTAAAATTATTGCATCACCAAAGTATATTGAGCGTAAAGGTAACCCTAAAACAACAACTGATTTGGATTATCATACCTGTTTAACATTTACTGAACCGACTTCATTAAATACATGGCCATTAGAAATTGAAGAGAATGAGTTAGTCACAGTTACCAATGGGATCTCTTCAAATAGTGGAGAAACATTAAGACAATTATGTGTAAATGGCGAAGGGATTGCGTGTTTATCTGATTTTATGGTGAATAAAGATATTCAAGAAGGTAAATTAGTTGCGTTATTTAGTGATGAACTAAAACCTGTACCATTACCTTTTCATGCTGTCTATTATAGTGACAGGGTCGTGAGTCAGCGTATTCGGGGTTTCATTGATAGTTTAACGCAATATTTGGCTGATACTTTAAAACTGTAGTTTTGTGCAATTTATCTTAGTGTTGCCATGATCATAAAAACCATGGGTATAAATAATACTCTTATTAAGCCTACAACAACCCAGTGTTTTAAAAAATAGCCTAAGTAACAATAGACTTTTACCTAAAAAGCAATAATCACCATTATTAATACACTTAATCGTAAAAACCAATTTATTGGTTTTTTATATTTAAATAATTATTATTTTCTTAATAATATAGTTTATAATTCTGTTTCGATGTATTTTTCAAGATTTACGGTTGAGCGCCATTCTTTCTATTTTCTGCTAAATTAGCGTCATTAAATATCGTAATAGAAAATTTAGGAGTAGATATGAATATTTTATTGATTAATGGCGGTCAAAATTTTGGTCATTCTGCGGGTCGATTAAATCGCACATTACATGACATGGCTGCAGAGCATTTAGTGACATTAGGTCATAGCGTTAAAGAAACACAAATCGAAGAAGGCTATGATATTGATGAAGAAATTGAAAAGTTTCTATGGGCTGACACAATTGTTTATCAAATGCCTGGCTGGTGGATGATGATGCCATGGAAAACGAAAAAATATATGGATGATGTTTACACTTTCGGTCATGGCAAACTCTATGAAAACGATGGTCGTACCCGTCGTGATCCTAAAAAACAATACGGCACGGGCGGTTTACTGCAAGGCAAAAAATACATGATCTCTGTAACATGGAATGCACCTATTGAAGCCTTTAATGAGTTTGGTAATTTCTTTGATGGAAGAGGGGTTGACGGTGTGTATTTCGCTTTCCATAAATCGCAACAATTTTTAGGTTTGTCTCAATTACCAACCTTTATGACAAATGATGTGATTAAAGAGCCTAACGTTGATAAAGATATTATTGAATATAAAGCACATTTAACACATATATTTGGCTAGTATTTATATTTTTCATCATGTTTTATTTTCTATTTACCTGCTTTAACAAAAAGCGTTTAAGCAGGTAAATAAAATCAAGTATTAATATTGATGGCAGTTCTACAGCTTAAAATAGCTTTTTATTTTTATCATTAAGGTCACCCGATTATTTTATTGGTGACCTTAATGTCTACAATCAACAACGATAAATTAATGGTTCTTTAATTGGAAGTAATTAACTAATTGATTGAGGTTTAATGCTTGCTCGTTAAGTGAGCTGGCTGCTGCGACAGATTCTTCGACTAGCCCCGCATTCTGTTGCGTAGTGGAATCTAACTGGCTTATTGCATTATTGATTTGTGACATGCCATCGCTTTGCTCATTACTTGCTTGCCCAATCTCACGTAATAATGCACTAATTTCTTCCACATCGGTGATCATTTTTTGAATTTGTGATCCGGCTTGTTCAACTAATTCCATACCTTCTTGTGTTTGTAGCGATGAGTTTTCGATTAAGGTACGTATATCGTTTGCCGAATCTGCACTTTTTTGCGCTAATAACCTGACTTCACTTGCTACAACAGCAAAGCCTTTACCATGTTCTCCCGCTCTTGCGGCTTCAACCGCGGCATTGAGTGCCAGAATATTAGTTTGGAATGCAATAGAGTCAATTAAATTAATTATATCGGTCATTTGAGATGAAGAGCTATTCATTGCTCTCATTTTATCTGTTAACTGAAGCATCATTTCACCGTTATGGTGTACTGCAATTTCTGTTTTTTCAGCAACATTGATAGCATCATGTGTATGCTCTGTGGTATTTTTTACCGTCGAGGTCATTTGCTCCATTGAGCTTGCTGTTTCTTCGACGGATGTTGCCTGTTCTTCCGTTCTTGCCGCTAAATTCTGGCTTCCAGCCGTAATTTGTTCGGCAGCTGCTGAAATACTTTCCGCACCATTTTGTACATTTTGTACGACATCCAATAGATGGGTTTTCATCTCAGCAAGTGCTTGTAATAACATTCCTGCTTCATCATGGTAATTTGTATTCACCTCTTGTGTTAAATCACCTTTAGCTATCGCTTTGGCGAAATTAACGGCTTGATCTAACGGGAGAGTAATACTCTTAGTAATAAACCATCCTAAAATACTACCTACAACAATACTGAACAGCGTTAATAAAACTAAAAAGAGTCTTTTCTCAGTAAAATCCTGCTCAACATGATCACCTGCATCATTCATTTTCTGATTTTGTAACGCAATAAATTCCAAGAGTTTATCGCGATACATAAGTTGAATACCTGCTGTTTTGGTGATTAATTCATTAACAGCAGCATGCCGATTATTTTCGTTAAATGCTTTTACTACAAAATTTTGAGAAGTGATATATTTCTGACGAACCTCATAAACTTCAGCGAGTATTTTTTTTGACTCATCATCGTGAGTCGTTTCTTCTAACTCTTTTAGTAATTGAGCAATCTTGGCGGTGATCTCAGCTTTTTTACTCTCTTGTTCAGCGGCTAAATTTCCTTGTCCATCTAGCATGGTGAGTTGCTGAAAGATAATAAATTCATTGAAATTATTAATTAGCGAATTGGCTTTTACTGTGGCTGGATAGATATCATCAACGACATCATGAATATCTTGATTCGCACTATTCAACCCCATTAATGCAAAACTAGAACCTAACACAATTAACATTACCAATGTTGTAAATGCGATAGTTAACTTTGTACGAATTTTAATGTTTTTAAAGAACATGCTTAACCCTGGATAAATAATAATTAATAAGCATTAGTAACTTATTGAAGAAAAGACAGTATCGGTAAGCAGTGACAGAACTTTAGTCATTAAACGAAATAAAGGCAGATAAAAAGGCTTGTATTGATTTTTAACACACTATTTTTAGTGTGAAAAAGAGATTTCTTCCCTTTTTTTATCTAAATGTGCTTAGTATTTAATATTCATTCAATTTTATAAAATTGATAGCTAAGTAATAATAGCTCAAGATATTCTTTATTTTTTGTTAACAATTGTTTGTCTTGTTTTTATGTATGTTAATTTGATTTTGAAGATTAAGAAGATACTGCCTCTGAAAAATTTTTGGCTATGATAAACTGGGTGGTCTGCAACAGGTGGGTTTATGGCTAGTGTTAAATATACTTAACTCTCCATACTTATTATACTTAATTGACTTAAAGGCCATGCTGTATGCGCAGTGTATTTATATTTTTGAGCGTATTTATTTTAGGGTTTAGTCATATGGTGTATTCAGATCAAACACTCGTTTTTATAAGACATGGTGAAAAACCAGATAATGAAAGTGGGCAACTGACCTGTAAAGGATTAAATAGATCTCTCGCTTTACCGAATGTACTTATCAATCAATTTGGCAAGCCTGACGCATTATTCGCCGCAGCGCCTAAACAAAGTAAGTTAGGTAATTCATTGCGTTCACTTCAAACACTTTCACCTCTCGCTATTAAAATGTCGCTGCCTATCCACCTTAATTACCATGCCAAAGAGATAAAAGAATTACGTGAAGATCTTTTGAGTCAGCAATATGAAAACTCAGTTATTTTTATTGCATGGGAGCATGATAATTTAGTTAAAGTAGCACGAGATATCATGAAGAAAGAGGGAGGAGATCCTAAATTAATCCCAAAATGGAAGAGCAGTGATTTTGATAGTATTTATATTTTAAAAATAATCCGAGAGGGGGATAAAAAAAGCGTCATATTTGAGCAAAGGCAGCAGGGATTAAATGGTGTATCGCCAATATGTTTGGATAAATAGGTTTATTATAGAGAATAACTTATTTTTAAAATTTATTATGAACAGATATACCCTATTAAATTGGGTATAAATCAGAATTTATTCTGATAATAAAAATAGCCGTGATGTAATGTTATTTTTAACGTGACTTCAAATTTATATACTAAAGTAATCCCCGATAGGAGAAGCGATATTTGATATAAATATCACACTTAAGATGATTGAGGGTTATGTGTTGAGTACGGGCTTTATGTGGCAAATAGAAGACACAAAAAAGCCCGCAAGACTTTGTACCATGCGAGCTTTTTATTACTTAATTAGATGAGCTGGCGGAGTTTGAATTAAGCTTGTATGGTATTGATTTTAAATTAATAAAAATTAATTCAACTTTTATCTTGGGCCTATTGTTGGGCCTAAAGTTTATTTTACTGTTTTTGTGATGGCAGGCTTAAAATTTAACTTACTATTCTAACACGGTTGTTCGGTGAAACGATCAATATAATTTGGTGATCTGCTCTGTGTCCTAGCGGTGTAAAAACGCTTGATCACCTTTTGGACTAAGTGCGATGTACTTATGAATAATTGGTCTTAGCTACCGACCCAATTTCAAAGCAAAATCCAGTATTATCTGATTGGTATTGGTGGCAACCTACTTAGCATGTTTTTTAATACCGCTACTTCAAAAGTAACTCCGTCTTAAAATCCAGAGGCAATATATCATGTAGCTCATTGACTCGTTCTTTTAAGCGTTGCCAGCACTCCTCTTTTTTACACCATTCTGTCACGTTGGAAATACCTTGTTTGGGCTGAATAATATCTTCATGAACAAGCTTTGCTGTGATTTTTAACGCTTTGTCAAAGCTTTCCGGAACTTGTTGCGTATTCCAAACTTTCATGAAATCTATAGTTCTCTCTTGTTTTAAAACAAATTCTCCCAACATGGCTAGTGTGTAAGCAACAACATTCGCCCTGTATCCTCCATTGTACCAAGGTTGTGCAGAAACTAATTTTTCTGTTTTTTTAAATAAAATAGCACGAGATATGGCTCTTTTATAATAGAACTCATTAAAATGCTCAGAGGACTTTTCCCATTCCTGACCAATACGTTTCGCATATTGTGCAAAGTTCTTTTGAGCACCCAAGTTAACAAATCGAGGATTTTCATCCCATACATTTTCATATTTCGCTAAATCAGTTTTATTAAACATTTGTTGTGCTGGATTCTCAGCTTGAAACTTCTTCTTTTCTCCCATAGTCAATTTGCTTTGAGCATCGATGTATTGGCCTCGGGCGCGTTCATAAAACCACTTAGTTTCTCTTTGTGCACCTTGTTGAGCAGGGGCCCATAAACGTCTTGAAAACTCCTCCAGACGTATATGAAACGGATGATTTGAGAAGAAATCAGCAACATTGACCTTATTTTGTGTATTTGCGTATTCAGAAATTTTAGGAACAATATTTTCATTCTTGTCACTATTTATGACAGAAAGCTTCATTTGAACAAATATCCCATCCAGCGAAGCTTTATCTTTATATTGTGTATGAAAAAGCGAAGCTGTTGTCTGCCCACCATTAACGATTTGTAAATCTTTAATTCTAGCTATTTCTTGTCCGTTGTGCCCGTTAGCCACTTCAACTTCCTGAGCTGTTGCGGTAATGCCATTGTTGTAAGCAAAAAACATCTGTGGTTCATTAATAATCGTGTTTCTAATTCCTTTATTAACATTACCTCTGGCTTGTAAAAAACAGCGGACATTTTGTTCTAAAAGCCTTGCACCATATTTTTCATATAAGGACGCTAGTGTTGTAGCAGGGATAACAATCAAATACGATTGATATGTATCAGAACCTAAATGGGCAGGTAAGCATGGAATTCCGGTACCATAAGCTTCTGAAAAGTTGATATCTAAAGCTTCTTTATGCCCTCTGGAGCTTCTTTGACGATGTAGCCTAGAAATATCCCAGATATGATAAGAAGCTGTGATACCACCGACCTTATTATCGGTAAACGTTTGAATACGATCGCTTAATGTTCTTTCTGAAATCAAGAAGAAGTTCACCTTTCTAATGAGGCTTCTACGTTCATGAATCTGGCGGGATAATCCGTATTCTGGTGCTGTTTCCTCCAGAGCGTGATATAACTCTTTTTTTAGACAAGTTTCAAAAAAGTTTGCAACTCTCTTAAAAGCGGCTTCAACGTCGGTCTTAGTTAGAGAGGCCAGTTCTTCTCTGGAGTCAAAATCGGCTATCAATAAATCTAAAGCACCTTCATCGTTAAACCAATATCCATCAACTCGCATCCCTCTTTGAGCCCTATAATGACATAGTTCGATCCCTTCCAGAAATCCAGTATCAATCAACTCACTGGTAATAGATTCAATGAATGTGGAAAGCTGAAAACTACTATTTGCCTCTGCTCCAGCCATAAGCTCTTGCCTAAAGTCATGAAAGAATTCTTGAAGGGATTGTTCCATATTATTTATTCCATATATCTTGTTTGTGGCACATATAGGACTTTATTGCCTCTAATTTGATTTCATAGCTGACTTTTAGCATTCCTGCTGGCAATTCAGAACGAATTAACTTGGGAAAATTTTTCTCTACTTTGTAAGTGTGTTCATCAGCCACAATAAACTCAGGCGAATCATAAGCTCGTAACTCAACGTATCCATATTTGGCTAGTTTATGATGAAACAATTCAAGTGCTTTTGAATCGGTTAAGGTATTTTCGATATTTTTGACTAATTCATTCAGAGAAACGGAGTATTCTGTGCCCGATTTTTCAAGTAATCTAAATACATTGATAAATAAATTGTCATTCACAGTTTCCAGTTGATCTTCTGAAGAAATTCTAATCGTATTTCTTTCTCTTCCTGATAAAGATTTCACCTCTACTGCAGTATTTGAAAATATAAAATCCTGATGTGACATTTCTGGGCCTTGCCAGCAATCACATGCCTGATATTCAGATTCAGTTTCTGCAATGGTCTGCTGTAAGAATATCAATTCACTATAGAGCCCTCGAATCTCTTCCAGACTTAAGATTCGTTCTTTACCCCCAGCTAGGAAAAGTTTCCATCTTTTTATTTGTGCAAGTGTAATTGATAAACCTGTGAGTGGTTCTATAACACTTTGCAATGCTTGTATTAATGTTTCACAGAGTTGATAAAAAAGGTCCTGATTAATATGTTTATCCAGCGTCAAGACCAGAGCCTGATTACCAGTAGGTTTCAACACATTTAAATCGATATTGATACCATAAACAGATACTCTATTTTTTTGGAAGATGGCTAATCCATTGTCTTCTAATTCAAAAATAAACAGGCAATGTCCCTGAGGATCTTTTCCCCAATATAAGGACAAGGTTTCACATTTTCTGATTCGTCGAACACTAAGGTCATCTTTAGGTGTTTTTATATCATTCCATGGTAGTGTCTTACTCATCGTCTTCTTCATCCTCTGGGGCATCAAAGACTCCACCATGTAATTGATTAACCCATACCATATTAGCGACTACGGTAACCCCTTCAGAATAATCACCGGGTGGAAAACTTATACCAAATGCAGGTACATTTTTCTGAATTTTATCACCACTTCCCAAATCCAGTAGATGTAACATTAAGAGAGGTTTCTTTCTGATACTTCTATAGTGAAAATCAGAGGGAGCTTTATCTTTGATTTTGGCTAAAGCTGTAGCTTCATCGCATTGTTCTGAAGTAAGACCAATCTTTTCGTCGCCTCTACTTGCAACACGATCTTTTTGGGTTCTCCAATATCCCTCACCATGCAGAGTGGCATTTGTTCTTTCCTGAGCACCTAAACAGAATTCAGTGTTAGTTGTAACATCACCTAAAGAGATCAAAACAACATCAGCAACGGGGAATAATTCAGCAATAGACTTAATATAAGAGATCACAGCAGAGCGTCTTTCCAGAAAATCGGGGTGTGTTTGAAATGACATTAAAAATGTTTCAATTTCACAGATGTCTATATTCTCAATAAACCAGCCTTTCTTCGTTGATTGAACGGATGTAAGTCCACGCCCAAAGCCGGATTGCCAGTATTGCTTAATTAGTTGGTAATTTAATTCATTAATCTGTCTATCCGCAGGAAGAATATAACTTTCAGCAAGTCTGCCACTAAAATTATGTTTGAATATATGTCTTTCTCCTGTACGCATCTTATTTGTAGCAGTGATGAGTAAACGATCAGGGTGCGCTAATACATACAAACTAAATTTTTTAGGGCTTAATCCAGCTTCTTTCATTTGCTGAATTTGTTCTCGTAGTTCGTCTGAAGATTGTGCTATATGTGAATACCAGTTTATTGAGTCCTCAGATAAATGGACGCGACATAAATCTTCATAGCCAAGACGATAGCCAAACCATCTGCCCATTTGCATCAACGTATCGTACATTCGTGTATTTCTGTACATATAGCTAATACATAGACCTTCAATCGTCAGTCCCCGGGATAGACTCAATCCTCCAATAGCAATCGCTGTTAATCCAGTTCCATCCTTTTCATATTGTTTATAATTTAAAGATTCATCGGACTTGCTATTAACTACAAATGTTCTGACAGAATTTACTGCATTAAATAACTCCGTTTTAACTTTACTCCAGGTAACATTACAATCACTATAGCTATTTTCAAATACTGTTTTGAGCTGGAGCATATATCTATTTTTATCTGAAACTTGTTCAGGCATTGCATAGTTGGCTTTAACCGCTTCTTTTAAGCTTTTAAGATAGACATTGACGTAGGTTCGAACTGTTTTCTGAATCTCAACAAATCTAGAAACATTAATCAGCATGGAGCTATGCTTGCCATGATGTCGACGCAAGTTACGTATTGCTTTAACAATAATAAATTGCTGAATTGCTTTATATAAAGATGGTGGGAGATCCTGAATTTCGAAATCTTTCTTATGGCTAAATGGTAGGTAATCTTTAGCATCCTCTATTTTTTCTAAAATACGATCTGAACTTTCATCATTAATAAAAACTTTATCTGGACCAAAATAAGTATTGGGGGAATCCAAGCAATGAATAAAATCTTTTGGGAATAGTTCCTCCCGAAGATTCTCATCACCATAAGCATCTGGATTAATAAAAATATTAGCAAAAGGTGTTGCGGTGTAACCAACATAACAGGATTTTTCAAACAGACTTAAAATTTCTCTGATTTTTCGATTAGTTTTAGTAGGATCCAGATCCTCTTTTTTTGTATTGATTGAAGCATTGTCAGCTTCATCATCAATCATTAGCATCGGAACATCTGATATTTTATCGTTCCCTCTGGCATTGAGTTCCTCCAGCCATTGACGTAATGCACTGAGTGTGGAAACATTTTTTTTAATCACCAGAATCACTGGCTTACTAAAATCATTAATACTCCATCCGCTACTGTCTGCTGTTCGCTTATTAAAATCTGCATAAATATTAGTTAGAGTGGCAGGATGTGGAAACTTGTTGTGACCAACACCAACAAGTTTCCATTTATCTTCATCTCTGGTTCGGCCAACAAAACCTTCATCAATCCTTTCTTGTGTCTGTTTTCTAAGATTGTTATGAATACCAGCAATCACAATAATAAATTTATATCCAGCATCAGCTGCTTTTGCTACCAGTCCTAGATAGTTAGCTGTTTTTCCTGACTGAACATGACCAATGACCAGACCCCGTTTATCCCATGCCCCTGGTGAGGTTGGATCTTGAAGATGGCCTAATATAATTGTGCCTACATCACTTAAAGATTGAACAACCGTTGGTGACCAGTGTTCTTGCCTTAAGTATTTTTCATAAGCGTTAGAATAAAACCAGTTGATGTCTGTCCGCTTGTATACCCATTCCCTATCGTGTTTCGCTTCTGGGTCAACTAAAGAAACACCCAGCCCCATTTTGGAGTCAATTTCATAATAAGCTTCTTTTACTAAATCTTCGGTATATTCTTCTAAAGACACATCTTTTGGCAATGTGCTTAGTAATGTTTTAGCCAGTTCCTCCACTTCTTTACGAGTGGGTATATCAATCGGCCAGCGAATTTTAGAAAATGTTATCAAACTGACGATAAAATTTTTCTTAGCTTCTAATAGTTTCTTATCAATCTGCACTCAACGTCTCCCTGATATATTTTTCAACAAGTTCCTGATGTTCATCAAACATACGCATTGATAAGATAAAATCTCTGAAAACATCCGGATCTACAGTATTATTTTGAAATAAAGATTCTTTCAGAATCTCTAATTTAGGAATAACCAGATTTTCATCAAGTGAATTTTGATCGATACTTCTTGGTGAGGATGAATAATCTGAATAAATCATCTCTATCGGTAAGGTTGCCGTAATGGTATGTAAATAAGAGAGTAATGTTCTGTGTTGACTCTCTGTCATCTCTTTTTTTAAGTCATCCAGCAAGGGATGACTTAGATTTAATTCAAAACGTATTTTTCCTTTATCTGCATAACGCTCCCAAACAGGTGCTTTAGTTTCTTGAAAAAGCTTTTGTCCTCTTCCCTGGTGAATTCGAACATTAGTATACGTAATTTTAGAAATTATTTGCCTTAGTCGTTCTTTTACTTCTCGGGGTAAGCTAACTCGTGATTTTTTGATATCAATAGTCCAGCTTTCATCTAAAGAATTAGGGAAATCAATTTGTATTCTGGTTAGTTTAGTAGCTTCACCTTTAGGTACTAATCTGAACCAATCACCCCAAGCCATGAGTCTGTCATTACGGTATATGTAAACTCCTTGATTAGAAATAAAACTACTGCGATCCTCATAGAAGTCATATTCATCTGCGGTAAGTTTACTATGGTGGGGAAGGACATAAGGCTGAATGGTAACGTCTTTGCCATCAAGACGAACAGTTTCTTTTGGTAAGAGTTGTGTCGCTTTATTTTTTCTACAAAATGGGTCAAATGATTTGACAGGGTGCCCGTTTATAGAAATTGATAATTTTGAATGCAATTTAGCTTCACCAGAAAGAAAACGATGAAAGACCAGTGCTAAATGGCGTTCTACCAGATCAAGCTTTTCATTAACAACTTCATCTCTTTTAGGACCACTCAAATTTTCGCATAAGCGATCCAATTTCTGCCATATTACTGCGGTACCTGTTTCAGGAATACAGTCAACATAGTTGATATTTAATATGTCATCCTGCTCGAGAATTGCCAATAACCATTCATCTTTTTCGCTAATATAATCTAAGTCCCATTTAGCTCCAACCTTAACAGAATTAACTGAACTTATTACAGTTAAGCTTCGGCATTGTGAAAAAGAAGCTGTTTTCATACCCAAACCAAATCGACCAAGATCATGGGGTTCTCTTTGTGATTTTGGGTTAATTGTACCATGTTTCATCGCAAGGATTAAATCATCCTGAGAGATTCCACATCCATTATCAATGATAATTAATAACGGTTCGTCTTTGGATAAATCACAGAAAATATCTACATGAGTAGCTTTGGCCGTAATACTGTTATCAATAATATCAGCTATTGCAGTGGCAAGAGAGTATCCAATATCTCTCATTGATTCAGATAGTGAAGAAGCACTGGGAGTTAGTTTATAATCCTGTGGCATTTTACATCCCTGAGATACACTAAAATAGTTATAATCTTTGCTCTATTCTAAATATAATTCTCAGTAATGCAAAAGAATAAAAAATAATCAACTCATTATTTATCAAGTAATTTTCGGACAATTTCACTAATCTGTTTCGCTAAGAAAGGTGGAACAGCATTACCGACCTGAACGTATTGTTGAGTTCGGTTACCTTCAAAATAATAATTATCGGGAAAAGTTTGTAAGCGGGCAGCTTCGCGTACGGTCAGGCTACGGCATTGTGTTGGGTCGTAGTGAATAAAATAATGTCCATCTTTAGAGATATGGCTGGTTATGGTGGTGGCAAATTTATCTGCTGACTGGACGCGAAAACGATCGGCATGTGAACCAGAGTTCCAATTCGCATGTTCTGGCGCCAGCGCTGTTGGAAAGTCACGAGATTTGGGTGAAATACCTTCGTTAAGTAACGCATAAACTGAGCAGAATACATAACGCAGCAAATCAGACTGAATATGCCCTCGGCTTTCATGATTGAGAACACATTGCAAATCTTTATCCAACAGCCAGTTTTTTAGCGGTTCTGGTATCATTGTTTTCTGACTATTGTCGTATTCACTACTTTTGCGGAGGAGTCCCCTTCGAGGCATCAATGCTAATGCGTTAAATTCATCCTGCTTATCTTGTTCTTGTATCTCCATTAGTGTTTTTAACTGTGCCATGTAATCTGACACGATTTTAACCCAGAGTTCTTCTGTATCTTTTTGTTTAGATAAGCCACTTCTTAATGCAGGTAAATCATCAATAACACTTTTCACTGAAACAGAACCTGATTCTGAAAGTTGTATGGTCTCTGGGATACCGTCAATATCGTTTCTTACCCCTAACAAGATCACTCTGTGCCTTGCCTGAGGTATTCCATAACGTTCAGAACGAATTAAAAAATCTGATAAGTTCTTATAATAAGGATTAGCTGGCTCATCAGCCTTGGTCACCAGTGAATAAATTTTGTACTCTGACATATTAGGTGTATCTGTTGCGGCCCCTGGATTACGTAAGTCTTTCAAAATATCAGGGAATATCAGTTTATCATTCACTTTAGCAGATAAAATACCTCTGACATTTTCCATGACAAACACTTCAGGCTTTGCAATAGACAATACTTTTAAATATTCTTTATATAAAAAATGTCGATCATCTTCTTCAGCCTTATACTCCTTATTACCAGCGTTACGCGAACGACCTGCCAATGAATAAGCTTGACAAGGCGGTCCACCAATTACAACCTTAGCACCTTCATGATTCTCAACTAGCGTTTTAATTTTGGCATGAATGAGTTCGTTGTCCTCTCCCAGAGTTTGAGGAGTTTCTAATGTTTCCTCCATTGCCTGAGCTGCTTCATTTGGGTATTTTTCAAAAAGTTGTTCTCGGGTGATTTTACCCTGTACATAATGATAATAGTCTTTTTTAGCTTTGGGATTATTCACCAGTTTTCTAAATAAAGCTCTGGTGGTTAATGTTCTGTGGGCAGAAGGATCTTTTTCTATCGAAACTCCAATCTGAAAAGCTGTCTCTCCGGTAGATGTTTGGCATGAACTAAATCCTTCACCCAAGCCACCAGGTCCTGCGAATAAATCAATCACCAGAATTTTATTATCTTTCATTCTATTAACATATTTTTACCTACGTGTTCATAGCTTGTATGATACCAGGCTTGTTTTTTTGAGCAATCAGTTATTATATGTTTATGCATTCAGTTCGCAAATAGATAAAATTTAATAACTTTATTTATCGGTGTTAGAATAAATACAATCTTACAAATAACACTGTTAATAATATGGCTGATATTCACGACAAAGAGACCGTAGAGTTATCCATAATTTAATCCAATTTGGTTGGATCATACTGATTATTTGGGTGTGTGCTATCAGAGGTAAACATAAACTATCTGAGTTGATTTTGTCTGAACGAATTGAAGATTAGCTATGTTCTTATGATTTCAGTGCTGAAATAGATATGACGGGAATCAGAAAATCCCTTTTCGATTAAGCCAGCCCCAAAGGTAGATTCGTTCTTTTATTAACTACTTTAAGTTGTCCTTTGTTGCTTAAATATTGAGCCATCAGTGAATATCATATTGTCAAGTATAAAGTATACCTCCGGAACATTTGAGCTCATTCTCATAATGTTGTCTTATTTGGTAAGATATAATAAAATTTCACTTCAATGTTTATTGATGCTTTGAATTTAATATGGTTAAAAATTTAACTAATCAAAAAATGGCAGATCATTCAGTCTGCCATATGTTACCTTGATAGATAGCTAAAAAATTATTATTTTTTCCCTGCCACCGAAACCTTTGCCAATTCTGTATTATTAGCTTCAAAGATGGATAACGGTAATTCAACTTTACGACCATTCTGATCTTCCACCGCTTTAACCACTTCAAACTCAGCAACATCCTCACAAGGAATTTCCAATCCTGTAAACGTGGCACGAGTGGCGCTAGAATCGCCAAAAGGTTCCACTTCCAGTACCGTATCCCCTAATACTTTTCCTTGCCCATCTTTCATTCGCAGCGTGAGTTCAAGCGCACCAAACTCCGCATGGTCTAGAACCATATGGTTACCGCCATTGTCGAGGGTAAATGAATAACCACAGTAACCTTGGTTAATAAAATTTGAGCTCGTATGTGTGATGCTTGCATAACGCTGTTGCTCTTCAGCTGAGCTAAATGCACTCACTACCAATAGTCCTATCGCAAATAGGCTTTTTATCTTATTCATTACGTTACCTTTTATTATCTTTTATTGTTCTCACTACCGTAATTAGCGATAGCGAGAATATTATTTATTGTTGATTGGTTTGCAATCCACCTTTAGTACGGTCTTTTTCTTTCCAGCGTGGTCGATTCTTGCCTGAGAACTCTTTTTGCATACTCCAATACCCAATGGGATAACGAGCTACAATCGTCCCGCCAACACCAATATCGACCGAAGAGTACTGTCCATTATTAATGGTTCCTTTTTGGACATAAGCGTTAGGGCTGCAAGTACCTGTATCACGTTGTTGCCAGTTTCCGTCAGTTCTTGCCACGATATAAAAATCACCAAATGCACAACCTGATGCGGATTTATGATTTAGTACAGCAACATAATGCTTGGTTGAGCCCACAATCCTACAGGTACTATTTTGGCTTCCACACACTTGCCATAAGGTTTTACCGCCATCCCCTTTATATTCCCAAATGGTATTTTTAGGGGGCTGGCTGGTGGCAGAGGCGGGTGATGTCATTAACCACAGTGAGGCTAATGCAGTTACGAATACATATTTTTTCATTATAAATTCCTATCAACATAAATAGAAACGTCAGATTGACGCTTGATGAACACCGTCTAATGGGTGCTTGGTTTTCCCTGATGGCGGTAACAATAACGATTGCATACTTTCGCGTTTTTCAGCGACCTGCTCAAACGTATCGGCCCCTTCAATCACTTTCCCCACCACATCCCCTTTATGGGGTACACGCACTTCCCCTAATACATCGCCGCACACCAAACCGTTAGAGCACACGGCTCTAAAGAGTCCTGGCAACATCTGATAGCTGCTTGAGCCATCATGGCTATTCAACAAAATAATTTCAGGGACTTGTATACCCGTGATTTGGTCATGACGACGTAGACGTAGCATATGCTTGGTGTGCTCTCGACGGCTGATATCACGCACCCGAGTTTGGCAAGCAAAGAACGGATAAAAGCCTTCTTTTTGCAGACTGTCTAACAAGGTGATGGTCGGGATGTAGGTATAACGTTCACTGCGTGATCCATGCTTATCTTCGGAGAAAACGCTCGGTACAGTACGAAATAATTCTTCAATGGTCAGTGGACGATCACGACGAATACTGTTAGCAGAGCCAAAACGCGAAGCTAATAAACTCATGATAGACTCCTGATTAATCAATTAAGTGGAAAATGGCAGCAGATTCGGAATGTTGTAGCGCATAGTCACGCAGCTGATAAAAGCGGTCGCACATCACTTCGCTTTCCGTTTGGAATGACCAGATGCTGTACAAGATAAGGCATACGACAATGCCTGCAGCCTCTTGACTCACAGTGGCTTCATTGCCGTTGTGCATGTTAAATAGAGTTAAAGTGTCTATGTTGATATCGGGGTAGATAAAGGCACCGCCATTGCTGAGTACGCCATACTCCCAGTAACCGCCATGATACTCATCACAGAATTGGCCCATCGTGGTGAAGATCACCACTTCAAAGGTAGCCCAGCCTTTTACTGCACCAAAATGGTTGAACCAAAAATCAAGGCGTTGTTCATAAGGGACTAATTCCATTGTGATAGCGGATTCAACTGTGTTATTCATAAATTGATACTCCAATAAAAAGAAATAAAAAAAGCGCCAATCCCGTTAAGGACTAGAGCTTGATGTCATCAATGTTGCGTTAATTTAAGAAGTTAAAAGAAAAAACTCCACAGGGATTTAGCGACGGATACGATGCTGTTTTTGACAGTGCTGATCGTATGTTTTATCAATGTGGGTAATGGAATAATATCGATTATGGTATCGACGATATCACTGACACATTGCCCAAAATCGTTACGTGCGGAATTTTCCACAGATTGCGTCCGGTAAGTGCTGTTCAGTTGCCTAGCGACACCGCTACTGGCCTCTGCTGGTAATGCATGAATTAATTGCTCTGTTAATTCAGTGAGCTGAAAACCTTCTGCCGCAGAAACGGTCATCACAGGATGATGCGGCTTAAATGCGGTTATCACGGCTTGTTGCTTCAAAACTAAATTAGCTGCTTGCTCAGAGGATGGCAGCTGGCACAGTTCATCCCACTGGCGACAGGGCTCTATTTTGTCAGCTTGGTTCAGTACAAATAGAAAACGACTTGGTAGATAACCACATTGCTCAGTGAGAAAGTGATAACACTGTTCATCAGAAGACCATGCTCTATCATCGGCCTTGAGTACCCAGATGATTAAATCCAGTTCTGGTAATAAGTTACGATAGAGCTGGTGGTACTCTTTATCTCGTTCGATACTTTCCCCCACGCCGGGTAAATCAACAAAGGTGAGCGTATGGTTGTTCATCGTCATACTGAAGCGTTGGGCTTGCCGAGTGCAGCCGGATACATCACTTACAGGCGATAGGGTCGATTGGAATAGTGCGTTAATAAGACTGGATTTGCCGGCTCCAGTTTTACCCATCAGACCGATGGTGGGAGAGTAGTTGATTAGGTGATTGAGTTGATTGAAAAAAGAGGTTTGGAATGAATGAGGTAGTGCTGATAGGAGCGGTTTGAAGTGAGAGTTTTGATGCATATTACTCCTTGAAATAAAAGAAAATTATAATTATTCAAAGAGATAATATATATCTGAGATTTTTTTATTTATGTTGTTTTTCAATATTACTAATATTGAATTATTGAAATCGATTTGACACAAAATATTTTATAGATTCATGAAGTTGGTTAATACAAAAATGATTATGTAAAAATTAATACTAGTGATGTTGATATAACACATAGGATAGTGTTTAAAAGAATTGAAAAGCTGGAATCCGAAAAATACTACGATAATATTTATTTTTAATTGGTTACTATAGATCGAGTGAGACAGAAAGGGCTGACGCAAATTCTTCTAAAAGATCTGAATCTAAAGGCCAGTCTCTTACAACTCTATTTTTTCGCTCTATTATTAACCAGCCAGTAAAAATAGAGATACTTTGCTTATAAAATGGATTTTTTTGTGCTTTAGTTTTTATCACATTAACCAAGTCATAGGCATCATTTTCAATTATTTTTCGTATTCTTAATTGAAACTTATTTTCAAAAAGATCTTCAAATGCATCTAAAACATAATAGGATGATTTTTGCAATTTTAAAGGTGGTGAAGATAGAAACTCTGTGTATAAAGAATCAAGTATTGATACAATTTCATACTGCTCAATAGGTCCTTGTAGGCTAGTACTTACTTCTTTAAAAAAATCGTCTGTAGTTTCAATCAATGCCATGCTTTTAGCGACGGTTCGATGGATTTCTGGTTTAACTATTTTGTTAGTTTTATAAATTGAATCATGCGTTAGTTCCGCGTATGCATGCTGAAGTAGGGTTCGAATTTGTATCTCACATGGTGTACTTTCTGGTATGATTATACCATCAAACTCTAAGTTTCCTTTTGCTCGAACAACAAAATGTACAGATTGATATGTGAATAATAATGGACTCTTGTTACGTTCATCGTTGAAATGCCTACATTCCTCAGCAATCCAAGATGTATCAGATCTAATGATATCGGCAATTTGTTCAACTTGATCAATAAGTAACACTACAAATCGACACCCCACCTTATCCTCAATATCATCGTAAGGCTGTTCATATGACTTGTCCGGCCTATAAAAAGCTTTGTCAATAAGTGAGTTATTGTCTTTAATTCGAGCAAAAGGTGTTATCTTTACATAATTGTTAATATCATATCCTAGCAATTCAATAGATGAGTTGATTTTAGATACGACAAAGTTGCCCCAAGCTTGGTAGAAGGGTTTTTCTATATGCCATTTTTCAAGAAATTCAGCCTCATTCACTGTGGTAAGGCCAATTTTTCTTTTATAACTAGTTTAGTCCAGTTTACGGGAATACCGTTTTCATCAAATACAATCGGCTCCATAATTACTTTGTCCTTTAGTATTTCAGCAGGTGCTAATAAGCGTATATTTTGTCCAAATGACACTTTTTGCATTTTGAGTTTGCTGTTAACATGCTGTGTATCTTTTGTAAAGGATGTAGTAGGGACCCCCGAATCGCCTAAGTGAGCGATGAAGTCATCAGCAGTGTCAGAATCGAAATAAGTTCGGGCAAATTTGTCTGGTGATATAACTCCGGATTTATCTAATTTTAAATAACAGACTAGCGCGTTATTTAACTCGTATTTTTCTTCGTTCGATACTTCTAGATTATTGATAAAGGTTTTAACAGATTGGAAGAATTTCTGGGTATTTCTTGCACTGGACTCTGGATAGCCACAGCCTAAGAATGTTTCATAGAAATACTGAGCTGCTATTTTTCCATCTACTTGGCTAATTTGATAGTCGGATACCGCTACTGCCCAGCTATCATTTAAGTCAGGAGTTGTTGAATTGCCTGATTTAGGATGTTTTTCTGCAAATGCTGCGGTTTTAAATAGCTTGGAAGACGGTGTTAATAAAGCCTCTTTTACATATTTAAGAGATATTTCATGAGTGTTCTCATCTTCAACTTTTTGATAAGCACTGTAAATATCTGCCTTTATAACGCCAACTATTTTCTTTTTTTTATCTACTTCTGTTGAGCCAAAAGAACCCAAGAACACAACTACTATACCACCCGATAAACCTTTACGTTTTTGAGCATCAGCAAGTTTATCTGCTAATACGTATGTTGTGTCAATAAATGTTACATCTGTAACTGTTCTTAGAGATGTGAATAAACTTGGTGTTTTGTCTTTATCTTGTTCAATGATCTTCATATCTACGGCTTTTGATTGAGAGCCAAGAGCACCGATTACTCTTTGTTTGAAAGTCTCCATAGCTACCGTATTGAATTTAACAAGAACTGAACTTTTTTCAGGGGCCTTCTTAGAACCGTCTGGGTTTCTTTTAAAAATCTGATGGATACAAATTTTATCTATTTCTAAGTGAGTTAAATGCATGTTAATCCTATTCTAATCATCTGAATTCTTTAATGAGATGGAATTACGGGATGATGTACGATTTATATTACGCCATTCACTACCATTGTCTTCCCAAATATTTTGGTATCGTTCAAATAATTCTAATTGTTTATCATGTGACATTTGTCCTACAGATTGAGAGAAACAAATATCATTTTTTAATTGATATAAGTGTAATAGAGTCGACTTTTGTCTTATCCATAATTTTTTATAATCAAATATCACATTCCAACCGTTTACAGCAGTAAGTATAGCGCCAAAACAGAGGGCCAAATTTCTTTGATATTCTTGGTAGCCACTAATAGTAAGTCCCAAAGTAACAGTAATCGAAGCACCGAGGAGAAGAGTTAATATATTGATAATTTTTGTTTTCCTCTTAAGGCAATCAACCTTTGATTTGAGTGTGACAATACTATTTTCAACTTCGCTCAAAAGGAATGTATCAGTATTAATGATTTCCACTTATACCTCGTTTATACATTTATAAAAATAATGAATTATGCCATTATATCTTAGTGTTTGAAATATCTAACTTGGTAGTGTGTCAGCTAATTCTGTGCCAGATCACATTGGGCGTTAAAGTGGCTGTTTAAAAAAGAATTTTAGCTTTCTCCGCACAAACCTACCTGATTTTATGCGATAATCTTATCCAAACCTATTTTGTATACATTATCGGCAGTTAGCGTAAAAATAACCGACACTAACTCAGCGCTCTCCGATAATAATTGATAAGAAAAGAGAAACTATCTACATGGCTAAATCACCCGCGAAAAAACCGACGAAAGGCTTTGAAGAAACCCTGTGGGATACCGCTAATCAACTGCGTGGTAGCGTTGAATCGTCCGAATATAAACATGTGGTGCTTAGTTTGGTGTTCCTGAAATTTATCAGTGATAAATTCGAAGCCAAACGTAGCGAATTAATCAAAAATGGTCAGGAAGCTTTTGTTGATATGGATGTTTTCTATCAACAAGATAACGTTTTCTTTTTGCCGCAACAGTCTCGTTGGTCTTATGTTCAAGAGCGTGCGAAGCAAGACGATATAGCAGTCGTTATTGACACAGCGTTATCCGCCATCGAAAAAAGCAACGCATCACTGACGGGCGCATTGCCCGATAACTATTTTTCTCGTCAAGGACTGGAGCCGAAAAGGCTCGCCTCACTTATCGACAGTATTGAAAACATCGATACTCTTGCCACCGAATGTGGGCTAGGGGAAGAGGACCTGGTTGGTCGCGTTTACGAGTATTTCTTAGGGCGCTTTGCGGCTAGCGAAGGTAAGGGCGGCGGCGAGTTCTATACCCCGAAATCGGTCGTGACACTGCTTGCTGAAATGCTCGAACCCTATCAAGGCAAAGTGTATGACCCTTGCTGTGGCTCGGGCGGGATGTTTGTGCAATCGTTGAAATTTGTCGAAAGCCACCAAGGGAAAAGCAAAGATATTGCGATTTACGGGCAGGAGCTCACCAGCACCACCTATAAACTGGCAAAAATGAACTTGGCGGTGAGAGGGCTAACGGGCAACTTAGGGGAACGCCCAGCGGATACCTTTTTTGCCGACCAACACCCTGATCTGAAAGCCGACTTCATTATGGCGAATCCGCCGTTTAACTTAAAAGATTGGCGTAATGAAGCCGAGCTCACCAATGACCCGCGTTTTGCTGGTTTCCGCACCCCACCGACGGGCAACGCCAACTATGCGTGGATCTTGCATATGTTGTCTAAGCTCAGTGAGGACGGTGTTGCGGGGTTTGTGTTAGCCAATGGTTCGATGAGTTCGAATACCAGCGGTGAGGGCGAAATACGCCAAAAGCTGATTGAAGATGACCGTATTGAGTGCATGATTGCTTTACCCGGCCAGCTCTTCTTTACCACGCAAATTCCTGTTTGCCTGTGGTTTATCAGTAAAAGCAAACAAGCCAGCGCCAAATATGGCTATCGTGACCGCCAAGGGGAAACCTTGTTTATCGATGCCCGTAACCTCGGCACCATGATCAGTCGTACTCAAAAAGAGCTCACCGCGGAAGATATCGCTACTATCGCCGATACGTTCCACGCATGGCGCAGTAGCGAAAGTGAACTGAAATGCCGTGTTGCCGCCAAAGAAATCGGAATTAAGCAGTATCAAGATAGGGCCGGTTTTTGCAAGGTAGCCTCTCTTGATGATATTAAGGCCAATGATTTTGTATTAACGCCGGGGCGTTATGTAGGCGCTGTGGAGGTTGAAGATGACGGCGTGGCGTTTGAAACGAAAATGCAGGCACTGACCCAAACCCTTTATCGCCAGATGGATGAAGCCGCTGAGTTAGATAAGGCTATCCGTAAGAATATGGAGGCGCTGGGTTATGGGGAGTGAGTGGACACAAGCTAAACTGGGTGACTATATTGAGTCTTCACTCGGCAAAATGTTAGATCAAAATAAAAACACTGGTGAATACCACTGTTATTTAGGTAATAGCAATGTGCGGTGGGGAACATTTGAGCTTGATAACCTTTCGAAAATGAAATTCGAAGCCCATGAGCATACTCGCTATGGAATAAAAAAAGGTGACCTAATCATTTGTGAAGGTGGTGAGCCGGGAAGATGTGCAATTTGGGAAGATGATATACCCAATATGAAAATTCAAAAGGCATTGCATAGAGTTCGTACTCTACCTGGTTTGGATTCAGAATATTTATACTATTGGCTTCTGTTTTCGACTCGAACTGGCTGTATTGAACCTTTTTTTACTGGTACGACAATAAAGCACCTTACAGGGAAGGCATTAAAGGAAATACCTATCCGAATCCCTCCAATTGAATATCAACAATATGGTGCGAAATTATTAAGAGGGCTAGATAAAAAAATCACTCACAACCACAAAATAAATCAAACCTTAGAGAAAATGGCTCAGACCTTATTTAAATCATGGTTTGTTGATTTTGACCCTGTTATTGATAACGCATTAGATACCGGTTTTTTTGAACAAGACTTAGCCTTCTCTGAAGAGTTACTGCGCCGAGTTGAAGTGCGTAAAGCTGTACGAGAAAGTGATAATTTTAAACCGTTAGCAGAAGATATTCGTCAATTATTTCCTAATGCTTTTGAAGAATGTGCAGAGCCTGCATTGGGACTTGGGGGGTGGGTGCCAAGTGGATGGGAACTCGGTAATTTGAGTGATGTAACTAATATTTTGAGTGGTTTTGCTTTTAAGAGTAACGAGTTCCAAAATTCTGGGTTTGGTGTCATAAAAATTAAAAATATTGGTAATGATAAAAGTGTCGATATATGTGACATTCAACGAATTGATATTTCATTAGCTGAGAAAGCTAAACGTTTTAGCCTTAAAGATGGAGATTTATTAATGGCTATGACTGGTGCAACCGTTGGTAAATTTGGTTTTCTTGTTACTGAAAATCAAGAACCGTATTATTTAAACCAACGCGTTGCAAAGTTTGAGGCTATTGATGAAAGTACTGCTTATTTATATTGTATTCTAAATAGAAAGATTACCGAGTCTTATATTGTTAATACAGCGCAAGGAAGTGCCCAGCCGAATATAAGTGCAAAAGATATTCTTGCAATGCCATTAATTACTGCTCCACAATCTATAAGGGAACTATTCAATGACAAAGTAAATGATAGTTTTCAAAAAATCATTCAGATGAGAAAGCAAAATATTATTCTTGAGCATCTCCGAGACACACTGCTCCCAAAACTTATCTCTGGCGAGCTGTCTCTGAGTGATATAAAAATAGATATTCCAGAAGAAACACTCATCTAATTTATTCGACCGCTTCACATTTTTCTTATTGTGAGGCGGTTTTTGTTATCGAATCAATTAAACTATCTTAATTAAAACAACTCGATATACTCGTTATCCTTCAAGTTGCTGCGTTGTTGGCTACGCTCAATAACCCGAATCACTTACTCCAGTAAGCTCATCGGGATTATTTTCCTTGTCGCCTAGCGGCAACTCGAATGATTTAGAGTATAAAAACGAATTCGCTAAAAACAAAAAAGAAGCCACTGATATGAGCCATATCTTCACGGAAGCCAAACTAGAGCAGGCGATAATTGAACTGCTAGGACAACATGCAAACAATGCCGGACAAACCTGCTATCCGCATTATCTTGGCATTACTATCCCGCGCAAAAACAACAGTGAAGTATTGATAGTGGATGATTTGCGCCAGTATCTTGCTAAACAGTATCAAGCAGATGGCATCACCGACGGTGAGATCACCAGGATTGTACAGCAGTTGCAATCTCTCCCTGCTAGTGATCTCTACCAAAGCAACAAAACCTTCTGCCATTGGCTCAGTAACGGCTTTTTACTCAAGCGTGAAGATCGCAACCAAAAAGACCTATATATCGAACTTATCGATACTCAAACCTTGCCCGACCAATTAGCAAAATTATTTGCAGGGGAAGACGTGCTATCCGTGGCAGATAATAACCGCTACCGATTAGTTAACCAGTTTGAAATAGAAGGCCAAGCGCGAGACGGTGGGGTGCAACTACGTATCCCTGATGCAATTTTATACGTCAATGGGTTACCGCTGGTGGTGTTTGAATTTAAATCGGCGGTGCGTGGTGAAGATGCAACCTTGTTTGATGCATGGACTCAGCTTTGTGTCCGTTATCGTCGAGATATTCCAAAGTTATTTGTCTATAACACCCTGTGTATTCTCAGCGATGGCGTGAATAACAAAATGGGTAACCTGTTTGCCCCTTATGAATTTTACTATGCATGGCGTAAAATTAACGGTAACGAATCAACGGAAAAACAGGGCATCAATGGTTTGTATACCTTGATTGAAGGATTATTCCATCCAACGCGTTTACTGGATGTGTTGAAAAACTTTGTTTTCTTCCCCGATACCAGTAAGCATGAAGTCAAAGTGTGCTGTCGTTATCCGCAGTATTATGCGGCTCGTAAGTTGTATTACAACATCGAGAAAGAGCGGAAACAGATTACTGCGGGTGGTGAAAATATTGGCGGTAGTGGTAAAGGGGGCACCTACTTTGGTGCGACAGGTTGTGGTAAAAGCTACACCATGCAGTTTTTAGCGCGTCTATTGATGAAAAGCGTCGATTTTGCCAGCCCGACTATTATTTTAATCACTGACCGCACCGACCTTGATGAACAACTCGCTAAACAGTTTTGCAATGCGAAAACGTTTATTGGTGATGAAATTATTGTGCCAGTCACCAGTCGTCAAGATTTACGCGATAAACTCGCAGGGCGTGCCAGTGGCGGGGTGTTCCTCACCACCATTCATAAATTTACGGAAGATATTCAACTGCTTTCTGAGCGCAGTAATATTATCTGTATCTCAGATGAAGCTCACCGTAGCCAAATCAATCTCGACCAAAAAATCAGTATCAACCAAGAGGACGGTACGGTTAAAAAGACCTACGGCTTTGCCAAATACCTGCATGATTCACTGCCTAATGCCACTTATGTCGGCTTTACGGGGACGCCTATCGACGCCACTTTAGATGTCTTTGGTGAAACCATCGACAGCTACACCATGACCGAATCGGTGAATGATGAAATCACTGTGCGCATTGTGTACGAGGGCCGAGCGGCTAAAATCGCCCTTGATAATAGCAAATTAGAAGAAATCGAACGTTATTATCAAGAGTGTGAAGCCCAAGGCACCAGTGAGTATCAGATAGAAGAAAGCAAAAAAGCCACCGCGAACATGAATTCCATTTTGGGTGATCCTGACCGTATTGATGCGTTAGCGAAGGACTTTGCCCAACATTATGAAAAGCGGGTGGCAGAAGGCTCGACGATTAAAGGCAAAGCGATGGTGGTTTGCGCCAGCCGTGAAATTGCCTATGCGTTTTATCAGAGCCTGAAATTACAACGGCCTGAGTGGTTTGAGGAAAAACAGGCAATCGACGGTGCGACACTCACTGAGCAAGAGAAAAGCGAATTGATGCGTTTGCCGATGGTCAACATGGTGATGACCCGTGGGAAAGATGACCATGAAGCGATGTACAACTTACTGGGAACGAAAGACTATCGCAGAGAGTTAGATAAACAGTTTAAGAACCCGAAATCCAACTTCAAAATCGCCATCGTGGTAGACATGTGGCTGACGGGTTTTGATGTGCCTGAACTGGATACCATCTATATCGACAAGCCGCTGCAAAAGCATAACCTTATTCAAACCATTTCCCGAGTGAATCGTCGTTTTGAAGGGAAAGAAAAGGGATTGGTTGTTGATTATATCGGTATTAAGAGCCGGATGAATATGGCGCTTGCCATGTATTCGAAGGCGGATAAATCTAATTTCGAAGATGTACAGCAATCCATCATTGAGGTACGTAATCACCTTAATTTGCTTTCTCAAGTATTTCATCAATTCGATAGCCGTGATTACTTTTCAGGTTCGCCAACATTACAATTAGACTGCCTTAATCGAGCGGCTGAGTTTGTCCTGCAAACCAAGAAAATTGAACTGCGTTTTATGGGCTTAGTGAAGCGGTTGAAAGCGGCTTATGATGTGTGTGTGGGCAGCGAAGATATCACCCAAGATGAACGTGAGCACATTCATTTTTATCTCGCAGTGCGTTCTATCGTTTATAAGTTAACCAAAGGCGATGCCCCTGATACGGCGCAGATGAATCAAAAAGTGCGCGAAATGATAGCCGAAGCCCTCAAAGCCGAAGGGGTGGAGGAAATTTTCACCTTAGGGGACGATAAAGTCGAAACCATCGATATTTTTGATGATGAATACATGGCGCGTATCAATAAAATCAAGTTGCCGAATACTAAAATGCAACTGCTGCAAAAGATGCTGCAAAAAGCCATTAGTGATTTCCAAAAGGTCAACCAACTCCAAGGGATAAATTTCTCCAAGCGTTTCCAAGCCTTAGTCGAGCAGTATAACCAACGCAAAGAGAATGATGTGCTTAATGGTGAAGAGTTCGACGATTTCACGGCACAAATGGCGGATATGATTTATGACATCAAGGCGGAAATGATGTCATTTGAGGATATCGGTATCGATATGGAAGAGAAAGCCTTTCTCGATATTTTGCAACATATGTGTCAGAAATACGATTTCACCTACGATGACGACAAAATGCTGGCGCTGGCTAAGGACATGAAGCTAATTGTGGATGATAGTACTCAATACCCTGACTGGAGCAATCGCGATGATATTAAGGCCAAATTAAAAGTTGACCTTATTCTGTTATTACACCGTTATGGTTTTCCGCCAGTGGCGAATGACGAAGTATACAAAAGCGTACTAGAGCAAGCCGAGAACTTTAAGAAATATCAGTTGGTGTGATTTCTATAATAGGGTTTTGCAAGATATAAAAGCTTACCATATTAATTTTTTAAAGTGATGTGGGAGGTGTTTATTAATTGATGATACTAATATATTATCAATATTATTTGCTGTTTTTTTATTCTAAAAATCTGGTAAATGTTCTAGTTTGGTTAATTTGAATTATACTACTCAATCATCAATTTTTATATATCTAACCTAGATATGCGAATAAAAATAAGAATAATTCTGTAGATTGTAAAAATAAGATTTGTAGTTTAATGTTTTATATGAAAGTAATGACAAAACAGTCATGGTTTTGAACTGGTTTTTAACTATATTTTTGTTTTTTTTACAATAAAAAAAACGAAAATTTGAAGTGGTGCTACTAGCAACAACTGCTACATGTAGCAGCTGTTGCTGATAATTCAAAACTAAAAATAATTTAATCAGCTCATGAGTTTAAGCAAAGTATCTCATTGGCTATAAATAAAGAATCCATGATCAATTTTTTTTCTTGATTGCGTTTATTGGATGTATCGACATAGTAACGAATATTTTTTAATTTTGGTTCTTCTCCGAAGCATCTTAGATAGTGAAATATTGCTGATAGACAATTAATGCAATTAGAAAGGGTACAATTACTTAGTATGCCGATAAGATTTTGAGATATCTCTCTTTCAGTTAAAATTTTATCATTAATTATGATGTTAGCAAAATCATTTTCTGTTGGAAGTGTGTTTGTTTTATCAATAGCTATTCTTATTTTTCCTAGAGCAGTTTCAATCTCATCTAATAAACCTATAATTGCTTTTGGATAAACGTCATTATTTTTAGTAACTAGGTGGTTAATCTTTGAAATCATTGTATTATATAGTTTAATAGACCTCATGATAGTAATATTATTAGCATCTTTAAGGATGCTGTAATTAAATGGTTCAACTGGCGCTGGGAGGTGTTCTGTAAATACACCTTGGCTTGATAATATAGGGTTAATTAATGGAATGAAAGTACCATTTTTTATGGATTTCTTTTTTAGTTGTATTGCTAGTGATAAATTAATAATTGAGATAGCTGATGTTAGATAACCAAGAGGTAATGTATTTAAAGATATTTTTTGAATGTGCTGATAAGCATCCTCATATTTTTCATGACGTAATAAACAGAGGGCCATAAAAAAATTAGAGTATGGAGCTAAAAAGGGGGTGTCTTTATTCTGATTAAGGAATATGGTTATTTTAGTAAATTCATCTTCTGAATAATATGTTGTTTTCTCGTGATCAAAAACAATATTTTTTATTTTTTTAATTATAAAAAGATGAGTTTTAAGTGAAATGATTTTTTTTGATCTAACATAAGAGTTATATATATAATTGCTGTTGTACATTCATGTAACAATTGCTCACTATATTCGAAGGTGTACAAGTACATTTTCAGTAACGGTAATACACTAGATAAGTACATGTCATTGTTAATTATTTTATAACATTCCATTGAAACTGAATTTGTCCAATTTGTTTTTCTATGAAATATTAATAAATAATTCAAAGATGTATATGTTGTTTCTAATTTATCAAAAAGGTCATCACACTGCATTCCATTATCTTTTGAATCTGATATGCAAATTTTAATTAATTGCCTAATTGTCGATGTTTTTTGATTTTTTTCTGCTGTTATCTTTCTAATATATGAGCGAATATGATTTAGTTCAGCTTTATCATTGAATTGAAGTGTTTCTATATATTCCCTAAGATAATCTTTAACAGCTTGAAAGATATTTGAAGAATTATCGTTATTATTGATATAGTGCTTACTTCGAAAAAAATTACGTATAGGTCTATAAAAATGAATTATATCTTTTCTGCTTGAATAATTTAACGTCATATGCATATCTAAAGCAATAATTGCTGGTATAGCTAATTGGGCATATCGACGAACAACTTCACTCGGAGTCATATCTGTCAGAGCTTCGGTGCTAATGAGCTTGTTATATAATTGTTCATACCGAAAAAAAATATCCTTCCTCTTTTCGATAGTTAATGCTCGGCCTAGATCAATAGTATTTATGATTGATTCATAACCATCAGTAAAAAAATATTGATGGGATAAAAAATTTGTATGTTCACGAATATCTCTTCTATTTAGTTCTGCCCGTCATTTAAAACAGGAGGGAGGAAAGGAGACTCATGGGATGTATATTCAAACAAGCTGTTCCTTGCGTCATTCCAAGCCTGAATGATTTCCTCCGAACCATGCATCTTCCTTAATGTGTTTATAATGTGGTCATATACCCTTATTCATTCAAACCGCAGTTTGAGCTCTATATATACTGGATTAAATTATCAATTAAGTAAGGTAACTATTGTATTTTGAATAAATAACTTTTTTAAGATTTTTAGTATTGGAAGACATATTGAGAATAATGCAACATGCAGAAATTGAAAGGAAAATGCGAAGTTTTATCGGTGCCGATTAAATAACCAGCACCAAGGAAATTAACGCCAGCGTTCTGCCGCCCAGGCGATCTGCTGTTGCGCGTCGTGGAAAGTCCAGGCCACGAAGCGACTGATTTTTTGCCCCTGCGCCATTTCAATGGTACGGACTTCGGTTGCACCAACCAGCTTCAACGCGTGATAAATCGAAGGCAAGGTAGTGTTTTTAGAAATCAACGAGGTGAACCACAGGCAGTTTTGCGCCAGGCTAACGCTCTCCTCTACCATTTTACGCACAAAAGCTTCTTCACCGCCTTCACACCATAGCTCTTTATTTTTGCCGCCAAAGTTATGTACCGGCGTGTCGGCTACCTCACCTTTACCCAGTTTGTGCAGTTTGCGGCGGGTGCTGGCTTGCGCTTCCTGTTCAGAGCTGTGGAACGGTGGATTACACAGTGTGGCATCAAATTTCTCCGCCACGCCGATGATACCGTTCAAAATAAATTCGGGTTGTTTTTGTAAACGCAGGCGCACGCCGTTTCTCAGTGTCGGATTCATCTCCACGATCATTTTGGCCGTATTGAACGATACCGGATCAATCTCCGAACCGGTAAAACGCCAGCCGTATTCACGCAGGCCAATAATCGGGTAAATACAGTTGGCGCCAATACCCACATCAAGGATCGCCACGCCTTTACCACGAGGAACCTCACCACCGTTGCTGGTCGCCAGCAGGTCGGCTAGATGGTGTAAATAGTCGGCACGCCCGGGGATCGGCGGGCACAGATAATCGGCAGGAATGTCCCAGTGTTCGATGCCATAAAAATGTTGCAGCAACGCACGGTTGAGCATTTTAACCGCCGCAGGATCGGCAAAATCTACCGAGATGTCGCCCCAGGCGTTCGGCTTGACGAACGGCTCCAGTGCAGGACAACTGGCGATCAGCGCCGGAAAATCATAGCGTGAACGATGACGGTTACGCGGGTGCAAGCCGCTTTTCTGCTGCAGGAAGGTTTTCTTTTTTTCCACCGTGAAGGGCTCTCTTAAAGGTATTTCTGACGCGTACGATACCATATACCCTATAGCTTTCAAGTTGCAGCTAACAGCTCGGGATGAAACCGTATTAAGCCTGTATTTAGAGTTTATGCCGGAATATCACCACTTCTACGCCATGCTAAGGCGTTCAATTCTCATAATACATCGGTGCATTTATTTAACGTGTGTACGGCACGAGGAGTATTAGCATGAAATTAGAGTCAGCATTAAAACAATTTTATCCAAAGTCACCAATGATCACCGATACACCAAACTGTACAGATCCCAATAGAATGAAAGGAATGGATACTGCAGGTGCGCTTGGTATGACAGAACAGCGTGCTAAGTTTGGCATGTCTGCTTTTTTTGCTAAGAATGACGTGAGTGAAGAAGATAAGTTCAGCACCGTAGAGCAGTTAACGCAATATGCACTTAAAGTGACACCAAAGCTGGTGGCGAAATCGGCGGGCAATAAGTTGGGTTACTGTTTAGTCATCCTTGCAAAAATGGCGTTTGAAGATTACGCCCGTTCAGCGGGTTCGGTTTGTGAATGTTCTGCGTGTGTAGGCAAAGGACTAATTTACAGTCGCAAAGATGTCGTTAAGTACCAAGGGAAAACAAGTATTGATGGAACTGTCATCATTGAGCCTTGGACTGAAAAAGAACATGTCGCTGAGCTGTGCAAAACGTGTAATGGAAAAGGAAAACTAAGCTATCGTTGTCGCTGTAAAGGACGCGGAAAGGTTTTAGATGAAGAGCAAACGGAATTACAAGGCGGTGTACCTGTATTTAAAGATTGCCCTCGTTGTTCTGGCAGAGGTTATAAAAGGATGCCTTCTTCAGTCGCATATCAGGCTATTAGCAAGCTACTTCCAGAATTAAATGAGAGAACATGGCGCAGAAATTGGAAACCGTTTTATGAAAGTTTAGTTAATAAATGTTTTATCGAAGAAAATCGTGCTGAGCAGATATTTATTGAATTGGTTAAATAATAATAATGTTTGTTTTGTTTTGTTTTGTTTTGTTTTGTTTTGTTTTGTTTTGTTTTGTTTTGTTTTGTTTTGTTTTGTTTTGTTTTTTAGTATTCATTTGTTTTTCTTTTAATTAATACGATTTGTCAGTAGATGATATGTAGTTGATAGAATAATTTTTTAGATTAAGCAATAACTCAAAGGAAAAGTAAATAAGGTGATGTTTTATTTATGTTATTGTTTTTAATATTTATTAAATCTAATTTTATATTTGATATCTAGATTACTTTCTTGACATGATTTAGGTTTCTGCTAACTTCAATATATAAGTTAAATTACTGTTAATTTATTTTAACAAATAAATGAAATTAATATATATTAGGTGGTAAAAATATGGAAATTCGCACTAATAGTTCAAGTTCCGAGCTGTTATTTTATTCCTCTAGTGTGGCTCAAAGGAGAGTAATCGAACTTCTCAGTAATCAAGAGGAAAATAGAGGTAAGCCTTTATCAAATTCAGATAAATTAGATAATGCTAATTCTGTTTTAGGTTTATTTACATCTGTGGCAAATGCTGTAGGTTTTGGTTATAAACATATGGGAAAAAACTCTGAAGAGGAAGAGAGTACTCTTTCTGTCAATATCTGTAATTTATCTAATTATAATGTTTATATTCAGAATATCATCCTTCCGGATAATGCTAAAAATATAAAGCCTAAAAATACATTTTTCCCTCTAAGTCAAGGTGAATCGGGCACAATTGATTTATCCATAAGAGTGAGCCTGAAAGATAATGAAAAATTTGAGTTACCACTAATTGTTTTTGATGATGACGATCACCCTAATTACTATAAATTAACCCTTATTTCAATTTCATATGGTAATGGGCATGCCATAATACCAAAGAAAATTTACACCGTAGTACACAATGAGAATAATCATGAGCATCCTGAGGAAACACTTGAAGGAGAATTTAATAAGAGTGAAATAGAACCTATCCAGTTAGAAATGGCAGAAATAAAGAAGATCGAGAGATTTAGTCGCCTTTTTAGCACAGGTGTCGGCATACTTCCTGGTTTTGTATCAAAGGCTGAGGCACAACAGAATAATGACTCCAGCTTAAATATTTTCTTTATTAATGGAGAGAACTGATATGGATAGAGCATTTGACGAATATACTGGCTATAATAAAAATGAAGAACTTGTCAAACATCATGTAAATTATCTAAGAACACAAGACTCAAACAGTCGTGGACTACCAGGTTTGGATTTTGTTTCGATTCTGACTGGTATTGGAGTGTCTATTACCTCGCAAGTATTGAAAGGGAAAAAGAGGCGTGCCGAATTAAAAAAAGTCAGAACCACTCCACTGGATATTAGGCTGAATAACTACACTGATTCACCAATTATAATTTCTTCTGTAAATAGCCCATGTAGCCACAGTCTTGACAGTATTCTAGTTCTTCCTTCTAGCCAAAGTACTATTACTGTGCATTTTCCATATACTCTAGATAATGAACACATGATTAAATCATCATATGTTGGTTTGGCGTTTGGTTCAGGAGAAAATTACACACATTTCAATCTTGAATTTGAAGCAAATTTTAGTTTTTCTAACCATTCAGATAAAAATCCTCAAGGTAGCTTTAGAGTAAGCAAGATTGAAGTTTCAGATTCAAAAAATAAAAAAGGGGAAAATTACTTTAAACAAGAAGGTAATAGCTCTGAACTTAAACTTTATAAGATGCGCCCTTTAGCTAATATGATGAAGCTGATAACAGTAGTTACAGCCTCATCATTAGACTTTGAATCCCCTTTAAGTATTACTTTTTATGATTCTGTACGGGGTTAGAAAAGTAAGTTATTGATAGGTATTCTTGCATTTTGTCCGGTACTGCCTTATCATCTTTAAATAGTGGGCGATTTATTACTTACCACACTAAATTTTATCAAGACCTCGCTTCGGCGGGGTTTTTTGTTATCTGAACTCAGCCATTGGCTGGGTTAAAATCTAACCACCCGGAATTACCGGGTAGTTCACATTCAGAAGATCGCTTAGGCGGTCTTTTTTCGTTTAGAGGCTGATATGACGATTAATAACTTAAAAGCAATTAATGATCGGTATATAGCCGAAGAACGCAGAAAAGCTGTTATTGAAAGAGCAGAACTAAAAGCGAATGTTTATGAATCAGCTAAAAGATTATTTCAGCTTGCAGAAGATGATGATTATGTAAAACGTAGTGATGGTTATATTGATGTAATTCTCACGGGTTGCAATATTCATACTTTTCTCAACCTGACTAAACATAGTGGATTATTTAAAGATTGTGGCAATAAAATATACCAACATAATTTCTGCAATAAACTCTTTATGCATGAAAAACTAGGCCTCATAGGCGGAGTTAATTTCGCCCGAATTATCCTTTCCTAATACGCAGACCACAGTATCAATCACACATTAATCACTTCACACAAGAGCTGTGTGTCTGCACCTTTTTAACCAAATTACAGGACTACACACATGAATGAGCCGTTAACGGGCACTACAACAGCATCGCTAGCGGGCGTTTCAATTGTAGGCCTGTTTGCTGGTATGGATGCTGGTGTTGTTATTGGGGCGTTTGCAGGAGCGGTTATTTTTGTTTTATCTGCTCATGATATTCGCCTATTAAAGCGTTGGACTTATTTTGCTGTTGCTTTCCTTATTGGTATTTACGGCGCTGATTTTATGTCGGGTATACTTAGCGATATAACCGGCGGTCGTGATGTCGATAAATCAGTCGGGGCAATGTTTTCGTCAGCAGGGCTGGTGGGTGTTTTAGTTTCAATATCAAAGCCCGGTGCAATGACTGACGGAATAAATAAGTTTATTAATAACCTGATAGATAAATTCAGAGGGGGTGGCAGATGACCATCTCAATGTTTTGGATTTATATCAATTTCTTTTCTTGTTTACTCGCAGTTATTCGACTCATTAATTATCGACGCAATGGTGCTCAATATAAATTCGGGGCGTCATTTATTGCGTGGGTATTAATTATCTTATTGGGTTCGGTACCACTGCGGATCTTAACAGATGATTATTCTCATGCTGATCCATTTGAAGTCGGCATTAATTTATCACTATGCGTACTCATCTTATTGAGTCGTGGAAACATAATGCAAATATTCAGAGGTGTCAGACATGGCAAAGATAGCTCGCGGTGAACGTAATAACAATCCGGGTAATATTGACTATAACCCCCGTAATAAATGGAAAGGTTTAGTTGGTATTGAAACAGGAGTACCTAATCCTCGATTCTGTGTCTTTGAGTCGCCAGAGTATGGCATTCGAGCAATTTATTAGTTAACCCAAACCTATCAACGTAAATATGGTTTGAACTCAGTATCAGCAATCATTAATAAGTATGCACCGCCAGTTGAAAATAATACTTCTGGTTACATTAATCGTGCAGCAGTATCAATCGGTGTTGGTATTAACGATCGCATCAATACAGCAAATAAAAAAACAGGGATAGCCTTAGCAACAGCCATTGTTAGCGTTGAGTTGGGCTATCAACCTTATACAGATAAAGTCTTTGAAGATGCTTGGTTGTTGTTATGAGTAAATATATTCCATGGTTTTTTCTCCTACTTTTAAGTGCTCTATTAATGGCATTAAGTTTATCAAATGCAAAAATAAAAAAGCTGAGTAACGAAAATGAATTACTCAGCAAGAATTTATCAGAGCAAATTAATATTAATAGCGATTATAAAGAGCGCATAGAGCGACTAAATCAACTTGATACAAGGCACACACATGAGCTTGTTAATGCAAAGAATGAAATTAGTCTCTTGCGTGATATTAGTGAGCGTAATCCTGAGCGGGTGTATATCAAAGCCAACTGTCCAAAGAGCACCAGCAATCCCACCACCAGCATGGATGATGCAACCACCGCCCGACCTACTGACACCGCTACAAGCTCAATTCGGTGAACAGCAGGGCATGATTAACCAGAAAATGCAGGCTGAATTTAGTCAGACAGGCGATGGTGTTGTCACGCACTCAATTAATATCACAATTATTCATAATAAAGTGAAATACAATGCAGCAGGACAAGTGATCAGCGCTCAAGTTAAGAATGGAAAGCTTGAAAGTTTTATAGGCTATAACGCCAATAACTTTGCGTGGTATAACCCATCAAACGGCAAGATGGAATTATTTATGTACGTTAAAAACGGCCAGATGTTTATGCGTGAGGCGTTTATTAACGAAGCATGGCTGAATTCTGTTGTTGTTACTGAATATATTAAATCAGGCGATTATGTACCGGGTAAACGTGGTTTTTTGATTGATGGGAAAACCAATAATATGGAAATAAATAATGCCACATTTCGCGGTAAGTTGGATATTGGTACCAATAAAACCGGTGAACGCATCGTTATCACTAATGATCGTATTGCTGTTTATGATGATAAAGGTGTATTACGTGTTGAAATAGGGAAAATAACAGGGGTTTAATCAATGTATGGAATGTATATAAAACCTGATCATGGTTCTTCTTTCTTATTAGACTCTGAAAAAAATCAACCTATTGGATTTTTATCCAGAATAGATATGCCATACTCTTTAAGAGAGGGATGGAAAAGTACTCCTCACAATATTAAAGATATTAATAAATATAATATTATTTTTATTCCACGAATAATGTCGAGAACCTTTAAAACACCAGGCTCTTATGATTGGGGAAGTTGTAATATCACTAATTATAAAATTGAAGGTAATAATTTTTTATATTATGGCGATAATGGTTCAGACCCCATATGGAAAGACCCAGAAGATGATGCTTGGTCTTCTGATGATCCCTTTTTCAGAATGGATATTTACGGTTATTTAAAAGAGCGACCTAAATATGATTATGGAATACAACTTCGTGGAATGAATAATATCTACAACCTTAATTCTGAATTACGAGGTTATTGTGTTTATGCGGAGATTGTTAGTGTCACAGGTGGTAAAGAAAATGGTTGGTTTCCACCAAAAGAATTTTTCTTAAATGAAAATAACCCAATGTTATTTGTAAGACCAGAAAAAGATGGTGTGACTTTTTGTTATAACAAAATGAGAGGATTAACAGTCTCTGAAACATGCAAAGTGTATGTTGTGATTTTCAATACCAATCTAAGGTTGCAAGCACCTAAATCAGGTGTCGTTATTTATAACGAAAAAAAAGAAATTACTTATACCTCTAAATATAAACCTCTCCATCTAGGGCAATCAACATGGTTTGATCGAAATAATGGTGGAATCTTTGAGCAATTGAAAAAGCCAATGATATTGCCCGATTCTCATTTTGTTAATTGGGTCGTTAATCGGGGTTATATGGATTACTACCGCACTGGTTATTATTTTATGAGTAATAACAAAGTTGGTATGAGAGATATTTATTATTTGGGTGGTGAGTATGGCGGGCCATATGGGCCTAGTGGGAGTAATGGCTATAAAACGAATTATGATTTATACGGTATCGAACTCAGCGACTACTTCAATATTTAATTAACCCTTCATTTATACCTCTAGGAAACTTATTCATGATATACACAACAGGTACAGTATCTACTGTGTCAGGGTCTGCTATTGTCAAAGGCACTGGCACTAAATTTAAAAATAATAATCCCGCCATTAATATTGGAATGACGATTTTAATTAAATCGGGAAACACGAATATTCCGTATATGATTAAATCCGTTAATTCTGATACTGAATTAGTATTAGCACAACCCGCATTAGCCACAACTACCAATACAGCATTTTCAATTCATATTACTGAGCCAGATAATAATAGTGATGCAGCTAGAACGATGGTTGCCATAAATGCATACACGCAATATTTTCTCGACTCAATGAATACATGGATGACTCAGACTGGGCAGACAAAAATTGAGATGCCGAACGGTGAAGTTATCACACTCGATAGCATTAAGAAGATGCAGGGGGATATTGGTAATAAAGCAGATTTAACTTTATCAAAAACACAATCATTCATATCAGCGATAGAAGCAACAACGAAACTAACTTCAAAATCAGCGGATGGGAAAACATCAATATCATTAACGACCAGTAATGCAGGTGGAACCAATATAGAATTAAATTCTGCATCGGGCTATAACGGGATACAGATACCAAAAGCGTCTGGGACAATGATGCTTGTTGGTGATTGTGGACTAGGTAAAGCACAGCCTGTAATGAATGCAGATACTTTACTAGGAAATGAGTTTAATCGCTCAAATTTTGGTTATGCAGAGGGATTATTCAATTATTGGTATGGGCTAACGGTGGCGTGGGATGCAAAAGAAAAAAGTAGTGCAAAAATGCAAATTCTTACTGGGATTAATAATGAGGATTTGTATTTTAGGCATGCAAATAATGCATTAAATGCTCCTCTTTCATTTGGTCGTTCATATAAGGTGTATAGTGAAAAAAATACAACCACTGACCCACAAGGCTTCATCAAAAAGGCCTCCCCAATCATCGACATCAACCCTGATGGCACATTTACCACTAACGACGAATCAGAAGGTGCTACGGTTACTCGAGTAGCTAAAGGTGAGTATCTCATTGAAGGAGTTCTTGGGTTTAACGCTGACGCTGGCTGGGGTGGCGTCGATGGCGGTATTGAAATTCCACTCGATGTAAATAAACAACCACTTATTTGGGTAGACTCTGAAGTTAATGAGGACGGTTCTATTCTCGTCAAAACCTATCACCGAGCTCACCCTAACGCACCTAAGTTTGCCCGTAATGATATTGAGGGCTTCAAAGATGGTGACCCGATTGATATTCCTGACGGTCGTTTTATCTCTGTTCGTGTACAGATGCCAGAGCAATCAATCTATAACGTGAGAATGCATGAGATGGAAGAAGCGCAGAAAGCTGAAGAGGAGCGCAGGCAAAAAGAAGAAGAAAATCAGGACACCAATAAGACACCAGAAATTGATAACTGATTGATTATATAACTCGGTCGGTTCCATCGAGCATCGGCACTACTTTGTGTCTTTCAATAAATTAGCCATTTCTAACATCTGTTTAGATCTGATATTTAATTCTTTTATTATATCTAATACTGTAATAGATGGGGTGGACTCTATCATTTTGACTACATCATCAATTGCGTTCGCTCGTGCTGATAGCTCAATAATAGATGTTCGCCTATTATTTTCCTGCAGATTTTCCCACATCTCATCTGTATCGTAGGAGTTAAATTGAATGTATGTATTAGGCGGTGCGTGGTAAACATTTTCAACACCACAAGGCAGCCAGTCATCACCAGTAACAATGTCAGCATCAAAAGGCACGGTCTTATCTATTTCTTGTAGCTTCTTAATTAATTCTGATGTTTTCATTTTTCACCCGATGGCGATCTTAATAAAAAGGCCCACCGAAGTGAGCCTTTCTAAACTTTAAATGATCCGCGTGTCATTTGCGTGTCATTTATAGTCCTTTTGTTGTCAGTGTGTAGTCTTGATGATTTTGCTAACTTCTTGTTTTTAAAACCGTTGTCCTATCACTGACCCACCAAATTTGGTGGAGCTGGCGGGAGTTGAACCCGCGTCCGAAATTTCTACATCCTCGGTACTACATGCTTAGTCTAGTCTTTAAATTCACTTACCTACTGCGGACAGACACGCCATAAATAAGCTAGCTTGATTAAATTTAACGCTTTGACCCCAAGCTAGGTCTCCACGCGATCTCTTTTGGGTTTGACTTCTCTTGATCCCCGTCTTAAGAGCGGAAGCTAGGGAGAGAAGGCTCTAAGTAGGTTATTAAGCTACTAGTGCGCGTTTTTGATCGTCGTTTGCGACTATCTTTTTGCGGCTTTTTACGAGGCCAACCGCCCCTCGGCATGCACCTTGGGTTTCGCAAATCCCGTCGAATCCAGAATCAGCCCCAAGTTGTTGAAAGTGAGTATATCAGAAAAATACTTGTAATTGCTAGTACTTAACGCAATTTAGCGGTTAGCATTTTTCATGATACGTGCTTTGTCTAATTTCCACTCACGATCTTTAATGGTTTCACGTTTGTCGTGATCTTTCTTACCTTTAGCAACGCCGATTTTAATTTTACACCACGCGTTTTTCCAATAAAGAGAAAGCGCAACGACGGTGTATCCATCACGGTTGATTTGACCATAAAGGTTATCAAGTTCACGTTGTTTTAATAACAGTTTACGGGTACGTGTCGGATCACAAACGACATGACTTGATGCAACATTTAAAGGCGTAATAGTTGCACCAAAAAGATAAGCTTCGCCATCACGCATGACAACGTAGCTATCACTGATGTTTGCTTTTCCTGCACGCAGTGATTTAACTTCCCAGCCTTGTAACGACAGACCCGCTTCAATCTCATCTTCGATGAAATATTCATGGCGAGCACGTTTGTTTAACGCAATGGTCGCGGAACCAGGTTTGTGTGATTTTTTCTTTGTCATAATGTCCACATTATACTGTATGAGCAACAGAAAGAAATCATTTAACCGACTGTTTTCTTTTCAATTGCATAAAACTTAAGCTATATTCCATTAGATTTTTAATTAGTCACTGTTCAATGATATGATCCACACAGTGTTGTCGTACAGGAATAACTATGCCTCAGATTAGTCGATCTGCTCTCGTCCCTTTTAGTACAGAGCAAATGTTTAAACTGGTTAATGATGTTCTTACTTATCCTGATTTTCTACCAGGATGCGTTGGAAGTAAACTGATCAAAAGCACACCAGAAGAAATGATTGCATCAATAAATGTCTCAAAAGCGGGAATTAGTAAAACATTTACTACCCATAACTTTTTAAAGACTAATGAACGTGTTGATATGCGTCTTGTTGATGGCCCCTTTCGTAAATTGACTGGGGGATGGGTGTTTACCGCACTCGATGATAATGCGTGTAAGATAGAATTTCAGCTAGACTTTGAGTTCACTAATAAACTAATTGAGTTGGCTTTTGGCCGTATTTTTAAAGATTTAACGAATAATATGGTTCAAGCATTTACTCACAGAGCGAAAGAGATCTATCGTGACTAAAATATGGGTAGAGGTAACCTACGCGTTACCCGATAAACAGTACCTTATCCCTGTAGAACTAACGCTAGGGGACACTGTTGAACAAGCCATTATTGCTTCAAATATCTTAACGATTTGTAATGATATTGATTTAACTAAGAATAAAGTTGGTATTTATAGTCGTCCAGCAAAGCTAAGTGATAATGTGAGAGACGGTGATAGAGTTGAAATTTATCGACCTTTAATTGCCGATCCTAAAGAAATGCGTCGTAAACGTGCAGAAAAAGCACGACAAAAAGCGGATTAATATCATGTTTTACCCAATATAGGGTGTCACATACTGCATTAATAGGCCGCTTGATTACAGACAGATACAATAAAAGATAACACTACCATAAAGTAATTTTTCTTTATAAAAACACACCCCAACGTAAAGTTTAACGTATGGGGTGCAATTCGTTTTTGCCAATCTTATACAAAACTAAGTTTTCTTAGCACGATGATAGCATTATGCTTTTGTTGCAGGCGCTGAGAAATTAGGCATATTGCCTTGTTTATCAATCTTAGTCAGTATGCCATTGCTATCAAAAGTTAGTGTCAGCGTTTCTTGACGCACTTTCTGGTGACCTGGCTCTTCACGGAAAACATAATACCAAGTTTGGCTTCCGAAAGGATCTTTAAGCATTGGCGTACCAAGGGCAAATTGAACTTGCTGCTGTGTCATTCCTTGCTGAACTTTTGCGACTTCGGCTGGCGTTAAATAATTTCCCTGATTGATATCTGGGTGATAAACCAGTCTCTCGAACATAGAGCAACCTGAAGTCATTACGACTAAAGATAAGGCGGCAACTTTTAACAGTTTAAAACGCATGGTTATTACATTCCTTTTAGGGTCATAGTGACGATGATAATCGACAACGCAGCAATTGAAAACCTTTCACGCTCTGCCTATGACCCTAAATATCAATAAAAGTTTGTTAATCGTTATGCAGCCAACAAATCTTTCGCATTCGCTAAGGTGTTTTTGGTGACTTCACTTCCTGCTAATAAACGGGCGAGCTCTTGTAAACGTTCTTTTTTCGATAATAGTTTCATTGTGGTTTCAGTTTCTTCACCATTTGTCTCTTTATTAACGAAATAGTGTTGATGACCACAACCTGCAACTTGAGGTAAGTGAGTGACACACATAACTTGAGTTGACTCACCCAATTCTCGCAATAATTTACCTACGATAGCGGCTGTAGGGCCACTGATCCCTACATCGACTTCATCGAAAATCAGGGCTGGTGTATCCATTTTTTTCGCTGTGATCACTTGGATTGCGAGCGCAATACGAGATAACTCACCACCAGAAGCCACTTTAGAAAGCGCTTGATGAGGTTGTCCTGGGTTTGTGGTGACATTAAATTCAACTTTTGTGGCACCATCGATTTGCAGTGAGCTGTCATCAAAATAGGTATCAACAGTAAAGTAACCATGAGGCATTGATAACTGATGCATACTGTTAGTGATAAGTTGACTTAATTCATTTGCATATTGTTGGCGAACTTGATGCAGTTGCTTTGCAACATCTAATGCAATTAAATGGTCAGCTTTGACTTGTTCTATTAAAGCGTCACAATCATCATTTTGACGAAGTAGGGCATTCTTTTCTTCAATTAATTGCTGATGAAGGTCATATAATTCTTCAGGCGCTACACGATGCTTACGTGACAAACTTATGTATTTAGACATACGTTTTTCAACTTCAAATAAGCGGTTAGGGTCCATTTCTAAACGATCACTATAGTGGCGAAGTTCGTCACTAACTTCACTAATTTGGATCGTGGCTTCATCCAGCATCTCTAATAACGAATTAAATTGGCTTTCCATTGATGCCAATTCTGTAATTTCATGCTTGGCAACATTGAGCATGCTTAAGATATTTTGTTCTTCATTATCACTTAAAATTTGTAAACTATTTTGGCTTAAAGTCAAAAATTGCCCACAGTTGGAAAGACGTTTATATTCTTGATCTAATTCAGGATATTCGCCTTGAATGGGCTGAAATTCATTAAGCTCTTTTAAATGATAATCAACCAGTTGTTGCCTAGCTTCTCTTTCTAGAGAGAGTTGTTGAAACGAGGCCAATGTCTGACAGCTTTGATGCCATGTTTGATAGGCAGATTTCATGCTTTTTAATAGAGCAGATTCATGAGCATAAATATCAAGCAGGTGCTTTTGATAACGAGGCTCTAAAAGTTGTTGGTGAGCATGTTGCCCATGAATTTGGATAAGTAAAGAACCTAGCTCTCTTAATTGTGAAAGGGGTACGGAAGTACCGTTGATAAAACCACGAGAACGCCCATCAGCAGAAATGGTTCTTCTTAATAGGCATTCGTTATGGTCATCAAGATGATGTTCTTCAAGCCAACGTTGTGCCGATGGCGTGTCAGAGAGTGAGAATCGTGCGCATAAATCAGCTCTAGCTGCACCTGGGCGCACCATATTTGCATCACCACGGTTACCTAAGCATAAACCTAGCGCATCAATTGCAATAGATTTACCTGCACCAGTTTCACCCGTAATGGTCGTCATGCCACCAGAAAAATCGATTTCAAGTTCACGGACTATGGCAAAATGACTAATAGTTAATTGAGTCAGCATAGTGCCTCTCCTGTGTATAAAAACATATCTGTGATTACATACAGTATAAACTGGTTTTTTATACAGTAAAGTAGCGAGGCACAAAAATTAGAACATTTTTTTTGACCAACCTAATTTTGAGCTGAGTGTATTAAAATAATTGTAATCAGTAGGATGAACCAAATTGAGTTTTTGACGGCTACGTTTAATGATGACTTCATCACCTTCTTTTATAGGTAAGACTAATTGACTATCACAACTGACTTCATAATCAATATTTGTTTGTGAGAATTTTAGGCGAATTTGACTATCACTGCTGATAACTAAAGGGCGTGCTGATAAGGTATGGGGAAACATAGGTACAAGCGCAATAGCATCAAGATTAGGAGTTAAAATGGGGCCTCCAGCAGACAATGAATAGGCAGTTGAGCCTGTTGGGGTAGCAATAATTAAACCGTCAGAACGCTGTGAAAAGGCAAAACGATCATCAATATAAACCTCAAACTCAATCATATGAGCCACTTTACCAGGATGAAGCACTACTTCATTTATCGCTGTACCAATACGTGTTCTTTGACCTTCAGCGCAGACTCGAGCTTCAAGTAAGAACCGTTTTTCTTCACGATAATGCCCAGCAAGAACATTGGTTAATTGTTGTAAGGCATTATCAGGATCGAGATCAGTAAGAAAACCTAAGTTACCACGGTTAACGCCAATTACTTTGATATTATAGCGAGATAACACACGCGCAGCACCGAGCATGTTGCCATCACCTCCGACGACAATCACAAGATCAGCGATTTTACCCACTTGTGTTAAATCACCCGTTTGTGCATTTTTAAGTTTTAGCTCTTGAGCGACTTGTGTATCAATAATAACATCATAGCCTTGAGCTTGTAGCCAATGATAAAGCATTTCATGTGTTGAAAGTGCCTCTGGATGGCGGGGATGGCCGACAATGCCAATACATTTAAAGTGTTTTTTTTCCGTTACGGTATTATCTGGCATTTTTTTACCCTCGTTTTGCGCCAATTCCTTGAAACCCGTTTATTGATCCCCATAATAAACTAAATATGAAGATGAATACCAAAACTACGCGGAGATGTTCATGAGTAGTAAAGAACAAAATATACATGAAGAGCAAGTCTCAAAAGAAAAAGAAGGAATGGGATCTGTAATGGATGAATCTCAAGAGCAGGTAATGACCGAAGAAGCACAAGCGGATTTTAATGCTCAAGCTGAGTTAGTTGAGGCGTTAGCGCGTATTGATTCTCTTGAAAAACAACTGGAGCAATCACAAAAAACAGAGCGTGAAGCTATGGCTCGTGCTTTGGCTGAAGTTGAAAATGTACGTCGCCGTACTCAACAAGATATTGAGAAAGCACATAAATTTGCACTTGAAAAATTTTCTAATGAATTATTGCCAGTACTTGATAATTTAGAGCGCGCTTTATCTGCTGCTGATCATGAAAATGAATCGCAAAAACCAATGATTGAAGGGTTAGAGTTAACACTGAAGTCATTCTTAGATGCCGTTCGTAAATTTGGCATTGAAGTAGTTGAAGAAAAAAATGTAGCATTCAACCCTGATGTTCATCAAGCGATGACATTGATTGATAGCTCTGAACATGAGTCTAATCATGTTGTTGATGTTATGCAAAAAGGATATACCTTGAATGGTCGTTTATTACGTCCAGCTATGGTTATCGTTTCTAAATAGCATTAATAAAAGTATTCGTTATCACACGTTTTATTCAGTGTAGATAAAGTAAACCGCACAATACGAAGTTTATAAATCTTCTAGTTATTGTGCGGTTTTATATTTTTAAAGGCAGGACTTATTCAATCGCATCAAGATACCAATTGATAGGTGTCCGGCCTTGTTGCTGTAAAATATCATTAGCCTGTTTAAAATGACCACAGCCTAAAAAGCCTCTATGCGCAGAAAGTGGTGATGGGTGAGGGGCTTTTAAGATAACGTGTTTGTTTGTATCAATAAAACGACCTTTTTTCTGAGCATGAGCTCCCCAAAGTAGGAAAATAACTCCTTCTCTACGCTGATTAATTTGCTCAATAACAGCATCTGTAAATATTTCCCAACCATAATTAGCGTGAGAATGTGCTTGGCCTTTCTCTACGGTCAATACGGTATTAAGCAATAAAACCCCTTGTTTTGCCCAACTTTCTAAATAGCCATGGTTAGGGCGCTTAAAATCAGGGTATTCTTTTTCAAGCTCTTTATACATGTTAACGAGTGAAGGGGGAGCTGGTACACCTGGACGTACTGAAAAAGAGAGTCCATGAGCTTGGTTTGGGCCATGATAAGGATCTTGCCCTAAAATAACGACATTCACATTTTCAAAAGGCGTAAAACGAAAAGCATTAAAAACGTCTTCCTGAGGGGGATAAATAATTTTGCCTGCTTCTCTTTGTTGTGCGACTTGAGACATAATTTGATGAAAGTAAGGCTTTTCTTTTTCAGCACCTATTACATCATGCCAAGTTAATGCGGTAGTCATAACATAAAATCCTTATTGATATCTTATAGTGCCTAAGCTTACAGATATCATTGAATGAATGAAAATATAACAGTTTAAAAATTAGAATTAATTGAGTTCTCAAATTTTCTTTTAAAATTTACAAAAAAAATTGCAAATCAAGAGAAGATGATTGTTGATTTAAAACAACACTTTGCAACTTGGTTGATAAAGTGCTTATGAATTTTATTGATATTAATCAAAGAATGACGCCATTTATACTGGTATATAAGTAGATAGAAACATTGGTTAGACCAAATACCCAAGTTCTGATTCAAGATTAGAATTTGATTTTGTGCCCACATTGGAGGTCGAAATGATTACTGGTATCCAAATTACTAAAGCTGATAACGACGATTTATTACACTCTTTCTGGTTATTAGATGATGAGAACGGCGAAGCGCGTTGCATCTGTGCTAAAAAAGGCTTTGAAGAAGGCCAAGTAATTAACCGTAAAGAGTTAGGCAATATCGAATACCGTGAAGTGCCTGTAGAATCTAAACCGGTTGTTCGTGTAGAAGGTGGTCAACACTTAAACGTTAACGTATTAAGCCGTGAAACACTGGAAGATGCAGTTAACAACCCTGAGAAGTATCCTCAATTAACTATTCGTGTTTCTGGTTATGCAGTGCGTTTTAACTCACTGACTCCAGAACAGCAACGTGATGTTATTACCCGTACTTTCACTGAAAGTCTGTAATTTTTCACTAAAGTAATAAGTTATTGATAAAGCTCGATATGAAAATATCGGGCTTTTTTATGTGTAAAATTTCACATTGATAAATAAAAAAGCCGTAGCGATATTAATTCACTACGGCTCTAAATAAATGAAGAAATAATGCAGATTATTCGCTATCTGTCAGTGTTTCTTTTGCTGAGTTTATTGGCACTGTACTTTTTGTCGAGCTATTGGTTGCCGTTTTACGACGCTTACCAATATTTTTACGATCGCGAGCACGTACTTTTTCTTTAACTGCTTTTTTCTCTTCGTCTTTTTTCGCTTTACGTTTAGCCAGCACTTTTTTAGATGGTTTAAACGTTGCTTTTTGACTTGGTGCTTTAGTGGTTGGGCGTAACTCAGCGACGACACGGTATTTAATTGGCTCTTGTACATAACGGCCAATCTTACCTAATAATGGGTGATCGTGTGCTTCAACTAATGAAATGGCGATACCTTTGCGGCCAGCTCGTCCTGTACGACCAATGCGGTGCAAATAAACGTCAGCAGTGCGAGGTAAATCAAAGTTAAACACATGGGTGATGTCGTCCAAATCAAGACCACGAGAAGCAACATCTGTTGCGACCAATACATTCATTTGGCCTGATTCTAATCGTTTTATTGCATCATTACGTTGTGTTTGCGCCATCTCACCTTCAAGATAGCTACATTTAATACCTTGTTTTTCTAATGCCGAGACGAGCTCTCTTACTCGTTCTCTTTTACGTACAAAGACAATCGATTTTTTAACATCGTCTTGCTTTAGTAATGCGGCCAGTAATGCTGTTTTATGTTCAAGATTATCAGCATGATAATAGAACTGCTGAATTTTTTTACGTTCACGACGTGAAGGATCAGCATTCAGTTCAACGGGCTCATTAAGGATACGTTGTGCAAAATCAATGACGGCATTACCTTCAAGTGTTGCAGAGAATAGTAATGTCTGTTTGCGCCAGCGAGTTTCGCCCGCGATGGTTTCAATATCATTAGCAAAACCCATATCTAACATGCGGTCTGCTTCATCTAAAATCAGCATTTCTACCGCACGGCAGTCAAAGTTTTCTTCTTTGATGTACTGTAATAAACGACCTGTTGTTGCAACAACAATATCTTGGTTCTCGCTGAAGACTTCAGCGTGATTCATATAAGCAACACCGCCCGTGATAGTGGCGATATCTAAATGAGTGTGCGCACATAATTCTTTTGCCTGCTCGGCAACTTGCATGGCAAGTTCGCGTGTTGGTGTCAGGATAAGAATACGTGGCGGGCCTGATTTTTTACGTGGGTAATCAAGCAAGTGTTGAATTGCCGGAAGCAAAAAGGCCGCAGTTTTCCCTGTGCCTGTTGGCGCAGAGCCTAAAATATCACGCCCATCCATTGCTGCTGGAATAGCATCTGCTTGAATTGCAGTAGGACGTTGATATCCTTTTTCTTCTAATGCGGTCAATAAACTTTCATCAAGTTCAAGACTAGAAAATGTCGTGGCTGTCATTGTATACCTCTGTTTAGGGCGCGGATTTTGACATTATCCCCTGCTAAAAGCCAGCAGATTTACCGCTATCACATTATATATTACCGATAGACGAAGGTATTCGTTGTTTTTAGGCTTAATCTAAATAAGCGCGCATCGTATACAAATAGTTTAATGTTAAGATAGGGGTTGCAGAAGCGTTATCATACCATATATCTCTTTTTCAATGACATGAATGATAAGTAATAAAAAAAGAGATAGTAATACGAATCAATAGAGCTTATAGATGAATCAAAAGAAAGTGAAAAAAGCGGGGTTACGCAAAGGCGGTTTTACATTTAAGCAATTTTTTGTTGCTCATGATAAGTGTGAAATGAAAGTAGGGACAGATGGCGTTTTATTAGGAGCCTGGGCACCCGTCGAGAATGTAAAAAGAGCTCTTGATATCGGTACGGGGAGTGGGTTAGTTGCTTTAATGTTAGCTCAACGGGCTAACCAAATTGAGTGTATTGATGGTATTGAACTTGATGAAAATGCAGCATCACAAGCTGCCGAAAATGCACAAGGATCGCCATGGCATTCGTTAATTCACATTTATCATAATGATATTTATCATTATGCAGAGAAAATAAAAAATAAATATGATTTGATCGTAAGTAATCCACCTTATTTTGAACCTGCTATCGCTTGTCGCAATGATGTTCGTGAACAAGCGCGTTATACCAAAACGTTAACGCATGAGGGATTATTGGACAGTGCACAATCACTTATTACAGACGACGGTTTATTTTGTGTTGTGTTGCCCTATGCTATTGGCGAACAATTTATTGAAATAGCAGAAAAAAAAGAGTGGAATATTGTCAAGCGAGTGAATATCAAAGATAGCGCGGACAAACCCTACCATCGAATATTGTTAGCATTTCAAAGACAAAGTGAAAGTTGCATTGAATGTAATATAGAAGAGCTTATTATTCGTCATAATGAAGGTCATTACACGGATAAGTTTCAATCTTGGGTAACTGACTTTTATTTATATTATTAAATCTATATTTAATAATACACTGTTTAAGATAATATATATTGTTGTAAGTAATCGTATATATCTAAATAATATCATTGTGTTATCGTTTCTTTATTGGCAAATTGCATATTGGTTGGTGATCACCATGATAATTTTTTTGTGATTCATCTCTTAAAATAATGATTGAATTGAACTTCATACTATTTTTACGCTCTAAGTCATGTAGCTCATAAAAAACGAGAAGGAATAACGAGAGTAAATATGACGGAGTCATTTAAAAATAGTGCGAAGCTTGACTTCGGGAGAGTCCATCTCTAATGAGCGAGCAGTTAACGGACCAAATGTTGGTTGAAAAGGTACAAAATGGTGACCAGAATGCGTTTAATTTGCTGGTTATCCGCTATCAACACAAGGTAGCAAGCCTGATTTCCCGTTATGTACCACAGGGTGATGTGCCAGATGTTTCGCAGGAAGCCTTTATTAAAGCTTACCGAGCCATAGGTTCTTTTCGTGGTGATAGTGCTTTTTATACATGGCTTTACCGAATTGCGGTGAATACCGCAAAAAATTATCTGGTGGCACAAGGGCGACGTCCGCCTTCAAATGATTTAGATGCGAGTGATGTTGAAAATTTTGAATCACCAAACGCATTAAAAGAAATTTCGAACCCTGAGAATTTAATGTTGTCTGAAGAGTTACGGAGAGTGGTTTTTCACACCATAGAGTCATTACCTGAAGATCTAAGGGTTGCTATAACACTTCGGGAACTTGACGGACTGAGCTATGAAGAGATAGCCGTCATTATGGATTGCCCTGTCGGAACAGTACGTTCACGTATTTTTAGGGCGCGAGAAGCTATTGATAATAAGGTTCAACCATTAATACAAGAGTTTTGATTGTGGGTGAACCATCATTGACTGAAGGGTACTTTTACATGCAAAAAGAAAAACTTTCTGCATTTATGGATGGCGAAGTTCTTGATAAAGAATTAATGGGAACAATTGCGCGTGATGACTCCATGAAGGAAACATGGCAACGTTACCATTTAATTCGTGACACAATGCGTGGTGATGTAGGTGAAGTAGTCCACTTTGATATCGCAAGTCGTGTTGCGCTCGCTTTAGAGAATGAGCCTGTCCGCATAAGTCCTGAACAACAACGAGAGCAGCAACCTGCGCCATCACAATGGCGTCAGCACTCTTTTTTACAAACGTTACGTCCTTGGGCAAGTCAGTTAACTCAAATCGGTGTCGCGGCTTGTGTTTCATTAGCTGTTATTGTTGGTGTTCAGCAATATAATGGAAAGAATGGTTCTGAAGATTTTCAAGTAGACACACCTGTATTTAATACCCAACCTATTATGGGATCAGGTGCACCAGTAAGTTTAAATCTTCAAAACGATACTTTAGGCAAAGATCAGCAAACACGTTTACAAGAGCGCAATCAGCGTCTTGGCTTAATGTTGCAACAGTACGAGTTAGATCGTCGTATTTATAATGCACCACAAAATGAAGCATCTGGGAATGAGCAAGGTGTAACTCAACCGGTAGCTGCACAGCAATAATAACGACGTGAATGTATAAATAACGTGTGGGAATGAAACAGTCGTAATGAAAAAATCATGGTTATCCGCCTTATTGTTGGTGGGCAGCCTGTCAATGTCGATACAAGCCTTGGCACAACCTCAAACAGGTAGTGTCGAGGCTTTGTTGCAAAAGATGGGTCATACAAGTAAAACTTCTACCTATGAATTATCTTTTATCAATATCAATTCTCAAGGTATTGTTCCTATTCGCTATCGTCATACTCTTATTGATGGCAAACCCCTTGCACAGCTAATGCAAATGGACAGTACACGTCGTGAAATTGTTCAACGTGGTAATGAAATTAGCTATTTTGAGCCTGGATTAGATGCCTTTAGCTTGAGAAATGATCATATTGTTGACTATGTCCCAGCTATTATCTACCAAGATTTCAATGAGTTATCAGGGTATTATAACTTTATCGATGCAGGTAGAACCCATATTGGTGATATTCCAAGTCGCGTTGTGCGTGTGCTATCAAAAAATAATGACCGTTACGATTATGTCCTGTTTATTGATGAAGAAAGATATCTTCCTCTAAGAGTGGATCTTTTAGATAAAAATAATGACATTATTGAACAATTTAGGGTGATTACGGTGAATGAAGGCAATGAGGTTGAAACCAAATTGAATTCATTGCGTACTGTGAATATGCCACCAGTATTACTTATCCCTAAATCTAAATCTTTAGTTTATAACTGGTCAGTTAATGAGTTACCTGATGGTTTTAAAGAAGTAAAACGTAGTAATCATCAGATTTCTGAAACTGAGTTTAGTCAGTCTATTTTATTTAGTGATGGCTTATTTGACTTCTCTATTTATGTTAATAAAAGTGGTCAGCAAACAAATTCGCCCGAACGCGATAAAATGTTAAGGTATGGTCGTAATACAATTTATACCTATGACAAAGAAGGCAATGAAATTACCTTTATTGGTCAATTACCATTTTCTACGGCACAGAAGATAGTTAACAGTGTTGTATTTACGAAAAAGTAAAAGGTATAAGTTATGGTTAAAGAGTGGGCAACAGTTATACATTGGCATGAAGGAAGAGCGCTATTGCGCTACGGTTCCTCTTCTGGCTGTGGTAGTTGCCAAGCTCGTGCCGCATGTGGCTCTTATTTATTAAATAAAATAGGGCCCGAAACTGTTCATCAACTCGAATTTCCTGTTGCACAACCTTTAGTTGAAGGGCAAAAAGTGGAAGTAGGGATACCCGAAAATAATTTACTCCTTTCTGCTATGTTGGTGTATTTAACGCCACTTATTGGCCTATTTATTGTTGCGGGCATTGCTAGCCTTTGGTTTTCCAGTGAATTTGCTATTTTTTGTAGTGGCCTTGCTGGTGGCCTTCTTGGTTTTTTATTAGCAAAAAAAGTGGCAACATGGTGGAGTAAAGACGAAGGGTTTGAGCCGGTTATATTACAAATAGGCCTTCCTCCTCATGAACTTAAGGTTCAATTTCAAGAGTAGCTGGCAGATAAAAAAGATGGGGCATTGGCCCCATTATTTTTTGCTTGGCTAATTTCGTTATCGTTTTCATCTTAAATTAACACGCTTCGATATCTGGAAATTACCTCAAAAAAATCACAAATAAATGTAAGTCTTAGCATAAATGTTTGTGTTTGATGAACGTTTCTTTGAGTATAATGTCTCTAGTGTGTAGAATGCGTCATCAATAATAACTCCTGCAATATAGAGTTTTCGCTTTGTGTCCATGAATGACTCCAAAGCCAGATTTATAGAGCAAAGCAATAGAGAAAAATAATTTCAGAATGAAAAACATACGTAACTTTTCCATTATCGCACATATTGACCACGGTAAATCGACGTTATCAGATCGAATTATTCAAATTTGTGGTGGCTTATCAGATCGTGAAATGGCTGCGCAGGTTCTTGATTCTATGGATCTTGAGCGTGAACGTGGTATTACAATCAAAGCGCAAAGCGTAACCTTGAATTACACCGCAGATGACGGTGAAGTTTATCAGCTTAACTTTATCGATACCCCTGGACACGTTGACTTCTCTTATGAAGTATCTCGTTCACTTGCTGCTTGTGAAGGCGCCTTATTGGTCGTTGATGCAGGACAAGGGGTTGAAGCACAAACATTAGCAAACTGCTATACGGCGATGGATATGGATCTCACCGTCGTTCCAGTTTTAAATAAAATAGATTTACCTGCAGCTGAACCTGAGCGCGTTGCTGAAGAAATTGAAGACATCGTGGGAATTGATGCCACAGATGCAGTACGTTGTTCCGCAAAAACAGGTATAGGTGTTAAAGAAGTTATTGAACGTCTTGTTAAAGAAATTCCATCACCTGAAGGTGATCCTGAAGCTCCATTACAAGCGCTGATCATCGATTCATGGTTTGATAACTATCTTGGTGTTGTTTCATTGATCCGTGTTAAAAACGGTAAAGTAAGTAAAGGCGATAAAATCAAAGTGATGAGTACTGGTCAAGTTTATAACATTGATCGTATTGGTATTTTCACACCAAAACAAATTGATACAACATCATTAAATTGTGGTGAAGTGGGTTGGGTTGTTTGTGGTATTAAAGATATTTTAGGTGCCCCTGTTGGGGATACTTTAACAGCTGCACAAAAACCAGCAGATAAACCATTGCCGGGCTTTAAAAAAGTGAAGCCACAGGTTTATGCGGGTTTATTCCCAATTAGCTCTGACGACTATGAATCATTTCGTGATGCATTGGGCAAATTAAGTCTGAATGACGCATCATTATTCTATGAACCAGAAAGTTCAACAGCATTAGGTTTTGGTTTCCGTTGTGGTTTCTTGGGTCTTCTTCATATGGAGATAATTCAAGAGCGTTTAGAGCGTGAATATGACCTTGACCTGATCACAACAGCACCAACCGTTGTTTATGAAGTTGAAATGACGAATGGTGATATTGTATTAGTGGATAGCCCGTCTAAATTACCGCCACTGAATAATATCGAAGAAATCAGAGAGCCTATTGCTGAATGTCATATGTTATTACCGCAAGAATACTTAGGTAATGTAATTACTTTATGTATCGAAAAACGCGGTGTTCAGACCAATATGGTCTATCATGGTAATCAGGTCTCATTGACTTACGAAATTCCGATGGCTGAAGTGGTCTTAGATTTCTTTGACCGATTAAAATCCACATCACGCGGTTATGCCTCTTTAGACTATAACTTTATCCGCTTCCAAGGTTCTAACATGGTGCGTGTTGATGTCTTAATAAACGGTGATCGTGTTGATGCATTAGCGTTGATTACACATAACGATAATGCACCTTATCGTGGACGTGAATTGGTGGAAAAAATGAAAGAATTTATTCCACGCCAACAGTTTGATATCGCTATTCAAGCGGCAATTGGTAACCATATTATTGCTCGTTCAACTGTTAAACAGTTACGTAAAAACGTATTAGCCAAATGTTATGGTGGTGACGTTAGCCGTAAGAAAAAATTGTTACAGAAACAGAAAGATGGTAAAAAACGTATGAAGCAAATTGGTAACGTAGAGTTACCACAAGAAGCGTTTTTAGCCATCCTTCATGTTGGTAAAGATAAATAATTTAAGGAGAAAACATGGCTAACACGTTTGCCTTGATCCTAACGCTGGCAACGCTAATAACGGGAGTTTTTTGGGGAATTGAGCACTTTAAGCTCAAGCCAGCCCGAAAAGCAAAACTAAAGCGTCTTCAAGAGATGACGCAAGGGACCGAGGATCAGCAAGAGTTAGCAAAATCAATTAATAAGCCAAGCTGGGCTGAAACCTTGGGTTCTCTTTTCCCAGTATTGATTATTGTTTTGGTTTTGCGTTCATTTGTGTATGAGCCGTTTCAAATACCTTCTCGCTCCATGATGCCAACCTTATTGGTTGGTGATTTTATCTTGGTTGAAAAGTTTGCTTATGGATTAAAAGATCCAATAACACAAACAACGTTAATAAATACAGGAAAGCCAAAACGAGGTGATATTGCTGTCTTTAAATATCCTCGTGATCCTTCTACTGACTTTATTAAACGTGTTATTGGGTTACCGGGCGATAAAATTGTTTATGATATGATGTCGAAAAAAATACATATCTACCCAAATTGTAATAAAGCGATTTGCAACGATGAGATTTCGGTGACTTATGGTACCGCTTATCCAAGTGAATGGACGTTGTTGTTACAAAATGTACCGGGTGGCCAGCGTATAAATGGCATGAAATCAATCCCAATTGAAGATCCTATTTCAACAGCAACTCAATTACGTGAAGAAGAACGCGTAGAAACAATAGGAAAAGTCTCTCACCGTATTATGACGATACCTGGTGATATGACGATGCCTGAGTTTATCCAACCAGGATTACCTGTTGGTACTTGGATTGTTCCTGAAGATCATTATTTTATGATGGGGGATAATCGTGATGGGAGTTCTGACAGTCGTTTCTGGGGCTTTGTGCCAGAGAAAAATTTAGTCGGTAAAGCGACAACGATTTGGATGAGCTTTGAAAAACAAGAGAATGAATGGCCTACAGGTGTTCGTCTCAGTCGTATCGGTGGCATCAAGTAACTATTGACAAAATAGCTACAGCATTCCTTTCTATCTCAGTGTAGAATATGCCACTTCTTTAAATATGATTGGCTCCTGTTATTCACAGGAGCCAGTGCAAACGCAACAGTTCTGTTATCCAACCCGATAATTTCTCGTTGTCTTAAACAGATTTGTTGCGTGTGCTTCAAATTAAGTTATGGAACTTGATCGCACATGAATACTTTATTAGTAAACCAGTTACAAAAGAAACTGGGCTATACTTTTACGCAAAATGAATTATTACTACAGGCTTTGACGCATCGTAGTGCAAGCAGCAAACACAATGAACGTTTAGAATTTTTAGGTGATTCAATTCTGAGCTATGTTATTGCTAATGCGCTCTATCATCGATTTCCTCGTGTTGATGAAGGGGATATGAGCCGAATGAGAGCAACGCTTGTTCGTGGTAATACACTCGCTGAATTAGCGCGTGAATTTGAACTAGGTGAATGTCTGCGTTTAGGCCCTGGAGAATTAAAAAGTGGCGGTTTCCGCCGAGAATCAATTTTAGCGGATACGGTGGAAGCTTTAATTGGTGCTATTTTCCTTGATAGTGATATTCAAAATATCGAAAAAATTATTTTAAAATGGTATGAGAATCGTTTGGCTGAAATCAGCCCGGGCGATAAGCAAAAAGATCCTAAAACTCGTCTGCAAGAATATCTGCAAGGGCGCCATCTACCACTACCATCTTATATTGTGGTGCAGGTTCGCGGTGAAGCCCATGACCAAGAGTTTACGATCCATTGTCAGATAAGCGGTATCGATCAACCTGTCAAAGGGATGGGTACAAGCCGTCGAAAAGCTGAACAAGCCGCTGCTGAACAGGCATTAATACAACTGGAGCTTGAATGAGCGAAGAACAAACCTATTGCGGATTTATTGCGATAGTCGGTCGCCCAAATGTGGGAAAATCAACACTACTGAACCAATTATTGGGGCAGAAAGTTTCTATTACATCACGTAAACCGCAAACAACGCGTCATCGTATCATGGGTATTGATACTGATGGTGCTTACCAAGCGATTTATGTTGATACACCGGGCTTGCATATTGAAGAAAAGCGAGCTATCAACAGACTAATGAACCGCGCAGCAAGTAGCTCGATTGGTGACGTTGAACTGGTGATTTTTGTTGTTGAAGGCACCAACTGGACGCCTGACGACGAAATGGTATTAAACAAATTAAAATCATTGCGTTGCCCTGTTTTATTAGCAATTAATAAAGTGGATAACGTCATTGATAAAACCAAGTTACTTCCACATATTGGCTTTTTAAGCCAACAAATGGATTTTCTTGATGTTGTACCAATTAGTGCAGAAAAAGACATGAATATCGATACGATTGCAAAAATTGTTCGTAAATGTCTGCCAGAAGCTATTCATCATTTCCCTGAAGATTATATTACTGATCGCTCTCAACGTTTTATGGCGTCAGAAATTATTCGTGAGAAATTGATGCGTTTCTTAGGTGAAGAATTACCTTATTCTGTCACTGTTGAAATTGAGCAATTTGTTACTAATGAACGCGGTGGTTACGATATCCACGGATTAATTCTGGTTGAACGAGAAGGCCAGAAAAAAATGGTTATTGGTAATAAAGGCGTAAAAATCAAGAAAATTGGTACCGAAGCCCGTATGGATATGGAAGACCTATTTGAAAACAAAGTTCACTTAGAACTTTGGGTGAAGGTTAAAGCTGGCTGGGCTGATGATGAACGTGCTTTACGTAGCCTTGGCTATGTGGACGATTTAAAGTAGGTAACTGAAGTGGATGGCTGGCAACGTGCATTCGTTATCCATGCTCGACCTTACAGTGAAACGAGTCTATTACTCGATTTTTTCACTGAAAATGAAGGGCGAGTACGCATATTGTCAAAAGGTGCGCGAGGCCGTCGTTCACCCTTAAAAGGGGCACTTCAACCTTTTACTCCTTTGCTCATTCGTTGGAGTGGGCGAGGAGAAGTTAAAACTCTTCGTGATGCTGAACCTATCTCTTTAGCTTTACCATTAACAGGCTCTGTTCTTTATAGTGGTCTGTATCTTAATGAACTCTTGTCTCGTGTTTTGGAAAATGGCACTTCTTACAGTGTGCTTTTTTTTGAATATCTTTCTTGCTTACAAATTCTTGCAGCTAGCGACACTACATCAGAAGCAGCCTTAAGACGCTTTGAACTGGCGTTATTAACCCAACTTGGTTATGGCTTAGATTTTTTGCATTGTGCAGGAAGTGGAGAGCCTGTTTCAGATTCGATGACTTATCGTTATCGAGAAGAAAAAGGTTTTATTGCAAGTTTAGTGGTTGATCATAATAGTTTTACTGGATTTGAATTAAAATCCTTAGCCAGTCGCGAATTTCCTACTGTTGAAACATTAAAAGCGGCAAAAAGGTTTACTAGAATGGCATTAAAGCCCTATTTAGGTGGAAAACCATTAAAAAGTAGAGAACTTTTTAGGCAATTTGCTATTAAAAAAGCCCCAAAGAAAAGAGCATTGATAGTAGAACAATAATATTGTCTTTTTCTTCTCTATGGAATGTGTAAACTAAGGTAATGCAACGTTATTTTTCAGGAGAAGAGCATGTCTGATATTCTACTTGGCGTTAATATTGACCATATCGCCACCCTTCGTAATGCCCGTGGCACAACGTATCCCGATCCTGTTCAAGCGGCTTTTATTGCAGAACAAGCGGGCGCTGATGGTATCACTATTCATTTACGTGAAGATAGACGTCATATCACTGACCGTGACTTAATGCTGATAAGCCAAACAGTTCAGACAAGATTAAATCTGGAAATGGCAGTCACTGAAGAAATGATCGAGATCGCGTGCCAGACACAACCTGATTTTTGTTGCTTAGTGCCTGAGAAACGCCAAGAAGTAACAACAGAAGGTGGTTTAGATGTTGTTGCTAATGAAGAAAAGATATCCGATGCCATTAAACGCTTATCTTTGGCGGGTATTAAAGTTTCTCTGTTTATTGACCCTGACCATGAACAAATTAACGCAGCGGATCGTGTTGGCGCACCTTTTATTGAGATCCACACTGGCGCTTATGCTGACGCTGAAGATGAAATGGCTCAAGAAAAAGAATTTGTACGTATTCGTGATGCTGTGACTTATGCTGCATCTAAAGGCTTAAAAGTGAATGCAGGGCATGGCTTGCATTATCACAACGTACAGCGCATTGCTGCTTTACCTGAATTGTATGAACTGAATATTGGTCATGCCATTATTGGGAGAGCTGTATTTAGTGGTTTAGCGCCCGCAGTTGAAGAAATGAAACGTTTAATGCGAGAAGCGCGTCGCTAATGGCTATTGTTGGTTTAGGTATGGATATTGTTGAAATATCACGTATCGAAGAAATTATAGGGCGTTCTGGTGAACGCCTTGCTCGTCGCATTCTTACTAATGCAGAATGGGAAATTTATCAATCCCATAAACAGCCAATACGCTTTTTAGCTAAGCGGTTTGCAGTAAAAGAGGCTGCGGCAAAAGCATTAGGAACAGGTATTCGTTTAGGATTAGCTTTTAATCATTTTGAAGTGCGTAATGATGAATTAGGCAAACCCACATTGCATTTTTTAGCGGTTGCAAAAGAGATGGCAGAGAAAGCGGGGATAAACTCTATTCACGTGACACTTGCTGATGAACAGCGCTATGCCTGTGCGACAGTTATTTTAGAGAAATAGTTTAGAAAAATAGCTCTCTTAGATTTATCACCCACAAAATCATGGAGTAAGGTTTAGATCTTATCTGCGTGGTGGATCAACACAAATTTTTCCCATAATTCATCTTGAGATTCAGTATGAGTAGGATCAATGATGATCGTGTTAGTAATCGGACAAACCGATTGACAAGTTGGTTTATCGTAATGCCCTACACATTCAGTGCAAAGATCAGGATTAATTTCATAAATATCATCCCCCATTGAAATAGCATCATTTGGGCACTCTGGTTCACACATATCGCAGTTGATGCATTTCTTCGTAATTAGTAAAGCCATATCAGTCACTTAATATATAAATTATTAAATTTCAGTAACTTATATCTTGCACTTATATGTTACCATCTATCAGTTTTATGTAGCTATATCCGATAAAATAGCGTTTTATCATTCAAATGGGGATATCGCCCAAATCTTCTTGCTTGATGAGAGATAAGCAAGGGAGGGTAAGATTACCATTTATATGACATTTCCTAAAGTAACATCACTCAAATGATCTATCAGATTATGTGAATAATAGTCTAAACATTGGTATTAACACTAAAGAGTATGTTTTGTGGTATTCAGCACATCTAATACCCTGTTATTGATGTTAAATAACGCAATAACATAAGGGGTACGTCATGCCAACACTGTTTAATATGTGGACATTTGCGATTTTGTCCTTGGGTTTGGTACTAACACCGGGCCCTAATATGATTTACCTGATATCACGCTCAATCTCTCAAGGGAAAAAAGCGGGGTTTATTTCATTAATTGGCGTGGCTGTTGGCTATATTTTTTATATGTTATTAGCTGCATTTGGTATTACTGCAATTTTTATGGCAGTGCCTTATGCTTATGATACCTTAAAAATTTGTGGTGCAATTTATCTGTTTTATATTGCTTGGCAGTCTATTAAACCCGGTGGTCGCTCTATCTTTCATCCAAAAAAACTCCTTTCAGGTAATACAACAAAGCTTTTTGTGATGGGATTTGTCACTAATCTTCTCAATCCTAAAATTGCATTGATGTACCTTTCACTTCTACCTCAATTTATAACCATTGGAAATGGCAGCGTATTAAATCAGTCATTAGTCCTTGGTAGTATCCAAATTGTTATTAGTATTGCAGTGAATGCCTTGATTGTTATTGCTGCGGGCTCAATAGCTGGATTTTTTATGCAAAGACCACGTTGGGCATTAATTCAACGTTGGTTTATGGCAACAATTTTAGGGGCTTTAGCGATTAAATTAGCAACAGAGGCTCGTGTAAACTAAAGTTATATTTGGCTATTTTTGTCATAAACAATTCAAGGCAATCTCTTTAGTTATCAATAGAAAACAGGGTACAATAGCTCGCTATATGATAATGAAGAGATATCCTTGTGAATAAAGTTAAAGATGATATTTATTGGATGAATAAAGCGATTGAGCAAGCGCACAAAGCACAAGAGATCGGTGAAATACCGGTAGGCGCTGTATTAGTCGTCGATAATAAAATCATTGCTAAGGGATGGAATCATTCAATTATCGATAACGATCCTACAGCACATGCAGAGATTATGGCATTACGTAAAGGGGGAAAGCATTTGCAGAATTATCGACTCCTCGATGCTACTCTATATATTACTCTCGAGCCTTGTGTAATGTGTGCTGGCGCGATTGTGCATAGCCGAGTAAAACGCGTGGTTTATGGTGCATCTGATCTAAAAACAGGTGCGGCTGGTTCATTCATTGATATCTTGCAGCATCCCGGAATGAACCATAAAGTTGAAATAACGTCAGGTGTATTAGGTGAAGAGTGTTCACAGCTTTTAAGTCAATTTTTTAAGATGAGAAGGGCTGAAAAAAAACAACTTAAAAAGCAAAAGAATAGCTCTGTTTTAGTAAATACAGACCAAGCAATAAAAGAATAAATATCTGTTTACTGATAATTAAGGGTATAGGTTGCTTGTGCTTGGAAAGGGCCTGTTAGCAATGTTTGATTTTTCAGCGCAGAGGGTGATGCCTCAACATATGTCATAAAATTAAACTGAATACGTTTATTATTAAGAAGTCGAGTTGTGCTCGGCTTTTTTAATTGAATAACATTGCGTTGCACATCGGTAAATACAATCCCGATACTTTTAGGATCTTCAGATCCTGTTCCAACAACGGCAAGATGATTTGGCATAGTTGGATGCTCTTTTCCATCAAGTGTAATTGTGACACTTTTATAAATATCTTGGCTGCAATTTTCTAAACTAATACTAAAAGCAACGGATTCACTTTTTTGAAAGGTATAGAGATCTTTTGCGGATATCTGCTTAAAGTCGATTACCTTATTTTCATCACCAGCAACTATGGTACAACCATGTGCAACCACAACACCTTTAAATTCCATATCACCACCAATAAGCTCTGTCACAGCAAAGGCTGAAGGTGATAGTAACAATAAAAGAGAAATAGCAGATTTTATTATTGGATTTACCATTACATAAACTCCGCAACTAATGTGGCATGTGCTGAAAACTCACCTTCAGTAATTTTGCTTCCTGCTTTTGCAATAGGAGCCGCGGTGACTTCCCAATTACCTTTAAAATTATTCAGTTTCCCGACAGAAAAATATTTATTAGGCGGCACTATCGCTCCTGATTTGTCTCTTAAAACAATACCCAGATTTGTTCTATCTACAGGTCCTGTTGTGCCAAGATAATTAGGGTTAAAGCTAGCGACACCTGAGCTTCCTGTTTGAATTTTAAACATAATTCGGCTGTTAGGATTAGTAAAACTACCACCTTCACATTTTATTGGAATATTGCGCGTGATCTTGTAGTTTTGGCCATTCAAATAGTCAGAAGTATTGCCAACATTGCCAAAATCAAAGGTAATTGGAGAGCCATTATTGAATATGCATCTATCTTCTGTGGTTAATATTCCTGAGTTAATCACTAATTTTGAGATTGGTTCAGGACCATAGTCTTTATATAAGCCATTACCTACACGGGCATACATTTGAGCTACAGCTTGCCCCGTTAATGAAACCCCATTAATAATTGGTTTTTTTAGGCGAAATACTAATACACCGCTGCTTCCTGACGACATGTTAGGTTTTGGTGATTCAGGAACGCGACAACCTTGTTGCCCATTTCGATTGTTAGGTTTTTCAATAAAAGGAACCGTAGGAAGAGTTTCTGGGCCCCAAATAGAAAACTTGATCTGAACATCGACGTATTCATTAAGTTCATAGTAATTATTACCTAAATAACGTAGGTCAGAATCCGCCATATAATAGGTGCGAGAATTCGGAACTAAGGGATCTCTAGGGCAATAAACCGTTGCTAAATATCTATCAGGTAAAGAAAAATTTACTGTGGCTGTTTCACCGGGTCTGTTATTAGGAAATGTTGTGTTATTTAACTCAACTCTAAAAATATTAGGTCCTCCAACAGTGCGAACTTCACCATGAATATAAGCGGATACCACCATTGGAGTACATAATATTGCGCCAGTAAAAAATAATTTTAGCGTATTGAAATAAAAATTTGCTGTGGTTGGTTTCATTTTATTCCTACCGGCGTCAAGTTAATTAATATTTTGGTTGTTGTTCTTTCGGTGCCACTTTGCAGCTGTTTTGTTGGCAAACAAATTTCAATTCAGGGTGTCCACCATAATCATTTACATACATCATATAAAATTGATTGACGTTATTGGTTTTAACGGGAATTTCCAGTGATGATTTAGGTGCAATCATTAAACCAGGGAATGTAGTTAATTTATCACTATCTTCACCATTTAATTTATTTGAAAGACCAATAATAGTGATGTAGTAAGGTGTTGGGTTTTCTGCGATAAATTGATTTTTTTGTTTTTTAAATACCAACTGATCTTGCCAAACCATGCCCGGTTTTTCAGGAATAATAGCCGTAGGTCGATAGAATAATTTAATTCGTGACTGCATTGCCATTTGTAATACATTCGCTTGTTTTGGTGCTGGTGGAATTTCACGAACGTTTAAATAAAACAATGATTCTCTATCTTGTGGCAAAAGCCCAATTTCTGCAGTTTTGGTTATTCTCACAACCCCTTTTTGGTCACCATCAAGACGCTGTAAAGGAGGTAGTGCTACTAAAGGAGAGGCAATTTTTTGCCCGTGTTCATTTTCAACCCATGATTGAGCCAAAAATGGAATATCAGGGCTAGTATTTTTTAAATTTACGCTGGCTGAATTTTCATTGCCAGTTAACACGATCCGCGTTCTATCTAATGACACACCAGCTTGTGTTGTATTCACCATGCTTAATGCAAGTAGTGAACCGCAAAAAAGTGTTTTAAGTGTGTTGAATGAGTTCATACATTTATCTCTAGTAATTCATTTTGTTCATTAAAATCCCTGGCATAATAACAATTCGCGTTTTAGTGGATCGTTAATTGCTGCCGGGATCGTAATCGTACATTGGGTTTTACCACCCCAGATCACGTTTAATGATTCATTGAGGTTAACGCCCGCAATATAAACTAGGCCTTCTTCCATCACCATTCCCATATTCTCACCATCTTTATTAGTGACTTCAGCACCAAACGGAGGGTATTTTTGATTAGCTGTTTGCAAGATAGCCATTAGACGTTCACCTTGGCGCACTGGGAATGTGTAGTAACCAATAGCTCCTTCAGTTAATGTTGTGGAGGTGATGGCTTTATGTGTTTCAATATTTGAGTCCATTTTATCAACATCAATACGTGCATCAACGTTGTTATAGCTGGTTAAGTCAGTGAGTACCCCAATGCCAAATAGATTTGTTGTCGTACTTTGGTTGTTAAACGGCACTCCTGAAACACCATCCGTATCAACCATCATTCGAGCTGTACTGGACGTCATGCTGCTACTATGCAATGCAGCCCCATGGCGAGTCGCTGTAAATCCGCCTTTCACGGTCGCACCTACAGCAACATAATTATCTTGTTGATAGCTTGCATTGGCATTAATTTCTGCATATTGCGAACGGTGTTGATAATAACCATCAGTATTGGCTTTATGATCTGAACTTAACCCCGCACGGATACGCCACAAATTGTTATAATTGCTATTATCAGAATAAGAGGCCATTTGGTTCACTTTTCCGTTATTGTCTTGCAGGCTATAACCTATATTTTTGCCACCGCCTAAGGGAACTGAAATATTGAAAGAAACACTGTCATCAGTATTTCCTTTATGCTGAGTACGGAATGCAGACAAGTTAGTATTAATCTGCTCTATGCCCATAATAGAAAAGTTACGACTTACCGTTACACCATATTGCTCTTGTGTATTTTTATCCCAATAATTTTGATGACGATAAGAAAGATAAAGCGTTGTCGATTTCTCAATATCATCAGCCCAGAAAGTTTTGTTACCAGTAATGGTATACATCTCTTTTTCATAACCATTGCTACTAATATCGTTGTAACGTTCATCAATATATTGAGAAAAAGATCGGAATGTTTTCTCTGAAAAGCGGTAGCCCGCAAAAGTAATTGTACTATGGTATTCATCGAATGTTTTAGCATAGTTCAGTTTGAATGACATTCCGTTGATATTTTCATTATCATAGGTTTGGCTATAAGATTGAGTAATATCACCAGAAAGTGTACCTAGACGCCCCATATCGTGACCTAAACCTAATGACCACGCATTGTAATCTTTAGCTGTTAATAAAACACCACCATACAGCGACCATGTGTTGTTCATACCCCATGAAAAATCACCTTGATAAAAAACAGGGCCCTGCATTTTATGGTTATTGAGCGATGGCTGGCCGATTGATGTGTTATAACGCACTGAACCAGGGCGTGTCATATAAGGTAAATTGGCTGTTTGTACTTGAAATTCGTTTACTTTGCCGTTTTGTTCTTCCACTCTGACATCTAATTGACCTTGTACCGTATCTTGTAAATGTTTAATAATAAAAGGGCCAGCAGGAACTGTGGTTTCATAAATTAAGCGACCATTTTGAGTCACGGTAACTTTAGCATTGGTATTTGCAATACCATGAATTTCTGGTGCATAACCTTGCAAAGATGGCGGTAACATTCTTTCATCACTTTGGATATTGGCACCCGTAAAGCGAAAACTATCAAAAACTTGGGAATTTAAATACGTTTCACCTAACGTTAATTTAGCAGCTTGATTGGGCAGTGGTTTATAGGCGTAGATCTGATTCCAATCAAAGCTATTGTTTGATGAGTATTCAGATGAATAATTTCCTTGGTATTCAGCACGTAAACGCCATTCACCAAAATTAATACCCGCTTGCCCATAGCCTGTCAGCGAGTTGTTATTGTTACCTTTATTAGGACGTGTCGATATTCCTGTTAAGGTATAATCAAGTAATACCCCTGATATGCCTGGGTCCCATAATTCGGGAGGAGTCCAGTCTGCATCTTCGTATTTCATTAATGAACGAGGAATAACAATATCAAGAATACCGCCATCATTTTTGATGGAGATACCTGGTAATTGATTGATATTGAAGCAATCAGGGGAAATCTTTTCGATAAATTTTTGATTTTCTTCGTTAATGGTTAATTTTTTTAGAAGAGAAGGGTCAATACAAGCAACAGAATAATTAGGTTTTACTTCAACATAATTAATGTTTTGGCGAGGGAAATCTCGTCCATTTATGCGAATATCCAGATAGTACATACCAGGAATAATGTAATTAGAAGTCGCAAAGCGAGACAGATCGACATTATCTCTATCTTCAGCATCTAACATGTGAATGTTAAATTCCACAGAATCATCTTGCTCGGCTTGAGCGAAAAACGCTAAGCACAATAGCAAAATGGCACAAATGTTTTTCCATATTGTGCTGTGAAAATAAGAAATTAACATGAATAAACGCCTAATTATTAATTAAATAGAAACTAATTAATTAAATAATGAATATTTATTTAATTACTTTTTATTTTTATTTTTTATTAAATTGAAGTGTTTTATCAAATTTAACGCAGAGGAAATCCCCTGCGTTAATGCAGTAATTTATTATTTAATTAATTTAAATAAATAAAATGATTACTGATAATCAACTTGGAAGTTGATAACGGCTTGGAATTCGCCCGGAGTTACGGCTGCGTCTGCTGATTCAGCTTGAACGTAAGCAACGAATGGAATTTTTGAAACACCATTAACTAATTGTACTGGTGTTGTTGCTGTATTCCATTTAACTGATTTGCTACCAGCATCCATTAAACCGATACCTGCACCAGAAGCTGAGCCAGAAACGAAAGAAGCTAAATCTTTGTTTGTTGCATTAACAACGCTTGGTGTATAGCTAACAGTTGCTGTTTTTGCTACGGTAGTATCACAGTCTTGTAGTTCGATATCTTTTTTAACGTTACCCGCTTTTTGCATATTCGCTAATGCAGATGTTGGGATTTCGCTGAAATCAACAATAACTGGACTTGAAGAAGCTGCTAATCCACAAGCTGAATTAACAATTTCACCTTTTAATTGAATTTCGCCTTTAGTTGCGCCAATTTTTGGTGTGGAAGTTTCAGCAGTTGCAACAGAATTAATACCAAATACTAAAGCAGCAGCTAAAGCAATTTTACTCAGTTTCATTATAGATAATCCCTTGAAGATCGTGCGTATTATTATTTATGAAAAAATAATATTAATGTCGGAATATAAAAATTGATTTGCATTATATTTCGAGTTGTTTCGAATAATGACTGATTTATATGATATCAACAAAGGCGTTCTATTTGATATAACGTTTTGTTAGTTTCCGCAAATTTCAGATTTAATCTGGCCTATTCCACATTAATAGAATTTTATATAGATTTATTCATTTTATTACTCAATTTATGGGTAAAAAAGTTTATCAGGCAGATAAATTTAATAGACAATACAATTAACATTGTTTTAACTTTATAGGAATTGATATTATTAACATTACTTTAAGAAAATTAATAAAATCAATTATAGATTATCATAATACATACAATTCAAAGGGTTATATGTTAATAATATAAATATCAGGTTAATTCTTATCACGAAAAAAGTTTTCTAAAAAGAACAATCATAAAATGAATAATAACTGATGAGATAATTCCTACGTATTTAAGTTAATTTTTTCTTATATTTCACCTATTCTGATAGTCAAAAAAGGACTTGTTGGGCTGTTTTTGATGCGTTTTACTCATCTAGTGAGTGGTTTAACTAATGAATGTTACCATTTTTTAACACGATTTTTTTCCAACTTTAGTTAAATAAAGGTAAGAGAAAATGTAACAAATTTTAATATTAAGAAAATATTAAGGGGATATAGAGAGAGGAATATCTGCTATGAGATATCAGAAATGACAGGATAAATGTGTTAAGCCTAGAGTAAGCCTCTATAAAAGAGGCCTGAACGGTATGTAATGCATCATTAATGACGAGATGATTATTGAGATAATGTTAATGATGATGTCTCTTGATCCGCACTTTCATTACTTTCTTTGTCTTTAGATAGGATCTTGTTTTTACTCTCTTTCGCTTGGAGATAGCCTACGAGGCTCAGTTGATATCGACGAATATTCTCAACGTAGCGATAAGCTTCATGTCCTCTCGCGTAGCCATAAGGGAGATCAACATAATATTTCTTCTGGCTAAGTAGCGGTAATCTTGATTTTACATCTAACCAACTGTCAGGATCTGCGCCTTGTTGTTCGGTCAGCCTTCTGGCGTCAAGCATATGACCAAATCCCATGTTGTAGGCGGCTAATGCAAACCAAATTTTCTCATCTTCAGGAATAGATCCAGGTAAACGAGAAAGAAGATGTTTAAGATATTGAGCACCACCGCGAACACTTTCTTCAGGATCAAGCCTATCAGTGACTCCCATACTTGATGCAGTAGGGCGTGTTAGCATCATAAGACCTCTAACACCTGTTGGTGACGTTGCATGAGGATCCCAATGTGATTCTTGCCATGCCATTGCTGCTAATAATCGCCAATCAAAGGTATCCGCGTATTTCTCAAAAAGAGGCTGATAGTTTGGCAAAATGGAATCAATTGCAGTAATAAAAGAGATAGTGTCAAAGTAATCAAATGAACCTACATGGCCAAAATACTTTTCTTCCAATCGTGCTAATACATCTTCTTGAGATAATTGGTTAAAGTAATCTAGCATAGCGGCATACAAACTATTATCTTCGCTATCAGGTAAATACCATGTCAGAGGACGGCTTTCAGTCACCTCAAATCCTACGGCAACATTAGGGTGAATACGTTGTTGTACTGCAACACTGATTGAGTCGGCTAAAACATAGGTAATTTTGCCTTCTGATAACGCTTCAAGTAGCTGAGAGGTTGTTTGATTGTCTGATTCTTCCCACTCAAGCTCAGGGTATTGCGTTTCTTTTAGTGTACGCAATAAGCTTGCATGGGCCGAACCTGCCGTGACGACAAGGCGCCCATCTAAAGCATCAAAGCTACGTGGCCTTAATGTTCCTTTACGGTAAATTAATTGCTGAGATACTGAAAAGTAAGCAGGCCCACTACGTGTCGTATCTAATCTCTCTTTGTTATAAAGTAATCCAGCTGCGATAAAATCTGCTTTATTATTCTCCAGATCATCAAACATTTGGTTGATATTTGTCCGCATATTAACGACAAGCTTCACGCCTAGATAATCAGCAAAGCGTTTCACTAATTCATAATCGAAACCTACGGGGTCCTTTTTATCGTTCATCGTTATCAATGGTGATGGCATCGTACTAATTCTTAACTCACCACGAGATAAAATCTTATTTATCTGCGCTTTTTGCCTATCGGGCCAAGTAATATTCAACGCAATAATTGCCGCTGAAAAGAGCGCTATGATAACGATAACGAAATAGTTTATCCTTATATTATTCAATAGGTTATTTCTCGTTAACGTTGTTTGTTGTTGTGTGTAAAATCGTTATCTTAACATGGATAAATTTCCAGTAATCGAGCATTTTGCTTAACATATTGGTAATACGCAACTTGATTACACCAATTAATCATTAAAACACACTAAGTTAAATGCCGTTATTTTGTTCACGCAAACGGTTTCGTCTGGGCGGTTATTCTATTATACTAGGCGCGTTTCCCCTGAATGATTGATCAGGCTAGCTGCTAAAAGAGAGAACTCAATACTATGGAAATCCTGCGTGGCTCCCCCGCTTTATCCGCGTTTCGTATTAATAAATTACTCACTCAATGTCAGGAAAATGACCTTCCTGTACAAGGTATATATGCGGAATTTGTTCATTTCGCAAAAGTGGAAGGGCAGTTATCTGAAGATGACCACATTAAATTAAGCCAATTATTGCATTACGGGCCTTCATTAACAGAGCATGAGCCTATTGGGGAAATGCGAGTGGTGACACCTCGCCCTGGAACTATTTCACCTTGGTCTTCTAAAGCAACAGATATTGCACATAACTGTGGTTTATCCAAGGTGGTCAGAATTGAACGTGGTATCGTTTACTTTATTGAAGGCGATACGATGACAGAAACACAATGGCAACAGCTTTATGGTTTGATTCATGACCGAATGATGGAAACCATTTTCTTAAATTATCAAGATGCAAATACACTGTTTGCGGAGCAAACGCCAGCACCATTAAAAACGATAGATGTGCTTGCTAAAGGCAAAGATGCGCTTGTTAAAGCAAACATTGAAATGGGATTAGCACTTGCTGATGATGAAGTTGATTATTTAGTCGATGCTTTTAATCGTTTAGCTCGTAATCCAACTGATGTTGAACTTTATATGTTTGCACAAGCCAACTCTGAACATTGTCGCCATAAAATATTTAATGCAGATTGGATTATTGATGGTAAAGCGCAAGATAAATCATTATTTAAAATGATTAAAAATACGTTTGAGCAAACTCCTGATTATGTCATGTCAGCATATAAAGATAATGCGGCTGTTATGGAAGGATCGGTTGCTGGACGTTTTTATCCTGATGCTGAAAAAGGGCATTATCATTATCATCAAGAACCCGTACACATCTTAATGAAAGTGGAAACACATAACCATCCAACAGCAATTTCACCTTGGCCGGGAGCTGCAACAGGTTCTGGTGGTGAAATTCGAGATGAAGGTGCAACGGGGCGTGGTGCGAAACCTAAAGCGGGTTTAGTTGGATTCTCAGTATCTAACCTGCGTATTCCAGGATTTGAACAACCTTGGGAAGAAGATTTTGGTAAACCAGAACGTATTGTAAATGCATTAGATATCATGACTGAAGGACCATTAGGTGGCGCGGCATTTAATAATGAATTTGGTCGTCCTGCATTACTAGGCTATTTCAGAACTTATGAAGAACAAGTTAATAGCCATAATGGTGTTGAAATTCGCGGTTACCATAAACCAATTATGCTAGCTGGTGGCATTGGTAATATTCGTGAAGATCATGTTCAAAAAGGGGAGATCACTGTTGGCGCTAAGTTGATCGTATTAGGCGGCCCATCGATGAACATCGGTCTGGGGGGTGGCGCGGCTTCTTCTATGACTTCAGGGCAATCTGATGCAGACTTAGATTTTGCTTCTGTTCAACGTGACAATCCAGAAATGGAGCGACGTTGCCAAGAAGTTATCGATCGTTGCTGGCAGTTGGGTGACGATAACCCTATCTTATTTATTCATGATGTAGGGGCAGGAGGTCTTTCTAATGCGATGCCTGAATTAGTTAATGACGGTGGTCGTGGTGGTCGTTTTGAACTGCGTGATGTTTTAAATGATGAGCCAGGAATGAGCCCACTTGAAATCTGGTGTAATGAATCTCAAGAACGTTATGTGTTGGCAGTATCACCAGAAAAAATGCCTCTGTTTGATGCATTATGCCAGCGTGAAAGAGCACCTTATGCCGTAATTGGTGAAGCAACGCAAGAGCGTGAATTAGTATTAAACGATACACACTTTGATAATAAACCTATTGATATGCCATTAGACATATTATTAGGTAAAGCACCTAAAATGTTACGTGATGTGAAATCACAAAAAACAGAAGGTGAGTATCTAGATCGTAAAGATATTAATTTAAAAGATGCAGTCTATCGAGTGCTTCATTTACCTACCGTGGCTGAAAAAACCTTCTTAATTACCATTGGTGACCGCACTGTAACAGGCATGGTTGCTCGTGATCAAATGGTTGGTCCTTGGCAAATTCCTGTTGCTAACTGTGCTGTTACTACAGCAACATTAGATAGCTATTATGGTGAGGCAATGTCTATTGGTGAACGAGCGCCAATCGCACTATTAGATTTTGCTGCATCTGCACGTATGGCAGTTGGTGAAGCTTTAACGAATATGGCTGGTAGTGATGTACAATCACTTAATCGTATTAAGCTTTCTGCTAACTGGATGTCAGCAGCGGGGCATCCTGGTGAAGATGCTGGTTTGTATGACGCGGTGAAAGCTATTGGTGAGGAGTTATGCCCAGCGTTAGGTATCACTATTCCTGTTGGTAAAGACTCTATGTCAATGAAAACACGTTGGCAGGATAAAGATGGAAAAAATAAAGAAGTTACCTCTCCACTCTCTTTAGTTATTACTGCATTCTCTCGTGTTGAAGATGTTCGTAAAACGGTAACACCTGAATTATCGACACAATCAGGTAACCGTTTATATCTGATTGATCTGGGTAATGGACATAACGCATTAGGTGCAACAGCATTAGCACAAGTTTATCGCCAATTAGGTCAAAAAGCCGCAGATCTTCGTAATGTAGAACAGCTAAAACAATTCTTTAATGTGATGCAACAATTGGTCAATGAAGGCAAATTGTTGGCTTATCATGATCGCTCTGATGGTGGTTTATTTGTCACTCTTGCAGAAATGGCATTTGCCGGTCACTGTGGGTTAAATGTTGATATTAGTGCTTATGATGAAGATATCTTAGCGGGACTCTTTAATGAAGAGTTAGGCGGCGTGATCCAAATTAGCGCTGAGCATCAAGATGTAGTTGAAGCATTATTTACGCAATACGGTTTAGCTGATTGCTTACACTATTTAGGTCAAGCAACACAAGATGATGCCGTTATAATTCAAAGTCGTGAAACTGAAGTTTATAATGAAAAACGCAGTACACTACGCCTTTGGTGGGCAGAAACAACATGGCAAATGCAACGTTTACGCGATAACCCTGAGTGTGCTAATGAAGAACATCAGGCAAAACAGGATATCAATGATCCGGGGTTAAACGTACATTTAACCTTTGATCCAAGCGAAGATATTGCAGCTCCTTATATTGCAACAGGAAGTCGCCCTCGCATTGCTGTACTAAGAGAGCAAGGTGTTAACTCTCATGTTGAAATGGCGGCAGCTTTTGACCGAGCTGGTTTTGATGCTATTGACGTTCATATGAGTGATCTACATTCGTCACGACGTTCATTGAGTGATTTTGATGTGCTGGTGGCGTGCGGAGGATTCTCTTACGGTGACGTATTAGGTGCAGGCGAAGGTTGGGCTAAATCTATTTTATTCAATTCTCGTTTACGAGATGAATTTGCTCAATTCTTTGAACGCCAAGATACCTTATCGCTTGGTGTCTGTAATGGTTGTCAAATGATGTCAACATTATCTGAACTTATTCCGGGGGCGGATTTATGGCCTCGTTTTGTTCGCAACCGTTCTGAGCGTTTCGAAGCTCGCTTTAGTTTGGTTAAAGTGACAGAAAGCCCATCGTTATTGCTACAAGGCATGGTGGGTTCACAAATGCCTATTGCTGTTTCTCATGGGGAGGGTTTTGCAGAGTTTCGTCATGCTGAACAATTGGCACAATTAGAGAAACAAAATTTAGTGGGATTACGTTTTGTTGATAATTATGGTCAACCAACAGAACAATACCCATTAAATCCTAATGGTTCAGTAAAAGGGATCACCGCTGTTACAACAAGGGATGGACGTTCAACTATTATGATGCCTCACCCTGAACGTGTATTTAGAACGGTCAGTAACTCTTGGCATCCAGACAGCTGGGGTGAAGATAGCCCTTGGATGCGATTATTCCGTAATGCAAGGAAGCAGTTTGATTAATTAGCGGTAAATTATCTTAGGAGTAATTACATAAAGCCTCTACTTTGTGAGAGGCTTTATTATATTGATAATAAAGGTATTATTTTTTATTGTGTAAAAACAACGACACCTAGCTATTAACTTGTCTCTTTTTGGCGACATTTAACTTATTGAAATATAAGTATTTGTAAAATTTGAGGTAACTCTGTCTGGATATGGAGACAGCTTGGTTACTTTATAACTAGATAAAAGAGAGATGTAAATAAAACATCATGGATGTTTTTTTATTTTTTGTTTGTTTTCAATTGGTTAATGTTTTTATTTAAAAGTTGGCACGCGTTATGCATTATATAAATCAGTTGCTCATTCAACTTTTTATGTCGGTCCACAATATGGGTGGGAACATACCACATAAGCCAGGAATGACGCCAGAGTAAGGTGCCTACCGTCCAACATCATGATACTCGTCTTCGGACCTTATCAAACACAGGGCGACACGTGGAGTGAGGCACCACCTTCATTCTCTTTTAGAGAGAAAAGAGATGAAATCTTGACGGGCGGAATATCTCAGTAAGATATTCCGCTCTCCCACTTCTAGAGCCTGTCATATTTTCTCGCTTGTGTTTGTTATCCTCACCTGATTTTCTAATGTCGGACTTTTTTCTTGTTATCAAGTCATGTAGCATCGCATTACTCTAATAGGTGTTGAGATGATTTCATTGAAAAAGTGGCGTATTTTTCCTCGTTCTTTAAGACAGCTCGTGATAATGGCATTTTGGATGGTGCTATTACCTTTACTTGTCCTTGCTTATCAAGCTTATCAAAGCCTCGATCAATTAAGTAATCAAGCAGCAATCACTAATAAAAATGCATTGGCTGATACTGAACGTAGCGAAGTTATGCGAAATTTAGCTATTGAGATGGAAGGAAACTATCGTCGTTATTGTGTTTTACGCGATAAAACTGATGATGATATGTATCAACAACGCTATCAGCAATACACCAAACTCTTCTCAACATTACAACAAACCATAATCCCGCTTTCTTCATCTAAAGAAGCTGACGTACTTAATTCCTCCCTTGAAAAGCTAAAGTCTATTCAGTGTGAAAGCAGTGAACCTACGAAAGACATGCAACAAGCTCTAGAGCAGTTCTCTTATGCCAATAATCGTATAGTGATGCTAACAAAAGAGATTATTTTTAGCCGTGGCGAACAGTTACAAATGGCAATTGCTGAGAAAGGACGTTATTTCGGCTGGCAGAGCCTTATTGTGTTCGTATTCAGTTTGATCCTCATCGCACTATTTACCCGAATGATCATCGGCCCTGTTAAAGGGATTGAAAAGATGATCAATCGATTGGGAGAAGGGCGAACACTTAGTAACAATTTGGATTCTTTTCAAGGACCTCGGGAGCTTCGATCGTTAGCTCAACGTATTATTTGGTTAAGTGAACGATTAGCATGGCTTGAATCACAACGGCATGAATTTTTACGTCATATTTCTCATGAGTTAAAAACGCCACTTGCTAGTATGCGAGAAGGTACAGAATTATTAGCTGATGAAGTTGCAGGTCCTTTAACGCTCGATCAAAAAGAAGTGGTTTCTATTCTTGATAATAGTAGTAAGCAGTTACAGTTATTGATTGAACAACTGCTTGATTATAACCGTAAACTTTCTGAGGTTCCTCAGCAAATTGAAGAGATCGATTTAACTCATTTAGTGAATGATGTGGTATTAGCACACAGCTTACCGGCCAGAGCGAAAGAGATTAAAACGATAATTTCACTTAATCTGACAAAATGTCGAGCAGAAGCAACATTATTATCACGAGTTATCGACAATCTCTATTCGAATGCGGTGCACTATGGTGCTGAATCAGGTAATATCTGGATCTCTAGTTATCAAGTTGAACAGAAGATAGTGATTGATATAGCCAATAAAGGAACGCCTATCCCTGAATCTGAACAAAAAATGATTTTTGAGCCCTTTTTTCAAGGTTCTTTACTACGCAAAGGTGCTGTAAAAGGAAGTGGTTTAGGTTTAAGCATTGCTCATGACTGTATCAAAAGAATGGAAGGTGAATTAAATGTTGTTCCTTCTGACTATGCCGATGTCTGTTTTCGTATTGAATTACCGCTACTTTCTGAGAATAAATAATGCAAATCAGGTCACAAATACAAGCATCTCCTCATCATGAGTATAAAAAAATAAATAAACAGATGCTTGGTACTGAACCGTTATCTATGGCTCCTGCATCAACTAGAAAGATCGCATTAAATTGGAAACAGTGTGTCTTGATTTTTATGCTTCCACTGGTTCTTTCAGGCTGTACGCCAAAGTCGCCTACTGCATCGTTAGAACCCGAGCCTGATGCACCCGTTGTTAAACAAAGAACAATTGATTACCGTTGGGCTGAATGTAAAACATTAAGCGCTTTTTATGATGAAGGCATTAATAATGCACTTTATTGGTTACGCACAATTGAATGTACGAATCGCATTATGACTACAGAAGCGCAACGTCAAGCAAATAGCGTTGTCGTTACAGGCTGGGATGATGCATTTTATAAAAGCATTTTATTAGAGCGTGCTGGTATGACGATTGCTGATCGTCGAACACAATTAGTGTTACTAGAAAGCTACAAACTTCAATTTCCAAGCTCTATGCGTGTTTTATTATCGACATGGATTGAAAATCAAACACTCATTCTCTCTTTAGCAGAAGAAAAAAATCGTTATCGTCGTTTAACTACTGAAACGGACAATAGAATAGATACACTAAGAAAAGAGAATAATGCATTACAGCATGAACTGAATATCACACTGAAAAAGCTTGAAAGTCTTACTCAAATTGAAAGGCAGTTATCGAATAGAAAACAAAGTGGCTCTGTTGATTCGTTATCACAAAATGAGGATTTAACGGAGAGTGTGGTAACCACATCCCCAGAAACAGAAAAAACAGTTGTTGAAAAAACGACTGAAAAGCCTACTTCTACACAATCGATAACAGAAAAACCAAAGAGTGAGGAAAGAACACCTTCTGCAACAGCGGTTAAACCTGAGCCTTCAAAACCAGAATCTGCAAAACCTGAAGCGGTTAAACCTGAACCTTCAAAACCAGAGTCTGCAAAACCTGAAGTGGTTAAACCTGAGCCTGTTAAAACTGAAATAAAAAAACAGGATGCTAAACCGACTGAAGTAGGATCTAAATAAGGAGAATGTGCATGGCTGGCCATAAATCAGCAAATCTTTTACTTGTCGATGACGATCCTGGGTTATTAAAGTTACTTGGTATGCGGTTAACAAGTGAAGGTTTTCATATCTTCACCGCTGAAAGTGGGCAAGAAGCACTAAAACTTCTCTTAAAAGAAAAAATAGACCTTGTTATTAGCGATCTGCGCATGGATGAAATGGATGGTATGGCATTGTTTGCTGAAATACAGCGTCAGCAACCCGGGATGCCAGTCATTATTTTAACTGCCCATGGTTCTATTCCTGATGCAGTTGCAGCAACACAACAAGGTGTATTTAGTTTTTTAACTAAACCCGTTGATCGAGACGCCCTTTACAAGGCAATTGATGAAGCACTTGAATTAGTAACCACAGTTTCAGATGAAGAGTGGTCTAAAGATATCGTGACACGTAGCCCACAAATGCTACGTTTATTAGAGCAAGCAAAGTTAGTTGCACAATCTGATGTCAGTGTACTTATTAACGGCCAAAGTGGCACAGGTAAAGAAGTTCTTGCTCAAGCCATTCATCGTGCAAGCCCTAGAGCTAAAAAACCTTTTATAGCCATTAACTGTGGCGCCTTGCCGGAACAACTTTTGGAATCTGAATTATTTGGTCATGCGAAAGGTGCTTTTACAGGAGCAGTAAGTAGTCGTGAAGGTCTATTTCAGGCGGCTGAAGGCGGTACACTATTTTTAGATGAAATTGGCGATATGCCAATGGCATTACAAGTTAAATTATTACGTGTTTTGCAAGAGCGAAAAGTTCGCCCATTAGGAAGCAATCGTGATATTGATATTGATGTCCGTATCCTTTCTGCCACACATCGTGATTTACCTAAAGCGATGGAGCGTAATGAATTCCGTGAAGATTTGTTCTATCGTTTAAATGTGGTGAATTTACGAATTCCGACATTAAGTGAGAGAGCTGAAGATATTCCTGTTCTTGCTAATCATCTATTACGTGAATCGGCTAAACGCCATAAGCCTTTTGTCCGAAGTTTTTCTACTGATGCTATGAAGTGCTTGATGACAGCAAGTTGGCCAGGAAATGTGCGCCAATTAGTTAACGTGATTGAACAATGTGTCGCTTTAACGACAGCTCCAGTTATTAGCGAAGCTTTAGTGACACAAGCCTTACAGGGTGAAAATACCGCTTTACCTACATTTGCTGAAGCAAGAGGGCATTTTGAAATGACTTATTTGAGAAAGTTACTGCAAATGACGAAAGGTAATGTGACTCAAGCAGCACGTATGGCAGGACGCAATCGCACTGAGTTTTACAAATTGTTATCTCGTCATGAACTAGATGCGAATGATTTTAAAGAATAACCTTTTCAGATAACGAATATATTTTTAAACTAGCTTTCCTTTAATGCGAAAGATAGCGGAGAGACTAATTTTTATGAGTCGTAAATTAAAACTCGCAATGGCTCAACTCAATTGGGTTGTTGGCGATATAGAAGGTAACTGTGAACGCATGTTATCTACCGTTAAAGCGCAAGAAGAGGCCGATCTGGTCATGTTTTCTGAGCTGGCTTTATGCGGTTACTCTCCTGAAGATCTGCTATTTCGTCCTGATTTCCAGCAACGTTGTGAAACACAACTTACGCGTTTAGAACAAGCAAGTAAAAAAACAGCGATTGTTGTTGGACATCCTTGGTGGCAAAACGGCAAAATTTATAACGCACTCTCATTTTTCTATAAAGGCGAGTTACAAGCACGTTATTTCAAACAGCAATTACCTAATTACGGTGTGTTTGACGAAAAACGTTATTTCCAACAAGGAAATGAACGTTGTGTTGTGCCATTTAAAGGTTACCATTTAGGTTTGTTAATTTGTGAGGATATCTGGATTAATGAGCCTATCGATGCATTAAAACAAGCAGGGGCAGATCTTGTTTTATCTATTAACGCCTCGCCATATAACCGTGAAAAACCCCATGTTCGTACACAGTTAATTAAAGAGCATTGTCAAAGAACGCATCTTCCTGTGATCTACCTTAATCAAATTGGTGGCCAAGATGAGCTGGTCTTTGATGGTTGTTCTAAAGTATTTGATGAAAGAGGTACGATCACACATCGTTTAGCTGCATTTGATGAGCAAACAGCAGTTGTAGAGTTTGATGAATTAACCATCATCCCAATGGTAAATCCAGCACCAGAACTTTCACCTTTAGCGCAAGTGTATCAAGCATTAGTGCTTGCAACGCGTGATTATGTCACTAAAAACGGTTTTAAAGGGGCAATTCTCGGATTATCTGGGGGGATTGATTCTGGATTAACGGTTGCTATTGCGGCTGATGCATTAGGAAAAGAGAGTGTTCAAGCAGTTATGATGCCTTTTCGTTATACTTCCGAAATGAGTATTCATGATGCCAAAGAACAAGCTGATTTATTAGGTGTTGAATTCGATACGGTATCTATTGAACCAATGTTTGATGCTTTTATGGCACAGTTAGCACCAATGTTTAAAGATACTGCCGCTGATACTACAGAAGAAAATCTACAGGCTCGCTGTCGCGCGGTGATTTTGATGGCGATGTCGAATAAACGCCGTCGCTTAGTGCTCACCACAAGCAATAAAAGTGAATCCGCTGTGGGATACTCGACATTGTATGGTGATATGGCGGGGGGCTTTGATGTGTTAAAAGACGTCCCTAAAACATTAGTTTTTGAACTATCTAAATATCGTAATACACTTTCACCGGCTATTCCTCAACGTGTGATTGATAGACCACCATCAGCAGAGTTGGCGCCGGGGCAAACTGACCAAGATAATTTACCACCTTATGACATTCTGGATGCTATTCTTGAAGGTTATGTTGAACAGGATAAATCTGTTTCTGATTTAGTTGTTGCTGGATTTGATGAAGCAACGGTCCGTAAAGTGATAAAATTAGTCGATATTAATGAATACAAGCGACGTCAAGCCCCAGTAGGGCCACGTATTACAAGTCGTAATTTTGGTAAAGATCGCAGATACCCAATAACAAGCGGTTTTGGTCGCCACAACTGGTAATAGCAGGATAATACGATGAAAAAAATTGAAGCGATAATTAAGCCGTTTAAGTTAGATGATGTAAGAGAAGCGCTTGGTGAAGTGGGTATCACGGGAATGACCGTAACTGAAGTGAAAGGTTTTGGTCGTCAAAAAGGGCATACTGAACTTTACCGCGGTGCGGAATACATGGTTGATTTTTTACCTAAAGTAAAAATTGAAATTGTTGTTGCTGACGAAATTGTTGAAACTTGTGTAGATACCATTATGACAACAGCACAAACAGGTAAAATTGGTGACGGTAAGATTTTTGTTTTTGATGTAAGTCGTGTTATTCGTATTCGTACTGGCGAGCAAGACGAAGAAGCTATTTAATTATTTAAGTTAAATAATACATTTTATTAAAGCCTGATATTTTTTAGTCAAAATATCAGGCTTTTTCTGTTTTTGGTGCATGATTATTTTTTTATGTTTTGCCTATAGTGCTATTTATATCTCATACAAGTCAATTGATGATAATGAACAATTTATTTTACTGTTTATTATAAACTTTAAGGCACAAAATGTTATTTAATAACTTTTTAAGAAAGTTATTATCATCAATATTAAAAATCATTAAGGTATGGGCAAAATAGTGTTTAATTATTTATTAAAGCGCCTCGCTTTATTTTTATGTGCAGCAGTGCTTATCGCCATCACGACGGGATTTATTTTTCTTGATATTTTGGTGCTTGATAATGGTATTTCAGAGACATCAGTGACGGAATTAGGGCAAGAAATTATTGTTGCGATTATTAGCTTATTCTTTTTTGTTAAAGCGTGCCAAGACAGTGAACAGAGGGGAGCGTTCACTCTAATTATGGGCTTTTTTCTGTGTATTCTAATTCGTGAGTTAGATGGTGTATTTGATCAGATTGCACACGGCTCTTGGGTTTGGTTTGCCCTAATAGTGGCATTTATTAGTATTGCTATCGCGATTAGAGAAGGTAAAAATACATTAAAAGGATTAATGCATTTTATTACCCATCCAAGTCACGGAATGTTAGTTGCAGGTCTATTATGTATTTTGTTGTTTTCTCGCCTATTTGGGATGGGGGTATTGTGGCATAAATTATTAGGTGAAGATTATAATCGTGCGGTTAAAAATATGGTAGAAGAGGGCAGCGAATTATTTGGTTATACACTCTGTCTAATTAGTGTTATTTGGTACGGCTTTTCTGCTAAAGATCATGTTATTCCCACTGCAATTGAAAATAAATATCAACCATAAAACAACATGATATAAATAACAAAAGCACTGATAAATGTAATTCTATCAGCGCTTTTTATTTAATTTATTTTAAAGCTTAGTTTTAATGGTTTGATTATTTATTGATTATAAATCTTGCAGAATAACAGCATGAGGGCCAAAACATTCATAATGAAGTTTTTCACTATTAACGCCTAATTCAATAAGCTGTTTGGCAATAGATTGCATAAAAGGTAATGGCCCACAAAAATAGAAATGCATATCAGGAATACTTATCCAATTTTCAACTTGTTTTAATGTCATTAAGCCTTCAAATTGATAATCTTTATCTTGTACATCTTCAGGCCGTGGTGTGCGATACCAAACCGCTTGTTGATAATGTGGAAGTTTACTACTGACTTGATGAACTTCACCTTTAAAGGCATGAACACCACCATGTTCAGCAGCATGTAACCAATTAACATTGGCTTGATGAGCAGAAAGGGTGTGTAACATTGATAACATGGGTGTTAAACCTACACCCGCTGAAATTAATGTAACAGGTGTTGTTGGTGATACCTCTAAATAGAAATCTCCCCCTGGTGCGGCGACTTGTAAAGTATCTCCTTCTTGAATATGGTCATGAAGAAAATTCGATAAAATACCTTTCTCTTCGCGTTTGACTGCGATGCGGTATGTTTTATTATTTGAAGATTGAGTTAATGAATATTGACGTATTTCTTGGTTTTCAAGACGTTCATCGCGGATATAAAGGCTTAAATATTGTCCAGCTTGATAAGGTGTAACATCAAGGCCGTCTTCAGGAGCTAATTCAAAGCTGGTAATAACATCACTTTGTTTTACTTTATGTGTGACTTTAAAAGCTCGTAGCCCTCTCCAACCACCACTTGTTTGTTCTTTTTGTTGATAGATTTGTTCTTCACGATTAATAAAGACATCCGCTAACACTTGATAAGCGGCGCCCCAAGCATCCAACACTTCTTGCCCTGGGTTAAACATTTCATCAATTGTGGCCAATAAATTTTCACCTACGATGGGGTAATGCTCAGGAAGAATATTTAAACTGACGTGTTTTTGTGCGATTTTTTCGACTGCAGGTAAAATTGTAGGTAAATTTTCAATATTGATTGCATAAGCGCATATCGCATTAAATAAGGCTTCACGTTGGGCACCACTACTTTGGTGGCTCATGGTAAAGATATCTTTTAGCTCAGGATGACGAGAGAACATTCGATCATAAAAATGTGCGGTTAATGCAGGGCCTGTTTTAGCAATAAGAGGAATTGTTGATTTAATTGTCGCGATAGTTTGTGCATCTAACATAATTGCTCCTGAAAAATTTTCAGTTTATTGTGAATTTTTATAAATTGCATTTTATATGCAACTTATCTCTTTTTGATTATTTTGTAAATAACTGTTTTTATTTTTTAACAAAAAATCTCAAATCTTAGAGAATGATGCGGGGTGTTTGCATAATAAGGCGTGATGTACCTCAAAAAGAGGAATAAGCACAGGATAAAATGAGGTTGTTAAAAAGTAATAAGGTGCTGTTATGATTGGGTGGCAAACGATTGCGTATTTTTTCATTAGGGGCTATCTCAATGAAGAAAAAGAGTTTACACTGTATGCCATTCTTTCTCCCGTATGGGAGTTTGTCTTTAGTGAAGTTAGCTGAGTCAGGAGATCTGAATGTTAAAACGTGAAATGAATATTGCTGATTACGATCCAGAGTTATGGAATGCAATGGAAGGTGAAGTGACTCGTCAAGAAGAGCACATCGAACTTATTGCTTCTGAAAACTATACCAGTCCTCGTGTTATGCAGGCGCAGGGATCTCAGCTGACAAATAAATATGCTGAAGGCTATCCGGGTAAACGTTACTACGGTGGTTGTGAGTATGTGGATGTTGTAGAGCAACTGGCAATCGATCGTGCAAAAGCATTATTTGGTGCTGACTATGCTAACGTACAACCTCATTCAGGTTCACAAGCGAATGCCGCTGTTTATATGGCATTGCTAAAACCGGGTGATACTGTTTTAGGTATGAACTTAGCACAAGGCGGCCACTTGACTCATGGTTCACCAGTTAACTTCTCTGGTAAACTATATAATATCGTACCTTATGGTATTGATGAATCAGGTAAAATTGATTACGAAGATATCGCTATTCAAGCTAAAAAACATCAACCAAAAATGATTATTGGTGGCTTCTCTGCCTATTCTGGTTTGGTTGATTGGGCAAAAATGCGTGAAATCGCAGATAGCATTGGCGCTTACCTATTTGTTGATATGGCGCACGTTGCGGGTATGATTGCTGCGGGTGTTTATCCTAACCCTGTTCCTCATGCTCACGTTGTTACTACAACAACGCATAAAACATTAGCTGGCCCACGTGGTGGTCTTATCCTAGCTAAAGGTGGAGATGAAGAGTTCTACAAAAAACTGAACTCAGCAGTGTTCCCTGGCTCTCAAGGTGGCCCTTTAATGCACGTTATCGCGGGCAAAGCGGTTGCATTAAAAGAAGCAATGGAACCAGAGTTTAAAGTTTATCAGCAACAAGTTGCTAAAAACGCGAAAGCAATGGTAGACGTTTTCTTAGAACGCGGTTATAAAGTAGTGTCTGGCGGAACTGAAAACCACCTGTTTTTATTAGATTTAGTTGATAAAGACATTACAGGTAAAGATGCGGATGCAGCGCTCGGTCGTGCAAATATCACTGTTAACAAAAACAGTGTGCCAAATGATCCACGTAGCCCATTTGTTACTTCTGGTGTTCGTATCGGTTCTCCAGCAATTACACGTCGTGGTTTTAAAGAAGCGGAAGCTCGTGAATTAGCCGGTTGGATGTGTGATGTCCTTGATAATATCAATGATGAAGCGAACATTGAGAAAGTGAAACAAAAAGTCTTGGATATCTGCGCTAAATTTCCAGTTTACGCATAAGTTTGTAACGATATAATAAAACCCGTTGTACAAGCCCGCTTCGAGAACTTGTTCTTGGCGGGTTTTTTTGCATCTTAAAAATGGGGGATTGGATGGTTATTCCATCAACACTGTGGCTTGCCTTAGATTATTTTACGTATTTCTTCTCGTACGGTATCTTTTTACCTTTTTGGTCAATATGGCTAAAAGGAGAGGGTGTCGATCCTGCAATGATAGGTCTGTTATTAGGTGTAGGTTTAACTGCACGTTTTGTCGGTAGCCTCATCTTAACGCCTGCAGTAAAAGATCCATCAAAACTTATCACTGCATTACGACTATTCGCCTTTCTCTCATTACTCTTTACTGTTGCATTTATGATGGGCAGCCATTGGGCATGGTTATTCTTTGTGATGACTGGATTTAACGTATTCTTTTCACCTATGGTGCCTTTAGGGGATTCCTTGGCTGGAACTTGGCAAAAACAGTTCCCCTTTGATTATGGAAAAATCCGTGTTTGGGGCTCTATTGCTTTTATTATTAGTTCATCATTGTTAGGGATTTTAATTGATGCTTTTGGGCATCCCATCATTCTTTATGGGTTGATTGCCAGTACCCTTGCATTATTCCTTACATCGATGCTTCGTCCTAAAGTCATGCCTCAAGGTAAGGTGAAAAAAGCAAAACACAGTAATGTGTCTTTTATGAAACTCATTTCTGATGGGCCTGTTTGGCGCTTTTTGTTATGTGTTTCTCTATTGCAAGGCGCGCATGCGGCCTATTATGGCTTTAGCGCGCTTTATTGGGAAAAAGCAGGGTATGACACTGCAACAATTGGCTATCTTTGGTCATTAGGTGTGGTATCTGAAGTCATCGTTTTTATGCTTAGTCACCGTTTATTCCGCCGGTGGAGTGCAAGGGATCTGCTGTTACTTTCTGCTTTTGCTGGGCTTTTACGTTGGGGATTAATGGGGAGTTTTACCGCATTACCTGCACTTATTGTCGTTCAAATCTTACATAGTGGTACGTTTACAGTATGTCATTTGGCTGCAATGCGTTTTATTAGCGCCCGTCAAGAACACGAAATTATTCGTTTGCAAGCTGTGTATTCTGCTTTAGCAATGGGAGGAAGTATAGCTATTATGACGATTATATCGGGCTGGCTATATGAGAAGCTCCCAAATCAAGAATCATTGATCTTCTGGTTAATGGCAGCGTTAACGATCCCAGCGATGTTTATCAGACCTAAAGTCAAACCTCAAAATAGTTAACAACTAAAAACATATAGACAATAAAAAAGACCATAACTGGATGGTCTTTTTCTTTTATACAGCTATACAGCCGCCATTATAGGTATCGACACAATTAACGTTTTAATGCATCCGTTAATTCGCTACGAATTTCAGCTAATAATGCTCTAACGACACGTGGGTTACCAGCAACAATATTACCTGTTTGGAGATAGCCGTGGTTACCAGTAAAGTCAGAAACGATAGCACCTGCTTCACGAGCAATTAACTCACCACCTAAGAAATCCCAAGGTTTTAAGCCAATTTCAAAGAAACCGTCAACACGGCCAGCGGCAACATAAGCTAAATCTAATGCAGCTGAGCCTGTACGACGGAAATCAGCACAAGGAACAAACAGTTTACCTAACATGTTCATATAAGCGGCTGAATGTTGTTTGCTTTTGAATGGAAAACCAGTAGCAAGAACAGCACCATCTAAATCACGGGCATTAGAGCCACGCAGACGATAACCATTTAATTGAGCGCCTTGACCGCGAACAGCTGAAAATAACTCGTTACGCATAGGATCATAAACAACTGCCACTTCAGTACGGCCTTTAATGCGTACAGCGATAGAAACAGAGAAGTGTGGAAGACGTTTAATGAAGTTAGTCGTGCCATCAAGTGGATCAATAACCCATTGTATGTCGTGATCTTCACCGAGTAACTCGCCACTTTCTTCCGTAATAATGGTGTGTTTTGGATAAGACTTACGGATGATTTCAATGATTGCTTGTTCTGCGTCACGGTCAACATTAGTGACAAAATCATTGGTACCTTTCTGATTAGTTTCTACAGATTCAGGATTTTCGTAATTTTTGGCGATTAAATTACCAGCCTTACGTGCGGCACGTATGGCAATATTCAGCATCGGATGCATGGTTATCTTCCACAAGATGTTAAAGAACGGGGATAAAAAACGTGCGAGAGTATAACAGGCATTCGTGTTTCTGGCTACATTTGTGATAAAATAGATGGATCACAAAGCAATTAACAAGAAATCAATGTTAGAAAATATTCGCATCATCCTTGTAGAGACCTCACATACAGGCAATATGGGCTCTACAGCTCGAGCTATGAAAACCATGGGATTGACCAACCTTTATTTTGTTAATCCGAAAGAAAAACCAGATTCACATTCTATTGCCCTATCAGCAGGTGCAAGTGATGTTATTGGCAATGCACACATTGTTAATAGTATCGATGAAGCGATTGAAGGTTGTGGTTTAGTGATTGGAACAAGCGCTCGCAGTCGCACTCTTTCTTGGCCCATGCTTGCCCCCCGTGAATGTGGCGAGCGTTGTGTTATGGAAGCTAAAAATAAGCCAGTTGCAGTAATTTTTGGTCGTGAACGCACAGGTTTAACCAATGAAGAATTACAAAAATGTGACTTTCATCTATATGTTCCGACTAATCCAGAATATGGTTCTTTAAATTTAGCGATGGCAGTTCAACTTGTTTGTTATGAAATTCGTATGGCAGCACTTGCCCAAGAAGAAAAACAAGAGGAAAATACCCCATCAGAGATTGATTATCCACCTGCTGATGATATTGAACGTTTTTATGTTCATTTAGAACAGGTGCTGAATGAATCAGGCTTTATTCGTCCTAAACATCCAGGGCAAGTGATGAGCCGTTTACGCCGTCTATTTACGCGTGCACGCCCAGAAACACAAGAGCTTCATATCTTACGTGGTATTTTAACGTCAGTTGAGAAATGGGCTAAGAAATAGAGGGTAAAGTTGATTAACTTAAGTCAACTTTGGGCTGAGTATAATACTTGACTAAAACACTCGGATAAATAGTTGACTAAATTACTCGGGAATGACACAATTTGATTATTGTTCACCACGGAGTATTTGTTATGAGACTGACATCAAAAGGGCGTTACGCAGTTACTGCAATGCTTGATGTTGCATTGCATTCACAGCAAGGCCCTGTTCCCCTCGCCGATATTTCAGAGCGTCAAGGGATTTCCCTTTCTTATCTTGAGCAGCTTTTCTCGCGTTTGCGCAAAAATGAACTAGTTGCAAGTGTTCGAGGCCCTGGTGGCGGCTATTTATTAGGCCGTGATGCTGGGCAAATTTTTGTTGCTCAAGTTATTTCTGCGGTTGATGAATCTGTCGATGCTACCCGTTGTCAGGGTAACAAAGAAGGTTGTCAAGGTGGCGATCGTTGCCTGACTCATACTTTGTGGCGTGATTTAAGTGATCGTATAACCAGTTTCCTAAGCAGTATCAGCCTTGAAGAGTTAGTGAATAACGAAGAGGTTATGGATGTCGCCGATCGTCAAGACAATGAAAAACGCCATGCTATCAATGGTCGTTTACAAGAAACCATTGTTAATATGCGAGTTTAACGGCGATCTCTAGGTAGGCAAAAACAAAATTATTAAAGAAGATCCGTCGTCTTTGGAGTTAGTGAGCAATGAAATTACCCATTTATCTAGATTATTCAGCAACCACTCCTGTTGATCCGCGAGTTGCTGAAAAAATGATGCAATGCCTAACTATTGATGGCATTTTTGGTAACCCAGCCTCTCGTTCACACCGTTTTGGTTGGCAAGCAGAAGAAGCTATTGATATTGCACGTAATCAGATTGCTGATTTAATCGGTGCTGATCCTCGTGAAATTGTATTCACATCAGGTGCAACTGAAGCTGATAACCTCGCACTAAAAGGTGTTGCTAACTTTTACCAGAAAAAAGGTAAGCACATCATCACTTCAAAAACCGAGCATAAAGCCATTTTAGACACTTGTCGTCAACTTGAGCGTGAAGGTTTTGAAGTCACTTATTTAGCACCAAAAAGTGATGGTCTGATTGACCTGAAAGAACTAGAAGAAGCAATGCGTGAAGATACTATTTTAGTTTCTATCATGCATGTAAATAACGAAATTGGTGTTGTTCAAGATATTGCGGCTATCGGTGAATTATGCCGTAGCAAAGGGATTATTTACCACGTAGATGCAACACAAAGCGTTGGTAAGTTACCTATTGATCTCTCTAAGTTAAAAGTTGATTTACTTTCTCTTTCTGCGCATAAAGTATACGGCCCTATGGGTATCGGTGCGCTTTATGTTCGCCGTAAACCACGCATTCGTTTAGAAGCACAAATGCACGGTGGTGGACATGAGCGTGGTATGCGTTCAGGTACATTAGCCGTTCACCAAATTGTAGGTATGGGCGAAGCTTACCGTATTTTGAAAGAAGAAATGGCTGATGAAACTAAACGCTTAAACGAATTACGTTTACGTTTATGGAATGGCATTAAAGATATTGAAGAAGTTTATATCAACGGTTCTTTAGAACACACTGCGCCAAATATTCTTAATGTAAGTTTCAACTATGTTGAAGGCGAATCATTAATGATGGCACTGAAAGATCTTGCTGTTTCTTCAGGTTCAGCCTGTACTTCAGCAAGTTTAGAACCTTCTTATGTACTGCGTGCTTTAGGATTAACAGATGAACTTGCACACAGTTCTATTCGCTTCTCCCTGGGCCGTTTCACAACAGAAGAAGAAATAGATTATGCAATTAAACAAATCCACAGTGCTATTGGTCGCCTACGTGATCTTTCGCCACTTTGGGATATGCATAAACAAGGTGTTGATATCAACAGTATCGAATGGTCTCACCATTAATCAGACGTTTTCAGGAGTTAAATCATGGCTTATAGCGATAAAGTAATTGATCATTATGAAAACCCTCGTAATGTGGGCTCATTTGATAACAACGACCCTTCTGTAGGAAGTGGTATGGTAGGCGCACCTGCTTGTGGTGATGTCATGAAACTGCAAATCAAAGTTGATGATAACGGCGTAATTGAAGATGCGCGTTTTAAAACTTATGGTTGTGGTTCAGCGATTGCATCAAGTTCACTGGTTACAGAATGGATGAAAGGCAAAACATTAGATGAAGCCGAATCCATCAAGAACACCGCAATTGCAGAAGAATTAGAATTACCACCAGTGAAAATTCACTGTTCAATTCTTGCAGAAGATGCAATAAAAGCAGCGATTGCAGACTATAAAAGCAAACGCCAAGGCAAGTAATTGTCTTTTATAATAAAAAAATAAAATATTGGCGGATGCTGAAACTTTTTTTCAGTATCCGCTTTCGTTCTTTATGAGTGAGGTGTGCCATGTCAATTTCCCTTACAGAATCCGCCGCTAATCGTGTTCGCTCTTTCCTGTCTAATCGAGGTAAAGGTGAAGGTTTACGTTTAGGCGTAAGAACATCCGGTTGTTCTGGAATGGCTTATGTTCTTGAATTTGCTGATGTCATCAATGACGAAGATACTGTTTTTGAAGACAAAGGTGTGAAAGTTATCATTGATGGTAAAAGCATGGTCTATTTAGATGGAACTGAGCTTGATTTCGTCAAAGAAGGATTAAACGAAGGCTTTAAGTTTAACAACCCCAATGTATCCAATGAGTGTGGTTGTGGTGAAAGCTTTACAGTGTAATTTGTGTTAAAACACGGTATTAACGTTAATTAATCCAAGAGTAGATGTATGGACTATTTCACACTATTAGGCATGCCTAATCGCTTTGATATTGATAAACAGCAACTTGCTACACGTTATCAAGAAATGCAACGTCAGTATCACCCAGATCGTTTTGCTGGTAAATCTGATAAAGAACAGGCTCAAGCTGTTTCGTTTGCCTCCACTATTAATCAGGCTTATCAGACCTTAAAAAATCCAATCTCTAGAGCTGAATATATGCTCTCTTTGCACGGTATCGATATCGCTAATGAACAACAAACGATGCAAGATACTGTGTTTCTAATGGAACAATTAGCATTAAGAGAAGAGCTCGATAACATTGAATATAGTGCTAATGTTGCTGTTTTATTATCCGATTTCTCTTCACGTTTAGATAAAAACTATATAGTTCGTTTTGATGAAATGGTAACAATGATAAATAGCCATAATTGGAGTGTTGCTGCTGATTGTGTCAGAAAAATACGTTTTTTAACTAAACTTAAAGAACAAGTAGAGCAGTTAGAAGAACGCCTGTTTGACGAGTCTTAAGGGAAACTGTTATGTCATTATTACAAATTAGTGAACCAGGTCAAACACCTGCGCCACACCAGCGCAGACTTGCTGCGGGTATTGATTTAGGAACGACACACTCATTAGTTGCCACTGTACGTAGTGGGCAAGCCGAAGCGCTTTCAGACAGCGAAGGTCGCTATTTATTGCCATCTGTTGTGCAGTATCAAGTTGATCATATCAACGTTGGTTGGAATGCTAAAAAAGAAGCAGAAAAAGATCCTGCTAACACGATAAGCTCAATTAAAAGAATGTTGGGTCGCTCACTAAGTGATGTGACAAGCCGTTATCCTAATCTTCCTTATCATTTTCATGAAAATGACAATGGTTTACCGTTAATTAAAACAGCGGCAGGTATTGTCGATCCTATTCAAGTTTCTTCTGACATATTAAAAACATTGGCAGAACGTGCAATGCAATCATTAGGTGGCGAACTTGATGGTGTAGTGGTCACTGTACCAGCCTATTTTGACGATGCTCAACGTCAAGGTACAAAAGAAGCAGCTCGCCGTGCAGGATTACATGTTTTACGTTTATTAAATGAACCAACAGCAGCCGCTATTGCTTATGGTTTAGATTCAGGAAAAGAGGGTACCATTGTTGTTTATGATTTAGGCGGTGGTACTTTTGATATTTCCGTTTTACGTTTAACCAAAGGTGTTTTTGAAGTCTTGGCAACCGGTGGTGATACCGCTTTAGGTGGCGACGATTTTGATATGATGTTGGCGGATTGGATAAGAGAACGCGCAGGTTTTGGCTATCAAAAAGATGCGATATTACAACGCCAACTACTGGATGTAGCATCAGAAACTAAAATTGCATTAAGTGATAATGATGTTGCTGATATCAGTATTAATGGTTGGAAAGGTGAAATTACTCGTGCTGAGTTTGAATCATTAATTCAATCATTGGTGAAGCGTACATTGTTGTCTGTTCGCCGTGCTTTAAAAGATGCAGATGTTGACATTGATGAAGTTCTAGAAGTGGTTATGGTTGGGGGGTCGACACGAGTTCCATTAGTTCGTCAAATGGTTGGCGACTATTTTAAACGTGAACCACTAACATCTATCGATCCTGACAAAGTCGTAGCTATTGGCGCTTCAATTCAGGCTGATATTTTAGTGGGTAATAAACCTGATAGTGAAATGCTATTGCTAGATGTTATTCCACTTTCTCTTGGTCTTGAAACAATGGGCGGATTAGTTGAGAAAGTAATCCCTCGCAATACCACGATCCCTGTTGCCAGAGCGCAAGAGTTTACGACATTTAAAGATGGTCAAACAGCAATGAGTGTTCATGTTGTTCAAGGTGAGCGTGAATTAGTTAGTGATTGTCGTTCTCTTGCACGTTTTACATTACGTGGTATTCCGCCGATGGCCGCAGGTGGTGCTCATATTCGTGTGACATTCCAAGTTGATGCTGATGGCTTACTTAGTGTCAGTGCTATGGAAAAATCAACGGGCGTTGAAGCCTCAGTACAAGTTAAACCCTCTTATGGTCTTAGTGATACTGAAATCGCTAAGATGATCCAATCTTCGATGGAAAATGCCCAAGAAGATTTACAAGCTCGTCGCCTAGCCGAGCAAAAAGTCGAAGCAGCACGTGTGTTAGAAAGTTTAACAGCGGCATTAGAAGAAGATGCTCATCTGCTAAATGAAGATGAGAAAACCGCTATCGACAAAGTTGTAGATACCTTAATAGAGAGCGTTGAAGGAACAGATCCTGTTGCTATTGAAAACGCGATTAAACTACTGGATAAGCAAACTCAGGATTTTGCAGCGCGTCGAATGGATTCATCTATTCGCCAAGCGTTGGCAGGTCATTCTGTGGATGAGATATAACTATGCCTAAAATTGTATTTTTACCCCATAGCACACTGTGCCCTGAAGGTGCTGTTGTTGACGCAACAGAAGGTGAATCTATTCTAGATGTTGCATTACGCAACGGTATTGAGATTGAACATGCTTGTGAAATGTCTTGTGCATGTACAACTTGTCACTGTGTAGTGCGTGAAGGTTTTGATTCACTGGAAGAGAGCTCTGAGCTTGAAGACGACATGTTAGATAAAGCATGGGGCTTAGAGCCTGAAAGTCGCTTAAGTTGCCAAGCTAAAGTGACTGACGAAGATTTAGTCGTTGAGATCCCTAAATATTCGATTAACCATGCAAGAGAGCACTAATTTTAGGAGCCAAGTATGAAATGGAGTGATACTCGTGAAATAGGGGAAGCATTATTTGATCTTTACCCTGACACTGATCCTAAAACTGTGCGCTTTACAGATATGCATCAGTGGATCTGTAATTTAGACGGTTTTGATGACGATCCACAAAAATCTAATGAAAAAATTCTTGAAGCTATTTTGCTTGTTTGGCTTGATGAATTTGAATAATTGATTGCACTATAAATGGAAAAGACTGGCTAACTGCTGGTCTTTTTGCATTATGGCGTCTGAGTTGAATAGACTGAGCGCGTTATCAATAACTCTAAAGAGGGATGCCTTGAGTTTTTGTTATGAGAGATATTCCGAAGAATACAATGCAAGAGCTTAATATCAATTGATGGTGATCGTGGTCTCTGGATTTTTGCAGTAAATTGATCACGCTAAAAGGTAAATATCTGGTAGTCTGAATAGGTTAACTGTCACCAGTAATAATAAGTGAGATAATAAATGAATAAACAAATTATGCCTATCATGCTGTCTAATGAACCTGCAGCAGCATGTTGGGGTGATAAAGCACTAATTAGCACTTGCGAAACAGGCATGACAATCCACTTAACGGAAGAAAACCGTTTAGGTGCTATTCAACGTGGTGGACGTAAAGTTGATAGCCAAGGTATTCGTAATGTTGCTCTTGTGGGTGAAGGCTGGGATATAGAGCGTAGCTGGGCTTTTTGGTTAGGTTTTAGAGCACCTAAAGGCGCTCGTTCTATCGAATGGCCACAATTAAGCGAAGCGGATAAACACGAATTAGAATCACGTATTCGTATCGTTGATTGGGTTAGAGACACAATTAATACGCCAGCTGAAGAATTAGGCCCAGAGCAACTGGCACAGCGTACTGTTGATCTTTTCTGTGGTCTTGATAAAGAAGATATCAGTTATAAGATCACTAAAGGCGCTGATCTACGCGATCAAAACTATGCCGGCATTTATACAGTAGGTCGCGGTTCTTCTCGTGATCCTGTCTATTTAGCATTAGATTTTAATCCGACTCAAGATAGCAATGCCCCTGTATTTGCATGTCTAGTAGGTAAAGGTATCACCTTCGATTCAGGTGGTTATAGTATCAAACCTTCATCATCTATGAATTCAATGAAAGCAGACATGGGTGGTGCAGCAACATTAGCGGGTGCTTTAGCATTAGCTATTACTCGTGGTTTAAATAAACGTGTGAAACTACTGCTGTGTATCGCAGATAACATGGTTAGCGGTAATGCCTTTAAGCTGGGTGATATCATTCGTTACCGTAATGGCAAATCAGTCGAAATCATGAATACAGATGCGGAAGGCCGTTTAGTGCTAGCTGATGGCTTAATTGATGCAAGTAATATTGCGCCAGAACTTATCATTGATGCAGCAACATTAACCGGTGCAGCTAAAGTTGCTGTGGGTAATGACTATCATTCAGTACTAAGTTTTGATGATAAATTAGCGGCTGAATTATTAGCAAGTGCTGAACAAGAAAATGAGCTGTTCTGGCGTTTACCATTAGCTGATTTCCACCGTAGCCAATTGCCTTCAAGCTTTGCTGATCTGAATAATATTGCAGCACCTTCGCATACTGCGGGAGCAAGCACAGCAGCCGCTTTTTTATCGCATTTTGTCACTAACTATAAAAAAGGTTGGGTACATATCGACTGTTCAGCAACTTACAGAAAATCGTCTGTAGAACAATGGGCTGCCGGTGCGACAGGTTATGGCGTGCGTTCTATCGCAAATCTGTTATTAGCAAAAGCAAAATAATAAACATTATTGGATTTGGAGTTTGTAATGGGTGTATCTGAACAATTTGAGACACAAGAAATTGTTTCTGTTGAAGGTTCTTCTTTGAAGTTAAGTGTTTTAGAGCCACAACCTGAAAAATTAACATCCGCACTTAGCGAGTTTTTTGGTGAACATAAACCAATTCGCCGTGCCTTTATTGTTAATGCTCAGGAGCAAGATAATGAAGAGGAATTTTATCTTATTGGTTTAGAGATAACTGGCGAAGAAGATGTGATTGCGCAGATACTCCCACAAGCAGCTGAATCGGCTTTTGAATATTTAGAAGAAGGGCAATCCTTAGATTTTTGTTTTGTGAATAAAGAGGAAAAAGGAGTGAGCCATTTTATGATCCACCACGTATCACCTTTTTATCAACGCAAACTTGGGGGATTCTTAAGAAAAGGTATCCCGATAGTGAATTTGGATAGTTAATTTCACCCTCTAAATTTAGGCGATATCTCATCAGATATCGCTTTTTTTTATCCTATAATAGAATATTGACTAATTTAGCAAATTGTTTGCATTTTTATATAATGCATTGTTTTATCAGATTTTTATTTTTGGTGTAAAAATAGCGCGACTTTTCCCTGTAAAGAACTTCATTATATTCGATAAAATATAGTCAATATTGTTATTTTTTATCTTATTAGAACAAAGAAAAATCTATATTATCTCTGCCCGGCCTGCATAAAACATCGCATTATTCAGGGGTTGAATTTAAAGGAAATGGATATGAATCAAAACCAATTTAGACAATATACAGAAAAGAGAGGCTATCGTTGGTGCTCACTTGCTGTTGTATTGGCGTCTGCGTTGGCACTGAGTGGGTGTGATGACAAAGCTGATGAAAGCTCGTCATCAACAGACAAAGCGCAAAACGTACAAACAACTGAGCAAAAAAACACAGCTCAAAATACACCAGATACTGCCACTCAAACTAGCGAAAGATCAGCAGTTACAACAAAAACGAATAATGAAACTGCATTAAAAAGCAAAGAAGTTCGTGATGAGTTGGCTATGCGTTTTGCAGGAAAAGATGTCACTGTATTAGATGCATCAGAACTGCAACGTGATGGTGCAAGTACTATGGTGGTGACTTTCTCTGTACCTCTTGATCCAGACCAAAAGTTTGATAACGTTATTCATCTTGTTGATACCAAAAAAGGAAAACTAGAAGGTGCGTGGGAGTTATCAGACAACTTGATGGAGTTGCGTTTTCGTCATTTGCCACCATCAACAGAATTGAATTTAACCATTGATGATAAAATCAAAGGTATTAATGAACGTACATTAACAACACCTTTTAGCCAGAAATTAACCACAGAAGAAATTTTCCCTTCAGTTGGATTTACTAGTAAAGGGTCGTTATTACCATTTGATGCTGCGGAAGGCTTACCTATTATTGCCTTAAATGTGGATCAAGTAGATGTTAACTTTTTCCGTGTAAAAGACGAGCAATTGGCTCAATTTTTAACGCAATGGGAAAGTCGTTCTAACATTAACTATTGGGAATCTGATGAATTTTTATCTCAAGCTGATTTGGTTTATACCGGTCGTTTTGAGTTAAATACAGAAAAAAACACCCGTGAAAATGTATTGTTACCATTAAAATCAATAGATGCTCTGAAAAAAGAAGGCGCCTATATTGCTGTAATGCAACAAGCTGGTAAATATTCGTATACGGTGCCAGCTACGGTATTCACTTTTAGTGATATCGGATTGTCGATGCATAGTTATCTTGATTCGTTAGATGTTTTCACCCAATCACTTAAAAATGGTTCTGCGTTAAATGAAGTAGAAATCCGTTTATTAGATGAAAAAGGCGGTTTAATCTCCAAAGCGCAAACAGATAGCCAAGGACATGCCACACTTGAGAAAAGTGATAAAGCGCGTTTATTAATGGCTATTCGTGATGGTCAAACTAGTATGATTGATTTGCGTAAACCTGCGCTTGATCTTTCTGAGTTTGATATCGGTGGCCCTCAAGGTTATAGCAAACAGTTTTTTGCTTTTGGCCCTCGTGATCTTTATCGTCCAGGTGAAACTTTAATTGTTAATGCGTTACTGCGCGATGGCGACGGTAATCCAATTAAAGAGCAACCCGTTAAAGTGGATTTACTCAAAACAGATGGCCAAGTGTCACGTAGTTTTGTATGGCAGCCTGAAAATGGACTCTACCAGTTAAAATTAGCTATTCCTGCTGATGAAAATACTGGTACACGTACTTTGCGTTTTGATATCGGTGATGGAACGCCTCGGTTCTATGAATTTCAGGTTGAAGACTTTATGCCAGAGCGAATGGCATTAGTCATCACGGGTAAAAAAGGCATCCTACTTAGTGGTAATGATGCTTATTTTGATCTTGAAGGGCGTTACCTTTATGGTGCACCAGCAGCCGATAATCGCTTACAAGGACAAGTCTTCTTAAAAGCTTCTCGTGAAGCGGTCAGTAAATTACCTGGCTATGAATTTGGTACCGTAAAAGATGAAAATTTCAGCCGTTTATTGGATGAGTTTGAACTTAATTTAGACTCTGACGGACAAGGTGAATTAAGTGTTGATAGTGATCGCTATGCTGAACTGAAATCACCAATTAATATTATTTTACAAGCAAGCTTGCTCGAAGCTGGTGGGCGCCCGGTTACTCGCCGTTATCAGCAAGCTGTTTGGCCTGCCACTCATCTTGCTGGTATTCGTCCAGTCTTCCCTAAAAAAGAAGTTTATGACTACCGTACAGATAAATATAAATCAGGTTACAGCGTTGATGAAAACTCAATGGCTGAATTTGAAATTGTCTATACAGATCAAGACGGTAAAAAACTCCCTGCAAACGATCTTAAAGTGAAGTTTATCTATGAGCGCCATGATTATTATTGGCGTTGGTCTAGTTCGAATGGCTGGGAATCGGGCTATAACGAAAAAGATCTGCAAATGGATGAACAAACCATCAAAATAGCAAAAGATGGCACAGCAAAAGTGGCCTTCCCTGTTGAATGGGGTTCTTACCGTATTGAAGTGGTCGATCCTAAAACAGAATTAGTCAGTAGCTTACGATTCTGGGCGGGATATTCTTGGATGGATAACACTGGTGGAACAGGAGCGGTAAGACCAGACCAAGTTAAACTTAAACTGGATAAAGAAGGTTATTTACCAGGCGAGAAAGTGAAGTTAAACATTGTCGCACCTCATCCGGGCAAAGGTTATGTCTTATTAGAATCAAGTAATGGGCCTTTATGGTGGCAAGAAATTGATGTGCCAGAAAAAGGACTCGATGTTGAAGTGCCTATTAATAAAGAATGGGCAAGACACGATCTCTATCTGACATCTGTTGTTGTAAGGCCTGGTGATACGTCAAAACAAGCGACTGTAAAACGTGCTGTTGGTATTTTACATTTACCATTACAGGATAAAAACCGTCGGATTGATATTTCACTTGATGCACCTGAAAAAATTCGTCCAAATCAAGATTTAAAAATCCGCATTAAAGCGAATCCAGTTGCAGGCCAGCCATTACCTGAAAACATTAATGTTTTAGTTTCTGCGGTAGACACGGGTGTATTAAATATTACAGAGTATAAAACGCCAGATCCTTACGATGCCTTCTTTGGTCGTAAACGTTACAGCATCGATCAATATGATGTTTATGGGCAATTAATTGAAGGGCAAGGTCGTTTAGCGAATCTGCGCTTTGGTGGTGATGGTGGTGAAGCTGCTGCGCTATCTCGTGGTGGTAAAAAACCATTAACCGATGTGCAAATCATTGCTCAACAAACAGCACCTGTAAAATTAAATGCCCAAGGCGAGGGAGAAGTTTCTTTACCTATTCCTGAATTTAATGGCGAAGTTCGTTTAATGGCGCAAGCTTGGACAGCTGATAAATTCGGTAGTCAAGAAGGTAAAGTGGTTATTGCGGCACCTTTAGTGACTCAACTTTCATTGCCTCGATTTATGGCGGGTGGTGATAATGCACTGTTGTCTTTAGATTTAACCAATCTAACGGATGACGCACAATCTATCACGTTAAATTACACAGCTTCTGGTCTGGTAGGATTAGGTGGTGCAGAAAGTAAAACAGTATCGCTGACAAAAGGTGAACGTACCCAAGTTCAGATCCCAGTAAAAGCGAAACATGGCTTTGGTCAAGGCGAATTCTCGCTGTCTATTTATGGTATTAAAGTACCTGGTGAAGAAATTAAGCCTTACCACAACACATGGAATATAGGTGTTCGTCCTGCTTATCCGGCAGAAACACTTCATTATGCAAGCACGTTACAAGATGGTGAGACGTGGAGTTTGCCAACAGACGTTTTAAATCGTTTTAATAACTCAACGCTTGAAGGTGAATTATTACTGACAAGCCGTCCTCCATTACAGATTGCACGTTATGTCAGAGAGTTGTTTGCTTATCCTTATGGTTGCTTAGAGCAAACTGTCAGCGGGCTTTATCCTTCTTTATATTCAACAGAAAAAGAGTTGAAGCAATTAGGGATCAAAACGCAAACTGATGCTGATAGAAAAGTGGCAATTGAAAAAGGTATCGCCCACCTGCTGACAATGCAAAAAGCAGAGGGAGGATTCTCTTTATGGAACCAAGATGGACGTGAAGAGTATTGGCTAACAGCCTATGCCACTGACTTTTTATTCCGTGCTTCACAACAAGGTTATGCTGTTCCAGCGGAACCATTAAAACGTGCCAACGATCGCTTATTGCGTTATTTACAAGATAAAAGCTTGGTTAACTATGAATATGCGGTTAACCAAGATGCTGCCCGTTTCTCTGCCAGAGCATATGCAGCACTTGTATTAGCGAATCAGCAAAAAGCACCTTTAGGTGAATTACGTCGTCTTTATCTTGAGCGAAATGATGCTGGTAGTGGTTTGGCGTTAGTTCAATTAGGCATTGCGTTAAAATTGATGGGTGATAACAGTCGTGCAGAAGGTTTAATTGCAGAAGGTGTGACAACAACTCGTAAATATAATTATGGGTTAGGTGATTACGGTAGCGTTATTCGTGACCAAGCGTTAATTATTGCTTTATTAAGTGAAAATAATCTTGAAACACAATCTCGTGATGCAAGTGTGATTACGTTATCAGATAACTTAACGAGTCGTGAATGGTTCTCAACACAAGAAAGCAACTCTTTATATCTTGCGGGGCGCTTCTTTATTAATATGTCTGAGCAACCTTGGGAGGTCGCTGTAAATCGTCAAATCCCTGCAATCAGTAGCGATCGCGCGGTGAATGAAACATTAACATCAACGCAATTACAAGAAGGGTTGGAACTAAACAACCGTGGTGGTGCTGCGATTTATTCACGCATGAATATCGTAGGCTATCCGAAAGTGGCTCCAGCACCTTATAGTAATGTGTTAAATGTTCATCGTAGTTACTACGACTTGAAAGGAAATCGCGTTCATCCAAATCGTTTACAAAGTGGTGAAATGCTGGTGGTGAAACTAGAAGTTTCAGCAGATAGAGATGTTCCTGATGCTTTGGTTGTTGATTTATTACCTGCGGGTCTTGAAATTGAAAATCAAAACTTAGCATCAAGCAGTGCAAGCTTGAGTGATAGTGCGGCTGACTTACAGGAGTTTATCGACGATATGGGGCAAGCTAATATTAAGCACCTTGAATATCGTGATGATCGATTTGTTGCTGCGGTTTCTGTAGACAGATATCGTCCGACAACATTACTCTATTTAGCAAGAGCAGTTACACCGGGTAGCTATCAAGTACCACCTCCACAAGTTGAATCAATGTATGTGCCTTATTGGCGAGCAATAGGTTCAACAGAAACCAAGATTGATATTGTTCCTTAAATCTTGTAGCCCTTTCTTCGGAAAGGGCTTCTTCCTTTGAGTGATTGAATGAAACTAGGATATAAACGGCTTATTGCTGTTATCATTATTTTTCTGTTTGTAACCCCCATTTTAGTCTGGATCGCAGATAAAACTTGGCCTCTCCCTGATCCTGAACCTCAAATAGCAACTATTGTCACGGCGCAAGATGGCACACCTCTTTGGCGTTTTGCTGATAAAGAGGGGGTGTGGCGTTATCATGTCAAACTTGCAGATGTTTCTCCTGAATATTTAGATGCTCTTATCACCTATGAAGACCGTTGGTTTTATCAACATCCCGGTGTTAACCCAATGGCAATATTACGAGCGGCATGGCAAGACTTAAGCTCAGGAAGGATTGTCTCAGGAGGAAGTACGTTATCGATGCAAGTGGCTCGACTGATTGATCCACACTCCCGAACTTTGAGCGGAAAAATCAAACAGCTTTGGCGTACCTTGCAATTAGAATGGTATTACTCAAAAGACGAAATTTTGGAGATCTACCTCAATAGAGCACCTTTTGGCGGTACTTTAGAAGGTATTGGTGCGGCAAGTTGGGCTTATTTAGGTAAATCACCTGCTGATTTGTCTGCAGGTGAAGCAACATTAATGGCGGTATTGCCACAAGCACCAAGTCGTTTACGACCTGATAGATACCCTGAACGAGCTCAAGCTGCTCGCGATAAAGTGCTTGATAGGCTGGCAGAGTATCAAATATGGTCACAAGAAAAAGTTGATGAAATAAAAGAAGAACAGGTTTTATTAGCACCAAGACAAACGCCACAATTGGCGCCATTGCTTGCTCGTCGTATGTATAACGAAAAGCGAGAGCCTGTTATAACAACAACGATTGATATCAATATTCAACGACAACTTGAAGATATTGCCAATCAATGGAAATATCAGCTAGCGGATAAAACATCCTTAGCTATTTTAGTGGTTGATCATACAGATATGAGTGTCAAAGGGTATGTCGGCTCTGCGGATTTTAATGACAATTCGCGCTTTGGCCATGTCGATATGATTAGTGCATGGCGCTCGCCAGGTTCAACATTAAAACCTTTTATTTATGCACTTGCATTAGATGAAGGGCTTATTCATGCGGAATCACTCTTACAAGATGTACCTCGTCGATTTGATAATTATCGCCCCGGCAATTTTGACTCTGGTTTCAATGGTGCAGTCAGTGCCAGCGAAGCCTTAAGTCGTTCTTTGAATCTACCGGCAGTACAACTTATTGAAGTGTATGGTGCCAAGAAATTTGCAGCAAAATTGCGACATAATCACCTTGAAATGCGCTTTCCTTATGGCTCAGAACCTAATTTAGCTCTGATTTTAGGGGGAACAGCAACACGTATGGATGAACTTGTTTCCGCCTTTAGTGCGCTGGCAAGGCAAGGAAAAACAGCACCTTTACGTTTTAAACCAGAACAGATAATCGAGAATCGGGTATTAATGTCACCAGGTTCCGCGTGGATCACAAGGCGTATTTTGGCAGGAGAAGCTAGGCCTCGTCCAGATAGTGCAATTTCGCCTGTAGTTCCTTTGGCTTGGAAAACAGGTACTAGTTATGGCTATCGAGATGCATGGTCTATTGGAGTGAACGCACGTTATACCATTGGCGTTTGGGTTGGAAGGCCTGATGGTACTCCGGTTGCAGGACAATTTGGTTTTGCAACAGCTGTACCTATTATGAATCAAGTTAATAACTTACTAACAGGCTATTTCTACCAAAATAAACAGCGGCCACCGACAGATCTACGCCCTAGTAGTGTAACCGCTGCAACCATTTGTTGGCCAACAGGTAAGGCATTACCAAAAGAAGATAGCAATTGTAGAGTCAGTCGTCGAAGTTGGATCTTAGATGACACCATTCCACCAACTTTATTAAATGATAGCCAAGAAGGTATTTTGGGGATCAACGAAAAAATTTGGTTAGATAATGAAGGTAAACGCACAGGACCTAATTGCCTTAATGCAACGTTAAAAGATATCGCCTTATGGCCGATAGCATTAGAAGCATGGTTGCCTGAAAAAGAGCGTAGAGCAAAACGACTGCCACCGATTTCTGAAACTTGTCCACCAATTAAAGAGGATATTATTCCCTTGTTTATTTCAGGTATTCGTGCGGGTGATTTACTAAGACCATTACCCAGTGAAACTAATCTTGAAATAACCGTTTCTACGCAAGGTGGAAGTGGTATGCAATGGTGGTTTTTAAATGGCGAACAAATAGGAAAGACTGAAAATGGTGAAACGTTCTCTTATTTACTAGAGAAACGAGGTAAATACCAATTATCGGTGCTTGATTTAAGTGGTCAAACGGATATGGTTAATTTTATATTCCGTTAAACTGAAACGATGAGATAAACAAGAACCGAGAGATTTTTAACTAAAATACGCTTTTTAATAAAGATAAAAGAATTATTAATAGCGTTTCATTACGGTTCTTTTTTATTCTCATTTTTCAGTTTGAGTATGGGAAACGTTAAAAATGTGATTAGATCGATAATTTATAACTTTTTTGCCACAGTTTTTTAAAAAAAAAGTTATTCAATCTGTGCAATTCATTTTTATCCTCCTATAATCGAGCCCTTATTTTTTGCAGGGAATGCGGTTTTTGATTCGTTTTTCCATGATCTGCGATAAAAGAGATAACAAAAGTTATCATTAATAAAATAATTTAGAGGTAAGACATGGCTATTCAGCGCACATTTTCTATTATCAAACCAAACGCAGTGAAAAAAAATGTTATCGGTGCTATCTACCACCGTTTTGAAAGTGCAGGCTTTAGCATCATTGGCGCTAAAATGTTGCATTTGACTCGCGAACAAGCTGAAGGCTTTTATGAAGAGCACAAAGGCCGTCCATTTTTTGATGGCTTAGTTGAATTTATGACTTCTGGCCCAATTATGGTTCAAGTGTTAGAAGGTGAAAATGCGATCCAACGTCACCGTGATCTGATGGGTGCCACTAATCCAGACAATGCATTAGCAGGTACATTACGTGCTGATTACGCTGATAGCTTTACTGAAAATGCGGTACACGGTTCAGATTCAGAAGCTTCTGCTGCTCGCGAAATTGCCTACTTCTTTACTGAAAACGAAGTTTGCGTACGCTAATTTATTAGCATCTCTACGCGAAAAACAGTACAATGCGACGCCCTGTTTGATTATTAACAGGGCGTTTTTTATTATTGTTTAATTATACAAATATATAAGTATCCCATTAGCATCAATGCTAATGCAGGCCGCATAGTGTAACAACGAGGCAATGTCATGACCCAATCTACCACCCCAGCGCCAAGCGCTTCTGTCGCTGTTTCTAAAGAAAATACTGTGAATCAAAAAACTAAAATTAATCTGTTGGATTTAAATCGTAAACAGATGCGAGAGCTTTTTGTCTCTATGGGCGAAAAACCTTTCCGTGCTGACCAAATTATGAAGTGGATGTATCACTACTGTTATGACGATTTTGATCAAATGACAGATATCAACAAGGTGTTACGCAACAAATTAAAAGAAATTGCTGAAATTAAAGCACCTGAAGTTTCTGAAGAACAACGTTCAACTGATGGCACGATTAAATGGGCAATTAAAGTTGGCGATCAACAAGTCGAAACTGTGTATATCCCAGAAGATGATCGTGCAACGTTATGTGTTTCCTCCCAAGTCGGTTGCGCTTTAGAGTGTAAATTCTGTTCAACTGCACAGCAAGGTTTTAACCGTAACCTAAAAGTATCTGAAATCATTGGGCAAGTGTGGCGTGCAGCTAAAATTATTGGTTCATTAAAAGAGACTGGCCGTCGTCCTATTACTAACGTAGTTATGATGGGGATGGGGGAGCCATTACTGAATTTAAATAATGTTATTCCAGCACTTGAAATCATGATGGATGATTTTGGTTTTGGTTTATCTAAACGTCGTGTCACTGTATCTACATCAGGTGTTGTGCCTGCATTAGATAAATTAGGTGATGCCGTTGATGTAGCATTAGCTATTTCATTACATGCGCCAACTGATGACATTCGTGATGAAATCGTACCAATTAACAAGAAATATAATATTGAAATGTTTCTTGAAGGTGTTCGCCGTTATATTGCTAAATCAAATGCGAACCAAGGGCGAGTTACTATTGAATATGTCATGCTTGATCATATTAATGACAGCACAGAACAAGCTCACCAATTAGCCGAGCTTTTAAAAGATACGCCATGTAAAATTAACTTAATTCCATGGAACCCATTCCCGGGCGCACCCTATGGACGTAGTTCTAATAGCCGCATTGACCGTTTCTCTAAAGTATTAATGGAATATGGTTTTACAACAATTGTACGCAAAACGCGTGGTGATGATATTGATGCGGCGTGTGGACAATTAGCGGGTGATGTTATTGACCGCACAAAACGTACACTGAAAAAACGCCAACAAGGTGAACTAATTTCAGTAAAAGCAGTCTGATACAGTTGGATATCTCTTTCTTTGTGAAGTGTCTTACATAATTGCAAAGTAGAGAGAACAAGGATGAATATATTTAAGGAATATAAAGATGATAAGGATATCATCAGTAATTATAACTATTGGCTTGATGTTATTGACATTAGGTTGTCAATCATCAGCCAATCAAGAACGTGTTGCAGTATCGACACGTTTACAATTAGGTGATGCTTATTTAGCTGAAAGGCAATACCAAGCCGCACAATATCATTTCCAAAAAGTGTTATCGGTGATGCCAAATCACCTTGAAGCTAATTTAGGAATGGCATTAACATCGCAGTTATTGGGAAATTCTATTCAAGCGTTAGATTATTACAAATTAGCGATGAAGTCGAAGCCAGTAAATGTTAATGTATTAAGGCTTTATGGTAATTTCCTTTGTGAACAAAAACTATTAAACAATAATAGTGTGTCAATTGAGGATATACCGCCAGATTATTTGGTTTGCCAGCAAAGTAATAATGAAATATCAAAAAATTCGCGGTGATAACGTTAAGGTATTTGGTACTTTTTCGAGTTCATCAATGTTAAACATCCAATAGCCACAGTGCCTAGATTGCTAATGAATACTGAAAACAAAACCGAAGAAGTGAAATTAACAGCTGGTCAACTTTTACGTCAGGCACGAGAAAAAGTAGGGCTAACACAACAAACTGTTGCTGATCGACTTTGTTTGAAGTTATCGACAGTTCGCGAAATTGAAACAGATTCTGTTTCTTCTGATATTGCACCAACCTTCTTACGTGGATATATGCGCTCTTACGCCAAATTAGTTGGCGTTCCTGAAAAAGACATCCTTGGTTTTATCGACCAACAAGCGCCCGTTAAACAAATTAGGATGACAACCACACAAAATTACTCATTAGGTAAACGTCACAAAAAACGTGAGGGCTGGCTGATGAAAATCACATGGGTGATTGTCATTGTAATGGTCGCACTCGTTGGTGTTTGGTGGTGGCAAGGTCATCAGGCGGATCAACAAGAATTAGTCTCTATGGCATCACAAGACATAGGGCAAAATAGTACACAAGAAAACACTAATACGGTAGATTCTCCATTAGCAACCTTAGATAATACGTCAACATCTGAAGGTGATAATTTACAAGTACCTGCATCGCCATTAGTCGATACTCAGGGGAGTAATGTTGCTACGTCACCAACAATTGAAACGACGACACCTGCACCTACAGAAGTTAGAACAGTTCCATTACCGGTATCACCGTTAACAACATCGACAACTTCTCGTGCAAATTCAACACAAGAATCAACATCATCACAAGCGTCTGAGGTCGCAAACCAATTAGTGTTAATGTTTGATGGTGAATGTTGGTTAGAAATTCGTAATGCTCAAAATAAAATTTTATTTAATGGTATTAAGAAAGCGGGTGATCGTTTGGAATTTGATGGTGAGCAACCTTATAAACTAAAAATAGGCGCACCGTCTGTTACTCGCTTACAGTTTAATGGTGAATCAATTGATTTAAGTCGTTTTACTGGAAAAATAGCAAAAATAACAGTACCGAGCGCTTAATCTGACTACACATTTGAGCAAGCATGGAAGCATGGGAGAATTAATCAATGCATAAAGAATCACCTATTATTCGTCGTAAATCTACTCGAATTAATGTAGGTAATGTTCCTGTTGGCGATGGCGCACCTATCGCTGTACAGTCGATGACGAATACACGAACAACAGACGTAGAAGCGACTGTTCGCCAGATAAAATCTCTGGAACGTGTTGGGGTGGATATTGTTCGGGTTTCTGTGCCTACAATGGATGCTGCCGAAGCATTCAAATTAATTAAGCAACAGGTTAATGTGCCTTTAGTGGCTGATATTCATTTTGACTATCGTATTGCATTAAAAGTCGCTGAATATGGCGTTGATTGCCTGCGTATTAACCCAGGTAATATCGGAAGTGAAGAGCGAATTCGTCAAGTTGTTGACTGTGCTCGTCATTATAATATTCCTATTCGTATTGGCGTAAACGGTGGCTCACTTGAAAAAGACATTCAAGAGAAATACGGAGAGCCTACACCTGAAGCGTTAGTTGAATCAGCAATGCGCCATGTCAATATTCTCGAACGACTGAACTTTGAACAATTTAAAATTAGTGTAAAAGCCTCTGATGTTTTCCTCGCAGTAGATTCTTATCGCTTATTAGCAAAAAAAATTGATCAACCTTTACACCTTGGGATCACCGAAGCCGGTGGAGCAAGAGCTGGGTCAGTTAAATCAGCTATTGGTTTAGGGATCTTATTATCAGAAGGTATTGGCGACACATTAAGGATCTCATTAGCGGCAGATCCAGTTGAAGAGGTTAAAGTCGGATTTGATATTCTAAAATCATTACGTATTCGTTCTCGTGGTATTAACTTTATTGCTTGTCCAACGTGTTCGCGCCAAGAATTTGATGTCATTGGAACAGTTAATGAATTAGAACAACGGTTAGAAGATATTATCACTCCAATGGATGTCTCTATTATCGGTTGTGTTGTTAATGGCCCTGGTGAAGCAGAAGTATCAACGTTAGGCGTTACTGGTGCTAAAACACGCAGTGGATTTTATGAAGATGGCGTAAGACAAAAAGAGCGCCTTGATAATGGTAATATGATTGATTTATTAGAAGCGAAGATCCGCGCTAAAGCGTCAATGCTTGATGACAGCATGCGTATAAACATAAATCAATTGGATAAATAACACTCAAAAAACTGGCTCATTAATCAATGAGCCAGTTTTACTATTGATTTCACGTTGAATACTGATTGATTTCGCTTCTATAATCAGCCTAACAATCAACTAATAACTATTAGAGAAGAAAAGTGGCACAAAAAATCCAAGCCATTCGTGGTATGAACGACTATCTACCTGCTGACACTCGTGTATGGCAGAAAATTGAAAATACACTAAAACAAATTTTAGCGGGTTATGGTTTTAGTGAAATCAGAACACCTATCGTAGAGCATACCCCTCTATTTCAGCGAGCAATTGGTGAAGTCACTGATGTTGTTGAAAAAGAAATGTATACTTTTACCGATCGTGGTGAAGATGCGCAAAGCCTGACGTTACGCCCAGAAAATACTGCGGGCTGTGTACGTGCAGGTATCGAACATGGTTTGCTTTATAACCAAGAACAACGTTTATGGTATTTAGGGCCAATGTTCCGTTATGAGCGCCCTCAAAAAGGTCGTTATCGTCAATTCCACCAGTTAGGTGCAGAAGTCTTTGGTCTACAAGGCCCAGATATTGATGCGGAATTAATTATGTTAACTGCGCGCTGGTGGAAAGCGTTAGGTATTGCAGAACACGTAACATTAGAACTTAACTCTATTGGTTCATTAGAAGCACGAGCTAAATACCGTGAAGCGTTAGTCGCTTTCTTAGAGCAGCATGTAGATAAGCTAGATGAAGACTGCAAACGTCGTATGTATTCTAACCCATTACGTGTTTTAGACTCAAAAAATCCAGAAATTCAGACTTTATTGAATGATGCCCCTGAACTTTTCGATTATCTTGATGACGAATCAAGAGCACACTTTGATGGTCTTTGTGCATTATTAGATGCTGTGGGGATCACCTACCGTGTTAATCAGCGCTTAGTGCGAGGTTTAGATTATTATAACCGTACTGTTTTTGAGTGGGTTACCAGCGCATTAGGATCACAAGGTACAGTTTGCGCAGGTGGGCGTTACGATGGTCTTGTGAAGCAACTTGGCGGACATCCAACGCCTGCGGTGGGCTTTGCAATGGGTATGGAGCGCATGATTTTATTAGTTCAAGCGGTTAACCCTGAATTTGTTGCAGATACTAATGTGGCTGATGTTTACCTTGCTTCTTTTGGTGAGAAGAGCCAAAGCGCAGCATTAATGCTTGCTGAAGAAATTCGTGACCAGTTACCAACATTACGTCTAATGACGAATCATGGTAATGGCAACTTTAAAAAGCAATTAGGACGTGCCGATAAACAAGGCGCTAAAATTGCATTGATTTTAGGCGAAGATGAAATTAATGCTGGCACCGTTGCAGTGAAAGATTTGCGTTCAGGTGAACAAACAATCGTTGCTCGTAATGAGCTAGCTCAGCAATTGACTCTGTTATTAGGTTAAGGAGAGACTTGTGGAAGTTTATAGCACCGAAAACGAACAAGTTGATGCAATTAAACAGTTTATAAAAAATTACGGTTTAACCATTGTTTTAGCTGCTGTTATTGGTTTTGGTGGTGTGTTTGGTTGGAAATATTGGCAATCACATCAAACAAATCGCTTACAAGAAAGTGCAGAGGCTTTTGCAACAGTGAGTGAAGCACTCGCTAAACCGACCCCTGAAAATATTGCGTTAGCCGACAAGTTTGTTACAGATACAAATGATGTGTATGGCGCATTAGCGTCATTAGAACTTGCACAGATTGCTATTGATGCTAATGACTTAGTTAATGGTGAGCGTCATCTGACAACCGCTATTGCAAAAGTAAAAAATGATGCATTTGCAGATATGCTAAATCTTCGTTTAGCTCGCGTACAATTAGCATTAGATAAAACTGATGCTGCTTTGATCTCGTTAGAGCAAGTGAAAGGCAAAGCATGGAATGGAATGAAAAATTATATCCGTGGTGATGTATTAGCGAAAAAAGGCGATAATACAGGTGCGGCAACTGCTTATCGTAGCGCATTAACTGATGAAAATGCGGGTGCTATTCGCTCACTGGTTGAACTTAAACTCAATAATTTATCCAATTAAAGGGATCTTCAGACATGCAACTGCGTAAAACTCTCCTGGTTGGTCTACTAGCATCTGCTTTATTGGCAGGATGTTCTAGTGAACAGGATAATGTGACAATGTCTCCATTACCTGAGGTGCAGAGCCAGTTTACACCTAGAGCTGTTTGGGACAAGTCAGTTGGAAATGGTATTGGTAAATACTATTCTCACTTGTCACCAACATGGGATGGCCCAGTTGTCTATGTCGCTGATCGCCATGGTTTAGTTAAAGCGTTAGATTTGGAAACAGGTAAAGAGCTTTGGTCACAAGATCTCTCTATTAAAACCGGTTTTCTTTCATCCAATGAATCCGCATTACTTTCTGGTGGATTGACTGTTTCAGGTACTCGCGTTTTTGTGGGAACTGAAAAAGCAAAAGTTTATGCGCTGAATACTGATGATGGTTCTATTGATTGGGAAGCCGATGTTGCAGGTGAAGCCATTTCAAAACCTGTTGTTAGTGATGGATTAGTGCTTATCCATACTAGTAATGGCTTATTGCAAGGGTTGGATTTATTAACTGGCGAAATATCATGGACAGTTAATTTAGATACACCATCATTATCTCTTCGTGGTGAGTCTGCGCCAGCTGTTGCTTATGGTGCTGCAATTATTGGTGCAGATAATGGCCGTGTCAGTGCAGTTATCCTTTCTCAAGGACAGTTGATTTGGCAACAAAATATTTCACAAATTAAAGGCTCAACTGAAATTAGCCGATTAAATGATGTGGATATGACACCTATTATTGATGAAAATACTGTATATGCAATGGCGTATAACGGTAGCTTAGTTAGCCTTGATATGCGTTCTGGACAAATTCTTTGGAAACGAGATTTAGGCTCAGTCAATGATATGGTGCTATTAGGTGATAATCTTTACCTTGTTGACCAAAATGACCGAGTTTTATCTGTTCGTAAATCTGATGGTGTGACATTATGGACACAAGAAGATTTGTTGCATCGTAATTTAACCGCACCTGCTATTTTTGATGGCTATTTAGTGGTTGGTGATGCAGAAGGTTATCTCCATTGGATTGATACCGCGACAGGTAAATTTATTGCACAAAACGAAGTGAACAGCTCTGGTTTATTAAGTCGCCCTCAAGCGGTAAATGATAAACTGATGATCCAAGCTCGTGATGGTAAGCTTTATCTTTATAGTCGGTAATTAGTTACTGACAAATCTATTTATTTTACGGCTCCTTTAAAGGAGCCGTTTCGTCTTTTTAGTAATTACATGTAAAATACAATCAGAATTATGATTGTATTTTTATGAGGCATCAAAAAATGATACCCGTTATTGCCTTAGTAGGGCGCCCTAACGTGGGTAAATCCACGTTATTTAATCGACTAACACGCACCAGAGACGCATTAGTTGCTGATTTTCCAGGCCTCACTCGTGACCGTAAATACGGTCGTGCGGAGTTAGAGGGCGAAGAGTTTATTATTATTGATACTGGTGGTATTGATGGTGCTGAAGAGGGTGTTGAAACCCATATGGCATCACAGTCATTACAGGCAATTCAAGAAGCCGACGTTGTGCTATTTTTAGTTGATGCTCGTGCCGGTTTAATGCCAGCAGACCAAGGCATTGCCAAACATCTTCGTGGTGTTGAGAAAAAAACATATTTAGTTGCGAATAAAACAGACGGTATTGATACTGATACTGCGTTAGCTGATTTCTATTCTTTAGGTTTAGGTGAAATTTTCCCAATCGCAGCCTCTCATGGTCGTGGTGTGGCTCAATTAATTGAACAAGCATTATTACCAATTACAGGAAAAGTGGTTGAAGAAGAAAAAGAGCTGACCGAAGAAGAAGAGAATGCAGCATATTGGGCTGCATTAGAAGCTGAGCAAGAAGCACAAGCATTAGAAGAGGAAGAAGATGACTTCGATCCTTCTACATTACCTGTCAAATTGGCGATCGTTGGTCGTCCTAATGTGGGTAAATCGACGCTGACAAATCGTATGCTTGGTGAAGATCGTGTAGTTGTTTACGATATGCCCGGCACAACACGCGACAGTATCTATATTCCCATGGAGCGTGATGATAAAGAATATATCATCATCGATACAGCCGGAGTTCGTAAGCGCGGTAAAGTGAAAGAAACAGTAGAAAAATTCTCTGTTATCAAAACACTGCAAGCGATTGAAGATTCTAATGTTGCATTGTTAGTTATTGATGCGCGTGAAGGCATCTCTGATCAAGATCTTTCATTACTAGGTTATATCTTGAATGCGGGTCGTTCATTAGTGATTGCTGTTAATAAATGGGATGGCATGACACAAGACGATCGTGAACAAGTAAAAGCCATGCTTGATCTTAAACTGGGCTTTGTTGACTTTGCACGAGTTCACTTTATTTCTGCATTACATGGTAGTGGTGTGGGCAATCTTTTCGAATCTATTCAAGAAGCTTATGTCTGTGCAACGCGTCGTGTTGGTACATCAATGCTGACGCGTATCATGAAGATGGCAGAAGATGATCACCAGCCACCAATTGTTCGTGGACGCCGTGTAAAAATGAAGTATGCACATGCTGGTGGTTATAATCCACCTGTTGTGGTTATTCATGGTAATCAGGTAACTGATTTACCAGATAGCTATAAGCGTTATTTGATGAACTATTTCCGTCGTACTCTGCAAGTTATGGGAACGCCAATTCGCATTCAATTTAAAGAGGGTGAAAACCCTTATGCGGATAAGAAAAATAAATTAACACAATCTCAAATGCGTAAACGTAAGCGTTTAATGTCACATTTGAAGAAATCTAAATAAGCTTATTCAAGCTTAAAAATAATAAAAACGGCGTTTACGGTATGTTGAACGCCGTTTTTTATGCTCATGATTATTATTGTTCAGCTAACATTTTTTCTATCATCTGTTGAGCCACAATCGCTTGTTCACCACTTGTTATTGGATGAGTATCGTTCATCACACATTGAATAAAATGCTCTACAGCACCAATAAACCCACGTTGTAATAAAATCGGATCCCAATTTTCGGGATGTTTTTCAGTGAGTATTTGTTTATTTTCACTACGCCACATATTCATATTGGTAATTTGATGGATCGCATTTTCATCAATAGCAATGAGTTGTTCTTGCTGACTACCCGCTTTTCTATGCATTGAGGTTGTTATCCAGCAGTCTTCTATTTTTAAATGATGTTCAGCATAAAATAACTCACTCTTTTCTGTTTGAATAATACTGCCACTTGATAATTTTGCATTAGAACCAGCAAACCAAAGTGCAGTATCGATAACATGTAAATAATCATCGAATAAGGTAAAGCGGGTATCTTTTGGTCCGATGCTATCACATCGATGTTTCTCTATTCTTAGTGAAGAGAGATGCGTTATCGTTTGTTTCAATGATTGGTAAAAAGGTGCAAAGCGACGGTTAAACCCCACCATTAATTTTTTATTTTTTTGCGTTGCGAGTTCAATGAGTATCTCAGATTGATGGATATGTTCTGTTAATGGTTTATCAACATAAACATGTACTCCCTCATTTAATAAATATTTTATGATTTCAAAATGGCTTGAAGTGGTACTGTGTACAAATATGGCATCACATTGTTTAGCAAGAGAGTGAAGGTTATCAAAATAGGAAATACGGTAAGCGGCACAAATTGCATTTCCTTTTTCTTGGTTTGGTGAAAATGCTCCTACAAATTCCCAATTAGCGGTTTTGCTCAAAATAGGGAGATAAACTTTCTGTGCAATTGCCCCTAACCCAACCATACCTATCCGTAATTTTTTCATTATTCGCCTTCTTTTTTCAATGTGATATCCAGTTAAGACAAGTAAAAAGTATATATATTGCTAATTAAAGAATAAAAAATGGAAAATAATAATTATCTTTTTTAAATCAATAGCCTGATATTCTAAAGCTATTCGGTTAAGCGGAGTTGAGTTGCTAATGTCATTTATATTTCGATTTATTGATCGATTTTAGCTGTATGATTTTTTAATTACTTTCGTTATTCTCTGGTGATTGCGTAACTATTTTTTTCATACTTTTAAGGTAACTTGTATGCTTAGAACCTTTATTCTCTTCACATTTTTGGGATATCAAAGCATTGCACTTAGTAGCAATAGCTCGGATAATTTTTCTCTTGGTTTAATTTCCAATAAAGAAGAAGGGCTTATTTTATATACAGATAAACCCACTTTAGCAGAGCAACTTATTTACACCTGTTTTAATGACCCTACCAATAAAAATAACAATCAATGTTTATTACTTCAGGGGAAAGATTTTAATATCACTGATAAATACAATGTAGTTTATGACTCCGTCGATGACAAAATAACCTATACATACCTTTATAATAAAAAGCCAACTCAACTCGTAGACTTTATGGATGAGCTATCAATGTCTGTTATTTATCCTAATAATCCTAATCAGGAAAATAGCATTAAAATAACAGGAGCATTAAATCACTCTGAAATTATCTTTGATCATCAAAAAATCAATATAACAAATTGCTATAGTTCTGAAGGAATTCATATCTTTAATAAAGATGATATAAGCAAATACCACTTATATTATTATTTAGGATTTGATGTTATTTCAGATTGTCCTGATAAGTTATTCGAAGAATAAAAACGGGATCATTTAAACAAGGCGTTATTCCTCATTTTATATTGATTTCATTGATTTTTTTAATTTAATTATCATATAACGATATTGTTTTCATAAAAACTTAATTTAATTTTTCAAATAATAATTTAAAATGTAATTGATTCCTATTCGTCTTAATGGGCTGTTATTTTGAAAAAAACGATTATCATTACATCAATTTTTATGCTTTCTGCTTGTGCAACACCTGAAAAATGGGAAGCAAACACCAGCACACCATCTCCTTTAGATATCGCTAAAAATATGTGTATGCAAGAAGCTAATACGCGATATCCCGCGAGATATGTGGCTTCAAGTCAACCTTCTTTTGCTCCAATGAGAATAAATGGTAAAGATATTCCAAATTCAGGGGCAGGAACATCTTTTCCTTCAGATGCGAATGAATGGCAACGTAGGGATTATTTTAATACCTGTATGAGAGGGGAAGGCTGGGAAAATAAAAATAAAGTTACCGGATTACTGTCCTTTTTGTTTAATTAATCTTGCCAAAAAGAAAAGTTCGCTTTTTCGTTGATTTAAAAAAAGCCACTTTAAAAAGTGGCTATCATTGAGAGATAGAGCTTGAGTTATACCCACTCTTTTTGGATCAAAAAGTCACTGTATAGCTTTGCTTCAGGAGTATCCGGTTCGGGTGAATAATCATATTCAAAACGGACTAAAGGTGGCATAGACATTAAAATTGACTCTGTTCTTCCTCCGCTTTGTAGCCCAAATAAGGTTCCTCTATCCCACACTAAATTAAACTCAACGTAGCGACCACGGCGATAGAGCTGGAATTGGCGCTCATGCTCTCCCCAGGGCATTGATTTACGTTTTTCAACTATAGGTAAGTAAGCATCAAGATAACCAAGGCCGACACATTGAACAAATTCGAAACAATGGTCAAAATCTGGTGTATTTAAATCATCAAAGAAAAGCCCACCGACACCACGGGGTTCGTTGCGGTGTTTAATATAAAAATAATCATCACACCATTTTTTATAACGCGGGTAATAATCTTTGCTAAAAGGGATACAAACAGATTTGGCAACCTTATGCCAATGGATAACGTCTTCTTCAAATCCATAGTAAGGTGTTAAATCAAAGCCGCCGCCAAACCACCAAATGGGATCTTCACCCTCTTTTTCTGCAATAAAAAAGCGCACATTAGCATGAGAGGTTGGAATATAAGGATTAAGTGGGTGAATAACTAATGAAACACCCATTGCTTGAAAACGACGTCCGGCTAATTCAGGGCGATGTGCTGTTGCCGATTGAGGGAGTGACTCACCATAGACATGTGAAAAATTAACTCCTGCTTGTTCGAAAAGTGCGCCATGGGTTAATACACGAGTACGGCCACCACCACCTTCTTTTCTTTCCCAATTATCTTGCTGAAAAGTGGCTTTTTGGTCTATGTTTTCAAGAGAGTGACAAATCGTATCTTGTAGTGATAAGAAAAATTCTTTAACACGATGAATATCAGGTAAATTCATAATAACCTACAATTTTTATCATATTTATTAAAAATAGAACTCCATATCGCCTATGTTCTCATTTTCAAGTTGATTCATAAACCAAACAAGCGATAATAAATTTAGATTTATATGAACAATAACAGGCAAAACCATGGAAATACGTGTATTTCGCCAAGATGATTTTGAGGCAATTATTACACTTTGGGAACGTTGCGATTTAATCTCGCCAGAAAACGATCCTGAAATTGATATTGAAAGAAAAATAAACCATTCACCTGATTTATTTTTGATTGCAGAAGTGGCCGGTGAACTAGTGGGGAGTGTGATGGGGGGCTACGATGGTCATCGTGGATCTTTATATTATTTAGGGGTTCACCCAGACTTTCGTGGCAGAGGCATTGCGAATGCATTGATCTCTCGATTAGAAAAAAAACTGATCGCAAAAGGATGCCCACAAATTACATTAGTTATACCAGAAGAAAATGATGCAACGATTTTTATGTTTGAAAAGCTATTGTATGAAGATCAAAACCAAGAAAGTACAACTTATACTAAACGGTTAATTATCGATCAGGATTTTGATCTCTAACATATCATAAGCCCTCAATATTTTGAGGGTTATTCTTACTTCTGTATTTGTCCTTTCTGTTTCTCTATTTTTATCCTTACACGTTATTCCCTTATTTTATACGTAAAATCTGATATTGCTTTTTCTGTGGAACAAACCGTGATGTAAAAGGTCGTAACTAGGCCTTCTTTTTCATGAGGTTATTCAGCGTTAAATTAAGCAATACTTTTTTATGCTAATTTATTGTGCGTGTTTTAGTCTGATGATTGAGGTGGGGTAAAGAGTAAGATAAGGTGTGCCTAATGACATCAATATCTATTTTAATGAGTGATGTAAAAGTTTAACGGAGAAATAAATGATACCTAAGTTTTGGTTACCCTTGTGTTTAAGCACAAGCGTTTTGCTATTAAGTGGCTGTTCATCCATGGGAGGAATGTCTTTTTCTGCACTAAATCCGATGAATTGGTTCTCAAATGATACGCTAACCGTTTCTGCTAATGGATTAGGTAATATTACAAGCTCAACAAAAATCACAGAAAATGATATTAAGAATGAGTTAGGAAGTCGCTTTCATTATCGTGAAGGCATGGAAATGCAAGGCAATGATATTATCGTTGTTGTTCAAGGTTTAGATGATAATAAAACTCAAGTGGCTTTCTACGGCAAAGAAAAAGGTACAGTAGAGAAAATAGAAGTCTTTGATGCCAAGGCGACGACAGATTGGGGCACAACTATTGGTACACCATTTAAAGATATCTATAAAAAAGCCTTTGGTGCATGTAGCAAAGGCCCTAAAGATGAAAAGCAAAGAACAATTTTATGCCAATCAGAACAAGCTAAATCAGTGAGCTATGTCTTTAGTGGACAATGGGACGGCCCTGATGGATTAATGCCACCAGATGAAGTTTTATCAAATTGGACGTTAACGCAAATTATTTGGCAGAACAAAACGCCTACACGCTATTCCTTATAATATATGGAAGATTTTATAATCAGACTGTCTGATATTTGTTAAAAGGCAAATCTTCGGAAAAAAATATTCGATATAATTAACATTATTCCGAGCGTTTTGATTATTGATTAGGGAAGCAATATGTCTCATGCACAAAGTGGCATTTTAGTCGCACATAGTAAATTTGGTCTTTTTATCGAAGCAATGGTCGTGGGTGAGTTAGAATTTCTGCGTCAAGGATGTCAGAAATTTATGCAATCATTATCTGATTTACAAAAGCAATTTCCTGATGCGTCATTAGGCGCAGTTGTTGCATTTGGCTCCGATCTTTGGAAAAAATTATCAGATGAAAACAGTGCCCCTGAGCTAAAACCTTTTCGCCCATTAGGTAAAGGTTTAGCGCCAGCGACACAACGTGATCTACTTATTCATATTCAATCTATGCGCCATGATGTGAACTTTTCATTGGCTCAAGCGGCAATGGCGGCTTTTGGTGATGTGATTAAAGTTGAAGAAGAAATTCATGGTTTCCGTTGGATCGAAGAGCGTGATTTAAGTGGTTTTATTGATGGTACTGAAAACCCGCAAGATGATGAACGCTACGGTGTTGCATTGATTAATGATGGTGTTGATGCTGGTGGTAGTTATGTTTTAGTTCAGCGTTATGAGCATAACCTAAAAAAATGGGCTCGTTTTAGTGAATCAGATCAAGAGAAAATGATCGGTCGTACTAAAAAAGACAGTATTGAACTTGATGAATCAGAACGTAATGTCACTTCTCACGTTTCTCGTGTTGTGATTGAAGAAGATGGTGAAGAGTTGGCTATTTTGCGTCACAGCCTGCCTTACGGTACTGCAAGTGGTAAACATGGTTTATATTTCTTAGCTTATTGTGGTCGTTTATATAATATTGAACAGCAATTACTAAGTATGTTTGGTGAATTAGATGGCAAACACGATGACTTATTACGTATGAGTAAGCCTGTTACAGGAAGTTACTACTTTGCTCCATCTTATGAAGTCTTAAAAGCACTGTAAATTGCCGAGTATTAAATAAGCTTTTATTGATGAAATGCCTGCTTTAATTGCAGGCATTTTGGTCTGAATTTTTTTCATATTAATTTCAATCGATGTGAATTTAATTAATTAGCTTGCATTTTACTCAATTTTAATAGCTTTCAGTTATATCAAATAACAAAAGCTAACTACACTGTTATAAATAAAGCCGATAAAGTAACCATTAGAATAAAACTTACAATGATGGGTACTTTTGATGAAGAAAAACATAATCAGAACCTTTGCATTACAAGCAACTACAGCATTGTCTTTGCTTGCCAGCAGTTATGCAGGGGCTGCTCAATTACTTAATAGCTCTTATGATATTGCGCGAGAGTTATTTACACAGCTAAATAGTGATTTTAAAACTCAGTGGGATGCACAACATCCTGATGACAAAGTAACTATCAAACAATCTCATGCTGGCTCTTCTAAGCAAGCACTTGCGATATTGCAAGGGCTACCTGCGGATGTGGTGACATACAACCAAGTGACCGATGTGCAAATTCTGCATGATAAAGGCAAGCTTGTTCCTGCAGATTGGCAACAACGTTTGCCTAACAATAGCTCACCTTATTATTCCACTATGGCGTATTTAGTTCGCAAAGGTAATCCTAAAAATATTACGACATGGGAGGATTTAACCCGCGAAGATGTCAAAGTGGTTTTCCCGAATCCAAAAACATCAGGTAATGGGCGCTATACCTATTTAGCTGCTTGGGGGGCTTTTGAAAAAGCCTATGGTAATGATGCAAAAACCCAAGAAGCAATGAAAAAGTTCCTTAAAAATGTTGAAGTGTTTGATACCGGAGGTCGTGGTGCGACAACTTCTTTTATTGAGCGTGGACTTGGGGATGTGCTGATCAGTTTTGAATCTGAAGTTAATAATATTCGTCAGCAATATGGTGAAGATGAATATCAAGTTATTGTGCCACCCGTAGATATTCTAGCTGAGTTTCCAGTCGCTTGGGTTGATAAAAATGTGCAACGCAATGACACAGAAGCACTGGCAAAAGCTTACCTCAATTACTTATACAGTCCTAAAGCACAAGAGATCATCACGCAATTTAACTATCGCGTAAATGATAAAGCTGTTATGGCTCAAAAAGCAGCACAATTTCCAGCAACGTCTCTATTTACCGTTGAAGAAATATTTGGCGACTGGAATAACGTGATGAAAACGCATTTCACAACAGATGGTATGCTTGACAAGTTATTAGCGCAAGGACGTCAATAATGTTTACCACAACCAGTAAACGGGTATTACCGGGATTTGGATTAAGCTTAGGCGGAACACTGTTTTATACCTGCTTGATCTTACTATTACCAATGAGTGCACTGGTTGTGCAACTTTCTGATATGAGCTGGGCGCAATATTGGGCAGTCATAACGCATCCTCAAATTGTTGCCGCGTATAAAGTCACACTACTTGCAGCTGCGGTTGCTAGTATTTTTAATGCTATTTTTGGCATGTTGCTTGCGTGGATCATTACACGTTACCGTTTTCCGGGTAGACAACTACTTGATGGTTTAATGGACTTACCTTTTGCTTTACCCACTGCGGTTGCTGGATTAACGCTCGCTACGCTGTTCTCAACACAAGGCTGGTATGGCTTTGTGCTAGATAAATTTGATATCAAAGTCATTAATACATGGATTGGGATAGCTGTTGCTATGGCTTTTACCAGTTTGCCTTTTGTAGTAAGAACGGTTCAGCCAGTGCTTGAAGAGTTAGGCCCAGAGTATGAAGAGGCCGCTGAAACGCTAGGAGCGAGCCGTTGGCAAACATTTCGTAAAGTTGTATTGCCTGAATTATCACCCGCATTAATTGCTGGAACCGCGCTTTCTTTTACACGCAGTTTGGGTGAGTTTGGTGCTGTTATTTTTATTGCCGGCAATATTGCATGGCAAACAGAAGTGGTTTCCTTGATGATTTTTATTCGATTACAAGAGTTTGATTATCCTGCAGCTAGTGCTGTAGCTTCTGTGATTTTACTTGTTTCTTTAGTCTTACTGTTTTCAATTAATGGCTTACAAAGCCGATTTGGTCAACGGTTGAGGGGGCATTGATGTCAGATATTATGCAACAAGGCTCTATTGATCGTCGGCAAATTGATTGGGTTAAGTGGGGATTGATCCTTACAGGGGTTGCGTTATCCATTTTATTTTTAGTTGTGCCTATTGCGTGGATCTTTATGACCGCGTTTTCAAAAGGTGTTGAAATATTTACTGAGAACTTATTAGACAGCGATATGTTACATGCTGTCTGGTTAACAGTATTAATCGCGTTAATCACAGTACCTATCAATATGTTGTTTGGTGTCAGTATGGCATGGCTGGTTACTCGCTTTCGTTTTCCGGGACGCCAATTATTAATGACACTCATTGATATCCCTTTTGCGGTATCACCTGTTGTCGCCGGACTGCTCTACTTACTTTTTTACGGCAGTAATGGCTGGGCAGGTCAATGGTTATCTCAGTTTGATATCCAGCTTATGTTTTCATGGCCGGGGATGGTTTTAGTCACCGTATTTGTCACTTGTCCTTTTGTTGTTAGAGAACTGGTGCCAGTGATGATGAGCCAAGGTAGTCAAGAAGATGAAGCGGCAGTGTTATTAGGGGCGAGTGGTTGGAAAATGTTTTGGCGTGTGACATTACCTAATATCCGTTGGGCATTACTCTATGGTGTGGTATTAACCAATGCCAGGGCTATTGGTGAATTTGGTGCGGTTTCAGTGGTGTCTGGTGCCATTCGTGGTGAAACCTATTCATTGCCATTACAAGTTGAATTGTTGCATCAAGATTACAATACCGTTGGTGCCTTTACGGCAGCCGCATTACTCGCAATGATGGCGATATTCACCTTAATGTTTAAAAGTGCATTGCAATGGCATTTAGCGCGTCAGCAATGACATCATTATTGACACAAAAGTAGAGGCAAAATATGAGTATTGAAATTAATAATGTCACAAAATATTTTGATCGCACCGAAGTGTTGCATGATGTCAGCCTTGATGTCGCTTCAGGTGAAATGGTGGCATTGTTAGGACCTTCAGGATCAGGAAAAACAACGCTTTTACGTATTATAGCGGGATTAGAACATCAAACCAAAGGAAACATCTGTTTTGAAGGACAAGATGTTAGTCGGTTACATGCTCGTTCACGTAAAGTTGGTTTTGTTTTTCAGCATTATGCACTGTTTCGCCATATGACCGTATTTGAGAACATTGCATTTGGCTTAACCGTATTACCACGTCGTGAACGTCCTAGTAAGGCTGAGATTAATAAAAAAGTCGAGCAATTGTTAGAGATGATCCAATTACCTCACTTAGCTCAACGTTATCCGGCACAATTATCGGGTGGGCAAAAACAGCGGGTGGCTTTAGCAAGGGCTTTGGCTGTAGAGCCTCAAATTTTATTATTAGATGAGCCTTTTGGCGCTTTAGACGCCAAAGTAAGAACAGAATTACGCCGTTGGTTACGTGAATTGCATGAAGAACTTAAATTTACTAGCGTCTTTGTGACTCATGATCAACAAGAAGCGATGGAAGTGGCCGATCGCATTGTGATAATGGGGAATGGAAAAATAGAACAAGTAGGTACACCACAAGAAGTGTGGCAATCGCCTTCAAGTCGCTTTGTACTCGAATTTTTAGGTGATGTTAATCATCTACAAGGTGAGATTAATGGTGCACAATTACATATTGGGGGCTATCACTTACCATTATCGGTGACACCGCTTTATCAAGGTGAAGTAGATGTATTTTTACGCCCTTGGGAAATCGCACTAAGTACATATGAAAATAGTGTCTGTCGATTACCTGTTAAAGTTATTGAGGTTTCACCTAAAGGACATTATTGGCAATTAATTTTACAACCCATAGGATGGAGTAAAACACCAATTACGGCAGTATGGAATGAGATGTCTTTAACACCAGCAAAAGGAAACACCTATTATATGGGAGGTGCCCAAGCCCGTTTATATTCGGGAGATACTCCCTTAAAAACTGTATCGTTGGCGTATACCGCGTAATTATATTTATCACTGTACTCTCTAATTTTCACCCATGCCTATTTTTAAGCATGGGTGTTTTGGTTTTGACAACAGCCTAAGGTTATCTAAAAACATTAATGCTATTGCGTTAATAAGTTAAATGTGATTTCTTCATTAATACAGACAAATAAATGAGCAGGGACTTATTGTGGCAGGGTTAGAACAATTTATTGGTAATACACCATTAGTAAAACTACAACGACTTACACAAGAGGTAGACGCTGAAATTTGGGTTAAGCTTGAAGGTAATAACCCCGCAGGTTCAGTGAAAGACAGAGCTGCATTATCTATGATTGAACAAGCAGAATTACGTGGTGAAATAAAGCCAGGTGATACGCTTATTGAGGCAACCAGTGGTAATACTGGGATTGCCTTAGCTATGATTGCAGCAGTAAAAGGCTATCACTTAAAACTATTAATGCCAGAAAATATGAGTAAAGAGCGTCAAGCTTCTATGCAAGCCTATGGTGCAGAGCTTATTTTGGTAAGTCGAGAAATAGGAATGGAAGGGGCTAGAGATCTCGCACAACAAATGGAACAGCAGGGAGAGGGAAAAGTATTAGATCAATTTAATAACCCAGATAACCCAAGAGCCCATTTTATGTCAACAGGCCCTGAAATTTGGCAACAGACACAAGGTCGTATTACCCATTTTGTGTCAAGTATGGGCACAACAGGCACCATTACAGGTGTAGGCAGTTATTTAAAAACACAATCTGACCAAGTGCAAATCATTGGACTTCAGCCAGAAGAAAAAAGTCAAATTCCAGGCATTCGTCGCTGGTCGCCCGCTTACTTACCAGGGATCTTTAAAAAAGAGCTGGTGGATAGTGTGATTGATATGTCTCAAACCGAAGCAGAATCAACGATGCGCCTTTTAGCAAGACAGGAAGGTATCTTCTGCGGTGTGAGTTCTGGGGGCGCTGTTGCTGGCGCTCTGCGCGTTGCAAAAGAAAATCCCGGTGCGGTGATTGTTGCGATTGTGTGTGATAGAGGTGATCGTTATCTGTCAACGGGCGTTTACTCGTCATAATTCTTACTCGTCATAATTCAAGTTGTAGCGTTGTTGACTGCGTTCACTCACCCTAGTCACATACTAATGTATGCTCCTAGGGGCTTATTCACTTGTCGCCTAGCTATAGCTTGAATTATTTAGAGTATTTACTCGTCATACTTCAAGCCGTAGCGTTGTTGACTGCGTTCATTCGCACTAGTCACATACTTATGTATGTTCCTAGTGACTCATTTACTTGTCGCCTAGCTACAGCTTGAATTATTTAGAGTATCTTTTATTTTTTATTTTTTATTTTTGTAATATAAAAAAACCGCCACATTACTGGTGGCGGTTTAAATCATCTAGAGTGCAAATAGAAAATAATTAGAAATTATTTTTTAATCTGAATAATAACGGTTTCACCAACAGTAACTGGGCCTGTCATTTTGGTTAAACCTTGAATTTCATCCATATTAGAAATGACAACTGGTGTCAGAACTGATTTTGCTTTTTCTTCTAATACAGCCAAGTCAAATTCTAAAATAGTATCACCAACTTTTACTTGCTGACCTTCTTCAGCGATACGTTTAAACCCTTCACCTTTCAGTTCAACAGTGTCGATACCGAAGTGGACAAATAACTCGATACCGTTGTCAGACTCAATAGAGAAAGCATGGTTAGTCTCGAAAATTTTACCGATAGTACCATCGACTGGCGCAACAATTTTATTACCAGCAGGTTTGATAGCAATACCGTCACCTACGATTTTTTCAGCGAAAACAACATCAGGAACATCTTCGATATTGACGATTTCACCTGAAAGTGGTGCAACAATATCAATCGTGCCACTGCCTTTCTTTTCCTCTGAAACCAGTGATTTTAATTTATCAAACAGACCCATGAATCTTCTCCTAATTATTGTAGTTGGGACCGGGCTCTGGCTAATGCGATTAGCACAGTGTCTTCTCTTTAGTAAAAGTTTCTACTAAGTCCATCAATTCTTTCGCAGTTGGCTGAGCAAGTGCTTGCTCTGCTAGTGCTCTTGCGTCATCGTAATTCGCATTGCGGATCACTTTTTTGATGCGAGGAATTGAAATAGCACTCATACTAAACTCATCTAATCCCATGCCTAGAAGGAGCAATGTTGCTCGTTCATCTCCAGCAAGTTCACCACACATTCCAGTCCATTTACCTTCAGCATGTGATGCATCAATCACCTGTTTTATCAGGTTGAGTACGGCAGGTGACATTGGATTATATAGATGAGATATCAGCTCATTTCCACGGTCTACAGCCAGAGTATATTGTGTTAGATCGTTAGTCCCAATACTGAAAAAGTCAACTTCTTTTGCCATATGACGAGCCATCACTGCGGCAGCTGGTGTTTCTACCATCACACCGACTTCAATAGACTCATCAAAAGCTTTATTTTCTTCACGAAGTTGGTTTTTCAATATTTCAAGTTCTGCTTTCAATGCTCTGATCTCTTCAACAGAGATAATCATTGGAAACATAATGCGTAGTTTACCAAAAGCAGATGCTCTTAAGATAGCACGTAATTGTGAATGAAGGATCTCTTTACGGTCAAGACAAATACGAATTGCACGCCAGCCTAAGAATGGGTTCTCTTCTTTAGGTAGATTCATGTAAGGTAAGTCTTTATCACCACCAATATCCATAGTACGAATAATAACCGCAGGACTTCCAACTGCTTCTGCTACCGCTTTATAGGCTTGGAATTGTTCATCTTCTGTTGGTAAAGAGTCTCTATCCATAAATAAAAACTCAGTACGATAGAGACCAACACCTTCAGCACCGTTACGTTCAGCACCAGCAACATCACGAACTGTACCAATATTAGCGCAAACTTCGACTTGGTGCCCATCAAGTGTAATGGCAGGTAAATCTTTGAGTTTGGCCAATTCTTCCTTTTCGTGCAGATATTCTTCTTTGATGGCTTTTAATGCTTCGAGTTCTTCGTCAGATGGATTAATAATGATTTTGTTATTAATCGCATCAAGAACAAGATAATCGTCTTTTTTAATGGTTTGTGTTGCATTAGATGTGCCCACAATAGCTGGGATTTCTAATGAACGAGCCATGATAGAAGTATGAGATGTTCTACCCCCTAAGTCAGTGATAAAGCCTAATACGTTATCTAGGCTTAATTGAGCAGTTTCGGAAGGAGTGAGGTCAGTTGCTACTAGAATAACTTTTTCTGAAATAGCACTTAAATCGATAATTGGCATTTCTAAAATATTACGCATCAAGCGTTTACCAATATCACGAACGTCAGCAGCGCGCTCTTTTAAGTATTCGTCATCTAATGCTTCTAATGCGGTGGCTTGATCTTCAATAACAGATTGAACAGCAGCTTCGGCAGTCTTTTTGTCGCTTTTGATGAGAGTAACAATTTCTTGTTCTAACTCTTCATCTTCTAATAACATGATATGGCCTTCAAAGATTTCGGCTTTATCTGCACCGAGATTCTTTTCAGCACGCTCTTTAATGATTTCTAGTTGTTGTGCAGATTTATTGCGGCCATCTTTAAAGCGTTCGATTTGATTCTCAACTTCATCACTTTGGATCTTACGTTGGCTAATGATGATGGGTTCTTCTTTGAGGAGAAGGGTTTGACCAAATGCGATACCGGGTGATGCTAAAATTCCTGAAATCATAATTTATCCTACGACTTGCTGGTGATAATCTTAAAAGAATAGGATTGCAAAATACTGTTGTTTTAAAATCATCATTAGAGGTTAACTCCCCTGAATGGTTTCAGGGGAATAAATACTGTGCTAATGCTTAATCGCGAATTATTCTAATTCCGCCATTAACTTTACCAATGCTTCAACGGCTTGCTTTTCGTCTTCACCTTCAGCAGAGATAGTTACTACAGTACCTTGGGTCAAACCTAAGGTTTGTAATTTGAAAAGGCTCTTAGCACTAGCAGATTTACCACTAGAGATAAGGGTGATATCAGAAGAGAACGTTTTGGCTTCTTTTACAAATTGTGCAGCAGGACGAGTATGTAAGCCGTTTGGTGCTGTAATAGTAACTTCTTGCTGGTACATAGGATTTTTTTCCTTTTATAACTCAATTGTTCACATTAAGTCAGGACTTAGTAAGTGTAGATGAAATTGTCCTGCTTTGCGTAGCAATATCAGATAATATTAAGTCGTAAAGCGTCATCTGATAAAAATAGTGTTCAAGAAAATAAAAGAGTGTGATTTTATCATCTCGGTTATTTTCTGATTAATTTCGACCCTCGAAATAATTAATTGATTAAATACTAAACTCGAAGGAATAAATCACCTGTCTGGATGACAAAGTTTGATCTCCACCACAAAAAAAGCACCTTTAAGGTGCTTTTTTAATAAATATTTTACAATTGAGATGATGCGATTTAGCTATCAGAAATGTCAGCAAAAAGTGGGGTGCTTAAATAACGCTCACCTGAAGAAGGTAAAATTACTACAATTTCTTTGTTTGCAAATTCAGGTTCTTTTGACAGTTTTACGGCTGCCGCAATCGCTGCTCCAGAAGAAATACCCGCTAAAATACCTTCTTTGGTCATTAATTCTCGCGCAGTATCAAAAGCTTCTTCGTTTGTTATCTGAATAACGCGATCCAGCAACGATAAATCTAGGTTTTCAGGGATAAAACCAGCACCAATACCTTGAATTTTATGAGGGCCTGGTTTAATTTCTTCACCAGCTAAGGCTTGTGTAATAACAGGAGAACCTGTTGGTTCAACAGCAACCATTGTCACTGCTTTGCCTTTTGTTTTTTTCAAGTAACGGCCAATACCCGTGATAGTACCACCAGTACCAACACCTGCAATTACAGCACCGACTTCACCATCAGTGTCATTCCAAATTTCTGGGCCTGTGGTTTTTTCATGAATTTCAGGGTTAGCTGGATTACTAAATTGCTGTAGTAAGAGATAGCGGCTAGGATCGCTGTCACGAATTTCATTGGCTTTATCGATAGCCCCTTTCATGCCTTTTGCGCCATCAGTTAGCACTAAGTTGGCACCTAGAGCTTTGAGTAGTTTTCGGCGTTCAACGCTCATGGTGTCAGGCATGGTTAGTGTCAATTTGTATCCGCGTGCAGCTGCAACGTAGGCAAGTGCAATCCCTGTATTACCACTTGTCGGCTCTACAAGTTCAACACCTTCTTTTAGGATACCTTTCTTTTCAGCATCCCAAATCATGTTGGCACCGATACGGCATTTCACACTAAAGCTTGGGTTACGAGATTCCACTTTAGCTAGAATGTTGCCATTTCCGAAATGCTTTAAGCGAATTAAGGGAGTGTGTCCAATAGTTTGCGAGTTGTCTTCGAAAATCTTGCTCATTTTTATCCTCGGTACATGATTTTTTATAAGGTCAGATGAAATTACCATACGCCATCAAGACAAAGATGGAAATAAGCTTTATGAATAACCTTATAACTTTTTCTTATTTTTATTCCAAAAGGTTCTAATCAAGAGTGAGTGAGAAGATTCACAAATTAATAAATCAAGAGATGTGCAGTATATTGATGGCTGATAATCTATTTTTTAACTATATCTATTGTAAATGCAGGGGTCATAATGGAAACGATCGAAGAGTTGATTACAGCACTTGAACTCGCTGTACCTGAATTAGATGCACAAGCGTTGCGTGAGAACTTACCTGAATCTGATGCTCAAGAAGATGTACTTAATTGGCTATACGAATCACTCTCTGCTCAAGGATTAATGGATTATGTAGAATGGACAGAATATTTTGGTGATATTCCTGATTTGAAATCGTTAGAACAAATCTCTTTTTCTGAATCACCTAGCGCACTGATTTTATCTCAAGTAGAGAATATTGATTGGGATGAGGTGAGTGTTGATCCTTATATGTTGCCTTACGAATTACCTTATCTGGAATATATTAACCACTTTTTGGCAGAAAAAGGGTTACGGCTAGTGGATCTCACTCCGTTTGAAAATGCGTATATTTTCTGTATTCGAGATGATGAAGAGCTGATTGAAAAATTAGATGGTGCTTTAAATATCTTTGAAATGGGCATCAATGAACGTGAGCCGATGGATAGAGAAGAAACGAAAGATTATATTCGTTCACTCATTGAGTAATATGTTCAATCGCTAAATAAATCAATCAGTGTTTTAAATATAATCTATAAAATAAAACCCCGTTTTAATAAAACGGGGTTTTTCAATATTATCGATAAGCGACGAAATAATGTTTACCACTGTCCTTCTTGTGTATGTTGTTTGCGATAACGATCGCACCACATTGCTGTTGCACCACAAATAGCAACAGGCATGATGACTAAATTTAGAATAGGGATCATGGTAAAAATATTAATAATCATACCAAATTGAAGATTATTCCATTTGTCTTGTTTGAGTGAAGATTTCATCGTTGCAAATGAAATTTTATGGTTATCAAACGGGAAGTCATTATATTGAATTGCCATCATCCAAGCGCCAAAAGCGAACCATAAAATAGGAGCAACGGTTTGTCCGACAACAGGGATAAAATAAAGTAATAACAAGACAATAGCACGAGGTAAATAATAAGCTATTTTGGTTAATTCACGTTTTAAAATACGTGGAACATCTTTTAATAGACCCGTAACTCCCGTATCTGGTGGGGTAATGCCAGTTATTTGACCTTCTAATTTTTCAGCCAACAGGCCATTAAAAGGAGAGGCAATAATATTAGCTAAGGTGCTAAAGAAATAAGTGAACACCAATAAAATAAAAATAACGGATAATGGCCAAATTAGATAGCTTAGCCATTGTAACCAATCAGGGACTTTTTCCATCATCCAATTGACCATATCGCCAATTTGGCCATATAACCACCAAAAGGCGCTTCCGAGAATAATAATATTGGCGAGTAACGGCAAGATAACAAAACGTTTTAGCCCTTTGCGTGTAATTAAACGCCAACCAAGAGCAAAATAATGAAATCCATTTAAATTTTTATTCGTTTCTGTCAAATTTGTCATACTTCCTATTCTCTCCAATGAGGGCAAGCTAGTATCATATAGGGAGATAATCAGCCTTACTAGTCATGAATTGTCTAAAAAATGCGCATAAGAGATTGAAGTGTGTATCTTTGTGACAAGAAAATTAAGTATTGGCTTGCACTTATGAGCATTGGCAAATACTCTTAGTAAAAAGTAATATTCGCCAACGTGGCTATTAAACCTCAAGACAACAGAGATAGAAATGATGCAGCAAAATTTGCGTCTGATATTAATCGTTGTTGGTGCGATTTTAATCATAGCTTTGTTATTACACGGCTTATGGATTGGTCGAAAAGAGCGTTCTAAGCTTTTCCGTAATCGCCCAGTAAAACGTCAGAAACAGAATTATCAGTCAGATGAGAACGATGACGAACCACAATATGCTGAGGCTAGTCATCAGACATCAACTTTATCCTCTACTGAAAAGCGGGAGAGTGAGTCACCGATAAAATCGGAGTCTCTACATGAACCTGAGTTTTCGGTGGTAGATAGAGATCCATTAATGTCTGAAAACCAAGCAAAAGGGCATTCTAACGAAACATCGCTACAACAAGAGCCGAGCCTTGGAGTATTTGATGTTATTGAAAAAGAATCTGCACCTGTTGTCAGGGATGAGCCAAGACAAGCTCCTGTGGTCAATGTAGCGGGTGAAATAAAATCACACGTTAATACAAGCCCATCGGTGAGTTCAGAGCCTTCGATTTCAGAGACAACGGCTCATGTGACTCCTGTTGAAACTGAAGCTTCGCATCATGCTCCAGCTGAAGAGCCCAAAACGGGACCTACACCAGTTGTAGAACCTGTAGAGGAAGCGGAGAAAGAGCTGGTTATTGTCTTAAACGTAAGTGCACACCATGGCCAAATGTTGGATGGTGAAATATTGATGCAAAGTATTATTCAAACTGGATTCCAGTTTGGGGAAATGAATATTTTCCATCGACACCTAAATCCAACGGCTAATGGTCCTGTTTTATTTAGCTTAGCCAACATGGTGAAGCCGGGCACCTTTGATATAGATACTATGGCTGAATTAACCACACCCGGTGTCTCTATGTTTATGATGGTGCCGTCTTATGGTGATGCTAACCAAAACTTTAAATTGATGTTGCTTGCAGCTCAACGTATTGCATCTGATGTGGGAGGGGTTGTACTTGATGATGAGCGCAAACTCTTAACACCACAAAAAATCGAGCTTTATAAATCTAGAATTCGCAGGACGCTGGATTTAAATCAATAGTTTTTATCTGTAAAAAAGCCCCCGCTTGCGGGGGTTTTTCTTCTTTGGTGATAAATCATGAATAAAAATACTCAACAAAAAATTGATAAACTTCGCGTTACCTTACGTCACCATGAATATCTTTATCATGTCATGGACGCACCTGAAATACCTGATGCTGAATACGACCGCTTAATGAATGAGCTAAAAGCATTAGAAGCCCAACACCCTGAATTAATTACCTCAGATTCACCCACACAACGTGTAGGTGCATTACCACTCACTGCATTTGAGCAAGTGAGACATGAAATCCCTATGTTGTCTTTAGATAATGCTTTTGATGAAACTAGTTATCAGGCATTTGATAAGCGTTTGCGAGATCGTTTAAAAAACAATGAAGAAATAACTTTTTGCTGTGAATTAAAACTTGATGGACTTGCAGTTAGCTTACTTTATGAAAATGGAGTTTTAGTACAAGCAGCAACACGTGGGGATGGTACAACAGGAGAGAACATCACTGAAAACGTAAGAACCATTAAAGCGATCCCATTGCGTTTATATGGTGAAAATATCCCTGCACGTATCGAGATCCGTGGTGAAGTCTTTATGAATGAAAAAGGCTTTGAATATTTAAATGAAGAAGCTCGTCGTACAGGGGGAAAAGTATTTGCTAACCCCCGTAACGCAGCCGCGGGATCTTTACGACAACTTGATCCGCGTATCACAGCGAAACGTCCATTAACCTTTTTCTGTTATGGCGTTGGTGTGCTCGAAGGTGGAAAGTTACCTACAAGCCACTATGCCCGTTTACAACTATTTAAAGAATGGGGATTACCTGTCAGTGATGCGGTAAAACTGTGTACTGGTAGTAAAGCTGTTCTTGAGTTTTATCATCATGTAGAAGAAATTCGCCCTAATTTAGGCTTTGATATCGATGGTGTTGTTATTAAGGTGGATGATATTGCTCTGCAAGAAGAATTGGGTTTTGTTTCAAGAGCACCACGTTGGGCTATTGCTTATAAATTCCAAGCACAAGAGCAAATAACGATTATCAAAGATGTTGAATTCCAAGTAGGGCGTACTGGTGCAATTACCCCTGTTGCTCGTTTAGAGCCTGTGCAGGTTGCTGGTGTGGTTGTGAGTAATGCCACATTACACAATGCTGATGAAATTGAGCGCTTGGGGCTGCGTATTGGCGATACCGTGGTTATTCGTCGTGCGGGTGATGTTATTCCTCAGGTTGTTAGCGTGATTGAAGAGAAGCGTCCTGCTGATGCACAAGAGATTGTTTTTCCAACGCAATGTCCAATTTGCCAATCTGATATAGAGCGTATTGAAGGCGAAGCGGTAGCGCGTTGTACTGGAGGATTAATTTGTGGTGCGCAACGTAAAGAAGCGCTTAAGCATTTTGTTTCTCGTCGTGCGATGGATGTTGATGGTATGGGCGATAAAATTATCGACCAACTGGTTGAAAAGGAGTATGTCAAAACGCCAGCAGACCTTTTTCGTTTAGATGAAAAAATCCTATCTGGTTTAGAGCGAATGGGCGAAAAATCAGCAAAAAAATTAATTGCTGCATTAGATAAATCTAAATCAACAACATTTGCGCGTTTTATTTATGCTCTCGGAATTAGAGAAGTTGGTGAAGCAACGGCAAGTGGATTAACTGCCCATTTTTCTACGCTTGAAGCATTACGAGATGCAGATGTTGAAGCACTAAAATCAGTCCCTGATGTGGGAGATATTGTAGCTAAGCATGTTGTTAACTTCTTCCAAGAAGAACACAACAAAACGGTTATTGATCAGCTAATTAATGATGCAGGCATTACATGGCAAGCACCCGTGATTGTCACTCATGAAGCGGGAGATAATCCTTTTGCAGGTAAAACCGTAGTGTTAACTGGCTCATTATCACAATTAACACGTGATGAAGCAAAAGATAGATTAGTAGCTTTAGGGGCAAAAGTGAGTGGAAGCGTCTCTAAAAAAACCGATATGGTGATTGCAGGTGAAGCTGCAGGTTCTAAGTTAGTGAAAGCTAACGAGTTAGGGATAGACGTTATTGATGAAGATGAAATGATAAGATTACTTGATCAATCTAAATAATCACTCTATTATTTAGTAAATGCTACTGAGAAACGCTCTCAGTAGCATTTTTTTACTTAAGTGAAATTTAAGTGAAATTTGCATTTAATGTTTCTTTAGTAACTTCCAAAGTGTGATCAACCTATCTTATTTAATAAATAGTGTGTATGCGGTTTCATGATATTGTGACAATAGTCACATCCTAATGTTACGCGTTACATAAAATGCTCCTCAAGATTTATTTTTATTTTTGGAGCATGCATGTCTTCTATCATTCACTTCGTTTTAGCACTCGCCGTTATTGGCGCATTAGCATTCATTGCGAGTAATAATCGCAAAGGGATCCGTCTGCGTTATATCGTGCAGTTATTAGTTATTGAAATCGCATTAGCATGGTTCTTCCTCAACTCTGATGTTGGTGAAGGCTTTGTTCGAGGTTTTGCTGGATTATTTGATCACTTATTAGGTTACGCTGCCCAAGGTACTGAATTTGTATTCGGTGGCATGATGAAAGGTGGTTTGGCATTCTTCTTCCTGAATGTATTATGTCCAATTATCTTTATTTCTGCATTAATTGGTATTCTTCAACACATTAAAGTATTACCTTTCGTGATCCGCATTATCGGTACAGTGCTTTCTAAAGTGAATGGTATGGGGAAACTGGAATCATTCAACGCAGTTAGCTCATTAGTTCTTGGTCAATCAGAGAACTTTATTGCCTACAAAGATGTTTTAGGCAAAATGTCTCAGCGTCGTATGTACACCATGGCTGCAACAGCAATGTCGACAGTATCAATGTCAATTGTTGGTGCATACATGACAATGTTAGATCCAAAATACGTTGTTGCTGCTCTAGTATTGAATATGTTCAGTACCTTTATCGTCCTTTCTGTGATTAACCCATATTCTGTTGAGAATGAAGAAGATATTCAAATGGGTAATCTACATGAAGGTCAAAGCTTCTTTGAAATGTTAGGTGAATACATTTTAGCTGGTTTCAAAGTTGCATTAATCGTAGCTGCAATGCTGATTGGTTTCATTGCTTTAATTGCTGCAGTGAATGCAATTTTCAGCATGATTTTTGGTATTAGCTTCCAAGATTGCTTAGGTTACGTTTTCTATCCATTAGCATGGGTAATTGGTGTACCAGAACAAGATGCATTACGTGTTGGTAGTGTGATGGCAACAAAATTAGTGTCTAACGAATTCGTTGCAATGGGTAGTTTACAAGATATCGCGGCCGATATTTCACCACGCTCAGTGGGTATTTTATCAGTATTCTTAGTTTCATTTGCTAACTTCTCTTCAATCGGGATTGTAGCAGGTGCGATTAAAGGTCTAAATGAAATGCAAGGCAACGTTGTTTCTCGTTTCGGTCTGAAATTACTGTTTGGTTCTACATTAGTGAGCTTCTTATCAGCGGCTATCGCAGGCTTGTTTGTTTAATCGCTCAAGATAAAACAGATAGCATGTGAATAAAATAACAATGTAAACCATATTACTTGTTCATCAGGTAATAAAAAATCAAGCAGTACTTCGGGTACTGCTTTTTTTATCTTTAAATTACCCTATAATCGCGTTACCCCTTTCGATGATAAAGCGACAGAAACCATGCTAGAGAAACAGCATCTTATTGATATAGCAAACACACAAATGCCATTTGGTAAGTACAAAGGGCGAATGTTGGTTGATTTACCTGAAGAGTATCTATTATGGTTTGCTAAAAAAGGAGAGTTCCCAGAAGGAAAACTAGGGCAACTCATGGAGATGACCCTTGCAATTAAAATCGAAGGCTTAGAAGGACTATTAAAGCCCTTAAAGCGGTGATATTAATTATTATCTAGTTCTGATTTTTCAGATGCTAGTGCATTAATAATTTTCTGACTTAATTCAATAAATAATGTTTGTTCTCCCAATGTCAAACATTCACTTATTTTTTCAGCATTTTGTTTTCGACCTAATGCAGCTCTTGTTAAAAAAGCGTGGCCATTATCAGTTAAATGGGTAATGAACTCACGTTTATCTTTTTCTGAACGATATTGTGCAATAAATCCTAAGGCTTTTAATCCCCTCATAAGCTTCGATAAATTTTGTCTTGAAATCGCTAATGAATGACTTAATTGGGATGGGGTTAAATCACCTCGTAAGCGCAATAATTCTAAAATATCATATTGACCCCAAGTGACTTGTTCAGGGGTATAGCGAGTTCGTTGCGCGACTAATGTGCATTGTAATAATGACAATGCATTTTCTAATTCACACTTTTCCATAAATGCGTCATCTCATGAATAATATTAACTAAAGTTAATTAAATACTATAATATATAATTAACTTTAGTTAACTACTTTTTGATTGCACGATAAAACAAGGTGCTATTGATAATAGGTGAAATAGATATGAAAGATTATTTTAAAGATAAGGTGATTTTAGTCACTGGTGCAAGTACAGGTGTAGGCGAAGGCATTGCACAATTGCTATTTCAACGTGGTGCGACGGTTTTTATTACAGGTAGGCATTTAGATCAAGTAATAAAAGCAGCATATTCTATTGATACAACGGGTAAAAAAATCATTGCTTTGCAGGCTGATATGACCTCACCTTCTCAAGTCGAAAAAATGATTGAGGCTGTTATGTCGCAAGCTGGAGCATTACATGGCTTGGTTAATAATGCAGGACTCACGGGGCCTCATAATACATCAATTGTGGACTATGATATTGAAGATTGGAAAGCAGTAATAGATACCGATATTAATGGCGTATTTTATGGCTTGAAATATGGTATACCCGCAATATTAAAAAGTGGGGGAGGGAGTATTGTTAATCTTTCTTCATCAAATGGTATTGTCGGTATTGCGGGTATTTCAGCATATACGGCAGCTAAACATGCCGTATTAGGGATCACTCGTTCAGCTGCCCTTGAATTTGCAGATAAAGGAATAAGGATCAATGCAATAGGTCCTGGTTATGTCGATACACCAAGAATGCAAATACTACCTAACGAAGTACGTGAATGGATGGCAGATACACACCCAATGAAACGTATGGCAACTAGAGAAGAAGTCGCTAAAACCGTTGCTTTTTTACTTTCAGATGAGAGTAGTTTCACAACAGGGGCATTTTATGCCGTTGATGGTGGTTACACTGCACAATAGAAATAAATAAGAAGGAGTAGAAAACAAAAAATCCCGAAGATTTCTCTTCAGGATCTTGAAATTCTGGTGGAGCTAAACGGGATCGAACCGTTGACCTCTTGCATGCCATGCAAGCGCTCTCCCAACTGAGCTATAACCCCACAACGTAGATTGTTCGATAAGTATATTGGTGGAGCTAAGCGGGATCGAACCGCTGACCTCTTGCATGCCATGCAAGCGCTCTCCCAACTGAGCTATAGCCCCAACATACTGGAACGGGCTTGATAATAGGCAACAAGCACAATACTGTCAATCAGTTAATCTCACATTATTTGTTGATTGCTGAAAAAGAATACAAAAAAAAGATACATTCCCTAATTTAGGAATGTATCTCTCTTGGTCAGCAAGTTTAATGTGTAAATTAAGCTTGATTTTCTCTTTCTGTAATAAAGTCTAATGCTTTATTAATACGCGCAATACTACGTGTTTTACCAATAGCATGAACAGTAACATCTAAGCTAGGAGATTGGCCTGCACCCGTTACAGCAACGCGTAATGGCATACCGACTTTACCCATACCAATTTCTAATTCATCAGCGGTATCTTGAATAGCTTGGTGAACATTTTCAGCAGTCCAATCAGCAATAGCAGATAATTTATCACGAACCACTTCTAATGGCTGGCGAGCGACTGGGCGTAAATGTTTTTTTGCTGCTGTTTCTTCAAAGGTTTCGAAATCAACATAGAAGTAATGGCAACTTTCAGCCATCTCTTTTAATGTTTTACAGCGTTCGCCTAATAATTTGATCAGTTCGACTAATGATGGGCCATTGCTGGTATCAATATTTTGTTGTTTGATATGCCAATCTAAATGAACAGCGACTTTTTCTGCTGGCAATGTATTGATGTAATGATGATTTAACCAAAGTAATTTATCAGTGTTAAATGCACTGGCTGATTTGCTGATAGCTTCTAAAGTGAAGTGCTCGATCATTTCATCAATAGTAAAGATCTCTTGGTCACCATGAGACCAGCCTAAACGCACTAAGTAGTTTAATAGTGCTTCTGGTAAATAGCCGTCATCGCGGTATTGCATCACACTTACAGCATTATAACGCTTAGACAGTTTCTTGCCGTCATCACCTAGGATCATTGATACGTGAGCATATTCAGGCACAGGAGCACCCAATGCTTTGAGAATATTGATTTGGCGAGGTGTGTTATTGATATGATCTTCACCACGAATAACGTGAGTAATCTCCATATCCCAGTCATCAATAACAACGCAGAAGTTATAAGTTGGAGAACCATCAGTACGACGAATAATGAGATCATCCAATTCTTGGTTGCTAAATTCAATCGGGCCACGGATTTTATCATCAAAAACGACAGAGCCTTCTTGTGGGTTTAAAAAACGCACAACATGAGGTTCATCAGCACTGTGATTATGATTACCACCACGGCAACAACCGTCGTAACGAGGTTTTTCGCCTTTAGCCATTTGATCTTCGCGTAATTGTTCTAAACGTTCTTTAGAGCAGTAGCAACGGTACGCGGTGCCAGCAGATAACATCTGATCGATAACTTGGTTATAGCGATCGAAGCGTTTAGTCTGATAATAAGGACCCTCATCCCAATTCAGATTTAACCAATTCATACCGTCCATGATTGCATCGATAGCTGGCTGAGTAGAACGTTCTAAGTCGGTGTCTTCAATACGCAGTACAAATTCGCCCTTATTGTGACGGCTATATAACCAGGAATAAAGTGCGGTACGCGCACCACCAACATGTAGATAGCCAGTAGGACTTGGTGCAAAACGGGTTTTTATTTTACTCATTGAGATTGCCTTAGTACGTCTTACTTATATATAGATAAGTAATCGTGATTATCAAAAAAACGAAATGGTTGCCTTATTTTATCACTGGATGCTAATTCCTCAATGGCATTAAGCTTTTAACAGAGATAAAAATTTCAAATTGATGACTTTTTGTTTGACGACGGCTACACATAAGATTATTTTGGTTAATTGCTGTGTCACTTATGGTGCTAAAAAAAGCATCTTGACTAAAAATAAAACGAACAGTCATTTTCACGATAAAAATCTGATAAAAATCGTTGACTCATAGCGCAGTATCCCTATAATGCACCCCATCACGACGGGCGGTTAGCTCAGTTGGTAGAGCATCTCCCTTACAAGGAGGAGGTCGTTGGTTCGAGCCCAATACCGCCCACCATTATTATCGTTGTGATACGTTGTATGATTTAATGTAATTGGGCGGTTAGCTCAGTTGGTAGAGCATCTCCCTTACAAGGAGGAGGTCGTTGGTTCGAGCCCAATACCGCCCACCAATTACGTTAAAGCGTGGTAGTGAGAATTTAGTCATCATGAAGTGGGCGGTTAGCTCAGTTGGTAGAGCATCTCCCTTACAAGGAGGAGGTCGTTGGTTCGAGCCCAATACCGCCCACCACTTCATCCGGTTATTTCGCGCAATATCACATAATTAGGTATGGGTCGTTAGCTCAGTCGGTAGAGCAGTTGACTTTTAATCAATTGGTCGGGCGTTCGAATCGCCCACGACCCACCATTCCTAATAATACAACATAAAGTAGTGAACATTGTGACGGGTCGTTAGCTCAGTCGGTAGAGCAGTTGACTTTTAATCAATTGGTCGGGCGTTCGAATCGCCCACGACCCACCATTCACAAAACTACTTACAGATTTACGCAACATTATTAAATGGGTCGTTAGCTCAGTCGGTAGAGCAGTTGACTTTTAATCAATTGGTCGGGCGTTCGAATCGCCCACGACCCACCATTTAATAATCAAGCGGGCGGTTAGCTCAGTTGGTAGAGCATCTCCCTTACAAGGAGGAGGTCGTTGGTTCGAGCCCAATACCGCCCACCACTTCTTTTATCCTATCTCATTACTTCCTATATTTTCTTTAAATAATCATAATTACAGCTCAGTGAGCTAACGTTTTATTTATGTATTGCTCTACAACTTCACCGATTGATTTTTTAAATTAGCTTTTTATGAGTTATTGCATCGTTTTTCCTATTACACTTACTTTAAGTGTGTGTGCTTTCTAAGTCATCCTAATGGTTTCATTTATTTTCATGTCCTACGGTACATCTCGTTTTCTTTGCTTCTTTCCTCTTATGCACTCTGTTTCTATAAGGTTGTTTTTAGTCTATTCAGACATTAAGTCTTCTATATGATGCAAAAAGTTAACAGACGGTTTTTCATTACGCTTTTTTACATTCTGTTATATTTTATCCGGAAAATAGAGGTGTTCTCAAAGCGGAAATAAGGGCTTTCATGCCTTAATTGGTACACTATATTTAAAATAAAGATGAGCAATTTTTGAATACTTTCCATGATTAGCTCGAAATATTCAAAAAACGAGAGCGGTTCGAAAGAAAGATCTACTCTTTTTTTGATGATCTATAGGCTTTTTCGGTTTATTTATAAAATTAAATAACTTTAAAAACAGTATATTGAGTGACTTTAGTGTGCTTAATACGCCAAAACCTCTATAAAATTAGTAGGTTAAAACATTTTTTATGGCTATAAAAAAAGTATATTTTTTTATTTTTAATAAGGAAATTGAAGGAATAAAGATAAAAAATACAATTTTATAGTTAATCTTTCTTATCATCATCCATTTATTACTAACATGATGAAATTAAATGATTAAATATAATAATATTTAAATTTTTTTATTCTTCTTTCAAATAATTATTAAGTTAAAAATCTAATTTTAACCAATTGATTTTTATGTTGTTATTGTAAAAAATTGATATTTATCAAGTTATCCACAATAATGAACTGCGCAACAAATGATATAAAGCAAAAAGAACTTATTTCATCATTAATTGATTTGTCCTTAAGTGGTTAATTTCATTTTTTACTTAAAATGGAGAAAATTGTGCATTTGACAGGAATATAAATTATATAAAAATATTAATGTTTATTTCGGCCTAAGAATAACTCTTATATAGAATGAGTATTAATACTTAGGACGTAAAAAGAATATTTCTTGTGATTTTTAACAAAATTAGATCATACTAAAATGGATATTTAACAGATCATTCATTTTTAAATTTAATTTAAGTTGCAATAAAAACTCTATTTTTACGCTATCAAAATGCGCGTATTTGAGTGAAAAAGAAAGAATAGAATAAGATGGCGATAAAGTGTTCAACTTTTGCTATGGTGAACTTAGATGTAGAATAACTTACTGATAAAGCAAAAAATATTTATATAAATGATTACATTTTTTATTGTATAAATGAGATTTTTAATTTTATTAATAATAAAAATTAGTTATTCATTAATAGAAATTCAAAAAAAATGATTAATTAAATGTATTGCCTATTTATTCGAGTGTAATAAAGATTTATTACATCTTAAATATATTTAGCTGAAACGCTAAGGGTTTATGCTTATATATATTAATTAACAAATGTTTAAAAGGTGATCTATATCTTAATGTGAATGTAATTAGTGTAACCAATTGATTTAAAGTGATAATTTTTGTTACGCTGTAAATCCATCAGATTTCATTGACATTACTTAAGCTCTTTCAGAAAAATAAGAAAATTACCTTCTTTATGAGGTTAATTTATTATTTTAAATAAATTAGACTAATATAACTTGACTTATTTTTGCACAATTAAGGGTATCACACTTTAAATTAATGTGTTTGTAGGTTATTGTTCTAATTAATGAGTAAAGTTTAAGAAAAAAAAAGCGCTATTTTATAAATAAAATATTTTAACTATATGAAAGTAAAGAATATATATCGCTATCCTAGGTATTGTTTACTAGTATGAGTAAAGTGCCAAGTCTTCATTGTCTTTTTTCGACTGGTTGAAAGTGTTTAAATGCGTAGTATATTATTTACATATGATAAGTCATGTTATGAATTGTAATATTTCTTATCTACTAAAAAATAATATTTTATTAAAACAAAAAGGTGTCCTCGATAATATATAAATTTATATATTATTGCGTGATAACACACCATTATAAATTAGATATCAATCAAAGTGAAAAGCGAGAACATATTATGAGTAGCAAGTATCCAGTCGCTTATGCAGTTGGACAAAAAATTAAGTCATTAAGAAAATCTCAGGGTTATACTGTATTTCAGTTAGCAAAAGAGATTGATATTAGCGAACAACAGTTATTTCGTTATGAGCGTGGTGTAAACCGTATTGATATTGATTGCTTAGTTAGAGTACTTGAAGTACTAGGTGTTAATATTGGTAGCTTCTTTGAAGAAGTAACAGGTGGAATGACTCAAGAAATTGAGCATAATGAACAACATATTCCAGCTCATTTCGATAGTAAGGCTCTTTCTATTTTCTAAAAATATCTTTAAATTAGAAGATAACTCATTTTAGAATAACTAAATTTAGTAGGATAATTCTTATATCTGTATATCTTTAAGATTAGTAAATAATAAGAATTTTCTTAGTTAGGGAAATAAAGCCTCTATATAATATCAATGCCCTTGTTAGGGCATTTTACGTTTTTAGGGGAATGAAAAGTTTTAATTCTCTTCAAGAAAAAGAAAAATGTTATTGCAGAATACCTGAGACTTACATATCTGTAGAAATATACTCAAATACCTATTGTTATGTGTAAATTAACAGGGGGGAAATACCTATAAATATAAATCTCTTGCTAATCAGCTTTTATATTACCTACTATTATTTTACTCTTTGATAACATTTTCAAAGCTATTAACGTATAACTTATGTGTTTTATATCAAGGAATTTAAAAAGAATAAACATTAATACGATAAAAATTGAAAAAGAGAGCCGAGTTAGAAATTGGGAATAGATCAATTTTTTAAATTTAAGCATTTAATGGCAATGTAGGAATGGTAACAGATAATCTTCCTACAAGAGAGAGCCTAGAGCCTCTTCACCTTCATGATGAAAAGGCTGTCAGTTTAGTCTTTGAGTGGCGGCGTCAAAATATATTCGAGCTGTTGATCACTTAGGGAGATATTAAAAAATGTTTGGTAAAACTGTTTTGTCTCTTTGATGATATCAATGTGCTGTGTTTGCTCTGGGTATAAAATCGTTGCAAGCCATAAAAATTGTAAAGCTTCTTCAGTCGTTTCTCTACACCACCAAAATAGACCTTTGGGATTTGTGTAGACACGGCCTTCACGTACTGCAGTAATTGATTGCCATTCAGGTGAATTCTTGATGATTTCCGTATCTCTTGCATACATAGTAACAATAACATCAGGGTTGGCATGAATGACTTGTTCTAAAGAAACTTCACCTGCCCGACTAGGTACATTGTCAAACCAATGCTCTGCAATATTGACTCCCCCAGCAAGTGTTATCCAATCATGATTTAGCGAAGGTGCGCCTGATGTTCTTAAGGGCGACCCAAAAGCATGATAAACCTTTATTGGCTCCTTGATGCTTATCTCGCTTATTACACTCTTTACAAGCGCTATATTACGCTGAAAGTAAGCTAAATAATCTTTTGCTAATTGGTGGCTACTTGAGCCTAAAATTTCCCCCGTAATCAGGGTTCTTTCTAACAAGGCATCCATTGAGCCTGACTTTAACAATGCAACACTGATCCCTGCATTTTCTAGCGTTGTCATTTGTGCATCAGATAGCTTTCCTGTTGCAAAAAAGATTTGAGGCTGACTCATAATTAATGTTTCGATATTCAGTGTGTCATTATTACCTTTACTGGAAATTGAAGCCATTTTTATAGCTGGAACAATCTCGGTAAAAAAAGGAATGGTTTTGACTAAATCGGTTGTAGAAACAATTTTATCTCCAGCACCAAGCATCGCAAGGATTGCATTTTGTGCATTCCAACTAGTGGCGACTCGTTCTGGTGAATCTGGAACAGTAATCGATTGGTCTTGATAATATTGAACACTTCTTTGAGCCTGTACATTGGAAGAGGTACTGAGGGCCGAACCTCCCAGTAATACAATGCACAGGGTTTTAAAAAAACCTTTATACATTTAACTATCCTCTTAGAGTTCAATACTGATAGATGCGGAAATTTGGCGAGGTGTACCTAAGAAAGCATTAGCACCACCAATTGCACCATTTTGGTTACCAGAGAAGATAGACGCCCAATATTGTTCATTGGTAACGTTATCCAAATTCACACGGAAAGTTGTTTTTTTATTCCAATACTGTGTTTGATAACGAGCACCTAAATCGAGAGTGGTATAGGCTTTTGCCCACATTGTATTTGTGGTATTTGCTGCACGTTTTCCGGTGTAGTGAATATTAGCACTGTAGATAACATTTGGTGCGGTAGGGTAATGGTATTCAGCTAATAAATTTGCTTGGTATTTTGGTACACCCACAACATCTTTATTTTGGGTTTTCGCATTACCTGTATTCGTTAATGTTGGATCTAACCATGTCATGCTACTGAATACGAAAAATTCATCCGTCACTTGTCCATTAGCAATCAGTTCCAATCCCCGGTTACGTTGTTTGCCTTGCTCTTTAAATATATTGTCATTTCCTACATAAGCAAAAGGACGTTCTAATTGGAAAATAGCTGCATTTAAATTGAGATCACCAATTTGTGATTTAACACCCATTTCCCATTGTTCACTGCGGTAAGGTTTTAATACTTCACCTTTGTTATCTGCAGTATCGGGCGCTGAATCACCTTCTTCTAATGAGTCTGCATAAGAAACATAAGTCATCACTTCAGGGATCGGTTTAAACATTAATGCGACGGCAGGACTTAAACCATTTTCAGTATGATTTTCACCACCTGCGCGATAGGAAGTTTCTTTGATCCAGTTTTGGCTTAGCGATCCCATCACTGACCATTGAGGATTAAAGGTAACGGTATCGCCTAAAGTAATGGATTGAACTTGTGAGCGACTATTTTTAGTGCGAGCGCTACCAGTATAGAAGCCTTCATTAGAAGGATCATCATAACGATGTGGATTATTAATATCTTGTGTTGGCAATGTAAATTTCAGATCGTTACCATTTGCTCCGTAAATATCCCAACGATAACCACTAGTAGCGAGGACTAAATCATGAGAAAGTGAGCCTATCATCATATGACCATTAACATTGATAGAATGACTTAAAACCGTAAAACGACCATAAGTAGAAGGAACAGATAAGGTTGGTGTAAAGTGCTTACCATCATTACTTAGCTGGTTAGAAACAGATCGGAATCCGCGATCGGCAGTTTGATAGCCGATTGCAGCATTTATTTGCCAATCTTCATTAAAATCATGTTTTAGTCGGCTACTTACTGTTCTGGTATGTAGATCAACACCCGCAAAAGCTTGACCATAGCCTGTTTTAGTTGGATCTGGTGCATCAGGTAATATGGTGACTTTTGAACCATAAGAAAATGCACCCGGATAACCCATTTTTTTAAACCAATAATCACTAAAATTCACTTCTAGCACGGTATCAGAAGAGATATTCCAATCAAAAGCAGTACTAATAAGCTGGCGACGTGTTTTACTACCAGCAACATAACCTTTACCTTCATCATGCATTAAATTAATGCGATAACCAAAAGTGTTGTTATCATCAATAAAACCACCTAAATCAAGATGGCCTTTAAATTGGTTATCATTGACATAAGTAGCATTCAGTGAAGTTAAGCGTTTTAAGGTTGGACGTTTTTGTGTGAAATTAAATTGCCCACTTGGACTTGCTGGCCCATAGAGTGAACCTGTTAGGCCATTTATAATATCTACACGTTCAAGCATTTCGATAGGAAAGGCGGTGGTAGAAATAATATTCACACCATCTAAATGAGAGTTAGCAACAACGTTGCCCTGCATTCCACGGTTTTGAGGGCGACCAACATCCATACCACCACGTGCTTGCATTTGGGAGGAGGCATTATATTTTAAGATATCCGCAACACTGGTAACTTGTTGATTTTCAATCATAGATTGAGTTAAGGTGTTTGTTGTGTAAGGTGTATCTAACCATTTTTTTGCACCTAAGGGTCCCATATCAACTTCACGAGTTACAAACCCCGCACCAGCCTCACTATTATTCACTGGTTGTGCAGTAACGATGATTTTTTCAGCGTTGTCAGTGGCTATGCTTGCTGATACGGCTAATGTTTGTGCTATAGCACAAGCTATTGTCGAAATGATAAATTTCCTCACGATAGACTCCCAAAATGTATTTTTTAATTATTTAAATTCATCGATATTAAAAAATTTATATAGCGATACTCATCGCAGATGCGATGCAATACGATTCATTATGTAAATTTTTATATAACGAGAGTGGGCGCCGACTATACACCGAATAACATGTAAATAAAATGATATATTTGCTAATAATAAGATTATGAAATTACTTCTGAATTAAGATCAAAAAAATGCCCGTTTACACGGGCATTTTAGATAATGATCCTTTTGTAAGGCGTAACCAGAGGGGATTAATGCTCTGCTTTTTTAGTTACTGAACCATGAGTATCATGTTTTTGGTGGCGATGATGACCATCAACCATACTGCGGAATGTCTGTGTAAAAGTGTCACCTAATGTACATAAATAGAAGTGAGCACAAATAAACATTAATGCCACAATACCCAAGACTAAGTGTGCTTTTAACATCCAATAGCCATAGCCAAGTACTTCTGGATATAAACATAATAATCCAGTAACAAGTAACAGTGGCACTAAACCAAACATCACGCCTAAGTAAGCCAGTTGTTGAAGAGGGTTAAACTTATCAGTTTCAGTTGCAGCAAAAGGATGAGGCTCACCTTTCATTATGCCATAGAGGTAAAAGCGAGCTTGTTTGATACAACGCCCAATTAATCCACTAAATCTTACTTTGTAATGTACGCCGTTACTGGTTGTTAGATTGATAAGAATAAAACCAACCCAGAACGCGATAAGTACGAAACCACAGATTTTATGTAATAGCACCATTGAAGTGACATTTCCGATAGAGAAATGCCCTAAAAAGCCACTTAGTAATAATAGGATAAACAGTAAAGCATTACCCCAGTGCCAAAAACGGATCGCTTTAGAATATAAATAAACACGTTCTTCTTCGTAATGACCAGACTGTTTTGGTGCAAGGGCATAGCGTAGTAAGCCATGAATAACCAAAATTGCTATCATGGCAACGATTAATAAACCTGCCGCCATTAACCATACAGGCCAATAATCTGGCGTATAATGGAGTTCTGCTCCCCAGATACTAGTCATGCTTTATCCCCCTGATGGATTTCTTTACGACGGAATAAACTTGGTTTTCCGACATTATCTAATTGGTATTGATAAACGGATTTTTGTTTGATCCAAGCCTGAATTTCAGGTGAGTCGATACGACCAAAAGCAAGTGCATCTGTTGGGCATACTGTTACACACGCAGGTAATTCACCCTCAGCTAATCGAGTATCAGAGCAGAAATTACATTTATCTGCGATGTGTGTCATCGGGTTGATATAACGAACATGGTAAGGGCATGCTCCAACACAATAATCACAGCCAATACACAACTCTTTTTTCACCTGTACGATGCCATTTTCATCAATAAAAGAGGCTCCAGTTGGGCAAACAGAAACACAAGGTGCATCTTCACAGTGCTGACATGACACACGAAAAAATTGATAATGTGGGTCACCCGCCTCATCATTGTGTGGGCCTTGAATTTGAACTTGAAGTCGGCTGAAACCTTCAGGAATGTCATTGATGACTTTACACGCAACAGTACAGGCCTGACACCCAATGCAACGTTTTTCATCATGTAGCATGACAAATTGTTTATCATTATTGTTCATCGTTATTTTTTTCCTTAAGCCCGACTAATTCTGACACCTGATGTATGCACATCAGTACCCGATACAGGACTAATTTCATGAGGTAATAAGTTGCCACAGTGAACACCTGTTGTAGTCGCTGCTGTTTTTGCACCTGCTTTAGCACCCGAACCCATATAAACAAATACAGTGTCAGGGCGAATGCCTTCAGTGATTAAAGCGTGTGCTTTTTCTTTACCTATACTGTTTTCCAGAATGATTTCATCACCATGTTTAATACCATGATTTTTTGCTGTTTCTGGATGAAGCCAAACTGGGTTTTCCCACATTAATTCAGCTAATAACGGCACATATTGTGTTGCACCATTAGTATGAACGGCGACTTTACCTTGAATAAAATAAAGCTCGTCTTTTTCTTTTAATGGGAAGTTGTGGAAGCGTGGAATACCGTAATTTTCTAAACGGCTTTCTAACTCTTCAGAGTAGATTTCAATTAAGCCACTTGGTGATTTAAATGATAGCGCTTTTTCCATTGTGTTATTGCTATCAACATGTTTGATGGCTTCTGGATATTGCTCAACAAAAGCTTTTACATAAGAAGGTTCGCGTAACAATAGTGGAATACCATAGGATACATAGCCTTTTTTATGCATCTCTTTGTATAGTGCTTCGCTACCATTAACTTGATAAAGCTGTCTTACTCCCATGTTTTCCCAAGGGAAATAGGCTTCTAATCCCAGTTTTTTACCTAATTCCATCCAAATTAACCAACTTGGCTTAGTATCACCGATAGGTTCAACCACTTGTTGTCTTAACGCATATGCAGGATTTAAACCTGATACATCAGCAACTTCTTCATCACGTTCCAAGTAGGTACATTCAGGTAATAAATAATCGGCATAAGCGGCACTTTCGCTTAAATACACATCACAACTGACAATTAAGTCCAACTTCTGTGCTGCTTTTTCTAGCTCAGGACGGCAACTGACTGTTTGGAATGGGTTATGACGAGACATAATCCATGCTTTTGTTTGATACGGTACGCCTTCTAATGTTGAGTCGATAATTGATTGAACAATACCGCCACCTTTATTGATATATTTAAATTGAGGTGCTGTTGCATCAATGCGTTTTGCGGTAATTTCAGGCATACCTTTGACACTTGGTTTTGCCAATTCAGGAGCAACATTAATACCTGCTAATTTATTGTATTTTGCTGCTGCTTTTTTCTGATACATCCCCCCTTCACGTTCAATGTTGCCTAATAAGGCATTGAAGGTGAAGATCATTCTGCGCATATTGATCTCTTCTTTATTAAAGGTTGCGCGGTGACCAGGCATAATCAGTGCATGAGGGGCTTTTGCTGCAATTTCTCTGGCGATACGAGCAATATCTTGAGCGGGAACATCTGAGTGCGCTTGAGCCCATTCAGGAGTTGTATCTTGTAGAACCTCTTTTAATTGTGGGAAACCTACCGTAAATTTCTCAACAAATTCTTTATCGTAGAGATCTTCTTTAATTAAGATGTGACACATTGCCATTAGAACAGGCAAATCACCGCCAGGGCGGATTGCGAACCACTCGTCTGCTTTACTTGAAACGACAGATAAACGAGGATCAAAACTGACTAATTTTGCACCACGTTCTTGTGCTGTCATCAGTTCATGCGTTTCAGCAACTTCAATACCTTCATACAGGTTATGACCAAAAGAAAGAATATATTTTGAATTTGCTAAATCCATTGCCAGATCGCCACCCATCATAACGGATGCAGCAATGGCTTTACCTGCTGGGCAGGTTGATGCATGTGTAAACGTATTTGGTGAGCCAAAGGCTGCGGCAAGATGGAATAAATGAGAGGAGAGTGAGCCTGATTTTGAAGAAAATGAAATACTCTCTGCGCCATAGCTTTGTTTTATGGCATTCATCTTTTCAGCTATTTCTTTATAGGCTTGTTCCCAGCTTATGACTTCCCATTCACCTGCACCTCTAGGGCCTTTGTGTTTCATCGGTTTGACAATACGATTTGGATCGTTAACGAGGCTAACGCCACTTCCACCTCTGGCACAAACTCGGCTACTTTGATGCTCTGCGTTTCTGTTTCCTTGGATAAATACAGTTTTATTGTTAACAACCTGAGCTTCTATAGGACAACGATAAGAGCACATCTCACATAGACTAGGTGTTAATGTTGACTGACCCTTAAGAGAATCTACAGGATTAAATGCAAGTGCACCCGGTGGTAAACTACTTACGGTACAACCCACACATCCTATCCCCATCCCCTTAATGAAAGAACGACGACTAATACTCATATAACCTCCAGTTTCTTCTTATAGCTAAATATTATATACAGGCGGTTAAATAAATATTTGAAGGCGTCTCCAATTTATTAATCTATAAGTGATGACTTAGTTGTAAATAATAAATAATAGAGAATAAGACGTTAATAAATGTCACAAAATAAATTAACTAAAATAGACAAAATCAAATGATAATTATTTTCTTTTATTAACTTATATTATAAAGGTTTTGAGGAGGAAGAGAGGATCTTAGAGGATGTAACAATAAAGCTTACTTCTTTTAAATTCACTTACTTATGCCATTAATTTGTTTTATTAAAGTGTATTTTAAATATATGATTAATTACAATAAATAATTGACAAAAAAGGCATTCGATATATAATCATTTATATATCGAATGTCGGTGCTATTGTAATTAATTTGTTATTTAAAAATAAAATCAAATAATGTTTCTTAGCATTATTTAAATCCAGTTTCTTCTTAAAATATAATTTTTAAAAAATAGATAACTTATTAGTTTCATAATAAATACGAATAAAAGAGAAAAATAAACAGATGACATTTTATACGAAAAATGCTCATTGAAACGTAATCAAACTGATACTAAAAATGAGACAATCTATAAATTATTATTCATTATGTTTAAATATTAATTAATAAAGCTAATAGTTATCGGGCTGTGTATTGATTGTCAAAAAGAGCTATTTTTTGTTTTATGCATATTAATAATATTAATATCAAGTAAATTCACGTAGGAAAAGGTTTAAAGTAAGTGTTAAAAACAAAGTGGCTCATGAATATTGAAAGCCACTTTGTTAGCATGTTGTCAACGTTATTTTTCTGTCTATCTTTCTTATATAAAAGAAAGGATTTAAAACAACATAACAATTAAGACAAGGCTCAGTAGTAGGGGGTAAACTCTAGCATGCCATTTGTCGGGAATACGAGATAAAAAACGCTCAGAAATCTTTAAACCTATCCATGTGCTACATATCAGAATAAAGGCTGCCTTTAGCCAAATATAACCAATAAAACCAGATTCACTATTTAAAGGAGATGTAAAGGAAAGTGCAATATAAGTGAATGTTGCAGTGAGTGCTAAAGGTAAGGTTAAGGCATTTGCCATTGCTGCAGATTGTGCCATTGGTGTACCTCTACGACGCAATAGAGGAACTGTCATTACACTTCCGCCAACCCCTAAAAAAGCGGCAATAATACCAATGACTACACCATTAATTGTTTCTCTTCCTTTAGTCACTTTTTTTGTGTGGTAAGTAGGAGCCATAAAACCAGGGCGAAAATAACAATCTAAAATAGTGATAAAGAGATAACCAATAAAAATCCATTTGATCCAAGTACCTTCAACCGTTAATGCGAGAAGAGCACCTAAAATCCCTCCAAAAGCAATCCCAATAAAAAGGATGAACATGATATGCCAATCAAGCCTTTTTGCTTTATGGTGTTTAATTGTTGTTACTGTTGCAGAAAACAACATAATTAATGCAGAGGTTGCAACAGCTATTTGCATTGCATGCTCAGCAGGTAAGCTGTTTATTCCCCAGAGTGTCAGAATAAGTGTATAGAGTAAGGGAACTGTGACAAAACCACCGCCAAAGCCAAATAGCCATGTTGTGATACCTGAAATTAAACCAAAAGAAATCAGCCAGAGTGTCATTTTAAATCTCCTGTTGAGTCAGGAGATTAACGATATAGAATAAAATGATGGCTTACCCACGTGATAATGACAAGTTTATATGAATTTAGGACAATTTTAATATTATGCGTAATATCGATATTAACAGTGTGGATCATCTTCCTCGTGAAATTTTGGCATTAGGCTCTGATTATCCTTATGACACATTACTTGAAGCACATCATCATCGGCGAGCTCAATTTTTATATGCACCCAATGGTGTAATGAAAGTCAAAACAGAAGATGGCCAATGGATTGTATTACCTTACAGTGGTGTGTGGATCCCTGCTGAAAAAATACATCAAGTATTAATGTTGGGTAGTAGCACTTATAGTCTCTACATTGAGCCGAATAAAGTACCTCGTTATTCGGAATATTGTGAGGTTTTGCAGGTTTCTCCTTTGCTTCATCAGCTATTACTTTCAGCAAATCAACTTCCTTTGCTTTATGATTTAGGTGGGAGAGATAGCGCTTTATTAACGTTACTTTGTCATGAGTTAGCTCAGGCTAAACCATTACCTTATTTTACACCTTTGCCCCGGCATGCTTTATTAGATGCGTTATGCACTAAATTTATGTCACAACCAAGTATTCGTACTACGCCAGAAATGTGGGCTGAGAAGTTAAATAAGAGCCTACGCACTTTTACGCGTTTATTTCATAAGGAAACAGGGCTTTCTTTTCGAGAATGGCGTCAAAAAGCGTGTTTAATGTATGCACTAACGGCGTTAAAGAAAGGTCATTCAGTCACTGAAATTGCTTTAGAATTAGGGTATGAGAATCCGAGTGCCTTTAGTGCGATGTTTAATAAAGAGATGGGATATTCACCGAAATTGTTTTTAAAGCAATTGAAAGAATTTTAGTAAAACAATTATATATAAGAATAAACATAATCATTGATGATGGTATTTATTATCTCTTCTTTAAGGTAGATTTCACTGTTCAAAAAAGAAACAAAAAAATTCCTTCCAATATCAGTGCGTTAAAACTTGATTAATAGAGAGTGAGGGAGGTAAAATATAGCCCGTCCATAAGTCATACCTGATTTTCATACGTATGTTCCCTTAGTTAAATGGATATAACAAGCCCCTCCTAAGGGCTAGTTACAGGTTCGATTCCTGTAGGGAACGCCATCTATTACCTAGTCTGTAAATACAGAAATTATTCCTAGAGCATTGTCTATCAATTCGCGCTATTATCACCAAAATTTCACCTTCTCGTTCAATAATTCATAATCCTTTTAGGTTTTTATATGGAAATAAAATCAATTAATGATATTCGCTATTTGAAGTTTTTATTTATTGCTTATTTTTTTCTGCTGATAGGATGTAATTCAAGGCCAACTGATATTCCTGTACCGCCTGAAAATTTTTATCAAGTTTCAGAAAAAATTTATCGTTCAGGACAACCAACGCCGGGCGAAATGAAATGGTTGGAAGCTCAAGGTATAAAAACGATTATTAATTTACGTGAATATCATAGTGATAGTGATGATGTAAAGAATACGCAATTAGAAGCTTTTCAAGTAAAAATGAACGCAGGTAGAATAACTGATGAGGATATTATTGCGGTATTGCGTAAAATAAACAGTTCGTCTGGACCAGTATTAGTACATTGCTGGCATGGTAGTGATCGTACAGGAACAGTCATAGCAATGTATCGGTTAATCTTTGAAAATTGGACAAAAGAGCAAGCAATTACTGAATTAAGAAAAAAAGAGTATGGATATCACGAGCTTTTTTTCCCTAATATTGTTCAATATTTAGAAGAAGTGGATATTTCAGTAATAAAACAACAAGTATTCGATTAGTAAGTGACAGATAAGCAAATGATTTTTTTGTTTTATACGCTATTGAAAAATAAAAATAGCATATTCTAAATGACAAAGATGATATTTATAAATTTATGTGGAAATAAAATGTTAAGTAATTAGATTAACTTGATGTCAGAAATTACTTGCCCGCATTGTCATACGAAAAAATAGAAACAATGCTAAAAGATGCTTGCCAATGGTTTTATAAATGCACTCATTGTCATACTTTATTAAAATCTCTTGAAGGAGGTTGCTGTGTATTTTATTCTTATAGAACAGTCTCTTGCCTGCCTATTCAAGAGGAGAAATTATCTGAAAAATTATCATATTGCTGCCAAAATGAGAATAAGTAATTATCTATCTATAACAGTTAAATAAAATATCTTTATATTCAAAGGGAAATTAAATATTAGCTAACTTATTGCTTTTATTTTAAAAGATATTCTTGTTTACAAAGTAAATTACTGCTAGATTTTGTTTAGTCTATTTATAAGGTTTATTTTTATGTCATATTTTACAACCTCTTCAGTAATTATTATTACCATCTTTTAGTGGTGGGAATTGGTTGTATTAGGAACCCGCCAGATAAGCGGGTTTTTTTATTTTAGACTCCTTATCTAGCATAAAGAAAAGATAAGGATAAAAATGTTTACTCCACAAGAAATTGATCAACATACCCAATCACTAATACAACTAATTGCAAATGCAGACCAAGCTATCACTGACGAAAATTTTGAGTATCTCATGAATTTTTATACTGAAAATGGCACGTTGGTAGTTAAAGATGATTTGCATGTTTCTGGTAAGCCTTCACTAAAAAAAGCATTTATGGCGATCGCTGGATTTTTTAATCACTCATTACAAGTCTCTCAAGGAAAAGTAAAAGTTATTTTTGGTGAAGATTGTGCTCTCGTTTTAGCGCAAACACTTTTAAGTGCAAATATGCCAAATGAAGGAAAATTTAATACAGTAAGAGAAGCGACTTATGTTTTTAAACTTATTAATGATCAATGGCTCTGTGTTATCGATAACTCATATGGTACTGATTTATTAAAACCATCTCCTAATGTTCGTTTACATTTTTTCTGTGGAAAAATTGCTTCAGGTAAATCCACGTTAGCCAAATCTCTTTCTAAATCTCCCAAAACGGTATTAATCAATGAAGATGAATGGTTATCACAACTTTATCCAAATCAAATAAAAACAGTGACTGACTATATTGAAAAAAGTGAGTTAATAAAGGGGCTATTGAGCAAACATATTGTAGCTCTTCTTAGCGCTGGAAATACCGTTATTATGGATTTTCCTGCTAATACGCCTAAACAAAGGCAATGGCTAAAATCATTAGCTGATAATGCGAATATGCCTTATTTATTTCATGTTTTGAAAGTAGAAAATACTGAGTGCAAAAAACGATTATCTTTACGTAATCAATCTGACGAAAACCCGTTTAAAACAACAAATGAAGAGTTCGATTTTATCACAGAGCATTTTTCGTACCCTGATGCTAAAGAGCTATTAGTGATAAAAGAATATCAGTAAATAAGCATCAAGTATTATTATATTAGCCTTATATATTGGGTTAATATTGTAAATTAGCTCAATGGGATAATCCTAAAAATTGAATTATCTTATAAGATCAACGCCTAATAAAAGTACCACTTGTTACGCATTGACAGTATTATGTATAGAGTTTATGAATATGCGAACTATGATGCTGCTCATCATAATATAATTAGCGGAGAACATTATGAAGTATCGCCTGTGCGGTGTTGCTCTTTCAGTCGCCTTACTTTCAGGATGTGCAAGTACCCCTAATAATGGGGAGGGGCGCTCTGACCCATTGGAAGGGTTTAACCGCCAGATGTTTGATTTTAACTACTATGTTTTAGACCCTTATATCCTACGTCCCGTTGCTGTTGTTTGGCGTGACTATGTACCGCCACCAGCAAGAAATGGCTTATCTAATTTTCTCGGTAACTTAGAAGAGCCTGCTAGTATGTTAAATAGTGTGTTGCGTGGCGATTTTGAAAAGGGAGCAAAACATTTTGGTCGTTTTTGGATCAATACAGTCTTTGGTATGGGTGGCTTAATTGATGTTGCTGGTATGTCCAAAGAAACAATGGAAAAAGAAGTTCCAATGCGATTTGGTAGTACGTTAGGTCATTATGGTATGGATTATGGCCCTTATGTGGTTGTACCGGGCTATGGTAGCTTTACTGTCCGTGAAGAGGGTGGTGATTGGGCTGACTTAACGTATCCAATGTTGAGCTATTTAACGTTTTGGATGTCAGCAGGTAAATGGGCATTAGAAGGCATTGAAACGCGTGCACAATTGCTCGATTCCGATGCTATTTTACAAAACTCGTCTGATCCTTACTTAATGATGCGTGAAGCTTACTTCCAGAGTAATGACTTCCAAGCTGGCACGGTAAAAGAGAACCCTAACGCGAAAGCAATTGAAGATGATTTGGATTCAATTGATTAATTTTGCGGTTAGCTTGATGAATAAATAAAAAATGGTCTTGAAAAAGACCATTTTTTGTATAAAAAGCACAGTGAAAAATTAGAAACGATAGTTAAAGTTCATACCGTATAACCATGCTTTACCTGATGACTCGAATTCATAGGTAGGGGAAATCGGTGTTTCAGCCAGTTTCTCTTTGATCGTGACTTTTTTACCGTGCATATACGCTAAGCCAACATCAACAGACATATCTTTATTAAATGCATAGGTTGTACCCGCACTTAACCAGAAGCGATCTTGGTCTGGAATAGAGATTGAGCGTTTATCAGCAGGGACTGGGCTATCATCAAAGGCAATACCTGTACGGAATGTCCAGTTATCATCATGATAATAGGTTGTACCTAAAGCCACACGCCATGCATCACGGAAGCCTTCTTCTTTCCTGAATAGCTGCTGACCATCACTTTTACGAGTGGCTTTTAACTCTTCGAACGAACTCCAGCTTGTGTAAGCAAAGTTATAGTGAACGGCCCATTTTGGTGCAACGCGGTGATAAGCGGCAAATTCCCAAATTTCAGGTAGGTTAAGATCAAGTTTACCTTTAATGGTTTCGCCGTTGGTACCAATAATACCCATAGCATCAAGTGCGGGCATTGGTGGTAGATCATTTTGGTATTCACCGTCTTTAAATTTCACTTTAACTTTAGAACGATAAGTGAAACTAACTCGGTTACCTTCGTCGAATTCATATAATAAACCCGCGTTCCAACCAAAGCCCCAAGCATCACCTTTCAATTGAGCAACCCTTGCTGAAGGTGATACAGGAAGGCCAAGCATTCCAGGTAGTTCACCAGCATGACGGGTAATTTCAGCATCGGCATAAAGGGCATTTAAGCCTAAACCGACACTAAATTGGTTATTTACTCGATAACCCGCACTTAAGTTTAAGTTCATGGTTTTTAAATCAGTTTTGCCGCCGATAATACCTGCAGCATAATCCTTTTTAAAATCAGTCGCTAAGCCAAAGTTTGTTGTGCCTGATGCACCAATTGCCCATTTATCATTAATAGGGGCAACAAAGTGGATATTCGGGACTAATGCACTTGGTGCGATATCACCAGCATTAGTGCTAGCACCTGTAAGCGGAGATTTACCTTTAATATCAACGCTTGGGTTAATATGGATAGCACCTACAGAGAATTCAGGGCGATCAAACATAGTGAGAGCAGCAGGGTTTCTGCTACCTACGCTTGCGTCATCGGCAATAACGCCTTCTCCTGAAAATGCACGCCCTAGTGCTGAAGTAGAATATTCATTTAACTGAAAACCGGCAGCGCCTGCTTGAGAGGAGATAACACCTACCAAGGCAGCTAGTGCTGTGCGAGTAAACAGGTTTTTACGGTTCATGACCTAAACCCTCATAATTTTTTTAAGTTGTTACTTCTGATTAGAAGCGCTGGATTTTAGGTGCGGTTGTCGTTATGACAAATCAGACCAGTTGATTAAGTATAAAGTTGATTACCCCAAATGTTGCAAGTATGTTTTACAAATATTGCCATTTTGATTTGATAATTGGGATTTGGTTAACATTATTTTCACAAAATATCCCAATAAAGATATTTTTGATTGTTAAATAAACAGAATAATCAATTTTTTTTGTAAAATTGTAAGATAATTTGAGCTAAAGCAGTTTATTTTATTTTTTTGCGATTATGATAGATAATTAACATTTCTTTCGTTGGGAGACTAAAATGGCAGACGCAATCAATCGCTGTAGTGCAGAAGAAACCGCTGCTTGCTGTTGTGTAGATGTGGGTACTATTATTGACAATAAAAATTGCACTGCGTCATATCAGCATGTCTTCGCTGATAAAGTAGAAGCGCAAGCAATGTTGGATCAACTCAGTGCAAAAGCACAATCTATCGCTTCAGAGCCTTGCAAAATTAATCAACAATTTGCTGATGTTGATGGTGGTGTTCAACTTACCGCTGATTTTACATTTTCTTGTGAAGCAGAAAACCTGATCTTTCAGTTAGGATTACGTTAATTCGCTGAAAATAAATAGATTTAAGGCTGTTGAAATTCAACAGCCTTTTTTATTGCCCACCATTGTGTTTTTTACCCTTTCTATCGTTATTGTTGGGTTTCAGACATTCTATCGAAATAATGCGCGCTAACTCCCACTTCTCATAAAATGATGTTTCTGGTAGGTGAAATTTTTGTTAACACTATTGTCAGGTCAGACCTCTTTGGTGTTAGGAACTCATTTTGTCAGGAGCCGTTATGAAGTCATCAACGAACAGTGCTATGAAAGATCGCATCGCCATTGTCAGCGGGCTACGCTTACCTTTTGCTAAACAAGCGACTGCGTATCGAGGAATACCTGCGGTTGAATTAGGGCGTTCAGTGGTTCAAGAATTAGTGACTCGCAATGAAATTCCTCCCGAAATTATCGATCAACTTGTTTTCGGACAAGTGGTTCAAATGCCAGAAGCTCCGAATATTGCCAGAGAAATTGTGCTCGGCGCTGGCTTAAGTGTAAAAACAGACGCCTACAGCGTTACAAGAGCATGTGCAACGAGCTTTCAAGCAATTGCAAATGTTGCTGAAAGCATGATGGCAGGGCATGTTTCTGTCGGTATTGCTGGTGGTGCAGATTCATCATCTGTTTTACCAATTGGTGTCAGTAAAAAATTAGCAGATGTGTTGCTAAGTCTTAATAAAGCAAAATCATTAGGCCAGCGTTTAAGTTATTTAAGTCAATTACGGTTTCGTGATCTTCTCCCTGTTGCTCCTGCTGTGGCTGAGTATTCAACTGGGTTACGTATGGGAGATACCGCTGAGCAAATGGCAAAGACTTATCATATTTCCAGAGTTGCTCAAGATGAATTAGCGCATCGTTCTCATCAATTAGCAACTAAAGCATGGGAAATGGGAAAACTAGATAATGAAGTGATGACCGCTTTTTTCCCGCCTTACAAAGAAGGTTTCCATCAAGATAACAATATTCGTAAAAACTCTGTTCTTGATTCTTACGCCAAGTTAAAACCTGCTTTTGATCGTCGTCATGGTAGTGTGACTGCTGCAAACAGTACGCCATTAACGGACGGCGCAGCTGCAGTATTAATGATGAAAGAGTCAGTTGCAAAAAGCTTAGGTTATCAACCGCTTGGTTATCTACGTAGCTATGCATTTACTGCAACAGATGTCTGGAAAGATATGTTATTAGGGCCTTCATATGCTACCCCACTTGCACTTTCTCGGGCAGGTCTCTCTTTGAGTGATCTAACATTAATTGATATGCATGAAGCTTTTTCCGCACAAACATTGAGTAATTTGATGTTATTTGAGAGTGAACGATTTGCTAAAGAGCAATTAGGGTTATCCAAGGCAATTGGAGAAGTGGATATGGATAAATTTAATGTGCTAGGGGGATCTATTGCTTATGGACACCCGTTTGCAGCGACTGGTGCAAGAATGGTGACACAGACGCTCCATGAGCTTAAACGCCGAGGTGGTGGATTTGGGTTAACGACCGCATGTGCGGCAGGTGGATTAGGTGCAGCGATGATTTTGGAGGTGGAATAATGGAACAACAACAAACAACACTAGAAAAATCTTCCGTTTTCCAATTTTCAGTTCGTAACGATAAAGTCGGCGTAATAACCATTGATGTTATCGGCGAAAAAGTGAATACCTTAAAAGCTGAATTTGTGCAGCAGTTCCAAGATGTTTTGAAACAAGCGCAACAACATTCTGGTGTAAAAGGATTAATTATTACATCAGGCAAGGCAGATAGTTTTATTGCTGGCGCTGATATCTCGATGATTGCGGGTTGTAAAACCAAAGAAGAAGCGAGTGCATTAGCAAAAGCAGGGCAGGATCTTTTTACGCAACTTGAAAATTACCCATTACCTGTTGTGGCTGCTATAAATGGCGCATGCCTTGGGGGAGGGCTTGAATTAGCATTGGCCTGTCACGGACGAATTTGTTCTGACAATAACAAAACACGTTTAGGACTTCCTGAAGTGCAACTTGGGTTATTGCCTGGCTCAGGAGGAACTCAGCGTTTGCCTCGTCTTATTGGTGTAACGTCGGCGTTAGATTTAATTTTAACGGGTAGACAAATTAATGCTAAACGAGCGTTGAAATTAGGTCTTGTTAATGATGTTGTTTCGCAAGATATTTTATTAGATGTTGCAGCAAAATGGATTTTGTCAGGTAAAAAAGAGCAGAAAAAGCATTCAATCATGGATCGTTTCTGGGCAAATACCACATTAGGGAGGAATATACTTTTTGGGCAAGCGAAAAAACGCGCATTAGCTAAGACAAAAGGGCAATATCCTGCAGTTGAACGTATTTTACATGTAATAGAACGTGGACTTGAAAAAGATCTTCAAACAGGGTTTAAAGAAGAGGCGAATGCTTTTGGTGAGTTAGCTATGACACCTGTTTCATCGTCGTTAAGGCACCTCTTTTTTGCTTCTACAGCACTTAAAAATGAGACAGGATCATCTGAAAAACCAGATAGTTTGCATCACATCGGTGTTTTAGGTGGGGGATTAATGGGGGGCGGTATAGCTTTTGTTACTGCCACAAAGGGTAATTTACCTGTAAGGATCAAAGATATTAGTGATAAGGGAATTGCTCAAGCCTTAAATTATAGTTGGAAAGCGCTTTCGACCAAGGTCAGTAAAAAAAGATTATCTGTACGTGAACGCCAACGCCAAATGAGCTTACTTTCAGGTTCATTGGATTACAGCGGTTTTCATCAATCCAACATTATTGTTGAAGCAGTTTTTGAAGATCTTGCTTTAAAACAGAAAATGGTGGCAGATATTGAAGATGTGGGTAAAGGTAAAATTATTTTTGCATCTAACACCTCTTCATTACCTATTCATGAAATTGCAGAAACAGCGAAATATCCAGAAAAAGTGATCGGCCTTCACTATTTTAGCCCTGTAGAAAAAATGCCATTAGTTGAAGTTATTCCGCATGAAAATACTAACGAAAAAACTATTGCAACAACGGTGGCTTTTGCTAAAAAACAAGGTAAGGTCGCGATAGTTGTAGGTGATAAACCCGGGTTCTATGTTAATCGTATTCTTGCTCCTTATATTAGCGAAGCATTGACATGTTTAGTACAAGGTGAGCCAATTGAAAATATTGATAAAGCACTCGTTCAGTTTGGTTTTCCTGTAGGGCCTATTCAGTTATTAGATGAAGTTGGTATTGATATTGGTACAAAAATAACACCAATATTAGTGAATGCATTTGGTGAACGATTTGCTTCTCCACCTGCTGTTGATGCCATTATTGCTGATGATAGAAAAGGGCGTAAAAATGGCAGAGGTTTTTACCTTTATACAAAACATGTTCTGCCTTTTTCATTTGGAAAAAATAAAAAACAGCCCGATCCCACTATTTATCGTCTTTTACAAATTAAACCCAAAAGCCAATTATCTTCATCTGAAATCACAGAACGTTGTTTATTATTGATGCTAAATGAAGCAGTTCGTTGCTTAGATGAAAATATTATAAAACAACCGCGTGATGGTGACATTGGTGCTGTTTTTGGTATTGGTTTCCCTCCTTTCTTTGGTGGGCCTTTCCGTTATATGGATAGCATGGGAACGACAAAAGTAGCAGAAAAACTTAATCAACTTGCTGATAAATATGGCGAAAAATATCGTCCTTGTGAACGGCTAGTTGAAATGGCTAAACGAAATGAACGTTTTTATGACTAATTAAACCTCTATACCATTGCATTTTCCTTTTGTGATACTTGTTTCGATTGAGGCGCTTAGGCGCCTTTTTTCTTGTACTTTTTGCGTCAGATTAATAATTGATGAATTTTTAATGGAAAAAAAGGTCGAAAGTGTTAATGATAGCCAGATATGGCAATATAGTTATTTGAAAATAAATTTAAAAATGAAGTTTCTTAAAATAAAATCCTGAAAAATGACATTAAATTTGTAAAATAATGGCATGATTTTAAATAGATGAATTATGTAATTGCAATTAGGACATTGGCGATTTGATATAAGAATATATTAATTTTATCTTGATTAGATTAACTATCTTAAAAACGTTAATGTCAGTAATTACAAAAAATAAAATAGGTTTAATAATTTACTATGCAAATTTTTATTATGCGCCACGGAGAAGCAGCGCTTGATGCTGCAAGCGACGCACTACGACCACTGACTGAGCGTGGAAGAAGTGAATCAATAAAAATGGCTGAATGGATGACAACGCAAGGACATACAATCGATTATGTTTTAGTTAGCCCTTATTTACGAGCTCAACAAACATTAGAGGCTGTAAAAACAGATTTAGCGCTACCAAGCAAAGTAGAAACCGATGAAGGGCTTATTCCTGGTGGTAATCCGTCACATATTGCTCATTATTTACGTGCGCTAGGGGATACGGGATATCAAAATATTTTGGTTATATCCCATTTGCCTTTAGTCGGCTATGTTGTGGCTGAATTGTGCCCTGCAGTGTGTGCGCCTATGTTTTCAACATCGACGATAGCTTGTGTTGATTTTGATTTGTCAAAAGGTGTTGGGGAGTTGGTATGGCAAGTCTCACCCTCAACATTAAAATAATTTAGTCCAATAAAAATAATTAACGCCTTATTTCACCATTCGGGTGATTTAAGGGTTAATAATTGGGATAACTGATACGTCAACGGCGGGCAATATCATCATTTTCGACTAATACTAATAACGCTGCATCACCACCCCATTCTTTTGACGCTTGATGAAACGCAATGACATCTGGATGCTGTGCTAACCAAAGTGGTGTTTGTTGTTTTAAAATATGTTTGCCATGTCCATGCATAATACAGGCACAGTAAACGTGCTCTCGCCTACAGGCTGCAATCAAAGCACCAATCTCTTGTTTGGCAATTAATTGTGTTAAACCATGTAAATCGAGAAAAAACTCAGGAACATAATCGCCACGACGTAGTTTTTTCAATTCATAAGCATTTGCGCCTTCTCTTAAGTAGCGCATTGGGCCTTCTGTTGCTAAATTAGGTTGAAATTCATCAGAAAAATAATATGAAGCATCAACTTGCTCTTGTTGCAAACGTTCAACAGCGTAGTGTGTTACTTTTTTACGTTTTGGCGAGTGAAGTATTTTATCTTGAGGTAATTTCTTTGTGCCTTTTATCATTTCCTGAAATAACTCAATTTCAGAAGATGGCAGTGAAAATTTTTTATTCATTTTTTATGATTCTTCATAGTGTTACTGTTTTTATAAGGTAATAGTACATGAAATAGTGTCAGAGATAAAAAAGTATAGGTTATAAATTTGGCATAAAAAAAGGCAGGGTATTTACCCTGCCGAAATAGTCACATAGCTAGCAAATACGAGGTGATTACAGAACATCTGTAGAACATAAACTTTTATATATCTTACGGTTGTAGTAAAACTACAATAAAAAGATATCAAAAAAAGTCTTCAAAAATTATGTATTTGTTATCAAGTGACTGCATATTGAATGAAAAAACATCTTTAGGCGCATATTGGTATACAGTTAATTCTTTCATGTATTAAGTATGGCTTGGTTTTGCATTCTTGCTAATGAAACTTAAATTAAAAGTATAAAGCACTAAATTTTAATTTTAAGCTGTTCGTATATTTTGCTTTTTATCCTATGACTGAAGTATAAAACCATAATAAGTGTGTTGGTATAAGCCGTACTGATAACGTTGTTATGTTTTTTTACCGTTTCCCGCTGATTTATCACCATCTTCATGGCAAACTACAGACTTTCTATTTCTTCAGAGGACAACCATTTTGGATATAACACTAAAAGAGGAAGCAGTTGCTGATTTAAGCACTATCCTAGATATGCTTCGTTGGGCTATGAGTCAGTTTAATTCATCTGACATTTATTATGGTCATGGCACAGATAACGCATGGGATGAAGCATTACAGCTTGTATTACCAACTATTGCACTTCCTTTAGATATTCCAGATGCGCTGTTATCAACAAAATTAACAACCTCTGAAAAAATGGAAATCATTACACTGATTGAAAGTCGAATTGAGGAAAAGATCCCTGTTCCTTATTTAACTCATCGTGCTTGGTTCTGCGGTCATGAATTTTATGTTGATGAACGTGTGCTTATTCCTCGTTCTCCTATTGGTGAATTAATCAATAACCACTTTGATGGTTTAATCCAGCAAGAACCAACACGTATTCTTGATTTATGTACCGGAAGTGGTTGTATCGCCATTGCATGTGCGCATGAATTTGAAGATGCAGAAGTGGATGCAGTTGATATTTCTGTAGATGCTCTGGAAGTGGCAGAATTTAATATTGAAAACCACGGCCTAGCTCATCGTGTTTACCCTATGCAATCTGATTTATTTAACGCTATTGTTCCAACGCCTTACGATATTATTGTGACAAATCCGCCTTATGTTGATGTTGAGGATATGGGCGATTTACCAGATGAATACCAAGTTGAACCAGAATTAGCATTGGCATCAGGTATTGATGGTCTTGATATTACACGCCAAATTTTACTAAAAGCCCCTGAATATTTAAGTAAAAAAGGTGTTCTTGTGTGTGAAGTGGGAAACAGTATGGTTCATCTTATCGAACAATTCCCAGACGTTCCGTTTACATGGCTTGAGTTTGATAATGGTGGGCTTGGTGTCTTTATGCTGACTCGCGAACAGCTCGTTGAATATTCGGATCGTTTTTGTAGGGCGAATTGATCTTTGATGGTCATTGTTAATATCAATCAATGACCATCATCTTTGAACAGGTTGCTTTACATGCTTCTCTTGCTGTAAAAATAAGCAGAAAAGATCAACACGTCCTACTGATAATCGTTGATGTAACAGCAATGAGACGGTAGATTGTTATTTATTGCAAATAACATATTGATAACATCACACAGTAAAAGATAGGAATAAAGGGATGGCAGGAAACAGTATCGGACAATTATTCAGAGTGACGACTTTCGGTGAGTCTCATGGTGTTGCATTAGGTTGTATTGTTGATGGTGTGCCTCCTGGATTACCTTTAACAGAAGCCGATTTACAAGTTGATTTAGATAGACGTAGACCCGGAACTTCACGCTATACCACACAACGTCGTGAGCCTGATCAAGTCCGTATTTTATCGGGTGTATTTAATGGTGTTACAACAGGAACTAGCATCGGTTTATTGATTGAAAACACCGACCAACGCTCTCAAGATTACAGTGAAATCAAAGATGTTTTTCGCCCTGGTCATGCGGATTATACCTATGAGCAAAAATATGGCTTACGTGATTATCGTGGTGGTGGACGATCTTCTGCTCGTGAGACAGCAATGCGCGTTGCCGCAGGTGCAATTGCAAAAAAATACCTAAAAGAGAAATTGGGTATCGAAGTTCGAGGTTACCTATCTCAATTAGGGCCAATTACGTGTGATCTTGTTGATTGGTCTATTGTCGAAAGTAATCCATTTTTTTGTCCTGATCCTTCGCGTTTAGATGCACTTGATGAATATATGCGCGCACTTAAAAAAGAAGGCAATTCCATTGGTGCAAAAGTCACCGTTGTTGCACAAGGTGTACCTGCTGGATTTGGTGAACCTGTCTTTGATCGATTAGATGCTGATTTAGCACATGCATTGATGAGTATTAATGCCGTTAAGGGTATTGAAATTGGTGATGGTTTTGGTGTTGTAACCTTAAAAGGTACAGAGAACCGAGATGAAATCACTAAGGATGGTTTTACCAGTAATCATGCCGGTGGGATTTTAGGTGGAATTAGCAGTGGTCAGCCAATTATTGCCCATATCGCATTAAAACCGACCTCTAGTATCACGATTGCAGGCAAAACAATTAATCGTGACGGTGAGGAAGTCGATATGATAACTAAGGGGCGTCATGATCCTTGTGTGGGAATACGCGCTATTCCAATCGCAGAAGCGATGATGGCGATTGTATTACTCGATCATGCATTGCGCCAGCGTGGTCAGTGCGGTGATGTTGTACCACCTTTAATGCAATGGTAATCATTCTACATCAATAACGTTGTTGATAAGCTGTAGTAAGTTTGATGTTAGCTTTAAAGGTGTGAGCGCCTAATTTTATTATGCTCAGACCGTGTTGCTGTTACTCTCTTGAAAATAAATAAACGAAAGAAACAGCAACGCGTCCTTTCATTTCTGATAATTCGGATAGATAAATGGATTGGCTCTTTTCAGATGGCATCTACCTTCTTCTCTTCTTTGTTGCTTTAATTGCGGGTTTTATAGATTCAATTGCTGGTGGTGGAGGTTTAATTACTATTCCGGCTTTACTTTCGGTCGGTATTTCACCAGTACAAGCGCTTGCAACCAATAAACTGCAATCTGTTGGTGGTTCATTTTCTGCAACACTCTATTTTATACGTCGCCGGGTTATTGATTTAAAATCCCAACGATTTGCGATTTTAATGACCTTTATTGGTGCTGTTTCTGGCGCTATGTTGGTGCAATTCATTAACCCTGAGGTTCTTAAACAAGCGCTTCCTATTCTCACTATTGCTATTGGTCTCTATTTTCTTCTTACTCCGTCAATTGGTGCCCAAGATAGTAAACAACGTATTGGTTACTATACATTTGGCGCAATATTAGGCGGAGGCGTGGGTTTTTATGATGGTATTTTTGGGCCTGGTACAGGTTCTTTTTTCGCTTTAGGTTATGTCATGTTACTTGGGTATAATCTCTCAAAAGCGACGGCTCATGCAAAGTTACTCAATTTCACCTCTAATTTTGGGTCCCTATTATTTTTTATTATTGGTGGGCAAGTTATTTGGACTCTTGGTTTAGTTATGCTTTGTGGGCAATTTATTGGTGCTCGCTTAGGTGCAGGCTTGGTTTTAACGAAAGGGCAAAAATTAATAAGGCCTATGCTGGTCATTATCTCCTTCTTGATGAGTATCAAACTCATTAATGACAATCATGGCGATACTATTGCACTTTGGTTCTCTGCACTTTTTAATTAGGAATAAATGGTTTTTTAAATGTCAGCACATCATTATCAACAGTTAATTGATATTTTTAATCAATGTTTTAGCGAAAGTTTTCAAACCCGTTTAGTCAAAGGGGATGATGAGCCGATTTATTTGCCAGCAAATGAAGAGACACCTTATCACCAAATCATTTTTGCTCATGGCTTTTATGCGAGTGCATTACATGAAATTTCACACTGGTGTATTGCTGGCGCGGCTCGTCGTCAACAAGTTGATTATGGTTACTGGTATTGTCCAGATGGACGCGACGAAACGACGCAAGGGCAGTTTGAGGTGGTAGAGATTAAACCTCAAGCACTGGATTGGTTATTTTGCCAAGCTGCGGGTTATCCTTTTAATGTCAGTTGTGACAATCTAGAAGGTAACTTTGAGCCTGATCGCTATGAGTTTAGAAACAAGGTCAGAGAACAAGTGCTTGCTTATTTACGAGATAAAAACACGCCACCTCGTGCTCAGCTATTTATTAATGCGTTACATTTGTTTTACAATACCCCAGAGCTAACGGAAGAGATGTTTCCTTATCAGGAAAACCCTTTAGTTAATTAAGGATTGCGAGAATAACTATCGCTTATCCACTGTGAAGGTTTTACCCGATAGGGTGGAGTCTGATGTAGTAAGGTTGCTGTATCATATATTTTCCTGCGTTGATAAGGCAGTGCAGATGTTGAATGCAGCAACATTATATATTGAGGATAAATAATGCTTTCTGAGTATGAAACGTACTTGTTAGATAGAATTGATAGCCGTGTTGAACATGCTACTGACGATGAGTTATTTGCTGGTGGATATTTACAAGGCCATATAACACTGGCTATTGCTGAGCTTGAGCAAGAAAACAACACACAATTAGAAGCGCTAAGAGCGCGTGTGGAAGAGAGCATTCAAAAGGCAATAAAAGCAGGTGAGCTATCGCCACCTGATCAAGCATTAGTATTATCTACGTGGCATGATTTAGTTAATTCAATTAATTAATTTTATATGCCTACCTAAGAGAACAACCGGTACAATCGGTTGTTTTTTCTTTCTTAAAATCTCATTAAAATAATGACACTTAAGTCATATTTAAGATATTTGCTGTTGAAAAAGGTGAGTGTTTAGTCAAAAATTAATCCTTACTATTTATCAATTGTATTTATTTGATTTTTCAAAGTCGATGTATCTCTCATTGATTAAGCATAATAGTGCTATCTTTTGTAACACCTTGCCATTTCTGTAAAATTACTTTTAAATGTTTTTTAGGAATGTTTCTCGGGATGCAAATGATTTGCATAGAATATTTATGATAAGGATAACGATACGATGAAAAATTTCTTTAAAATAAGCTTACTTACGAGTGCCTTTTTATTTTTATCTGCTTGTGATCAAATTGATTTAGATAATAAAAAAAATAAATTTTATTACAGTAATCCAAGCGAAAATATGATCAGCTTTAGTGTTGATGGTAAAGAATATCAGGTTGAACCTGGTAAAAATGGCTATATTACATTGTCGCCTGGTGAACATAACTTGAAAGACAGTGCGGGCAATAATGCCCTTTTTATGGTTTATGACAACAATAATGGTGGCATATTAAACCCTGATAATTTCATGTACTACACTCTTTCTGAAGTGTATGCAGTGAAAGGGAAAACAGACCAATTTAAAACAGTTGACTACCCACTGATTATTAATGGTTATGAGTTTGAACTCCCCGTACGTAGCACTAATGCTACATTAATTGATGGTAATACCTTTCAATGTACTTACCCTCTAGGAGAGCCATTTCCTAATGAAATTCGTACACGTAATAAAAATAATGACGGTGGCATAAAAAATAAGTGTTTTGATAAACCAGAATTTATTAAATATATTTCTGCTGAGTACGCTAAAGATTTAAATCCATTTACACAAGAAGATGAGTATAACGATTCAGTGAATCTCAATTTAGATTACATGCTACCGATAGCAGAATTTACTGATCCTGATATTCAAGCTGAAGCAGAAGAGCTTGTGTTGCTTTTAAATCAAATTCAGGAAAGTGAAGATCCGAAGATCCACCGTGTATTAAAAGATAAACTTCATAATGCAACACTGGCTGTTTCTAGCGCGTATGCGAATAGAGTAGTGAAAGATTCAGTAGAAGATAATAAATACTACAATCGCTTCATTGAAGAGAGTGGAAAGTTCCAATCTTACGGTATTTTGCCTAAACAATAAGATATCCAAAGCATCAATTATTATGTAAGCCATCCAATAGGATGGCTTTTTAATGAGTTTAACTATCAAAGTACAGAACTGGAAATAGATATGACAATCACACAAAATAAAATAAAAAATAATGGTATTACACTTCGCCAAACACAAATTGATGATGCCATTAAATTACCGATGATTGAGCAATCTGCAGGGCAACTTTTTAGCACATTAAAAGACTTAAAGTGGATCAGCGAAAGTGATGTCCAAGGGATTGAAACACATTTAGAATTTATTAACCAACATGGGCATTGGCTTGCGGTAAATCACGACAATGAACCTGTGGGATTTATTATGACGCAAACATTGCCTGATAGTTTATTTATTCATGAACTCTCTGTCAGTCAAGATTGGCAAAATAACGGAATTGGTAAATTACTTATTCAAAAAGTCAAAGACGAAGCAAAGGCGCGCCAATTCAGTACCGTTACATTGACAACGTTTCGTCATGTTCCTTGGAATGCACCGTATTATCAACGCTTAGGTTTTTCTATTTTGCCAGAAAACGAAGTTCCGCACTCTTTGCAAAAAATCTTAGACGATGAAGTCGAAATAGGGGGCTTTGTGAAGGAAACTCGCTGTGCAATGAGGTGTAAGATTTATTAGGTTGTAACATTAAAAATACAACGTTAAAAAATAAGCTAAGCAACCTAAAGTGGTTGCTTATACGCCAATTGGATATACTACTTTTTAACTTCAATCGCTTTTCCACGTAGTAAAGGTCTTACCCAAAAACGATTAGGGTGTAAGGCATTCAACACGCTATCTTCAACTGGGAATGGTTCATCAAAAATTTGGCTTGCGAGAATTTCAGCTGATAATGGTGCTGAACATAATCCACGAGAGCCTAATGCACTGATGATATAAAGCTGATGATAAGCGGGTGCTAAAACGGGCGTTTGTCTTCTACGCTTAAACCTATCTAAATGAGTGTATGCTACTAGCAGCTTTTCAAAGTCAGGTACTTCACCTAATAGCGGTAGATGATCGCGTATTGTACAACGAATCCCCACTCGCGCATTGTTTTGGCTAAAATCGACATCAAAGCACCAAGGAGTTTTAGCTAGACAGTGCGTAAGATGATATTGATTGTCTTCTTGCTCCTCACGGGAAATCGTAAAGTCTAACCTATCTCGGCGAAAGCTTGCACCAACACAATGTAAGTTATCTTGATTATCAACAGGCGTAAAATAGCCATCATAACAAAGCACTGTTTTTAATTTTGATAGTGTCTTTGTTGTTGGAATATGACTAACTTGGCCTCTGACCGCACTAACAGGTAGTTTTGCACTTTGAGTAAAGTCGGTAATTCGATGTCCATTTGCCAAAATCACGCAATCATGTTGTGATTGAATTTGTGTCACATGATCATCGTTATGATGAACGATATCTAAGCACCAAGATGAACCGTGTCGCATTATCTGCGTAACTTGATGATTAAAATGCAGTATTAAACCCAGTTGTTGAGCATGTTTTAGTGTTTGAGTCGTTAATTCAGTGGGAGAGAGCCAGCCAGATTGCGGATAAAAAAGCCCTTCGTAATTCATATCTAATCCACACTGGGCATTTATTTCATCTTGAGAAAGGTAACAAGCTATTTCGTGAAAAAATGCAGAATGATTAATTATTCGCTCTGCTTTTTTTCGCACTTTATCATTATAAATAAGTTGAGCAACACCAGACCATTGGTGAGAAAACATAATGCCAGCTTGGCTTAGATTGTCATAGGTACGTCGAGCAAATAAGAATGCGGTTGTAAAAAATTGCTCTATTTCGTCTGACTTACCATTTAACAAAGGATATAAAACACCTTGTCGATTACCTGATGCATTTGTTGCGGGCTGTTTATCTTCACAATATAAGGTGACTTTAGCACCTCTTCTTAAGCAAGAAAGCGCGATAAAGGTGCTAGCAATACCACCGCCTATAATAGCGATATCTTGTGCTTGTGTTGCATGAGGTCGTGCATAATAAGGTAGATGTTCGGGAGAGGGAGGATGAGGGAATACACCTGTTAGCATCTCTCTTTTTTGCCCAAACCCTTTGATTTTTTTTATCTCAAACCCAACACTTTGCAAGCCTCGCTTGACAATACCCGCAGCAGTAAATGTCGAAAATGTACCATTTTCTCTCATTGAATCAGCCATGGATTGAAAAAGTGTTTCACTCCACATTTGTGGATTTTTAGAAGGGGCAAAGCCATCGAGAAACCATGCATCTACTTTATTGTGTAGTGCTTGGCGAGTTTGTGGTAACAATGTGTTGATATCACCAAACCATAAATCTAGTGTAATTGCTCCATCTGCGAGAATAATACGGTGGCAACCAGCAATGGGTAATGGCCATTGAGAACAAAGTGCTTTTGAATATTTTTCAAGTTCAGGCCAATGGTAATGTGCGGATTGTAAATCATTTTTTTTGAGAGGGAACTTTTCAAAGCTAACATAGTGAAGGCGCTTTAAACATGCGTTGGGTGATGCTTGCCTAAATTGCTCAAATGCTTGCCACAGTGTTAAAAAATTCAGCCCAGTGCCAAACCCTGTTTCTGCAATAACACATTCAGAGCGTACATGTGTACCAAAACGTAATGGAAAATGATTTCCCTGTAAGAATACGTGTCGTGTTTCCTCTAGGCCATCTTGGTTTGAAAAGTAAATATCGCCAAATTGTTCTGAGATAGGCGTACCAAGTTCATTCCAACTTAAAGATGCGGTATTTATTGGGCTATTATTCACGGAACTGCCTGTATTTCTCTAAGATATTGTCTAATATCTTAGCGCTGTTAGCTAGGTTGCACCAGCCTTTAAGAGGAAAGTGTTTTATCAGCTTATCTGCATTTTTGTAAAAAAGATCCTGATCGGACTTGTTCAGCGTACAACTGTACGCTAGAGTGCTACTCAGAAATCCCGCAGCTACAACTATTATTGTAAAGAGGTATGAATGAAGCGCGCAGTGATCACGGGTCTGGGTATTGTTTCGAGCATTGGTAATAACCAGAAAGAAGTGCTGGATTCTTTAAAGGAAGGCCGTTCCGGGATAACTTTCTCAGAAGAATTTAAAGAGATGGGGCTTCGTAGCCACATTTGGGGCAATGTTAAGCTTGATACTGAAGGTCTTATTGACCGTAAAATCCGCCGTTTTATGAGCGACGCATCGGTTTATGCCTATTTATCTATGCAAGAAGCAATAGCAGATTCAGGTCTGAGTGAAGACCAAGTTTCTAATATTCGTTCAGGTTTAGTCGTAGGGTCTGGTGGTGGTTCTCCACGTAATCAGGTTCAAGGTTCTGATGGCATGAGAGCAAAAGGTCTACGTGGCGTAGGTCCTTATATGGTGACTCGTGCAATGGCATCAGGTGTTTCAGCGTGTTTAGCAACACCTTTTAAAATTAAAGGCGTTAACTATTCAATCAGTTCTGCTTGTTCAACATCAGCACACTGTATTGGCCATGCCGTTGAACTTATCCAATTAGGCAAACAAGACGTTGTATTTGCTGGTGGTGGTGAAGAATTAAGTTGGGAAATGACCTGCGAATTTGACGCAATGGGTGCACTTTCAACGAAATATAACGAGACACCAAGTAAAGCTTCCCGTACTTACGATAAAAACCGTGATGGTTTTGTTATCGCTGGCGGCGGCGGTATTGTGGTTGTTGAAGAGTTAGAGCACGCATTAGCGCGTGGGGCACATATTTATGCTGAAGTTGTAGGCTATGGCGCGACTTCCGATGGCGCAGATATGGTTGCTCCTTCTGGTGAAGGTGCTGTACGTTGTATGCAAATGGCAATGCAAGATGTTGAGAAAGTTGATTATATCAATACACATGGCACTTCAACGCCAGTAGGTGATTTAAAAGAACTGGAAGCTATCACTGAAGTATTTGGTACACATACACCAGCTATTTCAGCTACTAAAGCGATGACCGGCCACTCATTAGGTGCGGCTGGTGTACATGAGGCAATTTATAGCTTGTTGATGTTAGAACATGATTTTATTGCGCCAAGCATTAATATTGAAGAATTAGATGATAAAGCACTGGGTATGAATATCATTACTCAGCCAACAGAACAAAAGTTGAACACTGTAATGTCAAATAGCTTTGGTTTTGGTGGTACTAATGCTTCATTAGTAATGAGTAAATATAAAAACTAGTTAGTTATACTTATATTTTCTTGTTAAAAAAGGCAGGCTTCATTTTAATGGAGTCTGCCTTTTTATTTTAAATTCACAAGGTAAAATAAATTATTATTCTAATAAAGATATTTTTCGAATAAGAACTATTTAAAAAAGATTATATAAATAATCTTTAAAAATACCTGTCCTAATAGTTACTTATTTTATTATTCTAATAAAAGAGACGGTTTTTTTGTAAATTGTTGTTTTTAATGATTAAATAAAATTAATCATGTTTTATTTCAATCGTTTAATTTAATTGTAACTAAAATTATTAAATGTTTTGTTTTATATGGAGTTAGGTTAATAGAAAGGACTAATAGGACAAAAAGAGCTGTAAAAAATTGATCTGGATTATTTTATTACAAATAAGTAGAAGCTATTTAATATAAAAGTTGGTAATGTTTGCCTCGGATACTTGTATTACTTTATATTTTATACTTTGATTTCTTAATGTCAGTTTTATTTATTAAATCTAACATCATGAATGTGACCGGCTAAGAATTTAGCCGGCATTTTTTTATTGTTGTCTTTTTGACATTGACTCACATCTCCTGATGACAATCTGCTTTTTTCGTCGCAGACTGACGTCGGAAATTTAGTGGTGTTCTAAGTTGTTGCACTAAGAGCACACCTAATAACACAATACCACCACCCACTAAATGATAACTATGCATTTCTTCACCAAGAAGTGCGATCGCAATCATTGCTGTAAATAATGGCATTAGGTTCATAAAAATAGAGGTTGTATTCGCACCTAATTTCATCACACCTAAGATCCACAGGTAAGGTGCAAGAATAGAAGCGCCAATACCCGCGAAAATCACTAATCCAATATTGTCTTTCGTTAATGCCACGCTTTCGGCAAGAAAGAAGTTTGGTAATAATAACAGAACACCAAACCCAATTTGAACATAAAGTGATTGCCAATTAGGTAGTGCGATAGACCACCGTTTTGTTAAAACGCCATAAAGCGCGTAAGATGCCGAAGCAATAAACATCATTAGCTCGCCATATCCCAATCCTTGAGAAAGTAACTGAGAAGGTTCTCCACGACTAATTAGCCAGACTAAACCACTAATTGAAAGCACAGTACCAAGCACTATTCCAATAGTAGGCACAACGCGTAAAACAAAAATACTGATAATGACAGTTAGTAATGGGATCAGTGAGTTCAAGATACCCATAAAGGTGGCGCTAACATAATGTGCAGCATAATAAGCCAAACTCTGGTACATCACCATTCCTAATGCACCAAGGATAAATAATTTCCACCAATATTGTTTGACGGTTTTACGATGGTGCCAAACAGGCATGATCAAAAAAGGCGTCATAATTAAAAAGGCGAGAAACCAACGATAAAAAGAGATAGCCGCAGGATCGATAACAGACGCAGCTGCTTTATTGACGACGGCATTAATGGACCAGATCAGAACCGCTAAAAGCGGAAAAATTGCGTTTTTCATTGTTCTCACATCTATTTTTAAACCAGGTCGCTATTGTAAGCCTGTCTGATTAGATATATATAATGAAAACCAGACAACAGATAGGCCAATAAAGACAACATGACAAGAGAACAACATAAAGATGACAATTGAACAACAAAAAATGCAATGGTTATTGTCTGATCCAGATACAGTACGATTTCGTGATGAGCAACTATTAGCTGAAACCGAGTTTATTTATCATCAACATGACTTTGGTCAGTTGCTTTATGTGATTTCAGGTGTCATGGATTTAGAAGCTGGAGGACAGCGATTTTTAGCACCCCCTGAATTTAGTGTGTGGATACCTAAAAATGTAGGGCATGCCAGTTATAACAAAAAGACACTCTCTTTTAAGGTACTAGATATTGCACCAAGTTGGTGTGAAGGTTTGTTAGATAAGCCGTGTTTAATTCAATTAAGTGCTATTTTTTCAACTATATTTTCTGATTTTTTTCATCGTGGTGTCTGTAAACCACAAACAGAAGAAGATTTTCGCTTAGCACAAGTGTTGATAGATCAACTTAAAGCTTCGCCGATCCATCATACTTACTTACCTTCGTCTAAAGATAAATTACTTGCTCCAATACTTTCTGCACTAGAGCAGAATCCGGCTGATAATACTTCGTTAGAAGAATGGGCTAAAAAACGTTATACCTCAGAGAGAACACTCTCTCGTCGTTGCCAACAAGAGCTTGGCATGTCTTTTAGTGAATGGCGTAAGCGCTTACGTTTTTTACATGCAATTTCTTTATTAGAACAAGGAAAAAGTGTGAATGAAATTGCATTTGATGTGGGATATAGCTCTTCGTCTTCATTTATTGCGATGTTTCAACAATTTGCTGGCACAACACCAGAACGTTTTCGCAGATTACCCAATTGCTAAGTCTTCTTTTCATATATTTACTTAAAATCTAGGCAGATTTTACTGTCAATAATAGGCTTTGTTGTTAATAAGTGGCAAAATAGGTCGCTTAAATTTATTTTTCGATTGATTGTTTACACACATAAATACCAAATCAGTGAGATAACACAGTGAAAATTCTGGTTGATGAAAACATGCCTTATGCGGAACAGCTTTTCCGCCAATTAGGTGAGGTAAAAGCGGTTTCTGGTCGTCCTTTACCTATTGATGAACTTAATGATTCTGATGCCTTAATGGTGAGATCGATTACTAAAGTCAATGAATCCTTATTATCAGGCAAGCCAGTGAGATTTGTTGGAACGGCAACGGCCGGTTTTGATCATGTGGATATTGCATGGTTAGAACAACAAAAAATTGGCTTTTCATCAGCGCCAGGTTGTAATGCTATTGCTGTTGTAGAATATGTATTTTCTGCACTGATGATGCTAGCAGAGCAAGATGGCTTTCAATTAACTGATAAAGTTGTTGGTATTGTGGGTGTGGGCAATGTCGGTGGGCGGTTAGCTACACGTTTACGTGCATTGGGCGTAAATGTATTACTTTGCGATCCACCTAGAGCAGATAACGGTGATAATGAAGAATTCCATTCATTGGAAACACTATTAGAAAAAGCGGACATTCTGACTTTCCATACACCTCTCAATAAATCGGGTCCTTATAAAAGCTATCATTTAATAAATGAGAGTAACCTCGAAAAATTACCAGAAGGGCGTATTTTAATTAATGCAAGCCGTGGTGAAGTAGTTGATAATCAAGCATTATTATCAGCACTTGAAAAAGGTAAAGCACTACGCGTTATATTAGATGTTTGGGAGCCTGAACCCGATCTTTCCATTGAATTACTTAATAAGGTTGATATTGGCACACCTCATATTGCAGGTTATACCTTAGAAGGTAAGGCGCGCGGTACAACTCAAGTATTTGAAGCTTATTGTGATTTTATTGGGCGACCTCAAAAAGTTGAGTTATCAACACTATTACCTGCCCCTACTATTTCTACCATTTCAGTACAAGGTGAGTTAACACAAACACTTTTAAAACAACTTATTCATCTTGTTTATGATGTGCGTCGTGATGATGCCCCGTTACGAAAAGTGGCAGGAATAAAAGGCGAGTTTGATAAATTACGCAAATTTTATCCTGTGCGTCGTGAGTGGTCTTCACTGCATGTAATTTGTGATAATCAAACCACGGCTAACACATTAAATGCAATTGGCTTTAGTGCTACATATAAAAGTGCTGCACATAAATAAAGCACAACATTATTTTAAAAATTTTATGGTATTGGAGGATATTTTATGGGAGAAGGTTGGAATATTGCTGTTGTTGGTGCAACAGGTGCTGTTGGTGAAGCTATTTTAGAGCTGTTGCAAGAGCGTGAATTTCCCATTGGTGAACTGACGGCAATTGCGAGTGAAGACAGCATTGGAAAATCTGTGCGTGTAAACAGTAAAAGTGTTGCAGTTCAAGGTATTCACAATATCGAATGGGCAGATATTCAATTAGCTTTCTTTGCGGCCTCGACAGAAATTAGTGCGCAATATGCACAGCAAGCAGCAGACTCAGGCTGTATCGTCATTGATTGTAGTGGTGTATTTGCCATGGATTGGGATGTACCACTGATTGTCCCTGGTGTGAATAGCTCAATGCTTGCAGAATACCGCACCCGTAATATCGTTTCTATTGCTGACAGCATGGTAAGCCAATTGTTACGTGCAATTAATCCATTAACAGAAGCCGCTGGTTTATCTCGTCTTAGCGTGACCAATTTAATGTCTGTCTCCCGTTTGGGAAAACAAGCGGTTGATGAACTTGCTGGACAAAGTGCGCGTTTGCTCAATGGTGTTCCACCTGAATTAGGCCGCTTTAATAAGCAACTGGCCTTTAATATTCTACCTCTTATGGTTGATGACGAAGGCTCAGTAGAAGAAGAGCGTCGCATGGTTGACCAAATTCGTAAAATCTTACAAGACGAAGGCCTTCCAATTTCAGTCACAACATTACAGGCTCCAGTTTTCTATGGTAATGCGCAATCAGTACAATTAGAAACATCACGCCCAATGGGCAGCGATGAAGCGCGTGAAACATTGCAAGAAAATGAAGATTTGAGTATCAGTGATGAAAATGATTTTCCAACACAAGTGACCGATGCTTCGGGGAATGTGAGCCTAAATTTAGGTTGCTTCCGTAATGATTATGGTATGCCAGAAGCCTTACAATTTTGGTCAGTAGCAGATAATGTGCGCTTTGGTGGAGCATTAATGGCTGTTGAAGTAGCAGAGCAATTAATGCAGGAGCAGTTTTACTAATGAATGCGCCAGTGAGTGCTGAAGTAACAGAACAACCCTTGACTGAGTCAACGGTTATTTCTGAAAGCACAACAATCAAAATTGCGTTAGGCATTGAGTATGATGGTAGCCGTTATTATGGCTGGCAACGTCAAAATGAAGTGCGCAGTGTACAAGAACGGTTAGAAAAAGCGCTTTCACAAGTGGCTAATGAACCCATATCAGTTTTTTGTGCCGGAAGAACAGATGCTGGAGTTCATGCAACGGGGCAAGTTGTCCACTTTGAAACAACCGCACACCGTAAAGATCCCGCATGGACTATGGGTGTTAATACCCATTTACCTGCGGATATCGCTGTGCGTTGGGTAAAAACGGTTTCTGATGATTTCCATGCACGTTTTAGTGCAACGGCAAGACGTTATCGTTATGTGATTTTTAATCATCGCTACCGTCCCGCTATATTATCATCTGGTGTGACGCATTTTCATTATCCTTTAGATGCTGGGCGTATGCACCAAGCAGCGCAATGTTTACTGGGTGAAAATGATTTTACCTCTTTTAGAGCGGTTCAATGTCAATCACGAACGCCATGGCGTAACGTTATGCATGTTAACGTTTCTCGATATGGTGATTATGTTGTGGTGGATATTAAAGCAAATGCTTTTGTACACCATATGGTGCGAAATATTGTCGGTAGCCTTTTAGAAATAGGGTGTGGCAATCAGGATATTACTTGGATGGCTGAATTATTAGCCCTAAAAGACAGAACCAAAGCCGCAGCAACAGCTAAAGCAAATGGTTTGTATTTAGTGGCAGTGGATTATCCTGAGCATTTTGAATTACCAAAACCTGCAATGGGCCCACTATTTTTAGCGGATAACCCTATTGAGATATCTCAATCATAAAAACACCCAGTTTTCTGAGGATTTATGGAAATATTAACGCAATTTGTTGATTTGATAAAATTTCTAATTGATTTTATTTTGCATATTGATGCGCATTTAGCAGAGCTTGTCGCGCAATATGGTACATGGGTCTACGCCATTTTGTTTCTGATTGTTTTTTGTGAAACGGGGCTGGTGGTAACACCATTTTTACCTGGTGATTCATTGTTGTTTGTTGCTGGTGCTTTAGCTTCTTTAGATACCAATGATGTGAATGTCCATATTATTGTTTTACTGTTGCTTTGTGCCGCGATTTTAGGTGATGCAGTGAATTATTCTATAGGGCGACTTTTTGGCGAAAAGCTATTTAGTAAGCCTAATTCACGTATTTTCCGTCGTGAATATCTGGATAAAACCCATGCTTTTTATGAAAAACATGGTGGTAAAGCGATTATTTTGGCAAGATTCGTGCCGATTATCCGAACTTTTGCGCCATTCGTTGCAGGAATGGGGAAAATGTCATATCGTCATTTTGCCTTTTATAATGTTACTGGGGCAATTGCATGGGTACTGCTATTTACTTATGCGGGATACTTTTTTGGTGACTTAGATATAGTTCAAAAGAACTTAAAATTGCTAATTGTTGCCATTATTGTTATTTCTATTTTACCGGGCGTCATTGAGATCATACGCCATCGCAGAGCGAGCGCAAAAGCGAAGAAAGAAAATGATAGCAAAGAGGTTTGAGCAGTTATCATTAGTTTTTGCCGTAGAATAGCCATAATAAAGAGATGCGCTGAAATTCAGTAAGCGGTATCATCATAAACTTTGCTAACCACACAGCCAGTGCATTGTGGTTGATACGCTCACAATAATATTACTGGCGAAGGTCAGATTCAGACGAAAAGGTCCGTTAATGAGCTGGATTGAAAAAATTCTAAATAAAAGCACTATCACAAGTTCACGTAAAGCCAATATCCCAGAAGGGGTTTGGACTAAATGTGATAGCTGTGGACAGGTACTCTATCGCGCAGAATTAGAGCGTAATTTAGAGGTTTGCCCTAAATGTGATCACCATATGCGCATTTCAGCGCGCCGTCGCCTTGAGACTTTCCTTGATACAGGAAGTACCACAGAATTAGGTAGTGAATTAGAACCTAAAGATATTCTAAAATTCCGCGACTCCAAAAAATATAAAGACAGAATTAGCGCTGCTCAAAAGCAAACCCAAGAAAAAGATGCATTAATCGTCATGAAAGGCACTCTGAAAAAGATGCCAGTTGTTGCTGCTTCTTTTGAATTTGCGTTTATGGGCGGTTCAATGGCATCTGTTGTCGGTGCGCGTTTTGTTCGAGCAGTTGAACAAGCACTAGAAGATAATTGCCCTCTGGTTTGCTTCTCTGCAAGTGGCGGTGCGCGTATGCAAGAAGCGCTGATGTCATTAATGCAAATGGCAAAAACCAGTGCCGCATTAGCAAAAATGCAAGAACGTGGTTTGCCTTATATCTCAGTGATGACTGATCCTACAATGGGCGGTGTTTCTGCAAGTTTAGCTATGTTAGGTGATATTAACGTTGCGGAGCCTAAAGCACTGATTGGTTTTGCAGGCCCTCGCGTTATTGAGCAAACTGTACGTGAGAAACTGCCAGCAGGTTTCCAACGTAGTGAGTTTTTGTTAGAAAAAGGGGCGATTGATATGATTGTTCGTCGTCCAGAAATGCGTGATGAGCTGGCTGAATTACTGGCTAAGCTGACTCAATATGATTTAGTCGAAGATGAAGATGAAATTATTGGCGAAGAAATGATTGCTGATGAAATCGAATCTACTGATAACGAGCCAGAAATTAACATCGAAACGAATAAAAAAGAAGATGTCTAATATCATAACTGCTCCTAAAGCCACATCGCCTCTGTCGGTGTGGCTTTCTTATCTTGAACACTTACATTCAAGCGCCATTGATATGGGGTTAGAACGTGTAGGCAAGGTAGGAAAAATATTAAATGTGTTACGCCCTGCACCTAAAGTCATTACTGTTTCAGGTACAAATGGAAAAGGCACAACCTGTCATATGCTAGAGTCAATCTTGATGGCATCAGGATTGAAAGTCGGCGTTTATAGCTCTCCTCATCTTGTTCGCTACACAGAACGTGTACGTATTCAAGGCAAAGAACTTTCTGAAGGTGCTTTTTGTGAAGTATTTGCTGAGATTGAACAAGCTAGAGGTGATATATCGCTCACTTTTTTTGAATATGGCACACTTGCAGCACTGAAATTATTTCAGCAAGCACAGCTTGATGTTGTGATCCTTGAAGTGGGATTAGGGGGGCGATTAGATGCCACGAATATCGTTGATGCTGATATTGCCGCGATCACCAGTATCGCACTTGATCATACAGATTGGTTAGGTGCAGATAGAGAGCATATTGGTCACGAAAAAGCGGGTATTTTTCGCGCTAATCATTATGCGGTGGTCGGTGAGCCTGATATGCCACAATCCATCGCTCAAGTGGCTGATGAAAAACACGCTACGCTCTTTTGCCGAGGTGCTGATTGGTCTTTTGCTATCGATGGCAATCATTGGCATTGGCATTGTGCTGATTGTGAATTTGATGCGTTGCCAATCCCTAATATTCCGTTAGCTAATGCGGCAACCGCGATGGGTGTTATTCGTTGCTTGCTCAAATCTGATGATAACGTTAGTCAAGCAATCACACATCAAAGTATTATTGAAGGCATGTCTCGTGCACAATTACCGGGGCGTTTTCAGGTAATTTCACAACATCCTCTGGTTATCTTTGATGTGGCTCATAATCCCCATGCGGCAGGATATTTAGCTGAAAAATTATCACAATTACCGCGTAAGTCTGATACCAAAGTGCGTATTGTTGTTGGTATGCTGGGCGATAAAGATATTGCAGGAACATTAGCGTGCTTAATGCCATTGACGGATAGTTGGTATGTAGCTCCACTTAATGAATTTCGTGGCGCTTCAGCAGATGTGCTTGCTCAACATCTTGAAAACCCATCGGTATTTGAGAGTGTAGAAACAGCATGGAAACAAGCTATGTCCGATGCTAATCCTAATGATATCGTCGTGGTTTGTGGCTCATTTCATACAGTCGCACATGTGATGGAACTATTGGAAAAGGAGAGTGTGGGTGGCGAGTAAATTTCAAAATCGCTTAGTCGGAGCCGTGGTATTAGTGGCTGTAGGGGTTATTTTTTTACCTGCGTTGCTTGACGGCGATAAGAAATATAATGAAGACCAATTTGCCGCTATTCCTTTAGTACCAAAGCCGGGTGATGAACAAGAAATTGAATCTATCGCGCCAATAGAGCAAACAACAACGCCTTCAACACCATCAGAAGGTGCTTCTGAAGCAATGCTTTCTGAAGCAGTCACTGGTGTTGAACAATCTACGGCAACACCACCACAACCGCCAACCGTTGTTCCTGTTACGCCACCAGTACAGCCAACACCTGTACCACCAGTGGTCACGCCACCTGTACAACCACCAGCACCACCAGTGCAAGAAACCAAACCACCAAAAGGTGAAGCTTGGGTTGTTCAATTAGGTGCATTAAAAAATGCGGCGAAGGTAGAAGAAATTATTGCGAAAATGCATTTCTCAGGTTACCCGGTATATACCGTACCTGCGCGCCCTGTTGCTGGTCAAATGACTCGAATTTACATCGGGCCAAGTGCATCTAAGTCAGAGTTACAGGCTATTTTGCCTCATTTAAATGAGCTTACAGGCTTACAAGGTGAGGTAAGGGCATATAAGCCTTAATTTTTTTAAACGAGTCATCAGATGAGTGATGTAACAAAGCGTTAACTTATTGCGGCGATTATGATTTTTCATATCGCCGTAAATTATTTTGAAATTAGCGAAAATTAGCATTACGCAAACGTTTTCGTTTTCTGTTAGAATGCTTCCGTATTAATGCGGAGCATCATTATTGGATAAAGAATTTATGGTCTGGATAGATTACGCCATCATTGCCATTATTGGTTTTTCCGCATTAGTCAGCCTGATCCGTGGCTTTGTTCGTGAAGCATTGTCACTCATCACCTGGGGTTGTGGTTTCTTTGTTGCTAGTCAGTTTTATCCTTATCTTGCCGTCTATTTTACCCGGTTTGAAGATGAGCTGGTTCGTAACGGGATTGCAATAGTCACCTTGTTTATTGCGACACTGATTGTTGGTGCTGTTGTGAACTATGTGATTAGCTCTCTTGTTCAACGCACAGGGTTATCAGGTACAGATCGAGTTTTGGGGGTCTGTTTCGGGGCATTAAGAGGCGTGCTGATCGTGTCAGCATTATTGTTTGTTTTAGGGGCATTTACGCCTATGGCAGATAGCGCTGATTGGCAACGTTCTGAACTTATTCCTCAATTCAACCATATTATTAGGTGGTTCTTTGACTACCTACAAAATGCGTCAAGTTTCGTGTCGGAGAGAATATAACCTCTCCGTCTGGCTGATGAGGATCTATTCATGTGCGGTATTGTCGGTATCGCTGGAGCGAATCCAGTAAACCAATCAATTTATGATGCGTTAACGGTGTTACAACACCGAGGTCAAGATGCAGCTGGCATTGCAACAATAGACGGTAACAATGGTTTCCGTCTTCGCAAAGCTAACGGACTGGTTAAAGATGTGTTTGAAACCCGTCATATGTTGCGTTTAAAAGGTACTATCGGGATAGGGCATGTCCGTTATCCAACAGCGGGTAGTTCTAGTGCATCAGAAGCGCAGCCTTTTTATGTGAATTCACCTTTTGGTATTACGTTGGCACATAATGGTAATTTAACCAATGCGCATTTATTACGTCGCCAATTATTTGAAACAGCGCGTCGCCATATTAATACCACTTCTGATTCTGAAATCTTGCTTAATGTATTGGCATATGAATTAGACCGTTTTGACCATTTCCCTCTAGAGCCTGATAATATTTTTGCTGCAGTCGCCGCAATGCATAAAAAGTTACGTGGTGCTTATGCTTGCGTTGCGTTGATTATCGGTCATGGTTTATTAGCTTTCCGTGATCCCTTTGGTATTCGTCCTTTAGTGCTCGGTAAACGTACATTAGAAGATGGTCGTCATGAATATATGGTCGCATCTGAAAGCGTTGCATTAGATACTTTAGGTTTTGAATTCTTGCGTGATGTTGCACCTGGTGAAGCGGTTTATATCACAGAACAAGGACAACTCTTTACCCGCCAATGTGCTGAAAATCCACAATTAATGCCTTGTCTATTTGAGTATGTTTATTTTGCTCGCCCAGATTCCTTTATTGATAAAATTTCTGTTTACAACGCGCGTTTGCGTATGGGGCAAAAATTAGGCGCTAAAATTGCGAAAGAGTGGGAAGATTTACAGATTGATGTCGTCATTCCTATTCCTGAAACTTCTTGTGATATCGCATTAGAGATCGCTCATATTCTTAATAAGCCGTATCGCCAAGGCTTTGTAAAAAATCGCTATGTGGGGCGTACTTTTATTATGCCCGGCCAACAAGAACGTCGTAAGTCAGTAAGACGTAAATTGAATGCAAATCGTGCAGAGTTTCGTGATAAAAACGTTTTATTGATTGATGACTCTATTGTTCGTGGCACAACATCAGAGCAAATCGTCGAGTTAGCAAGAGAAGCAGGGGCGAAGAAAGTCTATTTTGCTTCAGCAGCACCAGAAGTTCGCTTCCCTAATGTGTATGGTATTGATATGCCAAATGCTAATGAGCTTATAGCCCATGGACGTGAAGTGGATGAAATTCGTAAATTAATTGGTGCTGATGGTCTTATCTTCCAAGATCTCTCTGATTTAATTGCCGCCGTACAAGAAGAAAATCCTGATATTAGTCAGTTTGAATGTTCTGTATTTGATGGTGTTTATATAACGAAAGATATCGACCAAGATTATCTAGATTATTTAGAAAATCTTCGTCGTGATGATGAGCATAAAATTCGTGATCAAAATGAAATAGAAAACTTGGAAATCTATAACGAAGGTTAGTTTTTCGGTAATATAATGCCCTTATAAAGCGTCGATGCTAGTGTGTTCTGCATCGGCGCTTGTTTTTTGAGGGTTAATCATCATAATGATTTATGTTGATATATATTCTGAGGATTATAATGAAAAAGCTGATAGTTGGGCTAAGCGGTGCCAGTGGTGCAATTTACGGTATACGTTTATTAGAAATTCTGAAATCTGTACCGTCAGTTGAAACCCATTTAGTGATTAGCCAAGCTGCTCGCCGTACTATTTCATTAGAAACTGATTATTCGTTAAAAGATATCCATGCTTTAGCAGATGTGATTTATGATGATCGCGATATTGGTGCGTCAATTTCTTCAGGATCGTTTCGTGTCAATGGGATGGTAATTTTACCTTGCTCAATTAAAAGTTTATCTGGCATTGTTCATAGTTATACCGATACTTTAGTCACTCGTGCTGCAGATGTTGTGCTGAAAGAAGGGCGTAAATTGGTACTATGTGTACGTGAAACGCCTTTGCATTTAGGCCATTTGCGCTTAATGACACAAGCGTCCGAATTAGGTGCAGTGATTATGCCACCTGTTCCAGCTTTCTATTTTCAGCCTAAAACCATTGATGATATTGTCAATCAAACGGTTAACCGTGTACTCGATCAGTTTGAGATTGATTTGCCTGATGATTTATTTCAAAGGTGGGGAGGGGATAAGCCCACTCGCTAAGTATACTCGCCATACTTATTACTCGTCATACTTCAAGTTGTAGCGTTGTTGACTGTACTCACTCACTTGTCGCCTAGCTACATCTTGAATTATTTAGAATATTTACTCGTCATATTTTAAGGTGCAGCGTTGTCGACTAGCTACACCTTGAATTATTTAAAGTATCTATTCAATAGAGTATTTATTCTGAATCATTGAGAATAGAAAAGAGATTATTTTCCAGTGGTAATAATATCTTTTAATGCCTCTTCTAATTGTGGGTAACGAAACTCAAAGCCCACATTGAGTAATTTTTCAGGGATGGCTTGTTGCCCGCCTAATACTAATGTAGCGCTTTCTCCCATTACTAAACGTAATACACTTTCAGGAACTGTCATTAAGGCAGGGCGATTAAACGCTTTTCCTAATAGACGAGTAAATTCTTTATTTTGTACAGGATTAGGCGCTGTTAAGTTAAAGGCGCCCTTAGCATCTTGAGTCTTAAGCAAGAAAATAATCGCGCTGACCATGTCATCAATATGGATCCATGGCATATACTGTTTTCCGCTTCCTAATTTGCCACCTAATCCTAATTTAAAGGGTTTACTCATTTTAGGTAGAGCACCACCTAGTGTTGAAAGCACAATTCCTGTACGTAATAAACAAACACGTGTTAATGGTGTTTGTGCTTCAAGAGCAATACTTTCCCACTTAGCACAGAGCTCATGTGTAAACTCAGGATTTGCTGGTGTTTGTTCAGTGACTTGCAAATCACCTTGGTCACCATAAAAGCCAACCGCAGAGCCAGAAATGAAAACAGAAGGAGGAGAGTCGCTGGCTTTAATTAACTCAACCAATTTTTGAGTTAAATCACAACGACTGTTAATGAGTTTTTGCTTTTGAGCTGGTGTCCAACGGTTATCGGCAATGGGTTCTCCAGCAAGATTAATGACCGCATCAAACTCATTAAGATTTTGTTTATCACTGAGTTGAGTCCAACAGGTGATTTCATTACAAAAATGCGAATAGACTTTTTGAGGTGAGCGAGAAAGCACTGTAATATCATTATTAGACAGTGCAAGTTCACACACTAATGCTTTACCAATTAGTCCTGTACCACCTGTGATAAGTATTTTCATCACTATCCTCCTGATCATCTTGCCTAATAAAGAATAAATATCATCCTGACATTATTAATTGCTTTTATTCACCAAAGAGCTTTTTGGCTGCTGGGCGCTGGTTTATCTTATTTAGCCATTTTTCTATCGCAGGGTAATTAGCCAAATCAATATTGTGGTGAGCGTGAAGACGGGCCCATGTATATGTGGCAATATCCGCAATGCTGTATTCTTGTCCACCAAGGTAAGGTGATTGTGCTAATCTTTTTTCCAACACGCTATATAGACGCTGTGTTTCTTCAGTATAACGTTTAATTGCATAAGGTACTTTTTCTGTGGCATAGCGAGTGAAATGATGATTCTGTCCTAACATGGGGCCAAAACCTCCCACTTGCCAAAAAAGCCATTGCAGTTGTGTTGTTTTTTCGCGTAAATTTTGGCTAATTAATTTACCACTTTTTTCAGCTAGATAGATAAGAATAGCACCAGACTCAAAAATAGAGAGTGGTTCGCCCCCATCTGCGGGTGAATTATCAACGATGGCAGGAATTTTGTTGTTAGGGGAAATTGCTAAAAACTCAGGCTTAAATTGATCGCCTTTACTGATGTCAATGCGATGTAATTGATAAGGTAGGCCTGCTTCTTCAAGAAAAAGTGTTATTTTCTGACCATTTGGGGTATCTGCATAATATAAATCAATCATTGAAAGCTCCAAAGTAAAGTAGGCACGAAATGTTTAGTATAACCACAGTCTGCCTTCTAACATCATAAAAAGCAAAAAAGCGCAAGATAGATAAGACAAGTCTCGTATGATTATTGTAGTGGTGAAAAATAGTGATTTTGGTATATTCAGGATAAAAATTACGATCGTTTAGTATCGGTTAAAAAAGGTTTGTTGAGGATGGAACAAGAAAAGACGGCATTGGTTGAGTGGGTTGATATTGTTGATGATAAAAATGAAGTCGTTGCACAAGCAACACGTCAACAAATGCGAGCTGAAAACCTACGACATAGAGCAACGTATATCGTTGTTCATGATGGGATGGGCAAAATTTTGGCGCAACGTAGAACAGAAACAAAAGATTTTTATCCTGGCTGGTTAGATGCCACAGCAGGTGGTGTTGTCCAACAAGGTGAAAATTTACTGGAAAGTGCGCGCCGTGAAGCAGAAGAAGAACTCGGCATTGCGGGGGTTCCTTTCGCTGAACACGGACAATTTTATTATGATGATAAAAGCTGTCGTGTCTGGGGAAGTTTATTTAGTTGTGTTTCTCATGGGCCTTTCGCTCTGCAAGCTGAAGAAATTGAGGAAGTGTGCTGGTTAACTCCCTCTGAAATCACAGAGCGTTGTGATGAATTTACGCCGGATTCACTAAAAGCGCTTTCTCTTTGGCTAACACGTAATAACAGTACACGCTTAGAAACTCGAGAAACCGTCGATTAAGGGGTACTTTGCCCTATTTCAAAGCGATAAGCATAGTTGATAACGGTATCTTCGAATATAGCGTTATCATCTTCGTCTTTTAAGCGTTGTAAAAGGGCGATAAGGTGTTTTCCTGCCTCTTTTCCCATTTTGTGATAATCAAAGCGAATTGATGTGAGAGATGGGGATATCTGATCACTATTATCAGAGCCTTCCAAACAGGCAATGGCCAGATCTTGAGGGATCTTAATTAATCGTCTTTGACACTCAAAAATCATTCCTAATGCAATGCTCTCATGACTACAAATAACGGCATCTAATTCAGGTTGGCGCAATAAAATCTCTGTTAAAGCCAGTCTACCATAAGCCATAGAAGCAGGATCGGGGGTTGTAACGCTTTGTTCGGCATTTAAATAATATTTGAGTAAAGCTCGTGACCAACCTGTAATTTGCTGATGGTGTAAACGCTGGCCTTGTAAAGCGCCAATATAGCCAATGCAACGTCTTCCTTGAGTGACTAAATGACTAGTTAAATCATATGCAGCTTGCTCATAAGAGCAATCAATACTAATGGCAGCTTGTTCATCGGATTGACTTGCAACACTGACAACTGGCACGTTGGCATTACTAATATTTAAAAAATGAGTGGGACTGAGTTGTGATCCAAAGACAACTAATGCGGCAGGATTGCTTTGTAATAGCATATTAATCACATCACTGGCTTTATGCGGTTGATGCTCATAACAACCAACGAGAATTTGATATTGATGGCGATTTAATATTTGCTGTAAAGATTGCATAAAATCAGCACTGGCTTTATCTGTAAAAGAGGGTAACAGTACTGCAATAATATGACTTTGAGCCGAAGCTAACGCGCCTGCCGAGGCATTAGGAATATAACCAAGTTCTTCTACGGCTTGATTAACTTTCTCTCTTAACTTATCAGAGACCAACTCCGGGGTTCGTAATGCACGCGAAACAGTCATTGAACCGACTCCAGCGTGTTTAGCGACATCTTGTAATGTGACGCGACCTGTATTTCGGCGCTTACGTGTTTTGATCATGTGTGATTATGCTTGCTTAGCCTATTTTATTAACCGCAGATCCTACCTGAAATCTTTCCATTATGCTGAAACAATACAGTGTCAATTGTTGGCATTTTCTGCAATTAACATTTTATTAAAATGATAGCGCTATCACAATTACGAATGATCTATCTAGATAGCGCTACCATTAATGATTACTATCCTTAATAACAAAGCTCAAAGAGAGTCTTATTGAGGTTACAAAGATGCTTAAAACATTATTAACACCTGATGTGGTGCAAGTAGTTCCAAGCGTTAGCGATTGGCGAGAAGCCGTTAAAGTGGCGTGTCAGCCATTAGTTGATAAAGGGTGCGTTGAACCTCGTTATATCGATGCTATTTATAAATCACATGAAAAAATAGGGCCGTATTATGTTTTAGGCCCTGGTATTGCGATGCCTCATGCTCGTCCTGAAGATGGTGTTAATCAACTTTCTCTTGCATTAACGATTGTTGAGCAAGGTGTGGAATTTGGTGCTGATGAAAACGATCCGGTGAAATTACTGATTGTTTTAGCTGCAACAGATAACGATAGCCATATTAATGCCATTATGAAATTAGCCGAACTTTTTGATAACGATAAAGATATTCAAACGTTATTTAATGCGAAAAGCAAAGCGGATGTATTAGCAGTTATCAACAACTATTAATGACAATTTAAAATTACCAAGGGGAATACCATGAAAATTACAGTTGTGTGTGGAAATGGTTTAGGCAGTAGCTTAATGATGGAAATGAGTATCAAAAGTATTTTAAAAGATCTCGCTGTCAATGCAGAAGTGGATCACGTTGATTTGGGTTCAGCAAAAGGTACGCCAAGTGATATCTATGTTGGAACTCGTGATATTGCAGAGCAACTTAGTGCTCAAGCTGTAAATGGAAGAGTCGTTTCACTGGATAATATGATTGATAAAGTCGCGATGAAAGAAAAGCTTTCTGTCGCATTACGTGAATTAGGCGCGTTATAAGGAGCCTATCATGGACTTTTTCCGCTTTCTAATGAGTGATGTGCTTTCAGAGCCTTCTATTTTAGTGGGTTTGATCGCATTGATTGGCTTAATCGCCCAGAAAAAACCAGTTACAGAATGTATTAAAGGCACGGTAAAAACCATTATGGGTTTTGTGATTTTAGGTGCTGGTGCAGGTCTTGTCATTAACTCACTGGGTGATTTCTCAACGATTTTCCAACATGCATTTGGTATTCAAGGTGTTGTGCCTAATAACGAGGCAATTGTCTCTATTGCACAAAAAAGCTTTGGTAAAGAAATGGCCCTGATTATGTTCTTTGCCATGTTGATTAATATCTTAATTGCTCGTTTAACGCCGTGGAAATTTATTTTCTTAACGGGTCACCATACATTATTTATGTCAATGATGGTGGCAGTTATTCTGGCAACAGCAGGCTTAGAAGGCGCTGTATTAGTTGCGGTAGGTTCATTCGTTGTTGGGGTTTCAATGGTATTTTTCCCAGCCATTGCACACCCTTATATGAAAAAAATTACCGGTTCTGATGATGTTGCATTAGGGCATTTCTCAACTATCTCTTATGTCGTTGCCGGTTTTATCGGAAGTAAATTTGGTAATAAAGAGCATTCAACTGAAGAGATGAATGTGCCTAAAAGTTTACTCTTTTTACGTGACACACCCGTTGCCATTGCTTTCACTATGGGCATTATCTTTATCATTACCTGTTTATTTGCGGGCGATACATTTGTTCGTGAAGTCAGTGGTGGTAAAAACTGGTTTATGTTCTCATTAATGCAATCCATTACCTTTGCCGCAGGTGTTTATATTATCCTGCAAGGTGTGCGTATGGTTATTGCTGAGATTGTTCCCGCCTTTAAAGGTATTTCAGATAAGTTAGTGCCTAATGCAAAACCTGCTTTAGACTGCCCAGTTGTATTCCCTTATGCACCCAATGCAGTATTAGTAGGCTTTTTAAGTAGCTTTGCAGCGGGTGTTATCGGTATGTTCATTCTGTATGCTTTAGATTGGACAGTAATAATTCCTGGTGTGGTTCCTCACTTCTTTGTGGGTGCAACAGCAGGAGTATTTGGTAATGCGACCGGTGGGCGTCGTGGTGCGATTTTAGGTGCATTCGTTCAAGGTTTATTAATTACTTTCTTACCTGTATTCCTATTACCAGTACTTGGAGATATCGGTATTGCTAACACCACATTTAGTGATGCAGACTTCGGTGTTATCGGTATTCTGTTAGGTATTATTGTTCGTTGATTGTTTTAAGAATTAAGATACATAAACGCCTCATTGAGATTAATTCACTGAGGCGTTTTTTTATATGAATTTATATGTTTATTTTGTGAATAATAATGCTATTATCCTGAGTGAATATTCACGATGTGTATATTTTCGTACCTAATTAATTATAAAAATAGGTTTAACATCACAATCACTAAGGAAAAAGAAGATGTCTTTTGGTATTCGATATCTTGCGTTGTTACCACTTTTTGTTATAACTGCTTGCCAACAACCTGTTAATCACAACCCACCAGTAACACAAACTGCTCAAGTTCAACCTGCTATCGTGAATAATTCATGGATTGAGATCTCACGAAGTGCGCTTGATTTTAATGTGAAAAAAGTCCAATCACTGTTAGGTGATAAATCCTCACTTTGTGCCGTTTTAAAAGGGGATGCATACGGCCATGATTTATCATTAGTTGCACCAGTTATGATTGAAAATGAGGTGCAATGTATCGGTGTTACTAATAATCAAGAATTCAAAACAGTACGTGATCTTGGGTTTCAAGGTCGTTTAATGCGTGTGCGTAATGCGACAGAGCAAGAAATGGCTCAGGCGACAAGCTATAACGTAGAAGAATTAATTGGTAACTTAGATATGGCTAAGAGATTAGATGCCATTGCTAAACAGCAAAATAAAGTGATCCCTATTCATTTAGCCTTAAATTCAGGTGGAATGTCTCGTAATGGATTAGAAGTGAATAACAATGCAGGGCTTGAAGAGGCGAAGCAAATTGCTCAATTAGCTAACCTTAAAGTGGTTGGTATTATGTCTCATTATCCTGAAGAAGATGCTGATAAAGTAAGAGAAGATCTTGCTCGTTTTAAACAGCAATCCCAAAAAGTATTGGATGTTACTGGGCTAAATCGTAAAGATGTCACTCTGCATATGGCAAATACGTTTGCCACAATTACCGTACCTGAATCATGGCTAGATATGGTACGTGTAGGCGGAATTTTCTATGGCGATACCATCGCAAGTACAGATTACAAACGCGTAATGACGTTTAAATCGAATATTGCTTCAATCAATTATTATCCTAAAGGCAATACTGTTGGTTATGATCGCACTTACACACTAAAACGTGATTCAGTATTAGCTAATATTCCCGTTGGTTATGCTGATGGTTATCGTCGAGTATTCAGTAATGCAGGACATGCATTAATTGGTGGCCAACGTGTACCTGTGTTAGGCAAAACGTCAATGAATACGGTGATTGTTGATATTACAGATCTTAAAAATATCAACTCAGGGGATGAAGTTGTATTCTTTGGTAAGCAAGGCAATAGCGAAATTACAGCGGAAGAAGTTGAAGATATTAGTGGCGCACTGTTTACAGAAATGTCGATTTTATGGGGTGCGACTAATCAACGGGTATTAGTGGATTAAAGTAGGGTGCTTGTAACCACAAAACGCAACAACCTGTTATGAGAAATTGTGGGGGAAAGTTCCCCCACAAAGCTATTTATCGCAAGATAAAGTCGCTTGAACTACTGTATGACCACTACGAATATTGAAAGAGCATAATCTTTCATGCCTAAGTAATGATAAACACAGTGCTGTCATACAGACAGCAATCAGCCCCATCAGGGCAAATTTAGCCATTTCTCTTGACACTCCTTTATAAAGGAGACAGAATCAAGTTGTCTGGTTTGAGACTGCCTCGAATTTTAATAAAATAGAATTCGGGGCTTTCGTCTTTTTGGCGCTTGCAAATGCTTGAACCAAAATGATCCAAGCACCCACCTGCATACTAACAGAAACGCATCTCATTCCTATCTTTTTTGAATAAAAATAGTATGAATATATTAGTTAAAACAATGCATTAGTTGATTTTGTTATTGCGAAAACAAAAGTAAAAGAGAGGGAGCGAGGCGTGGATTACTCATTTGTATATTGTAAGTCATTAAAGTAGGGTGCTTGTGATCACCAATCTCAACAATTTTTGAGAGAAATTGTGGGGGAAAATTCCCCCACAAAGCTATTTATCGCAAGATAAAGTCGCTTGAACTACTGTATGACCACTACGAATATTGAAAGAGCATAATCTTTCATGCCTAAGTAATGATAAACACAGTGCTGTCATGCAGACAGCAATCAGCCCTATCAGGGCAAATTTAGTCATTTCTCTTGACACTCCTTTTTAAAGGAGACAGAATCAAGTTGTTGAGTTATTGAGACTGCCTCGAATTTTAATAAAATAGAATTCGGGGCTTTCGTCTTTTTGGCGCTTGCAAATGCTTGAACCAAAATGATCCAAGCACCCACCTGCATACTAGCAGAAACGCATCTCATTCCTATCTTTTTTTGAAAAAAATAGTATGAATATATTAGTTAAAACAATGCATTAGTTGATTTTGTTATTGTGAAAACAAAAGTAAAAGAGAGGGAGCGAGGCGGGGATTACTCATTTGTATATTGTAAGTCATTAAAGTAGGGTGCTTGTGATCACCAATCTCAACAATTTTTGAGAGAAATTGTGGGGGAAAATTCCCCCACAAAGCTATTTATCGCAAGATAAAGTCGCTTGAACTACTGTATGACCACTACGAATATTGAAAGAGCATAATCTTTCATGCCTAAGTAATGATAAACACAGTGCTGTCATGCAGACAGCAATCAGCCCTATCAGGGCAAATTTAGTCATTTCTCTTGACACTCCTTTTTAAAGGAGACAGAATCAAGTTGTTGAGGTCTTGAGACTGCCTCGAATTTTAATAAAATAGAATTCGGGGCTTTCGTCTTTTTGGCGCTCGCAAATGCTTGAACCAAAATGATCCAAGCACCCACCTGCATACTAACAGAAACGCATCTCATTCCTATCTTTTTTTGAATAAAATGGGTTCATATAAATCATTAAAATCAATGTGTTAGTTGTTTTTATAATGGTGTTTATATGTAGTGTTGTCTCTTGATTGACCTTGTCAAAAAAGATCGCAGTCAAGTTGTTGAGCATTGAGGTAGCTTCTCATTTTAATCAATGAAAAGATTGACTGAATAAAAAAACGCCAGATGAAATCAATCACCTGGCGTTTGTCTATTTTGAAGCGAACTTCAATAATTATGCGTTTTCTTGTTGGCTTGCTTGAATCGCTGTCAACGCAACGGTGTAGACGATATCGTCCACTAATGCACCACGAGAAAGGTCATTCACTGGTTTACGCATACCTTGTAACATTGGCCCGATTGAAACCAAGTCAGCTGAACGTTGTACCGCTTTGTAAGTGGTATTACCGGTATTCAGATCAGGGAAGATAAACACAGTTGCTTTACCTGCAACAGGTGAATTTGGTGCTTTAGATTTAGCAACGTCAGCCATAACAGCTGCGTCGTATTGTAAAGGACCATCGATTATCAGATCAGGACGTTTTTCTTGTGCTAAACGTGTCGCTTCGCGTACTTTCTCTACATCGCTACCAGCACCAGAATTACCCGTAGAATAAGAAATCATTGCAACGCGAGGGTCGATACCGAATGCAATGGCAGAATCAGCAGATTGGATTGCAATTTCAGCCAGTTGTTCAGCCGTTGGATCTGGATTAATTGCACAGTCACCATAAACATAAACTTGTTCAGGTAACAGCATAAAGAACACAGAAGACACTAATGAGCTACCAGGTGCAGTTTTGATTAACTGTAGTGGTGGGCGAATAGTGTTAGCGGTTGTATGAACAGCACCAGAAACAAGACCGTCTACTTCGCCTTTTTCTAGCATCAATGTGCCGAGAACCACGTTATCTTCTAACTGTTCACGAGCAACAACCTCTGTCATACCTTTATTTTTGCGTAGTTCAACTAAGCGAGGTACGTAGATTTCACGAACTTCTTTCGGATTGACTAATTCAATACCAGTGCCTAATTCAACGCCTTGTGCAGTAGCTACACGACGAATTTCTTCAGGATCACCTAATAGCACGCAAGTTGCGATACCACGATCAGCACAAATTGCTGCCGCTTTAACAGTACGTGGCTCATCACCTTCAGGTAAAACGATACGTTTTTTCGCTTTACGTGCTAATTCTGTTAATTGATAACGGAACGCTGGTGGTGATAGACGGTTAGGACGCTCAGAGTTTGCTGTCAGTGAATCAATCCATTGTGTATTGATGTGTTGAGCAACATAGTTCTGAATTTTTTCAATACGCTCATGGTCATCAGCAGGCACTTCTAAGCTAAAGCTTTGCAGATTTAAAGAGGTCTGCCAAGTGTTCGCATTAACCATAAAGATTGGTAAGCCAGTCTCAAATGCACGTTCACAAAGTTGTTTGATTGGTGCATCAATTTGGTAACCACCTGTTAGTAGGATTGCACCAATTTCAACGCCATTCATTGCTGCAAGGCACGCTGAAACTAATACATCAGGGCGATCCGCTGAGGTGACTAACAGTGAGCCAGGGCGGAAGTGCTCTAACATGTGTGGAATACTACGAGCACAGAAAGTGACAGATTTAATACGACGGGTTTCAATATCGCCTTTATTGACGACAGTCGCATTTAAGTGTTTTGCCATATCTGTTGCACGGGTAGCGATTAAATCGAAGTTCCATGGAATGCAACCCAGCAAAGGCAGTGGGCTATTTTTTTCAATGGTTTTTAAATCGACATTGGAGATAATCGCTTTACTTGAATCATCAAAGATTTCAGATAAGTCCGGGCGAGTACGACCTTGATCATCAACAGGTGCATTTAGTTTGTTAACAATAACGCCTGTGATATTTTGGTTTTTTACACCGCCAAATTCAGCACGCGCAAATTCGATACGCTCTTTTAGCTGTTCAACCGTGTTGTTACCTAATGCAGTAACGAAAACAATTTCAGCACCTAATGTTTTTGCAATTTCATAGTTTAATGATTGTGCAAAAGGGTGCTTACGCATAGGTACCAGACCTTCGATGAGAATAACTTCAGCATCAGCGGTGTTTTCATGGTATCTAGCAACAATTTCTTCCATCAGAACGTCTTTTTGGTTTGAGCTGAGCAGAGACTCAACATAATCCATATTTAAAGGTTCTGATGATTGAATAGTGGAGTGAGAGCGGATAATCGCAGTTGTCTGATCTAATGCGCCTTTTACACGAGGTTGTGCAATAGGTTTGAACACGCTAAGGCGAACGCCTTTTTGTTCCATAGAACGGATAACACCCAAGCTGACGCTGGTTAAACCTACGCGTGTATCAGTTGGGACTAGCATAATTGTACGGGACACGGAAACCTCTTTAAATATCGGTTGCTCGTTATGTAAAACAGTACTGCCAGCATGACACTGGCAGTACATCAAAGAACTTAAGCGGTCAGGCGACTTGCGTCCTGAGCGATAACTAACTCTTCGTTAGTTGGGATAACAACAGCAAGGCGGCTGTTATCGGTAGTGATAGTGCCTGATTTACCGAAACGTGCATCTAGGTTACGCTGATGGTCAACTTCAAAACCTAATAGAGCCAGTTTTTTCAGAGATAATTCACGTACCATTGCTGCGTTTTCACCGATGCCACCAGTAAAGATAATAGCATCTAAACGACCTTCCATCAGTGCACAGTAAGAACCGATGTATTTCGCTAAACGATGGCAATAAACGTCCATGGCACGTTTAGCATCTGCTTTAGTTTCGTAGTTATCTTCAACATAACGGCAGTCACTAGTGACTTCAGTTAAACCTAATAAGCCAGATTCTTTAGTTAGCAGTTTATTAATGTCATCAACGCTCATACCTAAAGTATCATGTAAATGGAATACGATAGCAGGGTCGATATCACCACTACGTGTACCCATCACTAAACCTTCTAATGGAGTCAGACCCATAGAAGTATCAACACATTTACCGTTAACGATAGCAGAAACAGAACCACCATTGCCTAAGTGGCAAGTGATTACATTCAGTTCATCAACAGGTTTGTTTAACATTTTAGCGGCTTCACGGGAAACGAAGAAATGGCTAGTTCCGTGAGCACCGTAACGACGGATGCTGTGATCTTTATATAAGCTGTATGGCAGTGCATACAGATAAGCTTCTTCTGGCATTGTTTGGTGGAATGCAGTGTCAAATACTGCAACCATTTTTTCAATTAAATGAGGGAATGCTTTACGCGCTTCTTCAATACCAATAAGGTGAGCTGGGTTATGTAATGGAGCAAATGGGATAGCAGCTTCAATACCTTTGATAACTTCGTCAGTGATCACGACAGATTTAGTGAATTTCTCACCACCGTGAACAATACGGTGACCAATTGAAGCAATTTGTGCAGACAGTTCTGGTTTTTCAGCCAGAATAGTATTTACGATAAAGTTTAATGCTTCGCTATGAGCAGCACCTGCGCCTAACGCAGCTTCATGTTTTTGGCCATCCATTTTCCACTTCAGGCGGGCTTCAGGAAGGTTGAAGCATTCAGCCAAACCTGAAAGGAATTCTTCACCATTTTCTGGGTTGATAATTGCAAATTTAAGAGAAGAACTACCGCAGTTCAGTACCAGCACCAGCTTACTTGACATGGAATTACCTATTTATCTTGTTGTCGTAGTGTCTTTTATATTATAAAGACGGTGGTTAATAAAACGTCAATCATAAAAGCCTATCGCATTACTATGATGACATTAATGACGCGCATCATGCTTAAAGTAGAAACTTGATGCTAATTATAGTTGCCAATCATTAATTGGACGATTTTTATTCAACCATTAGCTTTTCGCGTTAAAATCGTCGAAAAGGGTTGAAAATCACGCCGGCAAACAAAATATAGCGCTTTATTGCCACAAACCTTTAGAATGGGCACAGGATACAGAGTAAAGGCAACAAAGACAAAATATACTTAATTCTACTAAAAGATTTTTATTCTTTATAGATATTTTTTAAAAGTTACAGAAGAAATTGATTGAGGTCATTATGAGCGAACCGACAGTGACTCCTCCTGGCTTTTTTAAGAAGCTTCGTTTGGGTAATGAGTATTTAAAAACCTGGCCGGTTGAAAAGCAATTAGCCCCCGTATTCCCTGAAAATCGCATTGTCAAAGCAACGCGATTTGGCATTCGCTATATGCCGCCGATCGCCATTTTTACGATGACTTGGCAAATTGCTTTGGGGGGGAGTTTAGGGCCTGCAATTACAACGGCGTTATTTGCCTGTAGCCTGCCAATGCAAGGGTTATGGTGGTTAGGTAAGCGTGCTGCAACACCTCTTCCTGGCACATTATTACGCTGGTTTTATGAGATACGCGAGAAATTTGAAGAAGCCGGTATTGCTTTAGCACCTGTTGAACAAACGCCAACTTACCTTTCTCTAGCTCATTTATTAAAACGGGCTTTTAAGCAACTTGATCGTTCTTTTCTTGATGATGTGTAGAACATTTGTTCTACCTTCGTCATTTGCCATTATTGTCCTTAGAATTACCCCCTTGAGATCAAAAAACGGGTAGTTAACACTACTCAATACTTTTGATTAATGTCATGCTCTCCTCAATGATTTCTTTGGAGAATTAATGATGGAAATGACACACGCACAACGCTTGATCCTCTCTAATCAATATAAAATGATGACTATGATGGATCCTGATAACGCTGAACGTTATCGTCGCTATCAGACAATCATTGAACGCGGTTACGGGTTACAATTACGTGAACTAGACCGTGATTTTGATGAAATGTCTGAGGAGACTTGCCGTACCATTATTAACGTCATGGAAATGTACCATGCACTGCAAGTTTCTCGCGATAATTTAAAAGATCAAGAAATGCCGGATGCTCGTCGTGTCGCATTTATTGGCTTTGATGCGGCGACAGAATCTCGCTATCTTAGTTATGTGCGTTTTATGGTGAATACAGAAGGGCGCTATACGCATTTTGATAGTGGTAGTCATGGTTTCAACTCACAAACACCAATGTGGGAAAAATACCAAAGAATGCTGGCTGTTTGGTTAGCCTGCCCTCGTCAATATCACCTTAGCGCCGTTGAAATCCAACAAATTCTTAATGCGTAATACGTAACGCATCATTCTAAGGTAGGCATAAATTATGGCGATCACATGTAAAGGTTTTCTGTTTGATTTAGATGGAACATTAGTTGATTCATTACCCGTTGTTGAATATTGTTGGGCGTTGTTTGGTGAACGCGTTGGTGTATCAACACAAGAGATTAATGACTATATCCACGGAAAGCCTGCTATTGAGTCGATTCGCCATTTTATGCCTAATGCTACAGAACAAGAGATAACAGATACTTTTCGCTGGTTAGAAAAATTAGAATCAACACAAACCGAAGGTTTAGCACCTCTTCCTGGGGCCATTGAGTTAATCAATCATCTTAATGAATTAGATATTCCTTGGGCAATAGTGACTTCTGGTACCGTACCAATCGCATCAACACGCCAATCGGTCACGGGTATTCCTGAGCCTAAACATTGGGTGACGGCTGAATGTATTAGTAAAGGTAAGCCTGATCCTGAACCTTATCTTTTAGGCGCAAAAAAATTAGGTTTATTGCCTCAAGAGTGTGTGGTTTTTGAAGACGCAGCAGCCGGTATTTACTCTGGTTTAGATGCAGGATGTCAAGTCGTTGCTGTACACGCCCCTTTATCCCTTCCTCGCCGTAATGAGATTCATTTAATTATTGATTCTTTAAATGATATTCAAATCGAGAAGCAAGCTGAAAAAGTGATAATAACGCACAAAAGATAGTCTTTTCTTTGATCATACTAGAAGACTTATTGATGTAAAAATGGTCTACTTATCAATGTAGTGAATTGATGTCTTAACCTGTTTTCACTTATTGCTGATCGAGGCCATTTTGAATAGCGAATTATTATGGGTTTTAAGCCTGCTATTGATAGCTATTGTCCTTTTTACGACCAATAAAATCCGTATGGATGTGGTCGCTTTACTTGTCATCATCGCATTCGTTCTTAGCGGTACACTTACATTAAATGAAGCTACAGTAGGATTTAGTGATCCTAACGTATTACTAATTGCTGCCCTTTTTGTTATTGGAGAAGGGTTAGTGAGAACAGGTGTGGCTTATCAAATGGGGGACTGGCTTGTACGTGTCGCGGGTAGCAGTGAAGTTAAAATGCTTGTGCTATTAATGATATGTGTTGCAAGTTTGGGGGCTTTCATGAGCTCAACAGGAGTGGTAGCTATCTTTATTCCTGTTGTGCTGAGCGTTGCTGCTCGCATGAAAACATCACCAGGTCGTTTAATGATGCCACTAGGTTTTGCGGGCCTTATCAGTGGATTAATGACCTTAGTGGCGACTCCACCTAATATGGTTGTTAACAGTGAATTAGTCAGAGAAGGATTGCCAAGTTTTCAATTTTTCTCCATTACACCTATTGGTATTGCTGTATTGTTTGCCGGTATTCTATATATGCTGGTGGTACGCCGTTGGTTAGGAAATAACGATAATGGTAAGCAAAAAGAGGCTTATCGTCGTACTTTCCGTGATCTTATTCGTGATTATCAATTAGCAGGACGTGCTCGTCGTTTAGCTATTCGTAAAGGTTCCCCACTTATAGGTCATTCACTTGATGAATTGCACCTACGTTCTCGTTATGGTGCAAACGTTGTTGGTATTGAACGCTGGAGGCGGTTTCGGCGCGTGATGGTCAGCGCAACAGGGGGCACTGAATTAAGAGAGCGTGATGTTTTATTGGTAGATATGTCTGCCAGTGATGTTGATTTGCGCGAATTTTGCCGTGAACAGATGTTAGAGCCGATGGTATTACGTGGAGAATATTTCTCTGAACAGTCACGTGATGTAGGCCTTGCTGAAGTATCCATGAATCCAGATTCAGAGTTATTAGGCAAATCATTAAGAGAGATAAAATTCCGTACTCGCTACGGGTTAAACGTTGTTGCTATTCGCCGAGAAGGTAATGCGTTGCCGGGTAAAATTGTTGATGAACCATTACGCCTCGGTGATGTGCTGTTGGTTATTGGTGATTGGAAACTTATTCGTGTTTTATCGACTAAACCACGTAATTTCATCGTGCTAAATTTAGCTGCAGAAATTGAAACTGTTGCGCCAGCCTCATCACAAGCACCTCATGCATTATTTTCGTTAGCATTAATGGTAGCGTTAATGGTGACAAATGAAGTACCCAACTTTATTGCAGCACTTATTGCTTGTTTATTAATGGGTAAATTCCGTTGTATTGATATGGAAAGTGCCTATCGTTCTATCCATTGGCCAAGTATTATTTTGATTGTAGGTATGATGCCATTTGCCGCTGCATTACAAAAAACAGGTGGTATTGAGCTTATTGTGAATGGTTTAATGGATGTCGCTGGTAGTGCTGGGCCTCAAGTGATGTTGGTGTGTTTATTTATACTCTGTGCGTCAATTGGGTTGTTTATCTCAAATACAGCAACGGCAGTATTAATGGCACCCATTGCGATTGCTGCTGCGAATCAAATGAATGTTTCACCATTACCCTTTGCAATGGTTATTGGTGTTGCGGCATCCGCAGCCTTCATGACACCGGTTTCCTCGCCCGTTAATACGCTTATTCTTGAACCGGGTGGATATAAGTTTGCTGATTTTATCAAGATTGGTGTGCCATTTACGATAATCGTAATGCTGATTAGTGTCTTCCTGATCCCGCTATTATTCCCATTCTAATTATCAATATTTTTGTTTTGCTGAAACGCTGTTTGTTAATTAATAAACAGCGTTTTTTATTTATTGAGTGGTCTTTTTTTCATTTTATATAAATTGTATCTATATGAGTGTGTTTTCTGAAATATCAAAACTTATAAAGGAGTAATTTAAAGAAATAGAAAAATTAGGGAGAGTTTAAAATGAAAATTGCAGCTGTGAATGACTCAAATTCAATGAGTCCACTAAAAATTACTCATCCAGAAAGCAAAAAAAACAGTATATTAACTACAGAAGTTAAAGAGGTGAAAAACATATCATCTCCATTATTAACCTATAATAATGTTACATACGAAACTATTGATATAGGTACTCAAAATGAGATAGAAGCACCTTCCTTTTCAACTTTTGTCCCCAAAAATCCAATTAAAATTAGTGAAAATATATCAGAAATAAAAAATGAAGGTATGGTTGATGATAAGAGTGAGATAATTAGAAATTATCATTTTAGTAAAGAGCAAGATATTAAAAGACAAAATGAGATTAAAGATGAGTCAAAATCTAAAGAATATGCAAAAAAAAGAAATGAAGAGGTAATTAACAAACTTAGCAATTATAGGGAATTATATAGTACCAGTATTGATGAGTTTGATAATAAAAATGTTGATAACAGATATAACTTAAATAGTAGTGATTTTTCTATTATTAAAAATAAAATTGAAAGTAAAGAACTATCAAAAAAAGAGAAAACATCAATCATAAAAAAATATTTAAAAGATAATGATATTTTTATGAAAAAAATGGGGTTTGTGGAGAAAATTAAAAATATATTTGGCAAGTCAGAAAAAATAAATTGTATTAAGAGAGAGCAAGCTACAGATGCATTAAATATATTAAATAAGTTTATAGAGGATAGTGAAAATATAAATATAAATAGAAAATAGCTTAATTACTATTAAAGCGAAAAACTAAAGTTTGAGTCAAGATGAGTGTGTATTCACACTCATCTTTTTATAGAGTAATGGTTTCATTTACTCACTAATTTCATCCAGCGATAAACTAAAACCGGGTACAAACACCTTCATAAAATAGTCCATCTCTGGGCTATGTCTTTCTGCTAGGGTTTTTTCTAATCTATTTTTAGCCAAATTAAATTCACTATTGCCTGCGGCTAACTCTTCAAGACATTTTAAATAGGCACATAAACTATCAGCTTGTTTAACAATAAAGGCTTCTTCCTCATTATGTAATTGCTCATCAATAAGAGGACGAAAATCTTCTTGTAATTCTTCGGGTAACATTTCAATTAATTTTTGTTGTGCGTATTTTTCTATTTTTTTATATTCATGAGCAATTTGTGGATTATGGTACTTAATTGGAGTTGGCATATCGCCGGTGATCACTTCGCTGGCATCATGATACATCGCTTGTAATGCAATACGCTCAGCATTGACATTACCATCAAACTTACGATTTTTAATCACCGCTAAAGCATGGGCGACAAAAGCGACTTGTAAACTGTGCTCAGAAACATTTTCTTGGCGAATATTACGCATTAAAGGCCAACGAGTAATGAGTTTCAAGCGAGAAAGGTGGGCAAAAAAGTAACTCATAATATCTCCCAATTGCGTGATTGAAGACATTATTGTGAGTGGATAATTAACAGATGTAAACGCCAATAAAAAAGAAAATAAAAAAACGCAATATAACGGGTTGTTATACTGCGTTTTCTCTAATAGAAGACAATTTTATTGGTGATAACCCACAATAAAGCGTCCAAATTTTTGAATTGCCATATCTAAATCATCTTCACGGGGAAGGGTGACGATGCGGAAATGGTCTGGGTATGGCCAGTTAAAGGCAGTACCTTGTACCAGTAAAACTTTTTCTTGCAGTAATAAATCAAGGATCATCTTCTGATCGTCTTTAATACTGTAGCGATTAAGGTCTATTTTAGGGAACATATACAATGCACCCATAGGTTTAACGCAAGACACACCAGGAATTTGATTGATCAGTTCCCAAGCGCGATTGCGTTGTTCATATAAGCGACCACCCGGTAGAATAAATTCGCTAATACTTTGATAACCACCCAATGCAGTTTGAATAGCGTGTTGCATCGGAACGTTGGCGCATAATCGCATGGAAGCCAGCATATTTAAGCCTTCAATGTAGCTTTTAGCATGCTTTTTAGGGCCATTTAATACCATCCAACCTTGGCGGAAACCCGCAACTCGATAGGTTTTTGATAAGCCATTAAAGGTGACTGTTAATAAGTCAGGCGCCATCGCTGCAATAGAGTGGTGTTCGGCATCATCATAGAGAATTTTATCGTAGATTTCGTCGGCAAAGATAATTAGGTCATGTTGACGAGCTATTTCAACGATCTCCATCAAAATATCTTTGCTATATACCGCACCAGTTGGATTGTTTGGATTAATAATAACAATGCCACGGGTATTTTTTGTAATTTTGCTACGAATATCATCGAGATCAGGGAACCAGCCTTGCTGTTCATCACACATATAATGAACTGCGTTTCCTCCAGAAAGAGAAACGGCAGCTGTCCATAAAGGATAGTCTGGCGCGGGCACCAGCATTTCATCGCCATTATTTAATAAGGCTTGCATCGCTTGTACAATTAATTCAGAAACACCATTACCAATATAGATGTCTTCAACAGTGACGTCACGCATGTCACGAGCTTGATAATGCTGCATGATAGCTTTACGCGCAGAGAACAGTCCTTTTGAATCACTATAGCCCTGTGAGCTTGGTAGATTACGAATAACATCTACTAAAATTTCATCAGGTGCTTCAAAGCCAAAAGGTGCCGGGTTACCAATATTGAGTTTTAAAACTTTATTACCTTCTTCTTCCAGACGTTTTGCTTCTTGCAAAACCGGACCTCTAATGTCGTAACAGACATGTTCGAGTTTGTTTGATTTTTTAATTTGATTCATAGCGCGTTTACCTAATAGGGTCTGACGTGTATCTCTACTGTGGCGACTTAGCGACATTTATCGCCAATTGCTATTCATATAGAAAGATACAAATGAAAAGGCTGTCCCAGCAAATAACTGTTCTATCACTCTACTCTTACGTTACAAACTTTTGAAGATGCTAGGTAATTTTTGGTGTAAAAGGTCAGTTTATTCTTAGAATGTTATTTTGATGACTGATCGTGTGGTTTATGGCGGGTTTATATTTCAGTTTTGATAATAATTCTGGATTATTATTCTAGTGAATAAGAGCTTTTTAGTGTGGTGATCAGAAATAAGTTGATGTGATACATAGATAGATGGGATGTTGCATAATCAATTATTGAATAATTTTATCGGATTTGTATTATCTGACTTAATATATTAAATTTTCAAATAATATGGTTAAATCTACTTTATTCTATAGCAATCAATCGGTTTAAGTATAAATTAAATTTAAATCTTAAATTTAATTTATAGGGGAAGATACTTAAATTGGAATGCATAGTTAAGATAATTTAAATTATTTTCAAAATGTTAAAATTTATGTACGAGAAAACAATATAGTATGATCCAAGTCTAACTTGTGATGATGGTATGCAGTTCTTTCTTGTGAATGCTTGAAATGATAATAAAATTTAATTTGTTACAAAAAGATGCAATTCCTTTCTATCTAGGAGGTGTAAACGATAAGAAACAAATGTAAAGTATTCGGTATGTCTTTGCTCTCCTTTTCAGAGTAGAGTACTGTCTAATTAGAAGTCTTTTTTAGACTTTTGATAAAAAAACACCAGGTATATGTAATTTAAAAATCAAAAATAAGTGAAGAATAAACAATGATTAATGCAAATCGTCCGATAATGAATCTCGACCTCGATCTGCTTAGAACGTTTGTAGCTGTAGCAGATTTAAACACGTTTGCAGCCGCAGCTGCTGCTGTATGTCGAACCCAGTCAGCTGTTAGTCAGCAGATGCAACGTTTAGAGCAATTGGTGGGCAGAGAGCTTTTCGCCCGCCATGGTCGTAATAAGTTACTTACAGAGCATGGCCTTCAATTATTAGGTTATGCACGTCAAATTTTACGTGCGAATGATGATGCAACTGCGTCATTAACGTATAGCGATGCAGAAGGGGAGCTACGTATTGGTGCCTCTGACGACTCTGTTGATACTTTATTGCCTTTTTTATTAAACCGTATCGCGTCAGTATATCCACGTTTAGCGGTTGATGTACGCATTAAACGTTCTCAATATATTGAAGCAATGCTAGATAATCATGAAATTGATTTAGCATTAACAACAGCCCGTATTGGTCATCACCCGCGTACAGCGTTACGCACCGCACCTGTGTTATGGCACTGTGCGCCTGATTTCCAAATACAAATGAATGAGCCTATTCCTTTAGTTGTGATGGATGAAACAAACCCATTCCGTCAATTAGCAACGAACACACTAGATGATGCAGGCATTCAATGGCGTATTGCGTATGAAGCTGCTTCTTTATCTGCTGTTCGTGCAGCCGTAAATGCAGAAGTGGGCATTACTGCGCGTCCACTTGAAATGCAAAATGCCGATTTACGTATTTTAGGCGAAAGTGAAGGTTTACCGCGTTTACCTGAAACACAATATTGGTTATATCGTAACTTTGATGAACAAAATGAAGCGGTGTTAACAGTGTTCAATGCAATTGAAAACAAGAAAACACCTTATACCGTCACTGCACCTGAAGATATTAGCTCGACTGAGCTGGAATAATCACATTAATCGTTGTGTAGATATTGAGTGTTAAAACACAAAAATTAAAGATTAAAAAAATAGTCAAATAAGACTAAATAGTGATGAATAATGATAAACGGGAATAGATGCAATTAAGCGCATTTATTTCCGTTTTTTTATTGTCATATTTGGATATAGTAACATTGTGTTAATATTTATGCTGATTTATGTATTCATCTTTGTGACATTTCATTCTATAACCGCCTTAACTGCTTGTTAAAAAAATGTTTACCTTCCCCCTTGGTTAATCACTTGTAGGATTTGTTAACAAATAAAAAGATTGTCTAGGTTTTTAGAGAATAAAAACGCAAATCAAAACGGATATTTGACCTCCTCCACAATATTGGAAAGTTAATTTGTTAAAATTTGGATAAATTTTAAACTGATTAAGTATTTTTTCGACTATTTTGTGAGTTTGATCAAGAAAATAAGGCACATTTGCCTGTGTTGAGTCAGGTTTTTCCTGAGATACTGGTGTAGTAAAATCGAATTATCGGTTAGACTAAGCGTGTTAGCAAAAATTTTGTAGATTGACTGACACGTTTTAGCATTAGCCAGTAATTGGGTGTTAAAAATGAGTGTTAAATTTGTTAAATCGCGATAGAAAACAGTGTGATTTATTACAAAGTTTTCTAAAAAATAAGAAAGGTATAAATAGACTGTTATTAATTGTTTAATTAGCAAGTCTGTTTAATACGCCTTTTTTTCGTAATTAGAAATGTGGTGTAAACCGCCGGATAAGAGTTGGTTAATTGACACCACCTTTGATGAGTAAGCAATGAGTATGTCTACAACCACCGAAGTTATCGCCCATCATTGGGCATTTGCTGTCTTCCTCATAGGCGCATTGGGGTTATGTTCGCTCATGTTGTTGGGTGCCCGCTATTTAGGCGGACGCGCACAGGCAAGGGCAAAGCATGTTCCTTATGAATCTGGTCTTGATTCTGTTGGCAGCGCTCGTCTGCGCATGTCGGCTAAATTCTATTTAGTTGCCATGTTTTTCGTTATTTTCGATGTTGAAGCACTGTTTCTTTATGCCTGGGCTGTTTCCGTTCGTGAAGTTGGCTGGTTAGGCTTTATTGAAGCATCAGTCTTCATCGCTATTTTATTAGCTGGATTATTCTATTTGGTTCGCATAGGTGCATTAGATTGGACGCCTATTCGCTCTCGCCGTGAAACTGCGAGTAAAAGCCATGTTCGATTAACCAGCGGCAAACATCCGCAGCAGTAATAAGCGAGGCATTAGAAATGGATTATACCCTCACCCGCATAGATCCGAACGGTGAGAATGACCGTTATCCCCTGCAAACACAGGAAATTGTCAGTGACCCATTAGATGCTCACGTTCATCGCAGCGTGTATATGGGAAAACTGGAACATGCGTTGCATGACGTTGTGAACTGGGGACGGAAAAACTCTTTATGGCCATATAACTTTGGTCTTTCTTGTTGTTACGTTGAAATGGTGACGTCATTTACAGCTGTGCATGACGTGGCTCGTTTTGGTTCCGAAGTCTTACGTGCATCCCCTCGTCAAGCAGACTTTATGGTGGTTGCAGGTACGTGCTTTACGAAAATGGCACCTGTTATTCAGCGTTTATACGATCAGATGTTAGAACCTAAATGGGTTATCTCTATGGGTGCATGTGCTAACTCTGGTGGTATGTATGACATCTATTCCGTAGTGCAAGGTGTGGATAAGTTCATTCCAGTTGATGTGTATATTCCTGGATGTCCACCACGCCCTGAAGCTTATATGCAAGCATTAATGTTATTACAAGAGTCCATTGGTAAAGAACGTCGCCCATTATCGTGGGTTGTCGGCGACCAAGGTGTTTACCGTGCCAATATGCAATCAGAACGAGAAAGAAAACACGGTGAGCGTATCGCAGTCAAAAATCTGCGTACTCCTGACGAAATTTAAAGGCTTTTGCCTAAGACGTAACCAGAGCAATGTGTTGCGATCATAGTAACCCTGATCAAAGTTGTGGTGAATAGAAATGACCGATCAGATAGCGCAAAAAAGCGCTCGGCCAGCGTGGGAAACGACCGATCATATTGATGATCAGGTGGTTAATGAACTGCGTCAGAAATTTGGGCCAGATGCGTTTACGTTCCAGCCTACTCGTACTGGCATGCCAGTTGTTTGGGTTAAACGGGAACAACTTATTGAGGTAATGCAATACCTCAAATCTTTACCAAAACCTTATGTCATGCTGTTTGATATGCATGGTTTTGATGAGCGTCTTCGTACGCACCGTCAAGGCTTGCCAGCAGCAGACTTTTCCGTTTTCTATCATCTGATATCAATCGATCGTAATAAAGATATTATGTTGAAAGTCGCATTAAGTGAAAATGATCTTAATGTTCCGACTATCACATCTCTCTTTCCTAACTCGAATTGGTATGAGCGTGAAGTCTGGGATATGTTTGGGATTGTCTTTAATGGGCACCCAAATTTACGCCGTATAATGATGCTTCCTGATTGGGAAGGTCATCCACTGCGTAAAGATTATCCTGCTCGTGCGACAGAGTTCGATCCTTATGTGCTGACAAAGCAGAAACAGGATCTGGAAATGGAATCGCTGACATTTAAACCTGAAGAGTGGGGGATGAAACGCGGTACTGAGAATGAGGACTTTATGTTCTTAAACCTCGGCCCTAATCATCCATCTTCTCATGGTGCATTCCGTATTATTCTTCAGCTTGATGGCGAGGAAATCGTTGACTGTGTACCAGATGTGGGTTATCACCACCGTGGTGCTGAAAAAATGGGTGAGCGCCAATCTTGGCACAGCTATATCCCATATACAGATCGAATCGAATACCTTGGCGGATGCGTTAACGAAATGCCTTATGTACTTGCAGTGGAAAAACTTGCAGGTATCGAAGTGCCTGAACGCGTTAAAGTCATTCGTGTCATGCTGTCTGAGCTATTTCGTATTAATAGCCACTTACTGTATATCAGTACCTTTATCCAAGACGTTGGTGCAATGACACCAGTGTTCTTCGCCTTTACTGATCGTCAAAAAGTCTACAACATTGTTGAAGCGATTACGGGATTCCGTATGCACCCTGCATGGTTCCGTATTGGCGGTGTTGCTCATGACTTGCCTCGCGGTTGGGAACGTTTATTACGTGAATTCTTAGATTGGATGCCAAAACGTCTAGATTCTTACGTAAAAGCAGCGTTGCAAAACAGTATTTTGAAAGGTCGTACTATCGGTGTTGCCTCATATAACTCGAAAGAAGCGTTAGAGTGGGGTGTCACAGGTGCGGGTCTTCGTGCAACAGGCGTTGAGTTTGACGTGCGTAAATGGCGTCCATATTCAGGTTATGAAAACTTTGAATTTGAAATTCCGGTCGCAAGTAATGGTGACTGTTACGATCGCGTAATGCTGAAAGTAGAAGAGTTACGCCAGAGTTTACGCATTTTGGAACAGTGCTATAAAAATATGCCAGAAGGGCCATTTAAAGCAGACCATCCACTGACCACGCCTCCACCAAAAGAGCGCACATTACAGCATATCGAAACTATGATTAACCATTTCTTACAGGTTTCATGGGGCCCGGTTATGCCTGCTAATGAATCATTCCAGATGGTTGAAGCCACTAAAGGGATCAACAGCTATTACTTAACCAGTGATGGCAGCACAATGAGCTACCGTACACGTATTCGTACGCCTAGTTTTGCTCACCTGCAACAAATCCCAGCGGTTATCCGAGGTAGCTTGGTTTCTGACTTGATTGTGTATCTGGGAAGTATTGATTTTGTAATGTCGGATGTGGATCGTTAATCATGCAAAATGAATTAAACCAAAAAGATGACGCGGTGCAGATTGAAATTGTTGATGTCACACATTCAAAGAAAGCGACGTTTGTATTAACTGAAGAAGAACGCGCTGAAATTGAACAAGAAAAACATCACTACGAAGATCCGCGAGCTGCATCTATAGAAGCACTGAAAATTGTGCAAAAGAACCGTGGATGGGTGGAAGACGGCGCGATCTATGCGATTGCGGATGTGCTTGGGATACCAGCTAGCGATGTTGAAGGCGTTGCTACGTTCTATAGCCAAATTTTCCGTCAACCCGTTGGTCGTCACATTATTCGTTTTTGTGACAGCGTGGTTTGTCATATTACAGGTTATCAAGGCATTCAAGCAGCAATTGAAAAGCATCTTAATATCATCCCTGGTCAAACAACACCAGATGGTCGCTTTACATTACTGCCAACCTGCTGTTTAGGTAATTGTGATAAAGGTCCTACCATGATGGTAGATGACGATACTCACAGCTTTGTTAAACCTGAAGAGATTGAAACGTTACTGGAGCAGTATCCATGACAGCAATTTCAGGAGCAAAACCGATTATCCGTAGCGCAGAAACGCACCCGCTAACGTGGCGCTTACGTGATGATCGTCAGCCTGTATGGCTGGATGAATACCGTGCTAAAAACGGTTATAAAGCGGCAGAAAAAGCATTAAAAGGCATGTCACCGACTGAAGTCACAACAGAAGTCAAAGATGCTGGCCTAAAAGGTCGTGGTGGTGCTGGATTCTCAACGGGCTTGAAATGGAGCCTGATGCCAAAAGATGAAAGCATGAATATCCGTTACATCCTTTGTAATGCAGATGAAATGGAGCCGGGAACATATAAAGACCGTCTCTTAATGGAAGAACTTCCACATCTGTTAATTGAAGGGATGATTATCGGTGCTCACGCACTAAAAGCTTATCGTGGCTATATTTTCCTTCGTGGCGAATATATTGAAGCGGCTAAGCATTTACGCCATGCAATTGAGGAAGCAAAAGCAGCAGGCTTCCTTGGTAAAAATATCTTCAGTTCAGGGGTTGATTTTGAGCTGTTTGTTCATACAGGTGCTGGTCGTTACATCTGTGGTGAAGAAACGGCATTAATCAACTCTTTAGAAGGTCGTCGTGCTAACCCGCGTTCTAAACCGCCATTTCCTGCAACATCAGGTGCATGGGGTAAACCAACTTGTGTCAATAACGTTGAAACACTGTGTAACGTGCCCGCGATTATTGAGCATGGCAAAGATTGGTATATCGGCTTAAGTGAAGGCAAAAGCCCAGATGCGGGTACTAAATTAATGGGATTCTCTGGTCGCGTGAAGTATCCGGGCTTATGGGAATTACCATTTGGTACGACAGCGCGTGAGATCCTTGAAGATTACGCAGGTGGAATGCGTGATGGTCTCAAATTGAAAGCGTGGCAACCAGGTGGTGCTGGTACTGACTTTCTCACTGAAGATCATCTCGATCTCCCAATGGATTTTGGCACGATTGCAAAAGCAGGTAGCCGTTTAGGCACAGCGCTTGCGATGGCAGTAGATAATGAAATTAATATGGTTTCATTAACTCGCAACTTAGAAGAATTCTTTGCGCGAGAATCTTGTGGCTGGTGTACACCTTGTCGTGATGGCTTGCCATGGAGTGTCGAAATCTTACGTGCGATAGAAAACGGTAAAGGTCGCCCTGGTGATATCGAAACCCTTGAGCATTTATGTCGTTCTTTAAGTCCAGGACACACATTCTGTGCTCACGCACCGGGTGCTGTAGAACCTTTACAAAGCGCCATTAAATATTTCCGTGAAGAATTTGAAGCGGGCATTATTCAAGAAGATTATACCAATGCCAACTTAATCAGAGGTATTCAGCCTAACTTGCTGAAAAGCCGCTGGTAATTTTTCACGACACATTCTAGGTTTAACGCCTGCTGTGCAGGCCTTTGGGAAGCATGCTGACTATGGCTACGATTCATGTAGACGGCAAAGAATATGAAGTTAACGGGGCTGATAACCTGTTAGAAGCCTGTCTTAATTTAGGCTTAGATATTCCTTATTTTTGCTGGCACCCAGCGCTGGGAAGCGTTGGCGCTTGCCGCCAGTGTGCGGTTAAGCAGTATCAAAATGCTGAGGATACCCGCGGTCGTTTAGTGATGTCTTGTATGACGCCAGCGACTGATGGCACGTTTATTTCTATTGATGACGAAGAAGCGAAGAAATTCCGCGAAAGCGTTGTTGAATGGTATATGACAAACCATCCTCATGACTGTCCAGTTTGTGAAGAAGGGGGTAACTGCCACCTTCAAGATATGACGGTAATGACAGGTCATACTATGCGTCGCTATCGCTTTACGAAGCGTACACATAGAAATCAAGATCTGGGACCGTTTATTTCTCATGAAATGAACCGTTGTATTGCTTGTTACCGCTGTGTTCGTTACTACAAAGACTATGCTGATGGCACTGATTTAGGTGTTTTTGGTGCGCATAACAACGTTTTCTTTGGACGTGTTGAAGATGGCACGTTAGAGAGCGAATTCTCTGGTAACTTGGTCGAAATTTGTCCGACGGGTGTATTTACTGATAAAACTCACTCATCACGTTATAACCGTAAGTGGGATATGCAGTTTGCACCAAGTATTTGCCAAGGTTGTAGCATGGGTTGTAACACAAGCCCGGGTGAACGCTATGGTGAATTACGTCGTATTGAAAACCGTTATAACGGAACTGTAAACCGCTATTTCCTCTGTGACCGTGGTCGTTTTGGCTATGGCTATGTGAACTTAGCAAGCAGACCTCGCCAACCTAAAAAACGTTTAGGTAGTAACTGGTTAGAGATCAGTGCGGTTCAAGCAACTCAAGCTGCTGCGGATATGCTGAAGAAAAGCCAGCGTATTATCGGTATTGGCTCACCGCGTGCAAGTATCGAAAGTAACTTTGCATTACGTGAAGTTGTTGGTGCTGAAAACTTCTATAGCGGTATTTCTACATCAGAACAGAAACGTTTGACATTAATGCTAGAGATTTTACAAAAAGGTGGCGTTTATACTCCATCTCTACGTGAAATTGAAGATTACGATGCGGTTTTAGTGTTAGGTGAAGATTTAACGCAAACCGGTGCTCGTATGGCATTGTCTGTACGCCAAGCAGTGAAAGGCAAAGCGCGTGAAATGGCTGCTGCTCAAAAAGTCGCTGACTGGCAAATTGCTGCGATTATGAATATTGGGCAACGTGCGAAATATCCTCTGTTTGTAACTCATGTTGATGAAACTCGTCTTGATGATGTTGCTGCGTGGAGTTATCGCGCACCTGTTGTTGATCAAGCACGCTTAGGTTTTGCGATTGCCAATAATATTAACGGTGAAGCACCCGCTGTTGATGGTATCGATGACGCGCTGAATAAACATATCGAGATGGTTGTTCAAGCACTTTCTCAAGCAAAAAAACCATTAATTATCAGTGGTAGTCATGCAGGTAGTGAAGACGTTATTAAAGCTGCTGCCAACATTGCGTTTGCATTAAAAGCAAAAGGCAATGAAGTGGGACTTTCTTTCGTTGCTGATGATGCAAACAGCATGGGTCTTGCCATGATGAATGCACAACCTCTTGATGATGCATTAAAAATCATGCGCAGTGGTCAAGCTGACACCGTTGTTGTTATGGAAAACGATTTATATCGCCATTTTGACGCCGACATGATTGATGATGCGATTGCGAAAGTTGATAACTTAATTGTTATTGACCACCAGCAAACAGACATTATGGCGAAGGCACATTTGGTTCTCCCTGCTTCTTCGTTTGCTGAAAGCGACGGCACTATGGTTAGCCAAGAGGGTAGAGCACAACGTTATTTCCAAGTATTCGAACCTTCTTTCTATAACAAAGAAGTCGTGATGCATGAAAGCTGGCGTTGGTTAAGTGCGGTTGATTCACAATGGCATGAAAGAACACTGGATTGGACACAGTTAGACAATGTGATTGAGCATTGTGCGACACGCCTTCCTCAGTTTGCAGGCATTGTTGATGCGGCTCCGAATGCGTCATTCCGTATTCGTGGTCAAAAACTGGCACGTGAACCGCATCGTTACAGTGGTCGTACTTCCATGTTGGCGAATGTGTCTGTTCATGAACAGCGTCAACCAAAAGATATCGATACACCATTTGCGTTCTCAATGGAAGGTAATAACAGCCCAACAGCACCTCGTCAGCAAATTCCATTTGCATGGGCACCGGGTTGGAACTCACCTCAAGCATGGAATAAATTCCAAGCCGAAGTGGGTGGCAGCTTACGCTTTGGTGATCCGGGTGTGCGTCTAATTGAATGTGGTGATAGTACACTTGGCTACTTCACGGATATTCCTGCACCATTTAATGCACAGAAAAATCAATGGACTGTCGCACCTTGCTACCGTTTATTTGGTAGTGAAGAATTATCACAACGTGCAGAAGTTATCCAATCTCGTATGGAAACGGCTTATTTAACATTGAGCGAATCTGATGCACAAGCATTAGCGTTAACTCAAGGTCAGCAAGCCATGTTTATTTACGAAGGTCGTGAATTCACCTTACCTGTGAAAATCAGTGCTCACCTGACTCAGGGTCAAATTGGCTTGCCGTTAGGTATGGCAGGTATTTCTCCATCGCTGGTGGGTGTATCGGTTCGTCAACTGCGGGGTATTGCATAATGAGCTGGTTATCTCCTGAAGTTACAGAGATTTTACTCACCGTTCTAAAAGCCGTGGTGATCTTGCTTGTCGTGGTCACCTGTGGTGCTTTTATGAGTATGGGGGAACGCCGTTTACTGGGATTATTCCAAAACCGTTATGGGCCTAACCGTGTAGGTTATGCAGGTTCAGCACAGCTAATTGCGGATATGATCAAAATGTTCTTTAAAGAGGACTGGATCCCAAAATTTGCTGACCGCTTTATCTTCACCATAGCACCAGTAATTGCGTTTTCATCTTTATTGCTGTCATTTGCCATTGTACCTGTTAGCTCAACATGGGTTGTTGCTGACTTAAACATCGGTATTTTATTCTTCTTGATGGTTGCGGGTATCGCGGTTTATGCCGTGTTATTTGCAGGTTGGTCAAGTAACAATAAATATTCATTGTTAGGTGCAATGCGTGCATCAGCACAAACCGTAAGTTATGAGGTGTTTTTAGGGCTCTCAATCTTAGGGGTTGTTGCTCAAGCAGGCTCTTTTAACTTGACAGATATTGTGAATTCACAAGCGAATATGTGGAATGTCATTCCACAATTCTTCGGCTTTATTACGTTTGCGATTGCCGGCGTTGCTGTTTGTCACCGTCATCCATTTGACCAACCAGAAGCAGAGCAAGAGCTTGCTGATGGTTATCACATTGAATATTCCGGTATGAAATTCGGTCTGTTCTTTGTTGGTGAATATATCGGGATCGTTGCGGTATCAGGTCTTATCGTGACGTTATTCTTTGGTGGTTGGCAAGGTCCTTTCTTACCGTCATTCATTTGGTTTGCACTGAAAACAGGATTCTTCATGATGATGTTCATCCTTATTCGTGCTTCGTTACCGCGCCCGCGTTACGACCAAGTGATGTCTTTTGGTTGGAAAATTTGCTTACCGTTAACTCTTATCAATCTGCTGGTAACTGCTGCAGTGATACTTTACAACGCTCAATAAGGGGTGATTGAACCATGACTTTAAAAGAGTTATTGACTGGTTTCGGCACCCAGGTACGAAGCATTTGGATGATTGGCTTACACGCCTTCGCCAAACGTGAAACACAGATGTACCCGGAAGAACCTGTCAATGTTGCACCACGTTACCGTGGACGTATTGTATTGACGCGTGATCCCGATGGTGAAGAGCGCTGTGTTGCTTGTAACTTGTGTGCGGCAGTTTGTCCAGTTGGCTGTATTTCATTACAGAAAGCAGAACATGAAGATGGTCGTTGGTATCCGGAATTTTTCCGTATCAACTTTTCTCGCTGTATTTTCTGCGGTTTATGTGAAGAAGCTTGCCCAACAACGGCGTTGCAATTGACGCCTGATTTTGAAATGGGCGAGTTTAAGCGTCAGGATCTGGTTTATGAAAAAGACGATCTGTTGATTTCTGGACCCGGCAAATATCCTGAATATAACTTTTACCGTAAAACAGGTATGGCGATTAACGGCAAAGACAAAGGTGAAGCGGATGATGAAGCTAAACCTATCGATGTCAAAAGCCTGTTACCGTAAGGAGCGATATTCATGGAATTTGCATTTTACATCGCGGGGCTGATTGCCATCCTTGCAACATTGAGAGTTATCACTCATACCAATCCAGTACACGCATTGTTGTACTTAGTGATTTCATTGATTGCACTCTCTGTGGTTTTCTTCTCGCTGGGCGCCTATTTTGCAGGTGCATTAGAAATCATCGTTTACGCTGGCGCCATTATGGTGTTGTTCGTTTTCGTGGTGATGATGCTCAACCTAGGTAAATCCGTCGTTGATCAAGAAAGAAAGTGGCTGCAACCGAAGTTTTGGATTGGGCCAGCACTTTTATCTCTGATGCTATTAGTCGTGCTTATTTATGCAATTAGTAGTGTCACTCACGGTGAAATTACTGGAGAAATAATTGGCGCGAAAGAGGTCGGTATTAGCTTATTTGGGCCTTATATTCTGGCTGTTGAGTTAGCATCTGTTCTCTTATTGTCAGGGTTAATAGTTGCTTATCACATTGGTCGTGATCAGAGCCATGACGATCTCGTCGAAAACGACATCGTTGAAAACGAAAATGCAGGGGAGCAAAAATGATACCTCTTCAACATGGTTTGATCTTGGCTGCGGTACTGTTTGTGTTAGGTTTTACCTGCTTAGTACTTCGCCGCAACCTGTTGTTTATGTTGATCGGACTAGAAATTATGATTAATGCGGCTGCACTGGCATTTGTTGTCGGTGGTAGCTTTTGGGGTCAAACAGATGGTCAGATAATGTATATTCTGGCTATCAGCTTGGCGGCGGCAGAGGCAAGTATTGGTCTGGCATTGTTGTTACAGCTTCATAGACATCGCCAAAACATCAATATTGATACAGTCAGTGAGATGCGCGGATGAATATACTCTATTTAACCATTCTGCTACCACTGCTGGGATTTCTACTGCTCGCTTTCTCACGTGGTCGTTGGTCTGAAAACGTATCAGCATGGATTGGTACAGGTTCGGTTGGTTTATCGGCTTTAGTTGCACTTTGGGTTGGTATGGATTTCTTTGCCAATGGGCAAGAAACTTATGTTCTGACTTTATGGAATTGGATGTCAGCAGGGAATTTTAATATTCCGTTCACTCTGGTTCTTGACGGTCTTTCATTAACCATGCTGGGTGTTATTACTGGTGTTGGCTTCCTTATTCATATGTATGCATCGTGGTATATGCGTGGCGAAGAAGGGTATTCTCGCTTCTTTGCTTATACCAACTTATTTATCGCAAGTATGGTTGTTTTAGTACTGGCTGATAACATGATGCTGATGTATATGGGTTGGGAAGGGGTTGGTCTATGTAGTTACCTGTTAATTGGTTTCTATTATAGCAATCCAGCTAATGGCGCAGCGGCGATGAAAGCGTTTATTGTAACGCGTATCGGTGATGTGTTCTTAGCTATCGGTATGTTTATCCTGTTTGACCAATTAGGCACATTGAGCTTCCGTGAAATGGCAGAGCTTGCTCCTGAGCAATTAGCAGTAGGTTCAAGTGTTATTAACTGGGCAATGTTAATGGTATTAGGCGGTGCCGTGGGTAAATCTGCACAGCTTCCATTACAAACCTGGCTAGCCGATGCAATGGCAGGCCCAACACCGGTATCTGCATTAATTCACGCCGCAACTATGGTTACAGCAGGTGTGTACTTAGTGGCACGTAGCAATGCGCTATTCTTAATGGCACCAGAAGTACTGGAATTAGTCGGTATTATCGGTGCAGTTACATTAGTACTAGCGGGTTTTGCAGCTTTAGTACAAACAGATATCAAACGTATTCTTGCTTATTCAACCATGAGCCAAATTGGTTATATGTTCTTGGCTTTAGGCGCTCAAGCATGGGATGCGGCAATTTTCCACTTAATGACTCACGCTTTCTTTAAAGCATTACTGTTCTTATCCGCAGGTTCGGTAATTGTAGCCTGCCACCACGAACAGAATATCTTTAAGATGGGCGGGTTACGTAAGAAGATCCCGTTTGTTTATGCTTGTTTCTTAATTGGTGGTGGCGCATTAGCAGCATTACCACTGTTAACAGCAGGGTTCTTCAGTAAAGATGAAATCTTATGGGGTGCGTACTCAAACGGGCATTTTAATTTAATGCTAGCAGGGTTAATTGGTGCGTTATTTACGTCACTTTATACCTTCCGTTTGATTTTCATCGTATTCCATGGTGAAACCAAAACCGAAGCACACCAAGTTAAAGGTTTTACACATACTTTCCCATTAGCGGTATTAGCACTGTTATCAACGTTTATCGGTGCATTAATTACTCAACCGCTAGGTGCTGTTTTCCCTGAAGTAAATGCATCTCATGATGGTAAGTATGTGTTAGAAATACTTTCTGGTGTGGTAGCGATTGTAGGCGTTGCCATTGCAGCATGGTTATACCTGAAACAGCGTCAATGCGTTTCTAAGGTTGCTAATACTCGTACTGGTCGTTTCTTCTCAACATGGTGGTTCCATGCTTGGGGATTCGATGCACTGTATGAAGTGCTGTTTGTCAAACCTTATAAAGGGGCGGCGTGGCTTATCCAAAATGATCCTGTGAACCAATTCTTTAATTTATTTGGTTGCTTGCTTAAAGGCACCAATAAAGGACTAAGTTTCAGTGAAAATGGATTAGCACGTTGGTATGCGGCTTCTCTCGGTTTAGGTGCAGTGCTGGTTATCGCTCTGCTGCTTCTGGTTTAATTAAGGGACACATTGCGCCATGTTATTACCCTGGCTAATACTTATTCCCTTCATCGGTGGCCTGCTAAGTTGGCAGGCTGAACGAATCGGCTCGCAAGTTCCTCGCTGGGTTGCGTTGCTGACGATGGGATTAACACTCGTTATTTCTGTGCAACTATGGTTGCAAGGCGATTATCAACTACTCAGTGCTGATGGAGCGCCACGCTGGACAGAGTATTACTTTGTGCCGTGGATACCTGCATTAGGGATAAACATCCAGTTCGCACTTGATGGTATGTCATTGCTGATGGCTGTTTTAACCGCAATTTTAGGTATTTTAGCGGTACTCTCTTCGTGGAGTGAAAACCAACCATCACAAGGTGCTTTCCATTTTAACCTGCTGTGGATCTTAGCAGGTGTAATGGGAGTATTTTTAGCAACGGACTTGTTCTTATTCTTCTTCTTTTGGGAAATGATGTTGATCCCAATGTATTTCCTGATTTCTTTATGGGGACACAAAGGAAGTAGTGATAAAGCACACGTCAGTGCAGCAACGAAATTCTTTATCTATACACAGGCAAGTGGCCTGTTAATGTTGCTGGCCATTATCGGTTTAGCGGTTGCTTTCTACCGTGAAACAGGTATTTGGACGTTTAGCTATGACACCTTATTACAAGCACACACCGTATTAAGTACTGAGCTACAATTTATCCTGATGTTAGGTTTCTTTGCTGCATTTGCGGTGAAAATGCCAATCGTTCCTGTTCATGGCTGGTTAGCCGATGCGCACGCAGAAGCACCAACAGCGGGTTCTGTTGACTTATCCGGTATTTTATTAAAAACAGCAGCTTACGGTTTATTGCGTTTTAACTTACCACTATTTCCAGAAGCATCAGCATTGCTTGCTCCTGTGGCAATGTGGTTAGGTTTAATTACCGTATTTTATGCAGCACTACTGGCATTTCGTCAGACAGATATTAAACGTCTTGCGGCTTACAGTAGTATTTCTCACATGGGCTTTATCGTGATTGCGATTTATGCTGGCTCTGTATTGGCTTACCAAGGTGCTATCATTCAGATGATCACTAACGGCTTGTCAGCTGCAGGTCTATTTATCATGTGTGGCATGCTATATGAGCGCTTAGGTACACGTGATATGAATCAAATGGGTGGATTGTGGAAAAGCATCCGTTTCTTACCAGCGTTTTCGCTGTTCTTTGCAGTCGCCTCTTTAGGTATGCCAGGAACAGGTAACTTCGTCGGTGAGTTTATGATCCTGTTTGGTACTTATGGCAACTTTAAGCTGATCACGATTATTTCGGTCTTTGGTTTAGTCTTTGCATCTGTTTACGCACTATGGATGATGCAACAGGCTTACTACGGTTCACCGAAAACAGCTGAAAGAACCTATAAAGGGTTGGATCTGAGAGAATTCTTTATCCTGATCACCTTGGTGATTTTACTGGTTATTCTGGGCTTCTTCCCACAACCAGTATTAGACACTTCGGCATCAGCGATGGAAAATCTCCAGACTTGGTATTCCGCTTCTATTTCAACAGTAAGGCCGTAATTCGCCATGACAATAACTCCTGAACAATTGATCGCAATGCTACCGCTATTAATCGTCGGATTGACGGTGGTGGTTGTGATGCTGTCCATTGCGTGGCGACGCGATCATTTCACCATTGCCACTTTGACAGCAACGGGTTTCATTATTGCGTTGGGATCACTCTATTACGTTAATGCATTAGGCGTCGTTGACGTGACCACGCTTTACCATGTTGATGGATACTCTAGCTTCTTTACTGCGCTAGTTATTCTTTCTGGTATTGGTACTATCGCTTTTGCTTATCCTTGGTTAGAAGGTTATCAAGATAACAAAGAAGAGTTTTACTTGCTGATTTCGATTGCAGTAGTGGGGGGGATTTTACTCTCATCTGCTCATCATTTCGCATCGATGTTTATTGGTATTGAATTGCTGACATTGCCACTGTTTGGTCTTATCGGTTATGCATTCCAACAACGTCCATCACTGGAAGCGGGCATTAAATACATGTTGCTTTCAGCAGCTGCGTCTTCTTTCTTACTGTTTGGTATGGCACTTCTTTATGCAGAAGCAGGAAACCTTTCCTTTACTGCCATGGGACAAAGTTTAAGTGATAGCAATATCCATAAACCATTAGTGCTTGCAGGTTTAGGCATGATGTTGGTGGGAATTGGATTTAAATTATCTTTATTCCCATTCCAATTATGGACACCAGATGTTTACCAAGGTGCGCCGGCACCAACAGGGGCATTCTTAGCCACAGCAAGTAAAATTGGTATTTTTGCGGTTGTGATGCGTTTATTCCTTGAAGCGCCTGCGGCAGATAGTGAAACTTTACGAATGATCTTAGGTTTCATGGCAATTGCCTCTATCCTGTTTGGTAACATTATGGCGTTAACGCAAAAAAGTGTGAAGCGCTTACTGGGTTACTCGTCGGTATCACATCTTGGTTATCTACTAGTAGCATTAATTGTATTGCAATACAGTCCTGTGCTGGCGCAAGAAACGGCTGAAATCTATTTAGCGGGTTACTTATTTGCAAGCTTAGGTGCATTTGGTGCAATCGCGGTGGCTTCAAGTCCTTATCGCGAAAGCGAAATGGATTCACTAGAGGATTACCGTGGATTATTCTGGCGCCGCCCTGTTGTTGCTGTGGTTATGTCTCTGATGATGTTATCACTGGCTGGTGTGCCAATTACCTTAGGGTTCATTGGTAAACTATATGTGATTATTGCAGGTATTAACTCAAGCTTATGGTGGTTAACCGGTATGGTCGTGTTAGGTAGTGCAATTGGTTTATTCTACTACCTACGCGCTGCTGCAATTGTCTTCTTACGTAAACCAGATAATGACAATACGCCTGCTATTGCAACAACATCACAAAATATGGCGACATTTGTTGCATTAATTTGTGCGATTGTTGTGATTGCATTAGGTGTATGGCCACAACCATTAATTGAATTGACGAATTTTGCGATTATTGCACCTGTAGCAAACTAATTGATAAAAAGCGTCTTCAAATATTAAAACGGCTCTTATGATAGAGCCGTTTTTTTTATCGATATACTTATTTATCATTCATTATTTTTTCATTATCACCATAGTATAAGGAGAAATTATCTAAAAATAAGAATAGAGGAATGATAAAGTGTTCAGTTAATGAAATATTTTCTTTTAATTTAATGAGTTGCTGTTGAATAACAAGCCAGTACTCATTTAATAAAAGCATTTGATTAATGAGTATTTTTAAAAAATGATCAATATCTGTTAAAGCGTAGTAATGTTTTAATTCAAAAATAATGTTTTGTTTCTTATTCTTTAATTTATTTATCTCTTTAATTTGTGTTAGATAAAGGTCGGTTAATTGATGGCGTGCATTGACAATTTTTGTATAAGAAAAACCACTATCCAAAATAGAGAATAATTTTGAGAGTATATTAATTAATTTTTTTAGTATGTTTTTATCATTGGCTTCAATATCGAGATTTTCAATAACCTCTTGGGAGGGAGCAGAATTTGTGAAAAGATAGAGAAAACCTTTCTCATGCAGAATAGTTTCACTTTTTTGTATAATATCGAGTTCTTTTTTGGTTTCACTACAAATATCATCTAAACTCACAAGCTCTTCTGTAAGTGAATTAATTAATCTTTCTTTCTCTTTGATAGATGGCATGAGTTCATCAAGAATAAATTGTGTATTTAAATAGTCAATTTCTGAAGAGATAAATACACAGTGTTCAATAATAATACTAACCGTTTCATCAACTTCATTAGAATAGATGTTTAATATACTTTTTTTTTCTTCTTCCAGTCTTATTTTTAGATCAAGACTAATTTGATTGCTATCAATTTCATTATCAATTTCGGTAATCGTTCTAAATGTTTCATTAAGTAGTTTTTGCCGCAACCTACTTTTTAATAATAGTGAAAAATAAATAATTTTTTCAATGTTTTTATTATTTCTTTCTAAGAAAAGTGTAATGCTCATATTCATTTTATCATCTGTGTAACACTTATTATTGCCCAAATAAAGAATGTTACGATAAGCATGAAATAATTTATTGTGCTCAAAAGAAGAACTCAGTTCTAAAGTACTATCATTATTTTTCATAACAATTCCTTTTGTTAATTTGATGAGTAAAAAGAAGAGAGTGCATTGTCAAAAGACAGTAGTATTTCCTTAGAGTAACCAATCACCATATACCAAGGAGAAATAATTTTTTCAAAGTAAATACTAAATTTAATAAGTTCTAATGCGTTGTTTATTTTATTGAAGTTAGTAAGAGAAGCATCTATTTCGGTTAATATTGCTTGCCAAACATATTCAATATGTTCAAGTGCCATATTCGTATCTTCAATAAGCTGTTCAATTTCTTCTAATTCAATATAAAAAGAGCTTAAGTAAAATGATAAACTGGTGTATTTATCTATATCATCATTAAGTTTTTTTACCTTTTCAATTAATTCATTTTTCTTTTTACGTACTTTTTCTGCTTTTTCCCCAAAAATACCCCCAGTAATAATGACACCAATAATACCTGCAGCAAGCCCTGTAAAGGCAAGTCCGACGTAGTTTTTATACTCTTCTTTAAGTAATGAAATATCTTCAATAAGCAGGTCTCTCTCTTCAATAAGTGAGCTACGATCATTATTATAAAACTCATTCACAAATTTCTTTTTATTTAGAATTTCATGATATATTGAATGGTGCTCTGTTTCTTTGTTTTTCACTCCGCCAACAATTTTGTTTCTAAATGTTGATAAGCTACTTTTTATTTTTAATGTTTTCTTTTTCTCTGCTGTTATATCTTTTTTCATACTTTCTAATATATGAATAAGCTGAGTTGTTACTTGTTTATCTTGATTACTATATTGGATTTTTTCTAATTCTTTATCTGAAAGTTCGCTAACTAAAGTACCAATCTTTACCAATAATGGCATTTGGTTAATAAATGATATTATTTTTTCACCCGTAGACGTGATTTCTCTACCCATAATTTCTAGATCTATTGCTTGCTGTTTTATATTGTACTCAATTTTATTCCACTCAAAAGCATGTTCACGCATTCTAACAAAAAGGGATAAGATATTATCCGGAGAGAGTTGAGGTACACTTATTTCATTATAACCAACAAAATCGATAACATCTTCTTGTGTGAAAGGAAGGGAAAGTGTTTTATTAACATAAGATTTTATTTTAATTAAATCATGTGAAGTAACTATGCCAGGTAATCGACCATTTTTGATACCCTTTCCTAATATTAAGCCGAGTGCAACTTTAGGGATATCCGGTGATTCAATAATTTGATCAACCTGTTCAAAGATGGTTGTATCCATATAACCTCTCTTATGTATAATGATATTTTTATCTATACAGCATGTTTTTAGAATGATTTGTTTACTATTTAGGATTTACAGATTAATGCTTCTACTTTGTAACATGAAAAATACAAAACTTTGATAAATGACAAAGGTTATAATTAATCAGCCCTTTGATAATTCTTATAGAGACGTATAATCTCCTTTTTAATTAGTTGTGGGTATTTGGAGTGGAAAAGGTTAATCCTGTGTTTTCGACACTGTACGAAAAAGTTAAAAAAATAAATCTGACAGCACAAGGTAATCTTTTACATTTGAAAGTCGCCTTGCCGTCAGAAGTTTCGTTCTCATTGCTCTCATGGCTTGCTGCTCAGGTGTATTATCCGCAATTTTATTGGCAGCACCGCGATGAGAGTGAAGAAGTGGCAGTGTGCGGGCAATTATGTTGCTTTAATCATATTCAAGACGCTCGCCAATTTTTAGCAACGCATCAGTCTGGTCTAAATATTGATGATGTGCGTATTTGGGGCTTAAATGCGTGGGATACCATTATTCCTGGCCGTATAGATGAGATAAACGGGGATGATGCCTATCTTTTTTTACCTCGGATTGAAATTAGACGCCACCAGCAACAGCTTTCTGTTCATTTAAATTTACTTGATGGCGCTGATAAAAAAGACACCTTAGATTTTCTGCAAACATTAAATCAATCACTAGATATTGAGCCTCTCTCTGTTTCTGTAACTCAAGTTGATCACTCTTTAACGCAAGAGCAGTGGACTCATTATCTTAATATTGCATTAGATGAAATTAACCAAGGCTTATTTGAAAAAGTGGTGCCAGCAAGGGCTACGTGCTTAACATTGGATAATCCACTTAAAGCTATTCAATTTATGAAAGCAAGTCGTGATGTCAATCATCATTGCTATCATTATATGTTGGCGTTTTCACCTTCAGATGCCTTTATGGGTTCAACACCTGAAAGATTATATAAACGTGATGAGTTGATGCTGTACACCGAAGCGTTAGCAGGAACCGTAGCGAGTTCGGATAATGAGCAACAAGCAATAGCATTTGCAGATTGGCTGATGAATGACAAAAAAAATCAGCATGAAAATTTGGTTGTCGTTGATGATATTTGTCAACGATTACAAGGTGGTGTTGACGGTATCGATGTCTCTCCAGCTGATGTTATCCGCTTACGGAAAGTACAGCATCTTCGTCGTTATATTCATGGAAAATTAATTAATTCAGATGATATTGATTGTTTAAAACGATTACAGCCAACTGCGGCGGTATGTGGATTACCAAGAAGTGTTGCGCGCGATTTTATTCGTAAACATGAGCCTTTTGAGCGTCGTTGGTATGCTGGATCTGCTGGGTATTTATCGCTTCCTCATGCAGAATTTGCAGTAAGCTTGCGTTGCGGTGAGTTGCATGATGATACTTTGACGCTGTATGCCGGTGCGGGTGTTGTGGCCGGCTCTGATCCACAACAAGAGTGGATAGAAATTGAAAATAAAGCGGCAGGTTTACGAACATTGCTGGAAAAAGAGAGTTAATTTTCTATAGAAAATCGGAGTTCAAATAAATAGCATCAGCAATAACAATCATAATTTGATGAGTATTTTTTTAAGCCAGTTATTTAGTGCTACTCTTCAAATAACTACTGCTAGTTGTTAACTAATTGATGCTATTCTTTAGCTCTGTAGCGTTATTTATTCTTATTCTTAACGATAAAAAAGAGCGCTTTGAAAATAAGGCGGACAATTTGCCTAAATAATGCACTCTTTGAGTGTTTTCTTTAACGATTTATTTAACGAAAACTTCTGTTCATTGAACTAGGCTAAGGAAAAGTATTTAGGAACAGATATTATAATAGCAATTGCAGGTTTTCGTTGTTGGGATGATCAATGTCTAATAGTTCGTTTAATCGCCAATGGGCTAAAGTTATACTCGAAACTTTGACTCGTCATGGTTTACGCCATATCTGTATCGCACCCGGATCACGTTCGACTCCTTTAACACTCGCAGCTGCCGCTAATCAAAAATTAATATGTCATACGCATTTTGATGAACGTGGGCTTGGACATTTAGCCTTGGGGTTGGCAAAAGCAACCCAAGATCCTGTTGGCGTGATTGTGACATCAGGCACCGCTGTCGCTAATTTGTATCCGGCATTAATTGAAGCGGGATTAACGGGGGAGCGTGTTATCTTTTTAACCGCAGACCGACCGCCCGAATTAATTGATTGCGGTGCAAATCAAGCTATCCGTCAGCAAGGTATTTTTGCAACGCATCCTTCACAAACACTCTCTTTACCACGACCGACAACGGATATTCCCGCAAGTTGGTTAGTTTCTACACTTGATAATGCGATGAATACATTGGTTCATGGCGCATTACATGTTAATTGTCCTTTTGCTGAGCCGCTATATGGTGATGATGTTGAAATATCAACGCCATGGACTGAGGCTTTAGGAAATTGGTGGCAAAATGATAAACCGTGGTTACAAGAAACTCGTTTTAACGCCGTTTCAACACATCCTCAATGGAATGAGTTACGTCAGAAAAAAGGTGTTGTGATCGCTGGGCGTATTAGCCCAGAAGAAGGGATTGAAGTCACAAAATGGGCATCACAATTAGGTTGGCCTTTATTAGGTGATGTATTGTCCCAAACTGGGCAACCGTTACCTTGTGTCGATTTATGGTTGAATAACTCGCAAGCAAAATCAAAACTCAATAACGCCGAAATCGTTATTCAATTTGGCTCAAGCTTAACAGGTAAACGTTTGTTGCAATGGCAAGTAGGATGTTCTCCCAATGCTTATTGGATTGTTGACCCTATTCCGGGACGCTTAGATCCCGGCCATCATCAAGGTGAAAAATTTACATTATCACCCATGCAATGGTTAAGGGCACATCCGGCTGTTGATAATTTACCTTGGACTAAAGCATTAACAGGTATCGCTACACAAACCTATCAAAAGGTAAGTGAAATAACGAATTATTTTGGTGAAGCGCAGGTTGCACATCAATTAGATAAATTACTTCCTAGTGATGGACAGTTATTTGTTGGCAATAGTCTGATAGTTAGATTAATTGATGCATTTGCTCAATTACCACAAGGTTATCCTGTAATGAGTAACCGAGGTGCAAGTGGTATTGATGGCTTGATTTCAACCTCTGCGGGTGTTCACCGCGCGACAAAAAAGCCAACATTAACAATTTTGGGCGATTTATCGGCACTGTATGATCTGAATAGCTTAGCGTTACATCAACAAGTTTATGCGCCTAATGTTATTATTGTGGTGAATAATAATGGTGGACAAATATTTTCTATGTTACCCACGCCAGAGGCAGAACGAGAACGTTTTTACTGTATGCCTCACTCATTAAATTTCAAACATGCAGCCGCAATGTTTGGCTTACATTATGTATCACCAACAAGTTGGGATGCACTGTTAACGACTGTTCAGGAATGCTGGACAGGGGCGCCAACAACGACATTAATTGAATTAATTGTTGATGATACTGATGGTGCAAAAACATTAAATCAGCTGGTAAAACAGGTAACATCTCATGACTTTAGCATGTCAGCGATATAATACCCATAATGAAGGGCCTTGGTTAGTTTGGTTGCATGGGCTATTAGGTGAAGGTTGTGAATGGGAGTCTGTCATTCAGGCTTGCCATGAATATCCATCACTTGTGATTGATTTGCCTCGTCATGGTGGTTCTGCATCTATCAGCGCGAAGGATTTTGTTGAAGTTAGTACATTATTAACAGACACATTAAAAGAGCAACATATTGATCATTATTGGTTAATTGGTTACTCGTTAGGTGGCAGGATCTCGATGTATCATGCATGTTTTGGTGATACAACCGGATTAATGGGATTGATTGTAGAAGGTGGCAACCCAGGTTTATATGATGCAACAGAAAGGCAAAGCCGCATTGCAAATGATAAACGTTGGGCTGAACGTTTTCGTAATGAACCTATTTGTGATGTATTAACACAATGGTATCAACAACCCGTGTTTGCTGATCTAAGTGACAAAAACCGACGATTATTGGTTGAAAAACGTCGTCATAATGCGGGATTTTGTATTGCAGAAAGTTTAGAGATGCTTTCTTTAGGCTATCAGCCTTGGCTAGTCTCTGAATTGCAGCAACTTACTTTGCCATTTATTTGGCTTTGTGGTGAGAAAGATAAAAAATTTCAAGCGATAGCGCAGCAATATTCGCTACCATTAACGACTATCCCGCAAGCTGGGCATAATGCGCATCAGGCACAGCCAGCGGCTTATGCTGCGGTGATAAATCATGTTTTATCCCTCTTTGGTTAAAGGAACCTAATTATGCTTTACCCGAGCGAAGAAAAGTTATATGCACCGATTGAATGGCTAGATTGTTCTGAAGGTTTTGAAGATATTCTCTACCATAAATCAGTCGATGGTATTGCAAAAATTACGATTAACCGCCCGCAAGTGCGTAATGCTTTCCGTCCTTTGACAGTGAAAGAGATGATCCAAGCATTAGCTGATGCACGTTATGATGACACAATTGGTACTATCATTTTAACGGGTGCGGGTGAGAAAGCCTTCTGTGCGGGTGGTGACCAAAAAATTCGTGGTGACTACGGCGGATATCGCGATGATAGCGGTACACATCACCTAAACGTGTTGGATTTCCAACGCCAAATCCGTACTTGTCCGAAACCTGTTGTGGCAATGGTCGCTGGTTATTCTATTGGTGGTGGCCATGTGCTTCATATGATGTGTGACTTAACTATCGCGGCAGAAAACGCTATCTTTGGTCAGACAGGCCCTAAAGTGGGTTCTTTTGATGGTGGCTGGGGTGCTTCTTATATGGCCCGTATTGTTGGTCAAAAGAAAGCACGCGAAATTTGGTTCTTATGCCGTCAATATGATGCAAAAGAAGCATTAGAGATGGGCTTGGTTAACACTGTTGTTCCTTATGCCTCTCTTGAAAAAGAAACTGTTCGTTGGTGTCGTGAAATGCTTGAAAACAGCCCAATGGCATTACGTTGCTTGAAAGCAGCATTAAATGCGGATTGTGATGGTCAAGCAGGCTTGCAAGAATTAGCCGGCAATGCAACTATGCTGTTTTACATGACTGACGAAGGTCAAGAAGGGCGTAATGCCTTTAACGAAAAACGTCAACCTGATTTCTCTCGATTTAAACGTAACCCATAATGAGAAACGCCAAACTCTATTCATTCAGCCTACCTGTAGATGCAGGCGTTGTTCTGCGCTATCAAAGGCTAAAAACGCGTGATGGTTTTCTTGTCTGTTTAGAGCAAAATGGCAAACAAGGATGGGGTGAAATTTCACCTCTTCCTGAGTTTAGCCGTGAAACTTTAGAGCAAGCACAAGCATCAGCGCAATCTTGGTTAACTGCGTGGTGTGCGGGGGAAAACCCAGAGCACAGTGAACTGCCAAGCGTGGCATTTGGCCTAAGTTGTGCATTAGCAGAGCTTGAAAGCACATTACCACTAGAGGCAAACTATCGCGCGGCACCTTTATGTAATGGCGACCCTGATGATTTGATTTTAAGCCTTAATGATATGGAAGGTGAAAAAGTCGCTAAAATCAAGGTGGGATTATATGAAGCGGTGCGTGATGGAATAGTTGTTAACCTGCTATTAGAAGCCATTCCAGACTTAAAATTAAGATTGGATGCGAACAGAAGCTGGACACCAGCTAAAGCAGAAGGATTTGCGAAGTATGTAAACCCTGAATGGCGCGATCGTATTGCATTCTTAGAAGAGCCTTGTAAAACACCAGAAGAGTCGCTGGCTTTTTCTCAAGCAACAGGAATTAATATTGCTTGGGATGAAACAGTGCGAGATGACGGGTTTGAAATAAAACCACAACCTGGTGTCACTACCATTGTGATAAAACCCACACTGGTGGGAAGCCTTGAACGTTGTCGCTCTTTAGTTGAGCAAGCACATGCTTTAGGGCTTGATGCTATTATTAGTTCAAGCATTGAAAGTAGCTTTGGGCTTACTCAATTAGCAAGAATTGCACAATGGTTAACGCCGAATAGTATTCCAGGACTGGATACCGTTGATTTAATTAAGCAACAGCTTATTCGTCCTTGGCCAGATGTGGATATTCCGCTTATCTCTCTTGAACAGCTAGAGACTGTATGGCAACAGTAGTTCCATTTAAACAATGGCCGTGGCATCACTGGGCACAATTAAGCCCAAATGAAACGGCCATCATTTCAGGTGATTTACCTATCACATGGCAACAATTAAGTTGTCATATTAATCAATTAGCAAAACATTTTATTAAGCAGGGTGTTAATACCCAAAGCACCGTATTGTTACGTGGCAAAAATCATATCAATCTTGTTTTTACACTACTCGCTATTTTTCAATGTGGTGCGAAGGTTTTACCCCTAAATCCACAACTTCCTAAGTCCTTATTAGATGATTTACTGCCCCATTTAAACATTGATTTTTATGCTGATCTGAGTGAATCAATACAGGATCTAGAGGCTACCTTACTTGATCTTGATGGTGTTGAGTTTGATAACAGATCACGCCAGCATAAAAATGAAATTTGGAATGTATCATGGGCGCCTTCTCGTATGGCGACACTGATCTTGACCTCTGGTTCATCTGGCTTACCAAAAGCCGCGGTACATACATTTGATGCGCATCTTTGTAGCGCTGAGGGTGTTCTATCATTAATACCTTTTGAAAAAAATGATAGTTGGTTGCTCTCTTTACCTCTATTTCATGTATCTGGGCAAGGTATTCTTTGGCGTTGGTTGTTACGTGGTGCAACGCTAGTGGTACGTGATATGTATCCTTTTGAAAAAGCGTTACAAGGTTGCACTCATGCTTCTTTGGTACCTACTCAACTTTGGCGTTTCTTGCAAAATAGTACTCAACAAGATAATCAGCAGCCTACTACCTTAAGATCTGTTTTATTAGGTGGAGCGATGATCCCCATTGAGTTAACACAAGATGCAGAACATCGTGGAATTCAGTGTTGGTGTGGTTATGGAATGACAGAAATGGCTTCTACTATTTGTGCAAAGCGTGCAGATGGTAAAGCAGGAGTAGGGCTTCCACTAAAAGGCAAAGAAGTTAGGTTAGTGGATGATGAACTCCAGATAATGTCTGACAGTGTTGCGCTGGGGTATTGGTTTGACAGTAAATTAAAACCGCTATCGCTTACGGCTGATGGATGGTATTCAACGCGAGATAAAGGCTGTTTTAGTGCAGACGAGTGGTGTGTTTTAGGCCGTTTAGACAATCTTTTTTTCAGTGCGGGTGAAGGAATTCAGCCAGAAGATATTGAAAAAATCCTTAATACACATCCAAGTGTTAGCCAATCTTTTGTTGTCCCTCTTGATGATGCTGAATTTGGACAGCGCCCAGTCGCAGTTGTCGATGCTGATATTGAAATAATCAATCAATTACCACAGTGGTATCACTCCCGATTAGCCGGATTTCAACGACCCGTTGCTTGCTTACAACTTCCTGAAAGTCTTAAAAATGGGGGAATAAAAATCTCCCGTAAACAAGTGCAAGAATGGGTGACAGGGCAAATGTTAAGTTGATATTTATTTTTCACATTTTCTCTCAAAATCTATATTGTTAATGTAAAGCGTCGATAAAGAGGGGGGATAGTGAACAGGTTTCTTATGAGAAAGGCGCCCGAAGGCGCCTTATTGTTTTGCCGAGTTGCTCACAAGGCTTCTTATTATGCAGTTACTTAGCTTCTGCTTTCGCTAACGCTTTCATTGCTTTTTCAACACCAGCACCATATTCAGGATGAACTTTCTTAAATAAGGCAATTTGGCGTTTTTGTGTATCTTTACTTGCTTGGATTAATTCACCCGCGATGCGAGCAAACATGCGTTGATGCTCTTCATCACTCAGTAATTCATACAGAGCACGAGGTTGGCTGAAATAATCTTCGTCTTCACGATGGTTCCAGTGATCTGCTGCACCTTCAATCGATAATGGTGGCTCTTTAAAATTAGGCTGTTCTTGGAACATACCACCATTATTTGGCTCATAAGTAATACCGCTACCACTATTGCCATCAACACGCATTGCACCATCACGATGATAATTATGGAATGGGCATTTTGGTGCATTAACTGGGATCTGATGATGGTTAACACCTAAACGATAACGATGAGCATCACCGTAAGAGAATAGGCGACCTTGTAGCATTTTATCTGGAGAGAATCCGATACCAGGAACAATGTTAGCAGGACTAAATGCTGCTTGTTCAACATCAGAAAAATAGTTCTCAGGATTACGGTTTAACTCAAAGTAACCCACATCAATTAATGGATAATCCGCATGAGGCCAAACTTTGGTTAAATCAAAAGGATTATAAGGTACAGTTGATGCTTCTTTTTCTGGCATCACTTGAATTTGTAAATTCCAACGTGGGAAATCACCGCGCTCAATAGCATCAAATAAATCACGCTGTGAACTTTCTCTGTCTTGACCTACGAGGGTTTGTGCTTCGTCGTCCATAAGGTTTTTAATGCCTTGTTGGCAACGGAAGTGGAATTTAACCCAAAAACGCTCATTATCTTTATTAATAAAGCTGTAGGTATGGCTACCAAAGCCGTGAATAAAGCGGTAGCTTTGTGGTAAACCACGGTCACTCATATCAATGGTTAATTGATGTAATGCTTCAGGTAAATGAGAGAAGAAGTCCCATTTATATGCCATATTGCGTAGATTAGTTTTAGGGTCGCGTTTTACAACGTGGTTTAAGTCAGGGAATTTCAGCGCATCACGAAGATAGAAAACAGGGGTATTGTTACCCACCATATCCCAGTTACCTTCTTCAGTGTAAAATTTTAATGCAAAACCACGAATGTCACGTTCTGCGTCTGCGGCACCTCTTTCACCAGCAACTGTTGAAAAGCGAGCAAACATTTCTGTTTTTTTGCCCACTTTAGAGAAAATTTTAGCGCGAGTATATTGTGTAATATCGTGAGTAACTTTAAATGTACCAAAAGCGCCTGAGCCTTTTGCATGCATACGTCTTTCAGGAATAACTTCACGATCAAAGTGAGCAAGTTTCTCTAGAAACCAGACATCTTGAAGCAACATTGGGCCACGAGGGCCTGCGGTCATTGAGTTATTATTGTCTACAACAGGTGCACCAGACGCCGTTGTTAGCTTTTTCTTTTCCATCACATATCTCCAGTTTATGAAATAGTAAACGTTCTAAAAAAAATAGCATGTGTGAATAAAACGAAGCAAACAGCCTTATACTTATTATGGTTAATATTGACTGCAATGCCACTTTAACAATATTGTCCTCATTAATAAAACCAATTAGACCAATAATATTGATAGTCGTAACTTATTTACATAGATTGAAAATTCTACAGATTAGCTTTCAATTTTGACTCAAATTGTTTAATAAATTTGTTGTATAATTATAAGTTAGGACAATTATTTGCTGGAGTAATGACAATGAAAAAATATTTATTGATTGGTGCTGTAAGTGCATTATTTATGGCGACAAATGCCAATGCAGTCTCAATGAATATTCAAGCAGGCAAACACTACACTGATGTTCGTGCTGGTCTAGGTAATCCTAATGCGGGGCTTTCGTTTAATGGTAACTGGGCACGCAGCGATCATGATGGTCAATTAGGTAGCCTTGGTGCAAAATTTGCACTCCCTTTAGGTCCTTTTTCAGCAAGTGTTGGTGGTAAAGCACTCTATTTATCACCAAAAAATGGTGATGATGGCGCTGCTTTAGCTGGTGGTGTTGGACTTAACTGGGATATTTTACCTTCTTTAAGTGTTTATGGTGAGGCTTATGGCTCTCCTGAAGGATTAACGTCTGGTAGCAAATCTTATTATGAAGCCGATGTGGGTGCGCAATTAACAGTATTTAAACCATTGCATGTCAATGCAGGTTATCGTGTGATTGAAATCGAAAACTCACATAATAGAAGTAATAATAAATTAGCTGATGGTTTCTATGTTGGTGCAGGTTTAAGTTTCTAAGCAAAACTTGCAGTAACGTTAAATAAAAAGCAGGTGTTGAAACAATCAACACCTGCTTTTTTGTTGTCTGTATAAAAAATGATTAACCGACTTGAGGCAATAAACCAAAAGTGATGGCGACTTGAATACCGATCACAACTAAGCCACAAGTAAAGACAACGGCTAATGCACCTTTTCCACCTTTGACTTTGTATTTATCAGTGCTGTGTTGCTCTTGTCTTACTTTCCAAACTAATAAAGCAGGTAGTAGCAGTGCCAAAATAGATAATGCAATGGCAGCATAAGCTAATGCTTGTACAAAGTTAGGAAAATAAAGAGCACACAGTAAAGGTGGAACGAATGTTAATAAGCTTGACTGTATACGACCTGTTGCACGATTACTGCGTTTAAATAGGTCAGCAAGATAATCAAATAAGCCTAGTGCAACACCAAGGAATGATGTAGCTAACGCCAATGCGGCAAATAGGTTTACCGCAATATTGACACGAGGCGTTGCAACGACATCGCGGATAGCGGTAAGTAGGCCATTTAAACCTGATTGTTGCGCCATAATTCCCATAAAGGTATTGGTAGGAATGGCTCCTAATGTGGCAATTTGCCATAAAATATAAGCAACAAGAGGGATAGCACTACCAGTAATAAAGATAATACGTAACTTTCTAATATCACCATTCATATAACTTACAATACTTGGCACGCTACCGTGAAAACCAAATGAAGTAAAAATAACAGGAATAGCAGAAAGAATAAGCCCTTGAGCGACAGGCATTGACGTTAAATTGACGCTTTCAACGTGAGGTAACATCACAACCAGCATAAAGATTAAGAAAAAAACTTTTGCTGTAAATAGCAGTCGATTGATCATATCAACTGAAGTGGTACCAATACCCACCACAGCACCGCCAATCACTGTAAAGATAATAATACCTTGTGTGACAGAGAGTTCATGACCAACCCATGAGGATAGGGTAGATGAAAGCAATTCACCAGCACCGCTAATATAAGCTGTCGTCAATGCATACATCAATAAGAGTAGAGCAAGCCCAGTGATCACTTGACCACCAACACCAAGATAACGCTTAGCAATTGAACCAAGACCAGTATGAGGATCGTTGTATTGATAAACTTCCACTAGCAAGAGTGCGGTATAACTCATTAATAACCACAGTCCTACGAGTAATAGCATAATAGTACCAAAGCCAATACCCACCGCAGCCAGTGGCATTGCCAACATGCCTGCCCCAATTGTTGTTCCTGCAACAATAAAAACACTACCTATAGTGCGATTTTTCACTAAGTCCTCTGCTTGCTAACTATTTTATTTATATAAAATGCAGAGTATAAGAATGGTAAATATCTGTCAAATTTTAATTACGTATACTGTAATTATATCTTTACGGAAAATAAAAAGTGAATAAAAAAACGCCAATTAATAAATATCAATTGGCGCTTAATAGGGGGATTAATTAAGGATATTAATTAAGGTTATTAATCGTCAAGTTCTACCATTCGTCTTATCTGATCACGATTAATTTGTTTCAATTGCCCAGTTTCTGCATCTTTATAGGTAATTAATCCAGTCTTTTCATCTTCTTGGGGCTTATCTGTTGTTAAAATCGTTTCCCCATTTACTGTTTCTATTTTTTGTGGAGTTGAACAACCCGCAACTAATAAAAGTGATGCAGAGATAGCAACAACTGAGAAAATAGAATTTAATTTCATAATATTTTTCCTTTTTTCATCAATGTAATTTAATTCTAGTCAATGATGGATAACAGTGTTAGAAAAAAAGGAAAAATAAGATAATTCAAATCATTCAGAGCAAATTTCTATTTCAATGTCACTAATAGGATGACAGCTACAAGGTAAGATTTCATCGGGTTGGATAAATGCTAAAGGTTCATTGCGATAGCAAACCTTGCCTTTCACTAAACGTAGACGACAAGAGCCACAATAACCTTCACGGCATTGGTATTCGACTTGGACTTTTCCATGCTCTAAAGCATCAAGCAATGAAGGATGGGTGTCAGTATGAAACTCTAGCGGTGTTGAAAGACCCTGCTGATGCAGGGTCACTTTATGAGATGCCATAACGTATCAGTGTTATTTCTCGGTATTACAGTTCAAAATTACTCAAGTCATCAGTATCAACTTGTGAATCAATTTGACCCACAAGATAAGAACTGACTTCAACTTCTTGAGGTGCTACTTGAACGTTGTCAGACACTAACCATGCATTGATCCATGGAATAGGATTTGAGCGTGCTTTAAATGGTAATTTAAGACCTACTGCTTGCATACGAATATTTGTAATATATTCAACATATTGGCAGAGGATTTCTTTATTTAAACCAATCATAGAGCCTTCTGAGAACAGGTATTCAGCCCACTCTTTTTCTTGCTCTGCGGCTTCAACAAACAAGTCATAGCATTCTTGTTCACATTCTGCGGCGATTTCTGCCATTTCAGGATCGTCTTGACCTGAGCGCAGTAGATTCAGCATGTGTTGTGTGCCAGTTAAGTGCAATGCTTCATCACGTGCAATCAATTTAATGATTTTTGCATTACCTTCCATTAATTCACGTTCAGCAAAGGCGAATGAACACGCAAAGCTCACATAGAAACGAATTGCTTCTAACGCATTAACACTCATGATACACAAATAAAGTTGTTTCTTTAATTTGCGTAAAGTCACATTAACGGTTTTGCCTTGAACATGATGATCACCTTCACCATACATGTGATAAAGGTTAGTTAATCTGATTAACTCATCGTAGTAAGAAGAAATATCACGCGCACGTTTTAAAATTTCTTCATTTTCAACGATATCATCAAATACGACAGAAGGATCGTTAACAATATTACGGATAATATGAGTATAAGAGCGCGAGTGAATGGTTTCAGAGAATGACCATGTTTCAACCCATGTTTCTAACTCAGGGATCGAGATTAAAGGTAAGAATGCTACGTTAGGGCTTCTACCTTGAATCGAATCCAATAGTGTTTGATATTTTAAATTACTAATAAAAATGTGTTTTTCATGATCGGGTAACGCATTGTAGTCAATACGGTCACGAGAAACGTCCACTTCTTCTGGACGCCAGAAGAAGGAGAGTTGTTTTTCAATTAGCTTTTCAAAAATAGGATATTTTTGCTGATCATAACGCGCTACGTTAACAGGTTGCCCAAAAAACATGGGCTCCTTCATTTGATCATTTTTAACTTGTGAAAAAGTAGTATAAGACATAGCTTCCTCAATTAAATTTTACACGCGCCGCCTTCACAATCTGAATCTTCCGTCTCAACGACTTCTTCCAGATCACCCTGTACATCATCTGCACCATCACGGGTATTGTGGTAATAAAGTGTTTTCACACCATATTTGTAAGCGAGCAGCAAATCTTTCAGCAGTTGGTTCATTGGAACCTTACCGCTAGGGAAACGAGTAGGATCGTAGTTAGTGTTCGCTGAAATCGCTTGGTCAACAAATTTTTGCATAATGCCCACTAACTGCAAATAACCTTCAATACTTGGCATTTGCCACAGTAATTCATAAGCGCCTTTCAAACGCTCATACTCAGGAACCACTTGACGTAAAATACCGTCTTTAGAGGCTTTAATGCTGATATAACCACGAGGTGGCTCGATACCATTGGTTGCATTCGAAATCTGAGAAGAGGTTTCTGATGGCATCAGTGCAGACAATGTTGAGTTACGTAAACCGTGCTCTTTAATGTCTTTGCGTAAGCCTTCCCAGTCGTAATGTAGAGGTTCTTTTGTCAGAACATCTAATGATTTTTTATAGGTATCAATAGGTAGAATACCTTCAGCGTAAGTGGTTTCATTAAACCATGGGCATGCGCCTTGTTCTTTCGCTAATTCATTAGATGCTTTTAATAAATAGTATTGAATTGCTTCAAATGCACGATGAGTTAAGTTATTTGCACTACCATCAGAGTAGCGAACACCGTGTTTTGCTAAGTAATAAGCAAAGTTAATAACACCAATACCTAAGGTACGACGGCCCATAGCACCTTGTTTCGCGGCTAGGATCGGATAATCTTGGTAATCTAATAGCGCATCCAGTGAACGAACAGCTAAACGAGCTAGCTCTTCTAAATCATCAAGATTTTCAATTGCACCTAAGTTAAAGGCCGACAAGGTACAGAGTGCAATTTCCCCATTAGGATCTTTAATATCATTTAATGGTTTAGTAGGTAGTGCAATTTCTAAACACAGGTTTGATTGACGGATAGGCGCAATAGCCGGATCAAATGGGCTGTGTGTATTACAGTGGTCAACGTTTTGAATATAAATACGGCCTGTAGATGCACGTTCTTGCATCATTAATGAGAATAGCTCAACCGCTTTAACTTGTTTTTGGCGGATGCTCTTATCTTTCTCATATTGTACATATAAGCGTTCAAATTCATCTTGGTTGGCAAAGAAAGCATCATATAAACCTGGAACATCAGAAGGGCTGAATAAGGTAATATCCTGACCTTTGATTAAACGTTCATACATTAATTTGTTTAATTGCACACCGTAATCTAAATGACGAACACGGTTATCATCAACACCACGGTTGTTTTTCAGTACTAGCAGGCTTTCAACTTCTAAATGCCACAATGGATAGAACAGTGTGGCAGCTCCACCACGAACACCACCTTGCGAGCAAGATTTCACCGCAGTTTGAAAGTGTTTATAGAAAGGAATACAACCTGTATGGAACGCTTCGCCATTACGAATAGCACTGCCTAATGCACGAATACGTCCCGCATTGATACCAATACCGGCACGTTGAGAAACGTATTTTACAATAGCGCTTGATGTTGCATTGATAGAATCAAGGCTATCGTCACATTCAATTAATACACAAGAGCTAAATTGACGAGTTGGTGTTCTGACGCCAGCCATAATTGGCGTTGGTAATGAGATTTTAAAAGTAGAAATCGCATTATAAAAGCGTTCGATATAGTCCATACGTGTTGCTTGTGGATAACGAGAGAACAAGCAAGCCGCAACTAAAACATATAAAAATTGTGCACTTTCGTAAATTTCGCCAGTAATACGGTTTTGAACGAAGTATTTACCTTCTAACTGTTTAACTGCAGCATAAGAGAAGTTCATATCACGTTGATGAACAATAAAATTATTCATCTGTTCAAATTCTTCTTGGGTGTAATCTTCAAGAAGATGATGGTCGTATTTACCTAAATCAACTAATTTTTTAACGTGCTCATAGAGCGTTGGTGGCTCAAATTGGCCATAGGCTTTTTTACGTAAGTTAAATACGGCAAGACGGGCAGCAAGATATTGATAATCAGGAGTTTCACCTGAAATTAAGTCTGCAGCAGCTTTTACCAGTGTTTCATGGATATCAGCAGTTTTGATACCATCATAAAACTGAATCTGAGAACGTAATTCAACTTGTGATACAGAGACATTTTCTAGGCCTTCAGCAGCCCAGGCGATTACACGGTGAATTTTGTCTAAGTCAATGCGTTCTTTATGACCATCACGTTTTGTGACGAGCAGGCTGTGATTCATGAGCGATGCACCTTTCTTGCATTAGTGCTACCTGAAATTTTATACCGCAAAAAAACGCTCCCGATGACAATGTGTGTCAAGGAGTCTTGTGGTGTGAAATTTAAGGAAACACAATATATAGGGGTTGGTTCAAATGGTGATAACAAGATAAAGGTAATTGAGAGATTGATCAAGTGTACAAATCTGATTGTTTCTGTGGATAAATAGGGGATAAATTTTTTAATAACTGCCCGTACCCTGCATAAATACAGGCAGTAAGAAACTCAAATTCAAGTGACAATGATGTAAAGTCAATTTTAAAAAATGTGATCGTTTGATGTTTTATTAAACCAAATCAAACTTTCAGTTTCACGAATTCGAGTTATGTGTCGATTGTGTGTGCACCATATAATTCACATCGACATTTGGCGCTAATCGGAATTTGTCAGTGATTGGGTTATAATGTAAGCCAATCATATTTTTGCTACGTAAGTCGGTTTCATCAACCCAACTGAGCAGTTCTGATGGACGAATAAACTTATTAGCATCATGTGTGCCCTTAGGTACCATATTTAGAATATACTCCGCACCTACCACCAGCATTAGCCATGCTTTTTTATTACGATTGATGGTTGAGAAGAAAACATGTCCACCGGGTTTTACCAATTTTGCACAGGCTCTTACGACAGAAGAAGGGTCTGGAACGTGTTCTAACATCTCCATACAGGTGACAACATCGTAAGCTTGTGGGTTATCATTCGCATGGTTTTCAACGGTATCTTGAATATAAGTCACAGGAATACCTGACTCTAGTGAGTGCAAGCGTGCAACTTGTAATGGCTCTGTGCCCATATCAAGGCCTGTAACTTCGGCACCGACACACGCCATACTTTCAGATAAAATACCGCCACCACAGCCAACATCGAGGACTTTTTTTCCAAATAAGCCGTCAGCACGTTCTTGGATATAGTTAAGTCTTAGTGGGTTTATACGGTGTAATGGTTTAAATTCACCTTCAAGATCCCACCAGCGTGATGCGACGCTTTCAAACTTGTCGATTTCATGCTGATCCACGTTAGCATGTAAAGAGGTTGTTTTATCATTCATCAGAAAGTATTACTCCTATTTTCATATTGCCATGATTCTACCAACGTTAGACGGTGAAATCGAAGAGAATAGCGAAAGGATCATTAATTTAGTTGTTTCCTTTTTCCAAAAATTGGCGATTTGTGGTATAGTTCTAAACCTTTGAATCCGTAGTATGAGGGACAGTGGCTCCATGAGCGACATTGCCAGAGAAATCACACCAGTTAATATCGAAGAAGAGCTGAAAAGCTCATATTTGGATTATGCGATGTCAGTTATTGTAGGACGCGCATTACCCGATGTTCGAGACGGACTGAAGCCAGTACACCGCCGAGTTCTTTTCGCGATGAATGTACTAGGAAACGATTGGAATAAACCTTATAAAAAATCAGCCCGTGTTGTTGGGGATGTTATCGGTAAATATCACCCGCACGGTGACATTGCTGTCTATGAAACGATTGTTCGTTTAGCACAGCCTTTTTCTATGCGCTACATGTTGGTTGACGGGCAGGGTAACTTCGGGTCAGTTGATGGTGACTCGGCGGCTGCAATGCGTTATACCGAAGTTCGTATGGCGAAAATCGCCCATGAACTGCTGGCGGATTTGGAAAAAGAAACGGTTGATTTTGTTCCTAACTATGATGGAACAGAACATATTCCGGCAGTTATGCCAACCCGTGTTCCAAACTTGCTAGTCAATGGTTCATCAGGGATTGCGGTGGGGATGGCAACAAACATTCCTCCACATAACCTAGGCGAAGTTATCGACGGCTGTCTTGCTTATGTTGATAACGAAGACATCACTATTGAAGAGTTGATGGAACATATCACGGGGCCTGATTTCCCGACTGCCGCTATTATTAATGGTCGCAGAGGAATTTTAGATGCTTACCGTACTGGCCGCGGAAAAATTTATATCCGTGCTCAGGCTGATATTGAAACTGATGAGAAAACCGGTCGCGAAACAATTATCGTAACGGAAATTCCTTATCAGGTGAATAAAGCGCGTTTAATTGAAAAAATAGCAGAGCTTGTTAAAGATAAACGCATTGAAGGTATTAGCGGATTACGTGATGAGTCTGATAAAGATGGCATGCGTATTGTTGTTGAAATCAAACGTGATGCTGTGGGTGAAGTAGTATTAAATCACTTGTTCTCACAAACACAAATGCAGGTTTCTTTTGGTATTAATATGGTTGCGCTTCACCAAGGTCAGCCAAAACTATTAAATCTAAAAGAAATTATTTCTGCTTTTATTCGTCACCGTCGTGAAGTCGTTACTCGTCGTACTATCTACGAATTACGCAAGGCGCGTGATCGTGCTCATATCTTAGAAGCACTGGCTGTTGCATTGGCGAACATTGACCCTGTTATTGAAATGATCCGCCAAGCGCCAAACCCAGCAGAAGCAAAAGCAGCGTTAATCGCACAACCTTGGGATTTAGGTAGTGTTTCTACCATGTTAGAGCGTGCTGGTGACAGCAATGTTGCTCGTCCTGAATGGTTAGAGCCACAATATGGTGTGCATGACGGTAAATACTATCTTACAGAACAACAAGCTCAAGCTATTTTGGATCTGCGTTTGCAGAAACTAACCGGTCTTGAACATGAAAAACTGTTAGATGAATATCGTGACTTATTGCTTCAAATAGCTGAATTACTACATATCTTAAGAAGCCCTGAGCGTTTGATGGAAGTCATTCGAGAAGAGCTAAATGCGATTAAAGATCAATATAACGATCCACGTCGTACTGAGATCACCGAGAATACAGCAGATATTAATATCGAAGACCTGATTAATGAAGAAAATGTGGTTGTTACACTTTCTCATCAGGGTTACGTTAAATATCAGCCACTTACCGATTATGAAGCACAACGCCGTGGCGGTAAAGGTAAGTCTGCAGCAAGAATTAAAGAAGAAGACTTTATTGATCGCCTGCTGGTGGCTAATACCCATGACACCATTTTATGCTTCTCAAGTCGTGGTCGTCTTTATTGGATGAAAGTTTACCAGTTACCAGAAGCAAGTCGTGGTGCTCGTGGCCGTCCGATTATCAACTTATTACCTCTTGAGCAAAATGAACGTATTACGGCTATTTTGCCAGTGAGAGAGTATGAAGAAGGTAAGTTTGTCTTTATGGCAACGGCAAGCGGTACAGTGAAGAAAACACCTCTGCAAGATTTTAGCCGTCCTCGTAGCGCAGGTATTATTGCAGTCAACTTAAATGAAGGCGATGAGCTAATTGGTGTTGACTTAACCGATAGCACGAACGAAGTTATGCTGTTCTCTGCTGATGGTAAAGTGGTTCGCTTTGCAGAAGATTGTGTTCGTCCAATGGGTCGTACTGCGACAGGTGTTCGTGGTATGAAACTGATTGATGACGACAAAGTCGTTTCTCTGATCATTCCTCGTGGTGACGGCGATATTTTAACTGTTACTGAAAATGGTTACGGTAAACGAACTGCACAAAGCGAATACCCAACGAAGAATCGTGCTACACAAGGCGTTATCTCTATTAAAGTGAGTGAGCGTAACGGTAAAGTGGTAGGTGCAATTCAAGTTGAAGAAACTGACCAAATTATGATGATCACTAATGCAGGTACATTAGTTCGTACTCGTGTTTCAGAGGTCAGCATTGTTGGACGTAATACACAAGGTGTTACCTTAATTCGTACAACAGAAGATGAGTTGGTCGTTGGCTTACAACGTGTTGAAGATGAAGATGACGCATTAGATGATGATGAAGTTAATGAGGTTATTAACGAGGCATCACCGGAAGAGCCTGGATCAGATTTAGCTAATGATGCAGACGAAGAATAATATTTATCATTATTGTGATGTATAAATAAAAGAAAGCAGGCATAATTGCCTGCTTTTTTTATGGTGGTAGGATCAGTGCATCATTAGAAATAATTATCCTGATGATAAAGATCATATTATTCAGACATACAGTAACTTCTGCTAGAATAGAATAAGTTTCTTAAGCGGTAGGAATATTGATTAGGTGGTTGTTTGAGATATCTCTCGTCCTTTAAAACATCGTTAAAAATTTCCCGCTACCTTTTTCGCGTATTAGGTATCATGTTGTGGGCGATGGGGGCATTATTAACAATGTTTTACCTCATCAATATATTTAATGATACAAAGTCAGATATTAGGCAAGAGTATAGTAATAACTACACTAATCTCCTCAGTTTTTTTCGACAAACTTCTGGCACCATCCGTGATTTACAATACCTCGCAGAACGTCATCAAGAGCAAATTAATTTAAATCCAGGTATAAAAAATTCACTATTTTATGAAGGACCATTCTCACTTCATAAACTCAATGAAACGGCAGACTGTGAATTATTTAAGGGACAAACCAATAACTATTTTCGTTCGTTTAACAGTATCTTATATTATTGGAAAGATAATACTCCCGCATTACAAGGGATAAACCAAGTTTTCATGGTAGGCTCGCACAGTATGTGCATGATTAACTTCCCTTTGCGCGCATCACCAGTAGATACTGAAATGTTGAAAAAGATGGTTTACGAAAATACACGTAATTACATTAATCAACGGGCACAAGGCAAAGAAGTTAATCAATACTGGATAGTTCCTGATGCAAAAGGGGATAGTGGCATTTTATATGTTATGTCACCAGTTTATGCTTCGGGCAAATTTATTGGGTTAATTGGTATTGAAAGAGCAATTCGTCTTGAATATTTCTCTCCAGCCAAAGATAGAGTAATTTCTATCCATCTTCTAAATAGCCGAAATACTACAGTATTAAGCTATCCTGCAGAAAATACTTATCGTTCTGTTAAGCAAGTTGCTGATGTGAGTGCACCTTATTTTGGTTTTGATGAAGATTTTAGTGAGTTAGTTGCAAAACGAAAACTATTGCCATCTTCTTTTAGTGTGGTGTATTCATTACCACTAAAGCAAATTCTAAATGAATTTAAATTCACCATTTTTAATGCTCTGATTTTAAATATTATTTCTGCCATTTTTATTTTTATTTTTGTGTGGATCTTCGAAAGAAAAATATTCTCACCAGCAGAAAATAACGCTTCCCGATTAGAAGAGCATGAACAGTTTAACCATAAAATTGTGGCATCGGCGCCTGTCGGAATTAGTATTCTGAGAATACGCGATGGTATGATCATTTTAAGTAACGAATTAGCACATAACTATTTTCGGTTACTTAGTCACAGTGATAAGCAAAATATTTTATCTATTATTGCTGAGAAAAGTAGCAATATGGTTGATGTGGTAACGAATAACCGCAATCACTTACAAATTAGTTTTGTTAATTCACGCTATCAAAATGAAGATGTGGCTATCTGTGTTTTAGTGGACATTAGTGCTCGTGTTAAAATGGAACGTTCGCTACAAAATATGGCAACAGCGGCAGAACAAGCTAACCAAGCAAAATCAATGTTCTTAGCTACGGTGAGTCATGAATTACGTACACCACTTTACGGCATTATTGGTAATTTAGAGTTATTACAATCCTTTGCGCAAAATGATGATACAAGTCGATTATTAAAAACGATGGATAATTCCTCATCATTACTGCTAAAAATTATTAGTGATATTCTCGATTTCTCAAAAATTGAATCTAAACAATTAAAAATTGAGATTAAACCGTTTAATTGTCGCCAAGTACTCTCTTTTGTTATTTCTAACTATTTACCTTTAATTGCGAAAAAAGATTTAGCTATCTACTGCTTTATCGAACCAGATGTACCTAAAATTGTAAATAGTGATCCTGTTCGTGTACAACAGGTTATTTCTAATTTATTGAATAATAGTATTAAATTCACTACGACAGGATGTATTACTTTACATCTTTATAAAGATGAGTATTACCTGTATTTTGATATTCATGATACAGGACGAGGGATCGGTGAGAAGGCATTACATGAGCTTTTTGAACCATTCTTCCAAGTTTCACAAAATACAGAAAGTGCATCTGAAGGGACAGGATTGGGTTTAGCTATTTGTGAAAAACTCATTAACTTAATGGATGGCGATATCAGTGTAGTTTCACAAGAAAATATTGGTAGTCGATTTACAGTTCGAATACCACTTTATGGTGCGTTAGAAGAGAGAGAACTTGCTACTGAAAAGGATATTTATAAAGAGAGCACTGTTCGTTGTTTTATTGATATCAAAAACCTTTATTTAGAAGGATTTATTGGGCGATATCTCAATTACTTTGGGTTGAACTGTGAATTATTAACGGAAGAAACAACACTGTCTTCAACGGATTTTATTATCACGGACTTTGATTATCCGAGAAAGCATCATTGCCAATTTATTAGGCTCAATGAACATTACCTCGAGCCATCCAAAAAGATAGCAGAGAACATATGGGTATGTAGTACTTATAAGTTAAATGAATTAACAAAAATAATACTACAATTACCACAAAGCAAAATTGAAGCAAATTGTGTTGATATGGCTGAGCTGAATACAGATTGTGGTTTACAAGCATTAACCATTTTGATTGTTGATGATCATCCAATAAATCGCTTATTACTGACCGATCAACTGAAAAAAATTGGTTTTAATACAGCAACTGCAGAAGATGGGTGTGATGCATTAGCCTATTTAGCGAAAAATCATATCGATATTATTCTGACTGATGTCAACATGCCGAATATGAATGGTTATCAGCTTGCAACTCACATACGAGAAATGGGGAGCGATATGCCAGTTATTGGCGTAACAGCGAATGCAATAGCAGAAGAAAAGCAGCGTTGTATTGATGCCGGAATGAATGATTGTGTGTCTAAGCCTGTATCGCTTTCTATTTTAAGAGAAGTTCTGGTAGGGCATATACAGAAAAAGTAGCTTATGTGTCATCATAAAAATGAATAAATAGAGAAGAGATTAATTTATTAATCTCTTCTCTATTTATTAAGTTTAATTGTACGGATAAGTTAGACATAAGGAATGATACCGTAAATAACAGATTCTATGGCTTTTAGGGCATTATCAGATAAAAGATGAGTAAGGGGATATTACATCGGTTTAGTGCTTACTGGGTGGGATACTGCGAAGAATAAAGACAAAAAAGCAGAGAAGCTCCCAAAATAGGTTGAGCTTCCTGATTTTATCGGTACTGCAAGCGGTCGTTTGAAAAGATCAATCTGGGCCGTTAATTTCCTTATCAATAGTTACTGATGATAAGTAATTAAGTAATGCAATATCGTTATCAACACCCAGTTTCATCATTGCTGATTTTTTCTGGCTACTAATAGTTTTAATACTACGATTAAGTTTTTTTGCTATCTCAGTGACGAGAAAGCCTTCAGCAAATAATCTCAGTACTTCACTTTCTTTAGGTGACAAACGCTTATCGCCATAACCATTTGCATTGACTTTCTCAAGTAGCTTCGCGACACTTTCAGGCATAAATTTCTTGCCTTTTTGCAACGCTGCCAATGCTTTTGGTAGATCCGTTGGAGCACCTTGTTTAAGTACAATACCTTCAATTTCAAGATCAAGGACGGCACTTAAAATAGCTGGGTTGTTATTCATGGTAAGTACAATAATCGACAAATTCGGGTAATGTCTTTTGATGTACTTAATTAGTGTAATACCATCACCATACTTATCACCAGGCATAGATAAGTCAGTAATTAATGCATCTGCATTTAACTTAGGTAAGTTGTTGATAAGTGACGTTGAATCTTCAAATTCACCGACAACATTGACCCATTCAATTTGTTCTAAAGATTTACGAATACCGAATAAAACGATTGGGTGATCATCGGCAATAATAATATTAAGGTTATTCATGTTTAATTGTTACCTTGCTGCAGCAACTGTTGAATCCATTTGTCCAGTTGAGTGATACGTTCTTTGATCTCTAATTCATTATGATTTTTTATGTCATGTTCTAAATATTCACAGCTTTCTCTGAGATATTCTAAATCTAACATGGCAAAAACCCCTTTTAGACGATGAGCTGTTTGGGCTAGAGAATGAAAGTCTTTATTTGTTGCCTCTAAGTGTAGTTTCTCAACATCAATAGGAACAGTACTGATAAATAGTTCCTTATAATCACTACCATTCAACTTCTTCCTATAATTATTAAGAATTACTTCGTAATTATCAAGGTTATTATTTTCATCCAAAATACTCTCTTCAGTTGTATCTAGAGAAAATGACTCATTTTCTTCAATTAAATAAGTAACAGCTTCTATTAAAGGATCACCGAAGTTATAGTTACACTTTATTAAATCTTTTGATATTTTTTCAAATCCAACAATAGAGCTCATTAATAATATTGTTGGGGACTCAGGACTATCATCCGGAGTATCTTTAAGTATGATATCGTATTCGGGATAAAGATTCTCTCTATTTTTATCAAAGTATGTAGCGCCGTATTTATCAAGTTGTCGGCAGATGATTTTTTCTATTTCAGGGTTTTTTATGGCGAGTTTTGCGCTTATTCCTTCCAATAATACGTTAAAAGTTCGTTCTTCCGTATCTATATGCTGGTATGGGAGTACAATTCGGAAATGAGAACCAATACTTTCTTGGCTCTTAATTGTTAACTCACCCTGAATTTTATTACACAACAAATGACATAAATAAAAAATAATCCCAGAATTGGAATAATATTTATCTCCCATTGCTTGCCCTAGGAATGGGTATTTTATATTAGCGATGTCTTGTGGTGTTAGCCCACTTCCACTATCAATAATATCAATAAGTATTTCTTCTTTATCTTTATTTTTAACTAAATTTAGATTAACAGTTATTTTTCCATAGTTAGTCGTACTAATGGCATAATTAATCAATGATAAAATAATCTTACTTAATGCGGGGCCATCATTAATTAAAAGTAAACCAGGCCTTATATTATTATGGAAATAAAGGGTTAAACCTTTTCTTATCATAAATGGTGATGCAGTTATCAAAATAGATTCAACTAATGTTGAAAGCTCAAATTCATCCTTGTGAATTTTCCATTCTTGATTTTCTAACTTATTAATTAGCGTAATATTTTCTATCCATTCGGAAATGTAATTTGTTTTTTCTAATAATAAGCTAAGCAATTGCTGATGGGTACTTTCAGGCAATAATTCTTTGAATTGATAAACCATCTCATTTATATCTTTGATAGGACGCATTAATTCTAATGACATATTAGATAAGATCTTACGTCGTGCGATGGTGTTTTTTTCATATTCTTGCTGTGCAAGTTGTAATTTTTTATTGATAAGTGCTTCGTTGTCTTTATTCAGAAATATGAATAATGACGTATTATCAATATTGCTGTTATTGCTAGTTCTAATCTCATAAATCTCATTATTGATCGCTGTTTGGATTAAGCCGTTATGCTCAATCGCCATCTGTCGGATCTTTGATAAATCGATATGAGGTAATAGTTTTTCAGCATGGCTGTTGCTAATAATTTTATGGTTAGAGGAAAAATTGTATACCAATAACCCGATAGGAAGATTAGAAATGATATCGTTAGTCATCTCTTCTTTGATGCGTAGATTACGAGTCATTGAGATGTACGGGAAAACATACTTGTTACGTATATAGATGTGTCCGAAAACAGAAACTGAAATAAAAGCAAGTAGGCTAATTAACAACCAGATATTTTTATAAGCAATCTCTTTGATAATTAATTTCAACGGATATTCATAAGAGAGTGAATAGGGAATGCCCGCAATAGGTTGAGAAAAAATCAAAGAAGAGCCGTCGGTTGAAATTTCAATGCTATTTTTATCATAAACCGACTGTTGGCCTGTTGGCAGTAATCTTAAGTAGTGCGGTGATAGTTCTGAAGGTAAAAAATTATTGATAGGTAAATCAAAAGCGACCACGCTAGTAAGTTGCCCTGGCACATTAAACATAATGCGGTAGGTGTAGTAATAGATATTTTCTGTAGACATCTTTCTAATAGGGGAAAGGCTCTCTTTTTCATCTAAAGCGGTTGATTGCATCAACAGCTCAGAGCGTTTGTTCTCAGCGGTTAGCGTTAGATAGCTTTCTTTGTAACGAATTTCTGGTTTAAGCACAGAGTGAGTCGTAATTAAGATAAGATCATTTCCTTTACCATTTAGATAATAAAGTGAACTGTAATCATTACGTACACCCCAGATAATTTCGAGTGAATTAGCAAAGCGTTGTGCTAGCTGGAACGTTTGTTCGTTAGGTTTACCAAATATAATGGCATCTATAGTTTGATCTCGACCTTCAAGCCAAAAGACATCAGAGCGTAGTTTTATTGGAGTTAGTGGTAAGGATGGAAAGAGGGTCGTGTCTGATATTTTATTTGATAACTGAAAAAGCTGATTAGAGTGATAACGGTAATCTTCAACCTGCAAAGCAAATTTATGAGTCGTGTTGTTAATAGCATTCTTTTTACTATCTAGCCAAGTATCAAAATAGCTGTAAGCGTATAGAAAAAGTGATATGACCATAAAAAGAAGAAACAGGACATATAAGCGAGTTAGTGTATTTGGCTTGAGTTGGTTCAATGTACGCATTCAGTTTGCGAGCCTTTAAGAGACAATGTAGTTAAAAAAGAAAAGTTGAATAAACAATCACCATTATTCAGCCATTATATTAACAGGTTATCGCTTTAAAAGGGATATTCGGATGAACTTTGAGCAAACAAACAAAAAAAACAGATTTTTTTACAATAGAAGCTAGACAGCGGGGTCAGAGATAGGCATAATTCCGCGCTATGGAAGGATGGCCGAGTGGCTGAAGGCAGCGGTCTTGAAAACCGCCGATGGGAAACCATCCTAGAGTTCGAATCTCTATCCTTCCGCCAGAATTAGCCGGCTTAGCTCAGTTGGTAGAGCAACTGACTTGTAATCAGTAGGTCACCAGTTCGACTCCGGTAGCCGGCACCATATAAGAACCCGTTATCTTGTAAGAGATAGCGGGTTTTTTCTTATCTCTATTTTATTTATCGTCATATTTTTACCATCATCTTTTAAGTCTTTTGCCTTCTCTGTTGTTCCACATATCTCACAATACCTTCTTATTTATTATTTTTAATTATCAAAATTTAACCACCATATTAATGGGTTAGCATTTTTTAAGCAAAAAAAGACTGAGAATTGAGCAAACGGATAAAAAAGTCATTTTTTTTACAATCAGGACTAGACAGCAGGGTCAGAGATAGGCATAATTCCGCGCTATGGAAGGATGGCCGAGTGGCTGAAGGCAGCGGTCTTGAAAACCGCCGATGGGAAACCATCCTAGAGTTCGAATCTCTATCCTTCCGCCAGAATTAGCCGGCTTAGCTCAGTTGGTAGAGCAACTGACTTGTAATCAGTAGGTCACCAGTTCGACTCCGGTAGCCGGCACCATATAAGAACCCGTTATCTCGTAAGAGATAGCGGGTTTTTTCTTTGATTAAATCGTAATGCTAAAGCATGTATGTACTAAAAAACACCACATTAATAAAGAGATGGTGGTGTTTTTTAGAGATTATAATGATTACCAGCCCATAACCGACCAGTTAAATACTCGCCCCAAGATTTTCACTTCTTCTAATGTGGAACGTTCATCAGGATAATCAACCGTATTATAACTACGAATGATAATAGTGTTATTAGGGAGCCGATGTAAAATTTTAACTCTTAAAAGATCACCTTGTTGAATAGCATAAATACCACCATCAACAATTTTTGTATGTCCTGTGCTGATAGTCACTATAGAGCCATCAGGAATAACAGGAGACATACTGTCGCCATGTACTTTAAAAGCAACGGCATCACTAGGTTGTACACCGTAGCGATTAAATGTAGAACGAGAAAATCTCAACAATTCCACCTTTTGATTATCAGTGGTACAACTTCCGAAACCGGCAGCTAATTCAATAGTAGTATAGAAGGGAATTTCAACTTCATCTCGTTCTATTGGTGTACTATTATCCCAATCATCAACTGGAGTCATTTCATTTACTGAAACGCCATCATTTCTTTTTGCTCCTCGCCCATATTCTAACCATTCCGGTCGAATATCTAACCATTGACTTAATGCTAAGATGTTTGTTGGATCAGGAATTGATTCACTGTTTAACCATTTCCAGACTGCGGGTGCACTGACTTTTATGCCTTGTTGAGCTAACGCGTCTGCAATTCTTTTACCCAGACCACGACCAGCAATCCCTGAATCTAAACAAGCTTCTTGAAGCCGTTTTGTGAACTCCGTTTTATTATCGTTTTTAACCATTGGTTAATTTCCTTTGCCGCTTGACGCCACGTTGGTTAAAATATAACATTAACTACTAGTTAATAAAAGTGCGAAAAGTACAAAATAGTAACTAAATAAACCAATACAAGAGTGGTAAGTAAAAATCACGTTGAGATAACGCCGTAAAATGCGGGTGATTTAGATGCATAAATGCCATGCCATGCCATGCCTTGTCGTGGTAAATGGATGACCAAGTTAGTAATGATAGGAAATCAAAAGGAGCATTAAATGAGACTAGCAGACTTGCCTAAATACTTTTCACCAAAAAGCATTGTATTCAGTGATGTAGGAACTGTTAAAGCAGTAGATTCGCTTTCTGTGACTGATGTGATGACATCAATTAGCTTAGTTACGCGAAAAGGGCGTATGGGCATAGAGTTGTTTTTAGCTAAACATAATATTAGTCACCCAGATGAAGCGATAGAAAGTCTTTATCAATATGCGTTAACTCAGGCATACCAATATAAAGCCATTGATAAACTAATTGAAAATGATAAAGCCAAGGTTTTACATATTATTGCCAATTATGCCTTTCAAGATTATGCAAGAAGTGCAGCAAGCAAAAAGGTTTGCCCTGATTGCAGCAATGGATTTATTGAAGTTGACGTTTTTACTACCAAAAGCTATACATCAAAACCAGTTAAAGGCTTTGAGCGAAATCTTAAAAATGAACTTAAAGCCAAACCTACAGGTAACACTTCTTACCGAGAAGTGAGAGAGACAACTCGAATTGTTTGCCCTACTTGTAAAGGGAAAGCTGAAATTCGCTTGGCCTGCCGTTGTCATGGGCGTGGGCAAGTTTTAGATAAAAAAGAGAGTGAAAAGCAAGGGATATCAGTTTTTAAACCTTGTAGTAAATGCGCAGGGCGCGGATATCCTCGCTTAAAATTCAGTGAAGTATTAGCGCAAGTACAAACGGTGGTGAGTGTTTCTAAAACAGTTGCATACAGTAACTATAAGGCATTATTTGAACATTTAGTGGAAGAATGCTTTAAAGAAGAGTCTTTATCAGAAAAAATTCTTCAAGAAGTGACTATTAGGTAATAATTTTCTATACTTATTCATTTTTATAGAATTTAATTATTGACTTTTGGAAAAATAAACATACACTATCCCCACAGTGAGAGATTTGTATCTAAAGACCTCACAACAGAATATAAAAAGCCTCACTTAATGAATTGACCCCAGTTTATTAAAGTGAGGCTTTTTTGTATCTGCATTTTCTTAACGAATATAATGTAACAATATTTGTTAACGCTTATTGTCAATTGAAGACCACAATGTGGTCTTTTTTTATATCCGCCATTTATCTAATTAGATAAATAAAACATAAACATACTCATGTTAAAACCGCGTTTAAATTTAAGTACGGCAGATGAGTATCTTATTTATTACATTTCCTCCTATTGGAGGTAAGCCATGAGAAACAATGAAAGAAAATCCAGATTTATGGGAACAGATATTTATTGCCCTTTCTTCAATGAAAGAACAAGGAATATCAGCCTCTCTAGCTGGAGGAATGGCTATTCTTCGAGGTTTATATAACGGCGGAGGATGGAAACAAACCTCTATAGATGGGCTGATGTGTGCAATGTTTGCTTGGTTCATTAAAGATATTCTAATTTTATTTAATATTAATCATGAGTTTGCTTATTTAGCCAGTGTATTTATTGGTTATATCGGAGTAGATTCCGTGAGTAAACTTCTAAAAGGAAGAGCAGGAGTTAAAAATGGCTAAAATAGCGCGAGGTGAGCGTAATAATAACCCTGGTAATATCCGACATGGTTCGAAATGGCAAGGGTTATCTGCTGAACAAACAGATAAAGACTTTTGCCAATTTATTTCATCTGAGTATGGAATACGAGCCATTTACAAATTATTGCAAACGTACCAAAAAAAATATGGCTTAAGTACGATTAAAACCATTATCAATCGTTATGCTCCGCCTAACGAAAATAACACAATAGGCTATATTAGTCGTACTTCAAAAGAAATAGGTATCGAAATTGACACTCCTATTAATACACAATTAAAAAATATCATTATTCCTTTAGCAATAGCAATTGTTAATATTGAACTTGGTTACCAACCCTATTCTGAAAAAGTCTTTGAAGATGCTTGGTTATTATTATGATTTCTTTATCTAGAATAATGGTAATAGTTATTTTATGCCTAGGTACAGGATTGGTTTGGTTGATTGATAAAAATAAATCTTTGAAAAATGAATACGATGATATTTATCAATCTCTTATTCAACAAATTGCCGAGAATAAAGAATATCAATTAAGAATTAATCGACTTAATCAGCTGGATAGTCGCCGTTTACAGGAACTTACTCATGCAAAAAAAGAAATTGCTCAGTTGCGTGATCTTAGTGAACACAATCCTAAGCGGGTGTACATCAATGCCGAATGTCCAAAAGTCTCTGCCACTTCCACCACCGGCTTGGATGATGCAAACGCCGCCAGACCTACTGACTCCGCTATCCGAAATTATTGGTTACTCAGAGAACGAATTGCGCAGTCAGAACAGATCATTTTAGGTTTACAGGATTATATTCGCCAAGAGTGCATTAATAGTGGGTGATCTTATTGTATGTACAGGTGCCTTTTTATAGACATAGTTATGACGAAGTGTCAGCTATCTGTCATGATTATGAGTGCTTACATTATATCAACAGACTTAGTAGTATAATGCTATCCCACGATCACTATTAAAAATACCATGAAAATCACCCTTGCCACACACCATCACCTTTCTGCGCTTATTGAGTTAGACTCTTATGCTCAAAAAAATTCTTCACGTATTGAAGAAATTAAAGCTTGGCTATCTAGCCAATCTATTTATCTTATTGAAGTTAACGCAGAGGTAGTGGGTTATGGGGTGATCCATTCTCACTTTTTTGGTTATCCATTTATTGAACTTGTGATGATAGCTCACGATCAGCGCGGAAAAGGCTATGGCAAAGCATTGATCTTATTTTTTCAAGAACAACTAACAACAGATAAATTGTTTACATCAACGAATCAATCCAATACTAAAATGAAAAATTTACTGCTTCAGTTAGGATTTATTAAAAGTGGTTGTATTGAAAACCTTGATGAAGACGATCTTGAAGTTATTTTTTGTTTTATACAATAAAAGCCATCTTAAGTAGGTGGCTTATTATTAAAATATAAAAACTATGCTTGTGTTTTACATTCGCGTTGTTCTGCGATCTCAACTGGAATGTAATAATTAACGTCTTTTAGCAGAGTGCTTGGTTGAGCTATAAGGTGTTCAATTACATACTTATCTTTAAAAATATATTCCTCAATATCAGCTAATCCTTTCTTTCTTGGTACATTTAATTTTTTAAGTAAAATACCATAAATATTATAAATAATGTCTTTATAATCGAGTTTTAATAATTCTTCAGGAATACTAAATTTTAAATATTTCACATTCTCAATTTTAGCTTGATTAGTAAAATTTGGATTATAAAAATCAGATTTATTTTCTATCATCGTGGCATATTTTACCGTTAATTCATTATTGTTTTTTGATAAAATATTATGTGTAGCAAAAACACGATCATATTTGTAATTTGCTGTTTTAAAAAAATTTTCCCAATAGAATTCACGTGGTTTTTCAGTAATGAAATTCCAGTCAATAACATTAGCTTTATAAATATGTTCTATTCCTATTAGTGAAAGGGAATTAATTGTAACGATTTCAATATCTAAGTTAAAACCCTTAAATTTTCTTAATGGCAAGGTAAAGCCGTGTGCTAACCAATTTTCTTTTCTACGATAATTATAAGGCGTCATATTGAACAGCTTTTTAAACGCTCTTGAGAATGTTTGTTGAGAATCAAACCGATATTTTAATGCAATATCAAGAAGGGGGGTTCTTTGTAAGCGTAATTCAACCGCCGCGCAAGAAAGACGTCTAGCTCGAATATAAGAGGCTAATGTAAGCCCTGTTTGTTCTTTAAACATGCGTTGAAGATGCCATTTAGAATATCCTGATTTTTGTGAAACATTTTCAAGTTTTAGATCTTTCTCTAAATTTTCTTCAATCCAATAGATAATATCTGTAATGACATTTTCGCTAAACATATTTTAACTCTAATTAAAAAATTATAATTGGTGATATAAAACAATACGGGTATTTAATAAATTTACATAAGATACTGTAATGAATTCATTGGTGATTGTAAATTTATAAAAATATTTATCATTATCTAGGTTTAAAAATAAGACGTCATCGTTAATAAAACAAATAGTTAATTTTAACTCATTGATATCTAAGGAGAAATATTTTTATTTAGAAAGGGTGAACGAGTAATTAGATAGTCTTTTTGAGCAAAAATCTAAGCTAAAAATGTTATTTTTATAAAACTATTAATCTATTTATTTAAAAATAGAATAATAAATAGTTAAAAGACTAATTGAATAGAATATAACTATTGTTATTAAGCTTAATTTAAAAAAATCAACTAAAAATAGAGAAAATAAGAGCCATCGGAAAACTAAGAGGCCAAGTTAAAGCGATTAATAATGCACTTAAAAGGCGCATAGCAACGCTGGGATCTTTAGTTAAAAAGAAAGTAATAATAAACGAGAACACAGCGCCAATAAGGTAGCTTATTCCAATAACAGAGATAGCAGACATAACGAATCATTCAGTAAATAGACTGTGGTAATTGTACTCCAAAATTGTTAAAGAAACAGAGGAATAGGGCAAACTTTTCGATAAATGTCATTACTAATGTGCAAATTTTAAACATTCATCTCACTTTTGATCGCTGGTTTCTTTTGGGGTGAACATACAAGATAATAACAAGATTAAATCCAAAAAATTAAAATAATGAAATGTAGTGGATTGATTTAACTTATTATTTATAACAATCTTTATTGTCTTGAACTGATGCTTACTAAAAAATAAAACAAGAAGGCATAGATCTTTTTTAGCGACTTCACTATAAAAATTGAAATTTTCAAATGATGATTTTTAAGGCACGGTAGTGATGCAGAGATAAACTATATGTTTGTAAAATGTGCGGGTTAATTATATTTCATCATAATATCAACAGAATGTAACAAATGGAATGAATGCCATTTTATACATACTTGTAGATAAATTAGCTTATGGATGGCGCGACTTAATGGATTTAAGCGTTAGCTAGGAAGCATTTTAAATCCCCTTTTCAATTTTTAAAGGGGATTTATTTTTATGTCTGTTTTGGATAGGGATTAATAGCCGTTATTATATTAAAATGGTAACTTACCAAAGTAGTAACCCGTCAATGACGTTTATTTTGATGAAAATAAACGCTGTTTTGATTAATAAACAATTAGCGTGGTGGTTTTTATGATCCCTTATCAATCAACTTTGACGTTTTGGTTTGAAGAGTGCACACCAGAGCAATGGTTTAAAAAAGATCTGCAGTTTGATAAAGAAATTAACCGTAGGTTTGGTGAATTATGTTTAAGTGCAAGTCGTGGTGAACTTGCGTCATGGCGTGAAACTATAGAAGGGCGCTTAGCTGAAATAATTATCCTTGACCAATTTTCACGTAATATTTGGCGTGATACGCCAAAAGCCTTTGCACAAGATAATATGGCTTTAATTTTAGCGCAAGAAGCTATTCGTTTACCTGAATATCTGACGCTAACCCCCGTTAAGCGTAAATTTATGATAATGCCATTTATGCATTCAGAATCACCTAAAATACACCAAGATGCCGTTGTATTATTTTCTCAACTTAATGACGAAAATACGTATCAATATGAACTACGACATAAAGAAATTATCGATAAATATGGCCGTTATCCTCACCGTAATCAAATCTTAGGCCGTACATCAACACCTGAAGAATTAGAATTTTTACAGCAACCTGGCTCTTCATTCTAAAAAAAATGCATACCTAGGTATGCATTTTTGTTTCTTTTTTATGGCTGATTAATCAGCCATAAAATCGAGGTCACATTGTAATATGCCATAAGTTATAGAAAGCGATACGGCCTGATAATTCAGCAATAATTACCGCAGCAGCACAAGTGACTAGTGTCATTTTTGATGCCTGTGCTTTTAGGGCAGTAAATCCTACGATAATAATACCCAATGCTAATACCGCTAATTGGAATCCCCAGAAAAGAGATTGGTCAGCACTCAGTTGAGGGCCTGTAAAGCCAAGGAAGCTCACATAACCTGAGCGTGTAGCAAAAGTGATAATAGCACCGATAATAAAGGATAATGCGCCTAAACGTCTTGCACCTGTTGCCATTGCCAGTACACCGCCACCCACTAAGAGGGTCATCCAAAATTGCAAGGTGGTGTAATCTGTATTCCAGTTAGCAATAGTTGGAATGTGGTAAACCTGAGGGATTGACCAAACAAAAGCTAAACCAAAAACAACGGTAAGCAGATTACAAATTTCACGTAATCCTTTCCATTTTTTCATTATAGTGAGTGCGACAGTTGCAAAAGCAAATCCCGTAAACACACCACTTAGAAAGGCTTCGTTACTCATTGGAGAACGGCCAACACCTAAGAGCATATTGAAAAAACGCAGTGGTTGACCAACGTGTAGCCCACCAATACCTAAGCCAATTAATGTTAAGACTAAGGCTAAAATATTGGCATTACGCAGTTGGTTATCATCAATCTGACCTAATTTTTTACTGATATAAGCAATAAGAAACAGGCCTGCTGCTGAAGAACCTAAAACAGTAAAAAAGACTAGAGGAAGTTCATGCATGGTTTATACCTCCGCCGCATTTTGAACTGAGCCGGTTTTATCACCAGAAGGTTTTGCTTCTTTGTGTGCTTTGATAACGATATTTGGATTAGTCAGGCTTGGATCTGGCATTGGTGCAATACCGCACTCTGTGCCATGTTTCGCTCTGATCACTTCAATATCATCAAAATCAAGTGCGCGTTGAGGACAAGACTCAACACAAACCGGTTTCATGCCTTGTGCTACACGTTCATAGCAACCATCACACTTAGACATGAGTTTTTTCTTCTCATCGAATTGTGGCGCACCATAAGGGCAACGCAATTCGCAATAACGGCAACCAACACAAATATCTTGATTAACAACCACTAAACCATCTTCTTCACGTTTATGCATAGCACCAGTTGGGCAACCTGCAACGCAAGTAGGGTTTGAACAATGGTTACAAGAAATGGATAAATAATAACTATAGATATTTTGTGTCCAGATCCCGTCTTGTTTTGCCCAGCTACCACCGCCATATTCATAAACACGGCGGAATTTAGGGCCTAAATCTAAATCTTTTTCATCCTTGCAACTGACTTGACATGTTTTACAGCCAGTGCATTTAGTGGAGTCAAAATAAAAACCATATTGCTTCATGAGTTAACTCCTTATGCACGTTTCACTTCAACAAGGTTTGTATGTTGCGGATTTCCTTTAGCAAACGGCGATGGGTGCCAGCTTGTTAATGTATTAATACATCCACCAGTATCTACACCTGTTGTATCAAGTGAACGCCATGCACCTTGCGGTACTGCAATCACACCAGGTAATACACGATCAGTAACTTTGACAAGAATATTTAAGCGACCACGTCCGTTATAAATTTCAGCGATATCGCCTGATTTTAATCCGCGTTCTTGCGCATCAATTGGGTTTATCCAGAATTGATGTGGGATAGCTTCACGTAACATGGCAACGTTATAATAGCTTGAGTGGACGTGACCTTTATCGTGGAAACCCGTCATTTGCAGAGGGAATTTCTCTTTAAGCTTAACGTTTTCAACACCTTCTTCATTCTTACAATATTCTGGAATAGCAGGAATACGGTCGCCTTCAGGTAAAACCCAGCCTTCAGTATCTTGCATTAATTTTTCAGAATAAATTTCAATCTTACCTGACGCTGTTTTTAATGGATTAGCGATAGGATCTTGACGGAATGCTTCAAGTGCTACGTATTGATTACGATTAGGTAATTTACGATCGATAATTCCCATATCATTGGTTTCTGCAAAAGTAGGCAATGCAGGGTTTTTCTCACGCATTTGGTTATAGCAATACTCAATCCACTCTTCGTAAGTCCGACCTTCTGTAAATTGCGCTTTAGTACCCATTTTTTCTGCAATATCGGTTAAGACATCATAGCAAGGGCGGTTTTCCCAAAGCGGTTTAATCGCATTTTGTAATCGGACAACATAGTGGTAAGCACCACTTGCGTAAGAGTTATTGATAAGATCGTTTGTTTCGACTGTTGTCACATCTGGTAGTAGAATATCTGCGTATTTTGCAGAAGGTGTCATGTGGTTATCCCACACTAAAATAAACTCACATTTTGATTCATCTTGCAGTAAATCATGGGTTTTATTTAGATCAGCATGTTGGTTACCAATCACGTTACTGGAATAACACCACATAAATTTAATGCCAGTATCGAGTTTATCTTTATTTCTAACACCTGCATTTTTACTCGTTAATTCCTCGCCACGTGCAATCGCTTCAGACCACATAAATGTTGGGATCAGCGTTTTTACTGGGTTAGGAAGTGCAAAGCTTGCTACAGGATAAGCAACGTTACCGCCCCAACAGCCGGTATTTGTACCTGGACGGCCAATATGACCAGACATTAATGGCAACATCATAATAGAACGGCAGGCTTGTTCGCCATTGGTAGTACGTTGAATACCCCAACCTTGAGAGATCCATGCGGCTTTTGCATTACCAATTTCACGTGCTAATTGAATAATACGCGCAACAGAAATACCGGTTAGTTTGCTTGCCCATTCAGGGGTTTTAGCAATACCATCAGGACCATTACCTAAAATATAATCTTTATAAGAGCCATTTTCAGGTGCTGATGCTGGAAGTGTTTGTTTATCCCAACCGACGCAATATTCACGTAAGAAATCTTCATCGGTGATACCTTCTTGGATCATCACATAGCCTAATGCTGCAACTAATGCGGCATCGGTACCTGGATAAATCGGTATCCACTCTGCACCCAGTGTTGTCACACTGTCAGTACGACGAGGGTCGATAATGATAACTTTACTTTTGCTCTTATCTAACGCATTCAGCGTTTCATAGAACTGACCACCACCTGACATACGTGTTTCTGCAAGGTTATGACCAAACATTACAACGAGATCTGAATTCTCAATTTCTGTTAACAGAGATTCCAACATATCGCCATAAACATAAGGAACGATACCTGTTAATTGAGAGTAAGAATAAGTACCGTAGTCACTTAAAAAGCCACCTACAGTGCTTAATAAACGTTTACATGCGGTTCTACCGTGTAAGTTTGCGCCAGTAGAGCCTGTACCGTATTGATAATAAATTGCTTCATTACCATACTTTTCAATTGTGTATTTTAATTTTTCGGCGATGATTGATGTCGCTTCATCCCAAGAAATACGTTCAAATTTACCTTCACCACGTTTACCAACACGCTTCATTGGATATTTTAAACGGTCTGGGTTGTAGGTTTTCCAACGAACAGAACGACCACGCAGACAAGGACGAATTTGGTGAAGACCGAATGTTGAATCGTCATACATAGTTTCATTAGAAATACGACGAATAACACCATCTTTCACATGAACTTTTAATGGACAACGGCTACCACAGTTCACTAAGCATGCGCTGTATTTGATAGTTTCTGAAGTTTCATCAGGACGAATACCCTGGGGGGTTTGAGCATTAGCAGCGAATGGTAATGAAACCGTTCCTGCAACAGCGGCAGCACCAGAAATAACTGCTGCTGACTGAATGAATCCACGCCGACTCATTTCAGTAATAGACGTATTATTTTTAATTTTTGACATTGACATTACCCTAACATTTTTCACAACAAGTAAAGTTGTATATATATGTTAAGTTATAACCCTTCTACCTATAATGATTTATATCAATATAAAAAATGTTAATAAGGTTATCTAAAAAAATAATTATTAAACAAATGGTTACATTTTTTGATAAATACCACTTTAGTGGTAAATAAAATATCAAATAAATAGGATTTAACAATCAATCGATATATAAAAAATAACATATCGATTTTTAGTACATTATAATAAAACAAGATTGTTAACATGATAACAAAATAAAAAATTAAAAATATTTGTTAATACAAAAAATCAAAAAGGAGAGTTTATCTCCTTTCTGATTTTCGATAAAAAATGATTTATTGCTGATTATTCTCTACAGGAAATCTCAGTGCTCTTACATCATTTCCTGTTGGTGATTGGTGCACCCTTAAACCAAATTGGGGTAAAGTAGCAAAAATATGATCAAAAATATCCGATTGAATCGCCTCGTATTGTACCCAAATAGTAGTGTTGGTAAACGCATAAATTTCAATAGGAAGCCCATCAGAGGTTGGGGCTAATTGTCTTACCATAATTGTCATTTGCTTATGAACATTAGGGTGATTTTTTAAATAAGCTTCAACATATGCACGGAAGGTTCCGATGTTGGTCATGCCCCGTTGATTTAATGGTGTTTGACATTCATTGCCTAAAGTCGCATTGAATTGATTAATCTCACTTTCCTTATTTTTGATATAAGGAGCTAATAAATGAGCCTTTTCTAGATCATCAAGTTGTTTTTTATCTAAAAAATGAATGCTATTAATATCAAGAGCAAGGCTTCGTTTAATGCGACGTCCTCCTGATTTTGTCATTGCTTGCCAGTTTTTAAAGGAATCTGAAATCAGAGAATAAGTTGGAATGGTCGTAACCGTATTATCCCAATTACGCACTTTCACGGTTGTTAAACTGATATCAATGACGGCACCATCAGCACCATATTTAGGCATTTCTAGCCAGTCACCAAGGCTTATCATGTTGTTTGCAGATAATTGAATGCCGGCGACTAATCCCATAATAGGATCTTTAAACACCAACATTAATACAGCCGTCATGGCGCCTAAACCACTAAGTAAAATAAGAGGCGATTTGCCAATAAGTAGGGAAATAATCATTATCCCAATCAGTACAGAGGCGACGAGTTTTAAGCTTTGAAAAATACCTTTTAATGGTAATCGGCCAAAGGAGGATGAATTTCTCATGATCTGCATACAGAGATCCATAATAGAGAAAAGCATCAATAAGCCGAAAATTAAACACCAAGCTTGTGCGCTGGTGGTGAGGATTTCTTGTGTTTTACCTGACCCCATCCAAACAAGTGCTTGGATATTAACAACGACACCTTGGATTAAAAAAGCAAAACGACTAAATAGTTTGTTTATTTCTAATGAAACTTGCCACTTTTGGTCATATTGATTGATGGCGCTCGAAATTCGAGGTAGGACTAATTTGTGTAAAATAAAATGAAGAACAAGGGCAACAAGAAAAATAATGGCTAAAACGAGTAATAAAGAAGCGACTTGAGCGTATTCTTCATTGAATTGACGTATCCATGTAAGCAGTTGCTGCTGCATAAAATATCCTCATAGTTAATATGTATTGTGTATTAAGAGTACAGAAAAGAGATCTTAGTTCAAAGAGGTGAATTTTTTGTTACGAAAGGTGCGCGAGTAATTAAGGTGAGGAAAAAGAAAATAGATAGAATAAAAGCCAGAAATAGTCTTTTTTGCGATGAGGGGGCTATTTCTGACTTTGAGCTGTTTATTATTTTAAATCAAATAATTACAGTAAACGAGTTGATGATAATTGTACAACAACTTGGTGCAAGTGAGTAATAAAAGAAGTCATTGATTTCATATTAAGTATCCTATTAATAAAATGTGATTTACGTCACAAATATTTTCTAAGATTGATTTTAATCACATTCTCATAACAGTCAATAGCTTTATGCAAAAATATTTTAAATTTTAAATTATTTTTTATGCAAAAGGCATTTTTTGCTTATTTAATCAGTGGTGTCTTATTGGTAAGTTTTTTATCTTATTGTTTATTAAGTTTTTTTATTTCTTTTTGTTAACAATGCTCAGTTGACTTTTTTCTATTGTGATTTTCACTTGTCTTTTTTGCTTTAAGCTAAAAATGGAATCGAAAAAAGAAAGGAAATCACTCAATGAATATCGAAACAAAAGAAGAACGTTTACAAAAAATCTTACAAGGTGAGAAAGGTGCAATAGCACTGACACCTCCTGTATATGGTGCTCATGCTCAAGCCGTTATTGATTCTGATGTGGAAATTAAATTCAATCAGATAAAATCATCTCCTGATGATCCTGATAACGAAGTCAAAATGAATCGAGTTATCAAATATGAAGTGGTTGTCACGGGAATTAATCTACGTTTGGCTGAATGGCGTACAAGCCCAAAAGGCATTTTAATTTTGCCAAATAACAAAGATGTCTACATTACGATAGTAGATGACAGCAAAACAGAGATCTCGTTAACGGGCAATCGAAGTGGTGTGGCGTCATTACAATTAATTTTAAAAGATGAAGATGATGAAAATATTGTTTATTACGCAACGCCGATACAAATTCGTGTTACTCCACCTAAACCCAATCCTAATACCGACTGTTCATCGACTCATTGTGAAAAATTTGATGACTTGCTGACAATACGTTCAGAATCTATGCAATGGCCAAGTCAGTGGGAAAGTATATCTAAAAGTTTTGTAGTACATCTTCAAGATAAAGAAGGTGAGGATGTTCAAAATAAAGAGATCAAATTAGTTTACGATGTAGATAATAGTACATTAGCTGTTGAGCCAGAAATTTATAATGCTGATGGCGAGAAAATCAATATTGGCAAAACTAACAAATACGGTATTGCAAACTTTAAAGTCAAATTTAAAAATAGTGAACCTAAACAAGTTGCTATATTCTATGCTGAAACTGAAAATAGCGAAGAACCAACGAAGCCAATTAAATCAAGAGATTATTATGTTGAAATGACAACGGAGAAATTACCTTCTCCTAAAGTGCCTGCAACATTAAATGGTATTCTCAGCTACCATAGTGAAAATTATTGCGTTAACGCAAATCTAATTTTAGGTCGTGACATCAGTGAAAGCACACAAGTTGGATTTTATTTTAATGATCAACTTAAGATGTTGCCATGTACTGATAAATCAGCAGTTTCTGTGAGATTAGAAAATCAGTCATTAACAAATGGCATTCATTATATTTCTTTCTTTACGGTTGATATCTTCGATAATATCTGTTTTTCTCGACGTGAGCGTATTATTGTTGATAACTCTTTAACAGGGGAATGTAGTAAGCAAATTAAAAATATTGCGCCAAAACCTTGCATTAGTGTCACTATTCCGCAGATTTGTGATCGCTACTTTAATTCCGTCAATATTAGGCTTGTTCCTTCCTTATGTTTACAAATTAAAAACCGTGTAGCGAAAATGAATATCCAAAAAATGGTTATCATCTTTAATGGTTATTCTAAGGTAAATAGTAGTGAAAGAACGTTGGTATATCGCTCAACATTAGAAATCTACGCTGATGATCCTCGTTTAGGGAATTTCTTGCACGATACAACTCCTAATAACGACCCTATTAATATGGTTGAAATCATTGAGCCTGCATTAGAAAGTATTTTGGCTGATGCATTGCCTAATATTGAAGTAGGGCAACTCGGTATTCAGGTGATGGTCTTTGAAAAAACAGGAAATTGTTACCTCTGCGGAGAAAATATGTATACGGTATCTCTGCGTTTACCTTGTGCTTAATACAAATCCATTCTAGTTTCTACTCAAGAGCCACATGATGTGGCTCTTTGCTTAGCAAAAACTGATAGGAATATTATTATTTTATAACCTATTGGCGAGTCATTCTTTTTATTGCACTAGTTATCGATAAAATAGTGAGTGAGCTTAAAATAAGCTGTATACCAATCAATGCCATTACTAGAGCTACGGATGTTTCAGGCCCAAACGCAAGTAGAAAATAGGCGATAACGAGATCTAAAAAACCTACCAAGATATTAAACCAACCATAAAAATTATCTTTGATTTGTTTGAAGCCGATATTTAGGCGCAATATCCCTGCAAAAATAAAGAGAAAACCGATAAAAAAAGCTAGGCTAAGCATACCGTTTAGCGGATCGGTAATAAAAATATAGCCAAGTAAAAGATAAATAAAACCCGCTAATAAAGTGATGAGCATTGACCAGCCTGAAGAGACTTGAGAATTGAAGCCACCAATAATACTGGATATTGCACAGGCAAAGAAAACGATACCGAGTAATACACTGATAACAACACCTGAAGAGAGAGGGTTAATAATACAGATAAAACCTGCAATAAAGCCCAATGTAGCGATAATATTCATTAAGGTACATTGTCTTTTAACCAGTTTCTCTGTTAGCTGAGATAAATTATTTTTATTAATATCTAACATAGTAACCTCTTTATGCTTATATTTTGGACATAAGTTAAATTATAGCAATTTTTGCTTATATAACATGACTTCTTTAAATAAAACTATAATTAAAAAGAGGTAGAGAAGGTGATAAATCACCTTTGAAATATAAAATTGAAGGAGTAAGGTAGTGGCTAAGGTAAAATGTTAATAAAAGTTATAACGGAGGTAAAATGTCTGATGTTGTGTATTTAAATAATCAGTTTGTACCTAAAGAGCAGGCTAAAATATCTGTTTTTGACCGTGGTTTTTTATTTGCAGACGCAGTTTATGAAGTTACCGCAGTTATTGATAGTCAACTCATTGACTTTGACGAGCATTTCCAACGTTTACAGCGTTCGTGCAAAGAATTAGGATTATCCCTTCCTATCACGAAATTGCAATTAATCGATATTCATCAGAAGCTTATTGAAAGCAATCATCTTCATGAAGGGCTTATTTATTTACAAATAACCCGAGGTACTGATTCATCTCGCTTTTTTGATTTTCCGTCTTCATCTATTCCTCCTACAATTGTTGCCTTCGTTCAACACTCCACCGTAATTAATCATCCCAATGCCAAAAAAGGTATTTCAGTAGTTAGTGTTGACGATATTCGCTGGCAGCGTTGTGATATTAAAACCGTTGCATTATTAGCCGCGTGTTTAGCGAAAAATTATGCACATCAACAAGGTGCTGATGATGCTATTTTAATAAAAAATGGCTATATAACGGAAGGTAGTTCAAGTAATTTTTTTATTGTAAATCATAATAATGAAATTATTACACGACCGCTGAGTCAGGATATTTTACCGGGGATTACGCGCCAAGCAATTATTCAATTAGCGCAAGAAGAAGAGCTTAAAGTCATTGAGCGTTTATTTACACTTGATGAAGCTAAAAAAGCAAAAGAAGCTTTTATTAGCTCGGCTACCACGTTAATTTGGCCTGTAATTTCAATCGATAATGAAGAGATAAATCAGGGGGAAGTTGGGCATTTGTCTCAACGTCTACGTGAGATCTACCTTGATAAAGCACTTAAAAAATAATTGAATAGACAAATATACTTAATAAAATTTATCGCACTGTTTTTAGATTTTTATTGCAATATAACAGTGCGGTAAATTTATTATTCATTGTATTAATTATGATGTTCAATAATCATTACAGCGGTTGTATCTGGTTCTAAAGCCCGGAATATATGAGTAACATCACCGGGATAGCAAATATAATCACCAGGTTGCAATTCTTGTTGATTATCTATCGTTCCCACCATTGCACTACCACTAATAATAATAATGTGTTCAGTCACATTTTTACTGTGAGGATCTGACACCCTATCTTTTCCCGGTTGAGCAATTACGGTATATATATCGCGTTTTGCCCCCATAGGGCAGGATGAAAGTAAAAAAGCATGGTAATACGCTTTTTCTGCACTAATTTTAAAACCATCACCTTTGCGAATAACTTTGACTTCAGGTTGTGGTGCTGAAATAAGTTGAGAAAACGGAATATTTAATGCAACACAAATCGCCCAAAGTGTTTCAATACTCGGGTTTCCTTGGCCTGCTTCTAATTGAGATAATGTGGATTTTGCAACACCTGCTCGTCTTGCAATTTCAGCAAGCGAAAGGCCTGCTTTTTTTCTCTCTCGGGCAAGGGCCTGAGAAATAATTTCAATAGGCGCACAAGGCGATGACATCATAGCTTCCTTTAAAATCATCTTGCAAAAAAATAGATCGTTCAACATAATGAACGATATGTTCAATAAAAAATACGACATTTTATGCAAATTAACAGTCGGCTTGATAATAACGTACTTAGAGACATTCTGCTTGTTTCATTAGCAGATGGTATTGTTGGTATCTCTTATGGTGCTTTAGCTCATACACAAGGGTTTGATTTTTGGGTGCCATTAGTGTTATCCATTTTCGTTTTGGCTGGTGCTTCTGAGTTTCTTTTTATTGGTGTAGTGGCGATGGGAGGAAGTGCAATTTATGCAGCGCTTGCTGGATTAATGGTTAATGCACGACATATTCCCTTCAGTATGGCTGTAAAAGATTTACCCGGAAAAGGACTTAAATCATTATTAGGCTTTCATATATTAAATGATGAAAGTGTTGTATTTGGCTTATCTCAACGCACAGCTGAACAGAATAAACTTGCATTTTGGGCATGTGGGTTGAGCATTTTACTTGTTTGGCCTTTAGGAACCATGATAGGTGTTTATTTAGGATCATTTATTGTTGATATTAAGATGTTAGGGTTAGATGCGATGTTCCCCGCTATTATCTTGGCATTAAGTTTGCCAGCATTAAAAAATAAACTAACACGTAATGCTGCGATTATTGGTAGTGTCATTGCTCTTATAACAACGTTATTTTTACCTGTAGGGATACCTGTTTTATTGTCATTAGTTGGCGTGTTATTTGTGTTAAGGAGAATATAATGTCCACAGTATCTATTATTACAGGAATTGTTATTCTTGCTGTTGGCACATATGCTATGCGTCTTTCCGGAATATTACTTAACAATAGGTCCGGTATTTCGCCTCGTGTAAAAGAGATACTTTCATTATCAGCAATTGTTATTTTATTTTCAGTGGCAACGACCTCAACATTTTTTGATGGCGATCAGCTTGCTGATATATCAAAAATTATTGGTGTTGGGGTAGCGGGAGTTTTAACTTGGAAAAAAAAGCCATTTATTATGATTGTGCTTAGTGCAGCAATAGTGACTGCTGGGTTACGTTGGCTAATAAAGCTTTGGGAATAAACCAACAATTAACGTTACGATGATAAAAGAGAAAGGAGGCATTAATGCCTCCTTTCTAATAGTTTTTTAATCAACAGACGATTAATCATTTTCTGATAATTTGATTTCTAATGGTAGTGTGATAATAAAACCAATACCTCTATTATTAAGTCCTTCAGTCACAATTAATGAGGCTTGAATTTTATTAGCAAGATTTTGTGCAATAGATAACCCCAAGCCACTACCAGTTTCATTTGAACCAGGAACACGATAAAAACGTGAAAAAAGGGCGTTAATATGTTCTTTTGCCACCCCAGGTCCATCGTCACGTACAAAAATGTTAATCCCTTCTGCATACCTATTTTCAATAGTGACTTCTACTTGGCTACCTTTAGGACAATATTTAATAGCATTATCAAGTAGATTATTAAATATAGAGAGTAATGCCTGTTTATCAGTTTTAAGGGGCAATGGATACCCTTCATTTAGTGATAATTCGATATTTTTACTAATTGCATATGGAACACGTTGTGCTATTGCATTACCAATGATGTTATAGATATCAAGAGTTTCTATTTTAAGTGGAAAATCATCACATTCTAATCGGGCTAAATCAATTAATTGATGAGAAAGAGCCGCGGCTCTATCAAGCGATTGTTTCATATCATCAATAATTTCTTCGCGTTCATGTTGATCATCGACTAAAGAGAGTAAATGTAATTGAGCAATAACCGCTGCAATAGGTGTTCTTAATTCATGGGCAGCATCTGCCATAAATTGTTTCTCACGAATATTCGCTGCATCAATTCTTGCCATTAGCTGGTTTAATTCTTTAAAGATTGGACGTATCTCTTTAAATTGTTGACCGACATTAATGGGCGTTAAGTTACGAGGTTTACGATTAGAAATAAGTTCTGCAGCTTGTCTTAACGGGCGTAAACTAAAATAAGCTGTAATTAAAATAGCAAAAATAACCGTTGCTAGAATAAACAGAAAGGGCACAAATGTTCCTTCAACAGGGTTACCTATAACATGGCCCCTATCTTCAACGGATTCACCAATAAACACTTTTATTTTGCGTTTTTCTCCCCAACTAAAAGAGAGTATCCATTTTTCTCCCGCAACAGAGACTTTTTCTGACGCTAATGAAAGCACTCTGGTTGGTATAGGTAATTCAGGGCGATTAGTATAAATTAGGGTATTATTTTCATCTAAGGCGATAAACCAAGGTAAATATTGTAATTCATCATCTTCACCATTAAGCATAGCGTCGATGTACATACCTTGTAAGTTATGTGCAATTTCTTTGAGTACTTCAGGTTGGTCAGCAACACTCTCTAGAGTATTAGCAAAACCCTCAGCAATAATTTCTTGCTGTTTATTATAAATTTTTTCAAATTCAGCAAGATAATCAAATTGTATCCAAGCTAACCATACGCCCCAAAGCATAACAATAGAGATAATTTGAAGAACAATGGTGTAAATAAAGAAAGAACGGATCTTCATTTAGTTAGCTTCTTTTTTTAATAAATAACCCACACCACGCACCGTGATAATTCGCTCTTTTCCTATTTTTCTACGTAAATTATGCATGTGGACTTCAAGTGAATTACTTTCAATTTTATCATCTAGACCAAATAAGCGTTGTTCTAACTCGGATTTACGCACTACATTGTCAGTATTACGCATTAATTCGTATAGCAACTGATATTCTTTACCTGATAATAAAAGTAGTTCGTCATTTAAGGTGACTTGATGGTTTGCTGGATTAAGCTGTAAATCCCCAATAGACCATATTTGTGATGAAAAACCAGCCATTCTACGGCTAACTGCTTTTACACGGGAAATAAGTTCAGGCATAGCAAAAGGCTTTGGTAAAAAATCATCAGCCCCTGAATCTAATGTTTGTACTAAATTGTCGATTTGAGTTCGGGCCGTTAAAATGATGATCGGAATTTTTTCACCATTCTTTCTAAGTGCAATAAGCTCATCTTGCCCGTCACCATCAGGTAGACCCAAATCTAATAGCATTAAATCAAAAGGGCGCTGACTCAGCTGAACACGAGCATCAGCAAGTAACCTAACCCAACATGGGTGAAAACCGGCAATTTCAAGCCCACGACAAAGCGCTTTACCGAGTTGTAAATCGTCTTCAACCAATAAAATATTCATAATAATACCTATCTAAAATCGTCTAAAGAAAGTATAAGAGCCAAATAAAAATTGAGCAATATAATAAAATGTAAAATTAGGTTTGATTAATGAACTCTTAATGTAAGATAAAAATTTATTTAATATGTTTTTTTACTAAAAATAAGAGACTTTAAAAAGAAAGTATTATTATAAATGGAGTGTCTAGATAATCTTATTTTATATTTCTTCATTCCAAGGCATTTAATGTTAATTTTTAAAAACGAATTAAGATAGAATCGTTGTTTTTTATTTTCTATAACCAGTATATTACCATGTTATTATGCTAAGTTAACTTAAATGATTTATCTAAGATACTTGTTATTTTTAAATAAAATATAACTTTAATTAAGAATAATTAAATGTGGCAGTGTATTTGAGATAATGTAAATATAAAAAAATAATTTCATTGATTAATATGTCTATTAAAATGATGCTTTATTGTTTTATTGAAATAAAATAATAGGATTATTATATCCCTGTTGTGCAACATTTTATTAGATTTAGATTATTTACTCTATTCATCTATACTCTTACAGTTGAACTCCGTATTTTAAAAGGAATTTAAATTTTATTAAAAGGAATTTATATGAAATTAGATGGTGTTATTTAGTATAAATTAAATCATTCTGTGTCAGAAATGCTCCCATCCCTCTGGGAGCATTTCACATGGCCGTTATTATTCACATAATGAGTCATCCCATAATTTTAAATCAAATGGTAAATTTAACGGTTTTGCTAATTCACTCGCTATATTCTGAAATTCTGCTTTTGCGTGTTTTAGACGTTGTTTATCACTTTCAGGAATAAAGCTATCTTTTGCTGGTAAATCACCTAAGTTGTATTCTTCCACTAATACTTCATCGTCCCAACGCTGAAATAACCAATAACTACCAGGCATCAGTGTATAACTAGTGCCTTTAATTAATGTTTTTCTATCAGATTGGTAATGCACAGAAATTAATTGATTAGCGACATTATCCCAGATCCAGCCCTTATAAGTGTTATCAGTTAAACGTGTTATCGACCAATGCATATCATCAGGCTGATAAAAATTAAGTTCTATTAGAGGTATATAAATTGGATTATCTGTGGAAAATGAGGCTTGAACGAGTCCATCTGTAAAATAAGAGATATCCAATATTTTGTTATCGTTGTTTAATTTTAAATGACAACCATCCCATTTTGTTATTTTCAAACCGTTTTTTTCTGGAACTTCTGGAATTGAAATTATGAGGTCTGTTGCACTGTCTTTGGCTGGTGGATAGTAATGGCCTGTAATGTATTCATCATTACTGCCATAAAATTTCCATGTTGCTAAGGGGGAGTACTTAAAATAGGTATTAAAAATAAAAAAAGAAAGTAAAGCAATAGTCAAAACAAGAAAAATCATTCGTATTTTTTTAGTCATTTTACTTTATTGCCTATTTTCTATTCACTCTTAAAGTTGTATAAATTAAGTGTAACAGAAATGAATCATTTAATTAAAGAAGGTAATATACTTTTACCAGAAAAAGGACATGTATTTTATGTCATTAAGGTAAATACACTTAAATAGGATTTCACCATGATTAAAAATTCAGTCTTAGCTTCATACCCTTTTTTAAAAGAGATGGAAAATGATGAATATTATCCTGCTCACCTTGTAAAAAAAGGACAAGATTTACTTAAAACATTGTGTTTGAAAATTGAAGCAACTTCACCTAAAAAGTTATCAGAACTTTATGTTTTAACTCAAGAAACAACAGATCAATTTAATGATCTTGCTGAGGCTTTTTGTGAAGAAGGTAGTGATATTGAAACTGTTGCAAGAGAGTGTATTGCCGAAGATTTTGGTATTATTGCTGATGAATATGGTTTTAAAGATGCTGATATAGAAGAATTAATTGCAACAAGAGATTGGTAAAAAAGGATGAGAAAACAAGATAATGTTTTCTCATTTTTATTATTTTTAATTATCTAATTATATAAATAAAATTTATATAAAATAAAAGCAACGTATATTTATCTTAAGTTATTTACTACCTAGGCGAGAATAGAATAATTTAGTTGACAAAAAAATATTTATTAATAAACTAGCCTACAGTTTGGTCAATAAGACTCGTAAGCGTTTACGTTAATCAACGCATATAACTTATTTTTAGCCTGTTGTATTGGCAGTTATGTGCCGTTGTACAATCGTATTATTGGAGTCTTTCATTATGTCTTTTCATGACAAAAATTACTTTTTAGGTATTCCTAAACTACCTACCCGAGCAATGGTTTTTCTTGTTCCTTTTTTCCTTTCTTTTATTATGTCAGGTATTGTTGCTTTTATTAGCACCATCAAATCGTTAGGAATGGGTATGTATGTTATCTCCCCATGGTTAAGCTCTTGGGGGATCTCTTGGATGATTGCTTTTCCAACAGTCTTATTTGTATTGCCTATCGCAAGACGTTTCTCTCTGTTACTGGTTAAGCCTGCAAAATCGAATAACTAATTAGAAAAAGATCAGCGTTCGGTGCTGATCTTTTTCATTCCACTCATTTCTTGTTTTATTTTTTCAAATAATATCTTATGACATTGTAGAAGATTAAAATAACGTAATAGTTTATTGAGTAACTCTTACATTTTTTAATAACTATAAGGTTTAAGTCAGAATAAATAATAACTAAGAAATAGAGTATTTATCATCACAATGTGAAGTAGAGCATCGCCTTGATGGATAAGATCCGATAGCCTTAAACTTGTATATTAAATCCATTTATTTATAAGCAAAGTAATTTTCTTTGCATAAATTCTTATTGGTAGCAGGAGGCTTTATATGAGTTTGTTGTTCTCCCCTAAAAAATTAGGCCCCCATCAGTTAGATAATCGTATTATTGTTGCGCCTATGTGCCAATATTCGGCACAAGATGGTTATCCGACGACATGGCACACTATGCATTATGGGCAGCTTGCATTATCAGGTGCTTCGCTTGTGATTGTGGAAGCAACTGCCGTTGAATCGAGAGGTCGTATTAGCTATAAAGATTTAGGTATTTGGTCTGATCAGCATGGCTGTGAATTAAAAAAATTGGTTGATAATATTAAGCAATATTCCTCTGCTAAAATTGGTATACAAATCGCCCATGCAGGACGTAAAGCATCAACCGATTTACCTTGGAATGGTGGTGTATCATTAGCACCAGATTCTCCTCATGGTTGGCAAAAAGTTGCACCTTCAGCAATTCCTTTTGGAAAAAACCATCTGCCTCATGCTCTGACGATTGAAGAAATTGAAGAGATAAAACAATCCTTTATTGATGCGGCGAAAAGAGCAGAATCAGCGGGTTTTGATGTTATTGAAATTCATGGTGCTCATGGATATTTATTGCATGAATTCTTATCCCCATTATCAAATGATAGAACAGATCAATATGGTGGCGATTTTAATAATCGTAGTCGGTTATTAGTAGATGTTTTTGTTGGTGTGAAAAATGCTGTTTCTGATAATGTTTGTATTGGTGTGAGGATTTCTGCAACAGATTGGGTTGACGGTGGCTGGGATCTTGAAAGCACAGTTGCTTTAACACAACACCTCGAAGAATTAGGTTGCCACTATATTCATGTTTCTTCAGGTGGTTTATCTGATAAGCAAAATATTAAACTAGGCCCTAATTATCAAGTGCCATTTGCTCAGGCTATTTATAATGAAACACAATTGCCAGTTATTACGGTTGGACTTATTACTGAGCCAGAACAAGCTGAAGCTATTTTATTAACAGAGCAAGCTGACTTTATTGCATTAGGTCGAGGCATTTTATACGATCCTCGTTGGCCTTGGCATGCGGCAGAAAAACTGAAACAAACCATAAAAGTTGCACCTCAATATTTACGTTGTGCGCCTCATGGTAGTAAAGATTTTTTTAAATAGTTATTTTTTAAGCCATGGATAGTCATAAATGTTATGTAGATTATCCGTGGTTTTTTCATCAATAAAGCTTATCATGACAGAGAATAGTAGTAGTGTAAGCTTATTGAATAATGAGATCGGATCATAAAGTAAAATGAAAATAAATCCTTTATTGCTTCAACCTAGGATTGCTTAAGACGATGTGTTTTGAATGCGAACACATCATCAGAGAATTAAGCATTCTTTGATGACTCATTAATTTATAGCGAGTCATATTATGAAAAATAAGCATTGGTCACGTGTAGAATATCTGCATGAAACAGTAAAAAATAAAAACATTATCATTAAAGGACAACATAGCTATTACAGTGATTGTTGGGATGAGGGTTTTGAAGCTTCGGTTGTGCGCTATCTTTATGGTGATGAAATTAGCTTGCAATGGAAACCATTATGGGAAATTGATAAATTATATATCGGTGATTATGTTTGTATTGGTGCACAAGCCGTTATATTAATGGGCGGAAATCATACCCATCGTCTCGATTGGTTCTCACTTTATCCTTTTATGGATAAAATTGAAGAAGCTTATATAGGTAAAGGTGATACTCATATTCAGGATGGTGCATGGATAGGAATGCGTGCAATGATAATGCCTGGGGTCACTGTTGGTGAAGGGGCTATTGTCGCTGCTAATAGTGTTGTTTCCAAAGATGTGGAACCTTATAGCATTGTAGGTGGAACACCAGCAAAACATCTTAAATATCGTTTTGATCCAAATGTGATTGAGCAACTTTTATTGTTAAAAATTTATCAATGGTCAGAGAAGAAATTTGAAGCGCTTAGGCCTTATTTATGTCAGTCCTCAATTGATAAATTATTAATCGCAGAAGCAAATTTTATTGAATAAACATAGACCCCTAAATATAAAAATATTTAGGGGTTTTTACTTAGTTATTTTTGTAATATAGATTTATGATACTATTAAAATATAAAAAAATAACGTTATTATTATTTGATCTTCATCTCAAAATTTAAAACATTTTAATTTTATTAAATTTATTCTTCTTTTTAACATGCTGATTATTTCTTGTGTTTTTATTATTTGTCTTTTTTCTTTAGTGATTGATTTTGTTTTAAAAATACAAAAGTAGTAATTTACTTTTTTATTTATATTATAATTATATGATAAAGTTATTATTCATTTACAATGGAGTATCCTAAGGTAATTAATTTTTTTGTAAAATATATAATGTGTAAAAAATAAAATACATATTACTCTATATATGAGTTTATTAATTATGGAGTGATATGAATATGATTTGTAATATCAGTTTTAAAATAAAATTATTGGCCATTATATTATTTTCATCTACATTTTCTCATGCCAATAATACCACTTTATTAGGTGGAAATAGTAAAGCAGATGGTAATGAGTCGACAGCAGTTGGATATAATACGTGGGCACATTCAGACCAATCAACAGCAATTGGTGCTAATGCGGGTGCTGAAGGGAACAACGCAACTGCAATTGGACATAAAAGTACAGCAATTGGTGATAATGCATTGTCATTAGGAAGTGGTGCTATGGCAATTGGTGAAGGATCTCTTTCTATTGGCTCTCAGGCATATAGTGAAAATAAAGACGCCATTAGTATAGGAAAAGGTGCAATAAATAATGCTGAAAATGGTGTTATTTTAGGAAGCGGTAGCCGTCTTTCTAATAGTGCAGATAATTCTGTGATTATTGGAAGTAAGTCAACAGGAACAGCGAATAACGCAATTATATTAGGCGATAAAAGCAGTAATAATCGAGATAATACGCTATCGATAGGGAGTGATACAAATCAACGACAAATTATTAATGTTGCAGCAGGAACACAAGATACAGATGCTGTGAACGTTTCTCAACTGAAAGAAGAGAAAAATAATATTCTAATTGAAACTGATAAGCGTATTAATGACAATAATATTGTCATTAATGATAAAATTGAGCAAGAAAAAAATGCTTTACTCAAAGCAACCACAACTCAAATAAATGAAAATAATAAAGTAATACAAAATGATATTTCTAAAGCAAGTGAAGCTGTATTAAAACAAAGTGAATCTAAAGCAAAGGTATTAGCTGATGATGCAAATAAAAAATCGAATCAATATACCGATAGTAAAATAAAAGAACATCAAGGTACTATTATTAATTATCTTAATGAAGAAAAAAATGAATTTTATCTTTATACCGAAGATAAGCTTTCAGAAATGAAAGCTGGTGTGGAATCTTATACTGATAATAAAGTCAATGATATAAAAAAAGGAATAGAAGAGCATACTAATAATAAAATTAGTGAGTCTGAAAATAATATTAAAAATTATACAAATGATAGATTTATTGAAATTGAAAATAGTGGTAAAGAGTATACTGATTTTAAAATTAATGAGCAGGATGTAAAAATAGTTGAGCACATTGGTAATGTTAGAGATGAAATTACGATATCAACAGAAGGGAAAGTTAAAGCATCAGAAAAAAGTGCTAATAGTTATACGGATATAGAAATTAGTAAAATAGCATCGGGAATGGAGGGACTTATTGGTAAAAATAATGAAAAAATAACAAAGGAGCGTGAGAAGTATATTACTCAAAAGGGAAATGAGTATATTAATATCACTAATAACATTATTAGTGAGAGAGATGAATCGTTGAAGGAATATATCGAAAGATCAAAACATGACTCTATCTCTATTGCGAATGAGTATACCAATAATAAAATTAAGAACATCTTTATTGATAACGATGTTGCACTGAAAAATATGGATAATAAAATTGATAAGGCAGATAAGAGAGCAAGTGCGGGTATTGCTTCCGTTGCAGCTATGGCGAATATTCCCTATGTGACGGCTCACACTTTTAGTTTAGGTGTGGGGGTTGGTAATTATCGAGATGCTAATGCACTTGCAACGGGCGCCCAGTATCAAATAACAGAAAGTGCAATTATTCGTGTTTCAGCTTCATGGAATACAGAAGATCGCGGTGTTGTGGGTGGTGGTGTTTCTTATGGCTGGTAACTTTATGTTATATCGTGCTGTTTAGGCGTGAAGCTGAAATAAGGTTGTTATTTTTCTATTTATAAGCTGGCTTTTATGCTGTAGCTTTGAATAATAAAGATGACAACCTTTTTTTATATTACGAGTTGATTATGATCTATCTTCATTCTGGCGGTGGTGTTTGTGAAAAGCAGATAAGAGTTAATCAAGCTGCAACAGATAAAGCGCAAGAAATAGCAGAAAGTAAAATGAAATCTGTAGCAGAAATAGCCTCACCTGTTGATTTCCCAAATAAACTTGATGCTATAGGTGCAATATTGTTGATAGAGCCTTCAATTGAATTTGCTCAGGAAGTAGGGCGTAAATATTTACAGTCTATCGATATTGTGATTGCAGAGAGCTCTGATAAAGGAAAAAAATTAACTGTTTGTCAGATTGAATTTGCGGTAGTCAAAATCTGTGTTCTCTAGGTTTTGACTTAATGTAGTTATCCACATTAACTGTGGATAACTCTTGTCTTACATGTTAGTAATCTTATTTATTGTTGATTTTATTGAATATTTTTCTTTGATTGAAAAATATCCATTTGAATTAATTATTTTAATGTCTTGTTATTATTAATAATAATTTACGACATAATAAAATCATGTACTTTTTAATTAAGGAAGGTAAAAAGAGGTTTTTTACTCTTTATAGGAAGCTATTTGTCGAATAATGGCGTGGGCTTACCAGCATTATCGACAGCAACAAAATTAAATTGGCCATGGATCACTTCTTCTCGTCCTTCTGCGTACATATCTTCCAGAAAAATAGAGACATTAACAGTTAAGCTGGTACGTCCAACACGAATAACTTCACCTACAAGTTCAATAATCGTACCTGATGGGATCGGGTGATTAAAGTTAATCTTTTCGGTTGAAACAGTCACTAGGCGTTTACGACTAAAGCGTGTGGCGGTAATAAATGAGACTTCGTCCATCCAAGCTAATGCAGTACCACCAAAGAGTGTGGAGTGATGATTAGTTGTGGTTGGAAAGATAACTTTAGAAACACGAGTAACTGAATTCTTGATTTTATCTTGCAGTTCAGGAGATAAGTCAGAGATAGACATAACAATAAAGCCTTCTTCTTTTTGATACTGTAGGGAAATATTCCCCACAGTATAAAATAGAGTAAATTGAAAGCAAAGTAGATGAATGGCTGATAATGTCGTCAGTAATTAAAAGGTAATTTCGCCTGCTAGAAAAAGAGCAGCATCACCTGTAAGTAGAATACGGCCATTTTTTAATTCACAGTCGATATTTCCACCTCGCTTTGAGACTTGTCTTGCATGTAATTGTTTTTTATTGAGCTTATCGCTCCAAATAGGAGCTAAGACACAGTGAGATGTGCCAGTAACGGGATCTTCATTTACTCCTTTTACTGGTGCAAAGAAACGAGAAATAAAATCAAAAGGTTTATCCCCTTTTGCAGTAATAATAACGCCAGGTAAATCTAACTGGGCTATTTGAGAAAAATCAGGTTGATAATTAATCACTTGATCTGCTTCAGACAAAAAGCAAACATATCTATCACGCGCTTGCCAAACTTCATTGATGGTTAAATTAAGTTGTGTTTCGAGTTGTGATTTTATGCTGTTATTTAACGTCGCAGGAATGGTTGGAAAATCAAGCGTAAAAAATGAGTCTTGGCAAGAGACGGTGAGCTCACCTGAAAGTGAATGAAATTTAAATAAATTATCTGAAACGTGTTTAATCGTCTTTAATACAAATGCGGTGGCTAATGTGGCATGCCCACATAATGGTACTTCTATTTTGGGTGTAAACCAGCGAATGTGATTATCTACTAAAAAGGCGGTTTCAGGTAAATTAATCTCACTGGCAAGTGCAATTAAGGTGGCATCAGGCAACCATTCTTCTAACAAAATGACAGCTGCGGGGTTTCCTGAAAAAGATGTAGAGGAAAAGGCATTAACATAATAAATAGGAAGAACAGTCATCGCATTACCTTAGTGATAAACTATCAATAAATAGAAGATAATGAGATTAAGTGTTTTAAATACTAGGTGCAATATATAAAAATCACCTTTAAATAACAGGGTATAAAAGTAAAAAGCCATGCCTAAAAGTAGATGAGGCATGGCTTCAGTAACGAGCAAGTGAAATTAAGCTTGTGCTTTCTCTTTGCTATCTGCGCTTTGTAAAATCTTACGAACTGGAATAATCAGTGCAGCAAGAACAATGGCACAAATAACCAGTGCGATAGAAACATGAGAGAAGAAATCAGGCATAACATCCAATTTGTCTGGACGAATATTCCCACCCATTAAACCAGCAGCTAAATTACCTAATGCGCTTGCACAGAACCATAATCCCATGACCTGCCCACGCATTCTTGCTGGGGCTAAAATAGTCATTGTGGCAAGGCCAATTGGGCTTAGACATAATTCACCTAATGTCAGCAATAAGATGCTACCAATCAACCAAAGTGGTGAAACGCCTTGTCCTGTTGCGATAACGCTCTCAGATGCAAACATCATGACGGTAAAGCCACCTGCTGCAAATAAAATACCAATCACGAATTTAGTGATGCTGCTTAAATTCATATTCTTACGTGCCATCATTGGCCATAACCAACTAAAGACAGGAGCAAGAACAATAATAAACAGCGCGTTTACAGACTGGAACCAAACTGCTGGGATCTCAAAGCCCATAAAGTTTAAGTCTGTATAGTCATTGGCAAATAAGTTAAATGATGTTGGCTTTTGTTCGAATGCAGACCAGAAAAGGGCGGCTGAAACCAATAAAAGGAAACAAACAAATAAGCGAGAACGATCACTACTACTTAATCCAGCGAATAGGAATAAATAGATAAAATAGGCGATAACACTACCGGAAATCACATAGACCATAAAGTTAGCCACAGCAACTGGGTTAAAAGGAATAACACCAGAAATAATAAGGCCAACAATTGCCATAAGAACGACAGATAATGCTAAAATCCATTGACCGACATTACGACGAACAACCGTTGGGCGATCCCAGCTTGAATCTAAACCAACTTCGCTATCAAAACGACGCATGGTCGGTACGGCGTAAAAGCGGAAAATCAGTAACGCAACAAGCATACCAATCCCACCGATACCAAAGCCCCAATGCCAGCCATAATCACGTACTAAGAACCCCGTGATGAGTGGTGCAATAAATGAGCCCATATTGATACCCATATAAAATAAGGAAAATCCACCATCACGGCGAGTATCATCCCTTTTATATAAGGTTCCTACCATCACTGTGACACAGGTTTTAAATAACCCTGTACCTAATACAATCAGTAATAAACCGATAAAGAACAGATCTTGTGACCAAAACGCAGAAAGTGCGATGGATAGGTGCCCTAATGCGATAAAGATAGAGCCATACCATACAGCTAGGCGTTGACCTAACCAGTTATCAGCGAGCCAACCTCCAGGTAGCGATGTTAAATAAACACCGCCAGCGAAAATACCCACAATAGCAGAAGCCTGCTCTCTGGGGATTTCCATGCCACCCTCATAAACGGTTGCCGCCATAAATAGAATCAATAATGGGCGAATACCATAGAAAGAAAAGCGTTCCCACATTTCAGTGAAGAAAAGGGAGCTTAATGGATATGGGTGGCCAAAGAAAGTTCGGCTAGATTTTGAGTGAGTAGATTGCATCTTAAATTCCCAAAAAAAACCTCTACAGGTCGTTTGCAAGTAAAAAGAACAAAATATTAGCAAGTGATGAAACAAAATTATTTCATTCTGTTATCAATATTCACTGCATTTAATTAATATATTTTTAACATACTTTTGTCAGAATTTAGCGACTAAAAGTATATTTAATACTTTATAAACCATTTTTTGGTGTAAAAGTCGATAAAAATCTCATTTTGCAATAGTTAACCTTGCAATTTTTTGAAAAAAGAGGACAAGAAAATTTTAGAGGTCTTAACAAATAGGTGTTAAGAATGTTCTTAATAAACAATAAATTACAAAAAATAGAATAAAAAAAGTAACAATTGGGCCTTTAAATGTAAAAGTGTAATTTTTTGAAGAAAAAAAACTATTAACTAATCTTATTTGTGGATTTTTTGACTACTTTTCTTGTGGCGTTCTAAAGCTTAACCAAGAATAAATTAGATTAAAAAAGACAACAGCCGCGGTGAAATAAAAAACAGCTCTAAATCCATAGCTTGCAGCAACAAAAGCACCCATTAACGGTCCTGTAACATTTCCAACATCTCTTAGTGCTTGGTTATAACTAAAAATTCGACCCGCAATAGCAGGGGTAATGTTATAGAGAATAAGCGTTTGTACTGCTGGTAACATGGCCGCATTAACTGCACCAAGTAAAAATCGTAACGCACCAAGTTCCCAATAATTACTGACCAGCGCCATTGGAATTAACATAAAAATAGAGAGTCCGAGGGTAAAAATAAGGACTTTATCAGGGCCAATTCGGTCGCCTAGCTTACCAAAGCGAGGGGCACTAATAAGTGCAGCAATACCAGGTACAGAGGCAACAACGCCACTGATAAAGGCAAGGTTACTGACCGATCCTGTTAATTCACGGATATAAAGTGTCAAAATAGGCGTAACAGAGCCCGTCGCTACTTGTATGATCATTGTGGTGAAAAATAGACATACAACGAGTCTTTTGTTTTTAAGTGATGAAAAAACCTGTTTTGTGGTTAGTGCGTCTTTTTTAGAAACAGGCGTGAAGTTTTCACTCACGAAAAAGAGGGTGACTAGAAAACAAATAAATAAAACCGCTGAAGTAATAAAGAATACAGGGCGTAAACCATAGAGGTCAGCAAGCATCCCTCCAATTAAAGGACCAATTAAAGCGCCACTTACGGCACCTGTTGAAAGGGTCCCTAATGCCCAACCACTTTTTTTGACAGGAACTTGAGTTGCAATTAATGCGTTAGCATTAGGAACAAAGCCACCTAATACACCAAGCAAGGCACGTAATACCAATAATTGCCATATATTTTGTGCAAAACCAATTAATACCATGACGATGGCCATGCCAAGGGCAGAGCGTAATAGCATTAATTTTCGACCTTTCCTATCAGATAATTTTCCCCAGAAAGGGGCAGCGATAGCAGAAAAAAGAAAAGTAATACTAAATGCTACACCCGTCCAAAGGTTAAGCTCTTCATGATCGGTTATACCTAATTCTTCAACATATAAAGGAAGAAAAGGCATGATCAAACTAAAACCTGCGCCAGTTAGAAAACAACCAAACCAGACAATATAAAGATTACGTTTCCAAGAATTATTTCGGGGCTTGAGATCCATGTTACTCCTTTAGCCGAGAACGAGAGAGTAAACCAAGAAAATAGGCTGAACATAACCGTGGTGACGTTGAATATTGTGACAACGCATCGGTTTTCTTATTTATAGTGAATAAGAATATAGCCATGATACAGAATAAGTGCGATAGGTCTTGCTCTTATAATGTTTTTTGCAGGAGTTTACAGCGTGTGCTGTTGTTGATTTTATTATTGTTGTATCAGCGTGTTGTCATATTACAAAGTGGCTGCTTTGGAATAAAACAGCCACTTTGTGATTAGTGTACTTTCTTTATTTCGTTATATAAAGAAGCATCACCTTCTGGGCGGGTTTTAAAGCGACGATGCAACCACATATATTGGTCTGGCGCACGTAAAATCTCTTGTTCAACCACTTTATTCATCGCTTTAGCAGTATTTTCCTCATTATCAACGGGGAAATCAGCAACAGCCGGAGAAATAATTAGCTCATAACCCTTACCTTCAGGTAAGCGTTTGGGCGTAAATGGAATTAATGCTGGTTTGCTGGTTCTTGCCAGAATATAAGTTCCCGTTGTTGTTGCTGCTTTATCAACAGCAAACAAAGGTACAAAAACGCTTTTCCGTGGGCCATAATCATGGTCAGGTGCATACCAAACAATTTCACCCGCTTTTAAACTACGTATCATGCCTTTGACATCTTTTCTGTCGATCATCGATTTATTAGAGCGTAATCGACCCCATGTTTGTAGCCAGTCCATAACGGGGTTATCGTTAGGGCGGTAAACACCAATTCCTGGGTTATAGATACCAAAAATACGAGCACCTAGTTCGAGAGTAAGAAAATGTATCCCAATAAGTAAGATGCCTTGTCCTTTTTCTTGAACCGCTGAAATGTTTTCAAGTCCGCTGACTTTAAACCAGCGCTTAACTCGCCATTCAGGCCAAAACCAAGCCATTCCAGTCTCAAACAATCCCATACCAACAGATTCGAAATTTTTATTAACTAAAGCTTCGCGTTCACTTTTTGGCATTTGTGGAAAACAAAGTTCAAGATTTCGTTCCGCTATTTGGAGTCGTTTTTTTAAAAAAACTTTAGAGAAACGGCCTAGGCGTGTACCTAGCCAATAAATGACAGGATAAGGAAGCAGAACCAGAATATAGAGTAATCCGATCCCAAACCAAGTCAGCCAATACTTAGGCTGCAAAAATGATTTTTTAAATGGAGGTGACTTTATCATAAGCCTATCTATTTACTATTTTTCCAATGAATATCTTATATTGTGACACTTTTTAGCGCAGATAAGAAATTTTGTCATAAATTAGGTGAAATTATTTCAATGCCTTGTAATGCAGTCACCAATTCAGCAATATTTTTTGCGGCCATTTTATCCATTACTTTGGCTCGATGAACTTCAACAGTTCTTATTGAAACACAAGCAACTTCAGCGATTTCTCGGTTCATTAAACCTTGAATAACATAATAAGCAATGTCTTTTTCTCTTGGGGTTAATGATGCATAGCGACGACGAATATCATGTGCTGTAAAACGGATATTTGTTTCAAGAAATGCGGCATCTAAGGCAGATAGCAGTGCATTGCTATCAACGGGTTTTTGTAAAAAATCAATAGCTCCCTTTTTGATCTCCTCCACAGCCATAGGAATATCACCATGGCCCGTTAAAAAAATCACAGAAAGTGTGCTGTGCTTATCAATTAAATGCTGGTGGACTTGTCTACCGTCAGGTTTTGGCATCCGCATATCTAATAGCACAACCCCTTGTTGATAGAGATTGACATTGTTGATAAAAAATTCGCTATCATTCCAAACATGGGCTGAATAACCTAAGCTTTCTAATAAAAACTGACAAGCATCAGTGACTGCAAGATCATCATCCACAAGGTGAATAGTGGGCATTTTTTCTCCGTTATTTATTTTTATTAGGGAAAATAAGTGTGATTTTTAATCCGATATTATTTTGCTCATTTTGTTGATTTTCAATGTGAATATCCGCACCTTGAGAAAGTAGTAATCGTTGGCAAATCACTAAACCTAATCCAAGCCCTTCCGTTTTTGTTGTTTGGAATGGAGAAAAAGGTTGTTCAAGCTGACTATGACTCATTCCGCCTGCATCATCTTCAATAACGACAAGCAATCTATCCGGTGCTTTGTGTGTACTTATCTTCAAGTGCTTCGCACCTGCTTGCAGGCTATTGGTGATTAAATTCGATAAAATTTGCTCTAATAAGGTTTCAGGTAAACACAGAGTATCATGCTCATCAACATTGGTTTTCAGTGAAACTTGTGGGTATTTTTCTTCTACACGTAAAAGTTTCCAAATATGGTGGATACACTCAGCGATATTCTGATGAGAAAGCGTAATTGTATCTGTGTTAGGTGTCTGTTTTCCAACCCATAAACGTAGATTTCTAATGATATCAGCACCGCGTTGTGCTTGTTTGTCTATTTGTTGCAATGCAGGTAATAGCGGGTGTGACTCATTTTCTTTTTTAAGGCGAATAACACTACCTTGTGCATAACTTTTTATGGCAGAAAGAGGCTGATTAAGTTCGTGGGCAAATCCTGAAGCCATCTCCCCCAATATATTTAAGCGTTGAGCATGTTCTAATTCTTCTTTTTGCTGCCTTAATCGATTATGTGCATGCTCTAATTGTTGACTGCGACGTCTTACTAAATAGCTAATCCACACTTGGTTTAAAATAAGAAAAAGAATAGCCGCCAACGAAAGACCAATAATAAATTGGTGTTGGATTGCCCAGCTTTTTGCATCTTGCCAAAGTTGTCGTTGTCGAGGATGTTGGTTGACTTCTCTGAGTAAGTTTTCAACTTGTGTATGTGACGCAGGGGCTCCCCATTTCATGGGTTTACTGTCATCTGTGAGTAAAATGCGAGTTACTTTATCAACTAACTCATCAGGCACAGTGTCTAATGCGGCGAATGACCAATTAGGATATAGGGGGGTACTAGTTAAACACGGCGTGTTAGTTTGATAGGAAATCACTGGACGATAATCACTTTTTCGAATCAACCCCTCATTATCCATATTTTCTAGTAGGCAGACGGGAATAATTGCCGCGTTAATATCTTCATCTCGTAAGAGATAAAGCAAGGCATCGGCAGGAAAACCGGTGAAACGTAATGTGAAATCTTTATCGGGATCAATACCTTCTTCGCGTAGTGCTTTATAACCTAAAAGATAACCACCAAAAGCATCAGGAGCAATGGCACCCACACGCTTTCCTATTAGCTCGTGAACAGACGTAATTGGGCTGTCATTACGAACTAAAATCAGGCTACCAATCACATTTCGTGTTGTGTTATCAGGCTCATAACCAGAGCGTAAAGAGAGCAACCAGCGTAATGGAAAAGCATTATCTAATTGAATAAATTGCGCAGGGTTTGTTAGCAAGAAATCAACATTTTTTTTCGCTACTGCTAGCTTCATTTCTTCCAGATTTAAGGGAACTAACACAAAATTTTCTGAAGGAAATTGTTCATTTAATGTTTGAACAAGAGGCAACCAGTGTCTTTGTGTTGAAGCATCACCCCGTAAGGCTAAGACGCCAATGCTCCACTCTTTTGCAATGGCATGTAGAGGTAGTACAAAAAAGAGCAGCAATAATCCGATACTTACTGCTTTTCTTATCCCAATTGTCTGTTTTATCGTCATAAATATCTAATATTAAATATTGTTTTGGATCAAGTTCATACCCAGTATGTGGTAAACCACAATAGGTGTTGTCTTCAGTAATTTTTACAATGCTCTTATAACAAAACACATACTTTTTACTTTCTATTTCCTTCACTCATTGTGAGATTGTGTTGTTGAGTGATGCTGGAGACAAATATGGATCTTGGAAAACGAAAATTTCTACAACAATTAGGGGTCCTTACTGCGGGTGCTTCACTGGTTCCTTTAGCTGAAGCCGGCATTAAATTATCACCTGAGCGTCGTGAAGGCTCGGAAGATAAACGCTATGGCATGCTGATTGATTTACGCCGTTGTGTAGGATGCCAGTCCTGTACTGTGAGCTGTAATATTGAAAATCAAACACCCCAAGGGCAATTTAGGACGACAGTAAACCAATATCAGGTTGCTATCAAGGGGCAAGAAGGGATAACTAACGTCTTGCTACCTAGATTATGTAACCATTGTGATGAACCGCCTTGTGTCCCAGTTTGCCCTGTCCAAGCAACTTTCCAACGTAAAGATGGCATTGTTGTTGTTGATAATGAACGTTGTGTTGGTTGTGCTTATTGTGTTCAAGCATGTCCTTACGATGCACGTTTTATTAATCACTCAACACAAACTGCGGATAAATGCACTTTCTGTGCGCATCGCCTTGAAGTCGGTTTATTGCCAGCCTGTGTCGAATCTTGTGTTGGTGGCGCGCGTATTATTGGTGATATGAAAGATCCTAATAGCACTATTAGCAAAATGCTGCGTACACATGAAAAAGAGCTGAAAGTATTAAAACCAGAAAGTGGCACATTGCCACAAGTTTTCTATCTCGGCCTCGATGATGCATTTGTACAACCGTTAGCAGGTCAAGGACAACCAGCATTATGGCAGCAGGAGGTTCACTCATGATCTCGCAAGTCTCTCAAATTCAAGAAGTCATGGCGATCCCGCAAGAATATTTTTGGTTGCCTTGGGCTGTGCAGTATTTCTTTTTTATTGGTATTGCTTGCAGTGCAACACTTTACGCCTGTTGGCAGTGTTGGAAAGGCCGAGCAGGTAATCAACGTTTAGAAGCCGTTGCGGTATTTATTGCAGTAACAGCGGGTATTACAGCACCGCTTGCTTTAACTGCAGATTTACACCAGACCGCACGTGTATGGCACTTTTATGCTTATCCAACACCGTGGTCGTGGATGGCATGGGGTTCAATATTACTGCCATTATTCTCGGCGTTTAGCATGCTTTACTTTGCGGCAATGGTTGTTCGCTTAGTGTGGAAACGTGAATATAAATTAACACGTTGGGTTGCATTAGCTTGCTCATTAACTGCAATTGGTTTGCTGTTATATACAGGGCGCGAAGCTTCTATCTTAAAAGCAAGACCTGTGCTGTATACCTATTGGTTACCGATCCTTCTGTTCTTTAGTGCAATGCAAGTACTACCAACATTGTTGGCATTAGGAACGCGTCGTGAACCTATACATCAACGTGAATTAGCGATGTGGTTTGTAAGTTCATTAATGTTATTAGCAGTATGTACAGGTTTTTGGGTTGCTGGCGATACTATTTCAGGTCAAGCCATTAGACAACAATTAGCAATGGGAAGTCTTGGCTGGTGGAGTGCTATGGGCGTTATCGCACTATGGGTTATCTCTGTTGCGATGGGACTTTTGATGGCAAAACAAGCTCGTTCGGTTGCATTTATTACCATGATGGCATTTGTATCAATGGGGCTTGCGTGGGTATTACGCTGGTTAATGTTGATGGGTGCGCAATATCTTCCAAAATATAACATTATTACAAATCCTTATGAGTTTACGCTAGGCAATGATGGACTGATGGCAATCGTCGGAACATTTGGATTGTGGATAGCGTTAACCATCATCTTTAGAGAAAGTATTCGTTGGGTTGTCAGGAGAGTGCAGCATGGCTAAATTTACAAGACGTCAATGGCTTAAAGGTGGATTAGTTATCGGTGGTATTACCGCATTTGCTGCCAGCTACCGTGATGTTGCTAAACGTGCCGTAGATGGTTTAGTTGATGGCACATCGGGTAAAGTGACACTTGATAGGATCAATGGTAACTCGTTATTACCTGAAGGTAAGGTTGTTAAAGAGAGCAATTGGCAAGCGAATACTGATCAATCTGTTTGTATGACCCAATGTTTTGGTTGTTGGACGCAATGCGGTGTTCGTGCCCGTGTTGATCGAGCAAACAATAAAGTATTACGTATTGCAGGTAACCCTTATCATCCACTTTCTCATGATCATCATTTTGGCTACAACATGCCAATTAAAGAAGCATTTGAAAAAATGGGGGGTGAAAGTGGGTTAGAAAATCGCTCTACGGCTTGTGCGCGTGGTGCAACCATGATGGAAAGCCTTGATAGCCCAACTCGAATTCTTGAACCGATGAAACGAGTCGGTAAACGGGGTGAAGGTAAATGGAAACGCATTAGCTTTGAACAATTGATCCAAGAAATTGTTGAAGGCGGTGATTTGTTTGGAGAAGGTCATGTTGATGGTTTACGTGCGATCCGTGATTTAGATACTCTTATTGATCCCAAACAACCCTCATTAGGCCCTAAAGCTAACCAATTATTAATGACAAATGCGGGTGATGATGGGCGTGATACATTTATTCGTCGCTTTGCTCAAAACTCATTTGGTAGTAAAAACTTTGGTGCTCATGGCTCTTATTGCGGATTAGCGTATCGTGCTGGTTCTGGTGCGTTAATGAACGATTTAGATAAAAACGCCCACGTTAAACCAGATTGGGATTACGTTGAATTTGCACTGTTCTTAGGAACATCACCAGCACAATCAGGTAATCCATTTAAGCGCCAAGGTCGCCAATTAGCTAATGCACGTATTCGTGACTCGTTTAATTATGTGGTTGTTGCACCGGCTTTACCGTTAACAACAACATTAGCTAACGATCATGGGCATTGGGTTCCTGTTCAACCAGGAACGGATGCCGCTTTAGTGATGGGAATGATCCGCTGGATCATTGAAAATAAGCGCTACAATGCAGACTATCTGTCAGTGCCAAGCGAAGTTTCAATGAAAAATGTGGGTGAGAAGAGCTGGACAAATGCGACTCACCTTGTGATCAGTGATGAAAAACATCCACTTTCAGGACAAATGCTTACCACGGCACATTTTAATGATGTTGCTGAGGGGGAAGAGCAAAACTTAGTGTTATCACTAGATGGTGAATTAGTTCCTGCGACACAAATCGATAAAGCACAATTATTTGCTACGCATAAAGTCACTTTAAAAACAGGCACTGAAGTGACGGTAAAATCAAGTTTCCAATTACTTGATGAAGCAGCTAAACGTATGACACTGGCTGAATATAGCGAGCGTTGTAAAGTACCAGAAACGACCATTGCTGCATTAGGCCGTGAATTCACCGCTTATGGGCGAAAAGCTGCTGTTATCTCTCATGGTGGTATGATGGGAGGAAATGGTTTTTATACTGCTTGGAGCGTGATCATGCTCAATGCACTAATAGGTAACTTAAACCTTAAAGGTGGGGTATCTGTTGGTGGCGGTAAATTTAATGGTGCAACAGATGGCCCTTGTTACAAAATGGATAGCTTTAAGGGTAAAGTGAAGCCAAAAGGTATGGTGTTATCGCGTAGTAAAGCTGCCTATGAAAAATCCGATGAATATCGTGAGCGTGTAGAGAAAGGGGAATCTCCATATCCGGCAAAAGCGCCTTGGTATCCGTTTGCCGCAGGGCAATTAACTGAGCAACTAGGTTCTGCATTAGCGGGTTATCCTTATTCATTAAAAGCATGGATCACGAATATGACCAATCCTGTTTATGGGATCGCTGGTATTCGTCAAGTAATGGAAGAGCGTCTTAAAGATCCGAAGCATTTGCCTTTAATTATCGGCATTGATGCCTTTATGAATGAAACAACCGCGCTCGCAGACTATATCGTGCCTGATACTCACAATTTTGAAAGTTGGGGATTTAGTGCGCCTTGGTCTGGTGTTCAAGTGAAAGCAAGTACCGCACGTTGGCCGATTATTGAACCTCGAGTTGCTAAAACAGCGGAAGGCCAACCAATCTCAATGGAAACATTCTGTATTGCTGTTGCCAAAGCCTTAGATTTACCCGGCTTTGGTGATAAAGCTATTGAAGATATGGATGGAAATTTCTATCCAATCAACAGTGCAGAAGATTACTATTTACGTGTTGCGGCTAATATGGCTTTTATGGGTGAAAAACCGGTTGCACCTGCAACTAATGAAGATATTTTACTGAGTGGTGTTGATCGAATTTTGCCAGCAATAACTTCCACATTAAAAAATGAAGAAGTATTGCGTGTTGCATATATTTACACCCGAGGCGGTCGTTTTGCTCCTTATGACAAAGCATGGAATGGTGATGAAACTGGACCTCAGTGGAAGAAACCATTACAAATTTGGAATGAAGAAGTTGCGAAAAATCATCATGCAATAACGGGTGAGCGTTATAGTGGTTGCCCAACTTATTATCCACCACGTCTTTCAGATGGTAGTGATATTCACCAGCACTATCCTGAAAATCAATGGCCATTAAAACTAATGTCCTTTAAGTCTCATGTAGTGAGTAGCTCAACGGGTATGATACAACGTTTACGAATGGTGAAACCGAGTAATTTGGTCGCAATTAATCCTCAAGATGGTAAAAAATGGGGAGTTAATCATGGTGATAAGGTTCGTATTGTAACACCTGGTGGGCAAGTTGAAGCTGAGATTAGTTTACTCGATGGTGTGATGCCAGGTGTTTTAGCGATTGAACATGGTTATGGGCATCAAGAATTAGGCTCTCGTCAACATTACTTAGATGAACAACCTTTACCGATGGATAAAGATATTGGTAATGGTATCAATCTTAATGATTTAGGGTTTGCTGATCCAACAAGAGAGATAACCAATACTTGGTTAGACTGGGTATCTGGTGCCTCTGTTCGTCAAGGTTTACCTGCTAAAATTGAACGTATCGCTTAATTATTTGCCTTGAACTTTAATCTATCACTTCACTCTTTAAGATGGAGAGTGAAGTGATAACAAAGTGAATAGTTTTTTTATATTATAAAATATACATAATATTAGTTTAATTGTTTTAATATCATATGTACCCTACATACATAGTATTATAATGAATTTAAGGTGGCCAACACGCTTATTCGTCACCACGTTTACAGAGAGTAATAATAGGAATCGGACTCCTTTTTTCTTTTCTTAATTTTATAATTTAAGGGATAAGACTACTTTTCATATATGTATTTTAAAATGTTATATATGAAAAACAGTTCAATTCTATTTTTTACGTTAATCTTTTCAGTGATATGTCTCTTGTGTGAATATACTGTGCTATTGCTAATACGTAGCTTTTTAGCTATTTGGTGATTAGGCAATTCGTTCATCCAGTAATTAATAATTTTTTGCTCTTGTGTGCTGAAAATAGAACACATAGAGTGTTTATATGTTGGGAAAAACACTTGGCATCGTGATGTGAATAAAGACGTTTTTTCAAGCACCCAAGGAAGTACTCTTTTGGGAAGGATAAAACAGTTATTTGTCAATGCGATAGGTCTTTCTTTATCAGGATAGTTTGCATCAATATAGAGATAAAGTCGGCAATTTCTTGTTGAAATGAAAAAGAGTTGCAAATGTTGGCAGTGTGCTATTTCTCGGCAATATCGGGTAAGATCAATAAATATAATATCAGGCATAGAATGATTAATATAATTATTAGCTTCTTGTATAGATGATGTATCAATAATTTCATGTCTTATATTTCTTTTGGAAAAAAATGTTTTATACCGTTACGAGTAAAGAAACATTCATCAATAATTAATACTCTCACAAATAACTTCCTTGTTTGTTGCTATTCTATTAATTTATTAAAATAAAGATAAGTTCATTTTATGTCAATTCGGCTTATATGTTATTTTTTTTAAGATATATCGAATAAAATAATTATTATTACTCTTGAATTAAATGATGATTTATTTATTAATGTTGTTAGTTATTTTTCATAATATGAAATTTATGAATAGATAATATATAAGAAATTATTATGCGGAATGATAAAAATGAGAACAGGAGTACATTGTACTCCTGCTTTGCGTTCGCTATCTTTTTGTCGATCTTTTTATTAATGCTTGGTGTTGTCTGAAACAGAATCTTCAGATGATTCAATTTTATCAATACCTGCTTGAAGAATATGAATCAACTGTTTAGCTATATCTGTTGTGAGCCAAAGTGTCTTATCTACAACTGCATTTTCTGGATGATGTTCGTTTTCAGGAAGATAATGTAAACGCAACATCATGGCATCGTAGATGTCAACGGTACTGATATCCCAGCCTACAACAGGATGTGTCTGTATAACTTCATTTTTTCTACTCATAATACCTCCTAATCATACAGCCGGTTTTGACTAAGAGAGAAGCTCCCACGCAATGTGGTTACTTTTCAGTATACGAGATTTATCATGATTAAAAAGATAAATTTTTGTTGTAACAAAAAAATGTGTGCTGGCTCTGATAAAAGAGTAATGCACCATTAACAGCCGAACAAATGTTATATGGTGCATTTTAGAAGAATATCAAGGGGTGAGATTAATCGACAGTAATATCCCAGTGAACATTTTCATTCGCTAAGAATGGGATAAGTGCTTCATTACCACAAAGAATTTGAGCAGGTGCTTCAATGGTTTTTTCTGTTAGCGTAATGGTGCCTTCATTTACAGGTAACCCATAAAAACGTGGACCATTGAGTGAACAGAATGCTTCAAAGTGCGCTAATGCATCAAGTTCTTTAAACACGGTTGCATAGGCGGCTAATGCAGTAGGGGCGTTAAATACACCCGCACAGCCACAAGAGGACTCTTTTCGATGTTGCAAATGTGGTGCAGAGTCTGTTCCTAAGAAAAAGCGAGAATTTCCAGATGCTACTGCTTGTCTTAATGCTTCTTGGTGAACATTACGTTTAAGAATTGGTAGACAATAGAGATGAGGCTTAACACCGCCAACCAACATATGATTACGGTTAAACATCAAATGTTGCGGAGTAATGGTGGCGCCGAGAAATTCATTTCCTTCTAGCACATACTGAGCCGCTTCTTTGGTTGTGATATGTTCAAAAACTATTTTTAGCTCAGGAAATTGTTTGCGTACAGGGGACATGACGTTATCAATGAAACGTGCTTCTCTATCAAAAATATCAATATGTGAAGCAGTAACTTCGCCGTGGATCAACAATGGCATACCGATTTTTTCCATCACACTTAAGATTGGATAAATCTTTGTAATATCAGATACACCATGGCTTGAGTTTGTTGTTGCATTTGCTGGGTAAAGCTTACAAGCAGTGAAAACACCTTGTAAAAAACCTTGTTCAACTTCTGAAGGCAGTGTGCTATCTGTTAAATAGCAAGTCATTAAAGGTTCGAAGTTATCACCAGCAGGAATAGCTGCTTTAATTCGATCACGATAAGCGCGAGCTGCTTCAATAGTTGTAACTGGTGGAACGAGGTTTGGCATGACAATAGCTCTGCCAAAATAATGACTGGTATAAGGAACAACGGTTTTTAGCATGTCATCATCACGAAAGTGAACATGCCAATCATCAGGACGGCGAATAGTGAGGGTGATAGGTTGTGCAGTGGTCATATACCGGCTCCGTGTGTCTTAGGAAAATCGAAAGATCAAGGATTGGATTGGACTAAGTAGTCAAGCCGGAAACGAATGCTAATACGAAAACGATTAAATAGCTACCATTTAATCGTATTTTTTATTATGTATTATAGAATATTGTAAGGGAAAACAGAGAATAAAATCAAAAGGTTACGAGGGTGACACAAATAGAAATGGCTCCTCCAACTGGACTCGAACCAGTGACATACGGATTAACAGTCCGCCGTTCTACCAACTGAACTATGGAGGAATAACACTAAGTGGCGTGTATCATATAGCGGTAGTTTTGATATGTCAAAGGACAATCCTCGATATTTGTTTAAGTGCGTAGATAAGCAACATTTTGTACGTTTCTAAAACGGATGCTCTGATAAAGAGGTGTGATTTTTTGCAATAACGAATAAAAATAAGGAGATGAAGTGTTTAACAGTAAAAAATGGAGATCTTAAAAAAATACATTAACGGAAAAGAGAGGGAATTGGATCATGCGGATGATAGAAAGCAAAAAGCCCGCACTATAATAGCACGGGCTTTTCTAAATTTGGCTCCTCCAACTGGACTTGAACCAGTGACATACGGATTAACAGTCCGCCGTTCTACCGACTGAACTATGGAGGAAGCGTGTTCTCTTGAGAACGAGAAGGATAATAGCGAGGGTGATGAGCTTTGTAAAGTAAAAAAAGTGAAATAATAGTTTAAGTGGTTAAAAAATAACTAATTTATAGGCTTTAAATCAAATAAAGCTACTTTAAGATAAAAATAATTCAATAAATCACACTAGGTAAAATGGAAAACATGAAAACGAGTGTTTTTATTAGTAATTAAGTTATAGAAAGCTATTGATAAAACTTAGAGAAAAAGAGACCAGCAAAACCAAAGAAGAAAATAAAAGGCTAAAAAGCAAAAAGCCCACACTGTGATAGTGTGGGCTTTTCTAAATTTGGCTCCTCCAACTGGACTCGAACCAGTGACATACGGATTAACAGTCCGCCGTTCTACCGACTGAACTATGGAGGAAGCGTGTTCTCGTGAGAACGAGGCGAATAATAGCTATCCTTTGTCACCTTGTAAAGTAAAAAAATGAAAAAAAATACCGTTTGCTCAAGACTGCATCAAGTTGTTTCTTTTTTGATAAAAATGTATAAAAAATAAATGGTTATCAGTAGATGCTATGTATAATAAGATATTTCTATTATGCGATGTAATTCTAAAGTCGATAAGAAGCAAAAAGAGGTCTTTTCAAAAGAAAGTTTTTCATACTGTTTAAGAATACAATGTAAGGAATGTTGAGGTTAAAGAGAAGATCCAGAGATAATGAACATCACCGATTTATCAACGCCAATTTTAATTGAGTTCGAGGAATTTAAAAAAACACTCCTTTCCCATACGAAAGATAAGGAAGGAGGTTGGGATACGGCTGTTTCTGGATTAGCGTTGTGTCATTATACAGCAACGACAGAATCAGAAGGGTGGATGTATGAGCCAAGTTTGGCTATTGCTGCTCAAGGTGCAAAACAAATAACAATAGGCTTAGAAACAAATTGTTATCGCCCTATGAATATGCTTTTGACATCATCTGATATACCTACTTTTGCTAAAGTTTGTGAAGCCTCTAAAGAGGCGCCATTTTTAGCTATTTTACTCAAATTAGACCTCTCTTTATTGCCTGAATTGTTAGCTGAAAATCGATTTGAATTATTGCAAGAAAGCAATCAACACAGAGCTCAACAAGTTGTTCCCGTCACAGCACCAATATTACAAGCAGTCACTAGGCTTATTAAACTGATTGATACACCAGAGGATGTACCTTTCATTGCTCCTTTGATCCAAAAAGAGATCCTTTATTACTTATTACGATCAAATGGTGGGGCTAGGCAGCAGTTATTAGCATCGCAACACCCTCAATGCCGTCAAATTAATCATGCGCTTGATTGGGTTAAGTTGCGTTATCGAGACACTATTCGCATTGAAGATTTGACCACATTAGTAGGAATGAGTACCTCTTCATTTCATTTCCACTTTAAAAACCGAACGGGTATGACACCATTACAATATCAAAAATGGCTACGCCTCAATGAAGCCCGACGCATTATGTTAATTGAAATGGCAGACGTCTCTGAAGCCGCATTTAGAGTGGGATATGAAAGCCCATCACAATTTAGTCGTGAATATCATCGATTATTTGGTCTAGCTCCTTTAAAAGATATCCAACGATTAAAAGAATCTGACACTGAAAGAGTATCTTTGGATTATTAGGCAAGAATAATGGAGAAATGAGTTAAAGCAATAATGAATGATTGCGTTACAGTCATGCTATTAGATATTGGTATATAAAGGAGTTTGAAGTGGCTAACGTATTTATTATTAATGCATCAAAAGAATTTGATGGTTCTGAAGGAAAACTCAACGATCATTTAACGCAAGTTGCGACGACATTGCTATCTTCACATCAGATAAATGTGCAATCAACACGTATTGATGATGGCTACGATAATGATGAAGAAGTTGATAAATATTTATGGGCTGACGTTATTATTTATCAAATGCCAGCATGGTGGATGGAAGGTCCTTGGATCTTAAAAAAATATATTGATGATGTATTTAGTGCCGGTGACGGTAAACTATTTATTGATGATGGTCGCACACGAAAAGATCCTTCAAAGAAATACGGTTCGGGAGGGTTGCTACAAGGTAAAAAATACTTACTTTCTGTGACTTGGAATGCGCCATTTGAATCTTTTGAAGAACAAGAGCAATTCTTTGAAGGAAAAGGTATTGATGCTGTGTATTTTCCATTCCACAAAGCAAATCAGTTTTTAGGCATGGAAGGATTGAAAACCTTCGGAATGTTTGATGTGGTAAAACAACCACAAATTGAAAAAGATATTCAGGCGTATAAAAAGCACTTAGAACAAGAAATTATTGGTTTGTATCATTAAACTTAGCCAAGCGTATTTATTGGCTATTTCTTATTTACAAGAGGTTTAAACAGCCACATGCGGTAGAAATGAAAAAGATAAATTAAAGATGAGGAAAAGTGGCTGGTTTTAATAGAAAACATTGATGGAATAGCTAATAGCAAAAAGCCCGCACTATGACAGCGCGGGCTCTTTTAAATTTGGCTCCTCCAACTGGACTCGAACCAGTGACATACGGATTAACAGTCCGCCGTTCTACCGACTGAACTATGGAGGAAGCGTGTTCTTCTTGAGAACGAGGCGCATAATAACGATGATATATCAGGGTGTCAACGCTAAAAGTGGATTAAATATCTGTTTGGTTGGTTTATCGACAAAGTGGTTAAATAATAGAAGTTATTCTCCGTGTCTTTACGGTTAACACGGAGAATGGATCAAGATTGGGGTGATAATTGTGATGCTGAAATAGATTGCTGGACAGGGTCGAATGCCATCAAATAGACATCATAAAAATGAATTTCTTGTTTTTTACTAATAATCTCTCGAATGTCTTCTTTTATTTGTGGCGAAATTGCGGGATGTTGCTGAATTTCATTTACTGCTTCATCAGACAGTTTCTCAAAGGTATACCATTCACCGTTATAGCAAACTCTTAAATCAAGTACGCCAATATCTTCAAATTTATAGATAGGCTTAATGTCAAATAGCAATACTCCGGCCATCACTAGGAACATCAAAGTAAAAAGCACCAGTGAAATAATGCCAAAATAAGGAGAGTAGATAAGTAATGCGGCAAGTAATATATAAGAGAGAACCATGCTGATACATAACCAGATATGGTTTTTCAAAAATTGACTATTAAAGTGTGGTTTTCCGTCTCTTTTTTCAGCTTTATTGATCCGGTTTAAATCACGCTCTAAGATTTCTTTTAATACATTCATTGTAAACACCTTAAGAGATGAATGTTGCAAACTTGTTTCTTGTTGCTAGATTATCACGGAGACAAGATAAGCAGGTAGAACAGTTTTTTTAAATTCTGAGGTTAACTGTTATTATAATGCCATTAAGATTATTCTTAGTTGTTGTTAATAATAGAGATAAAATATCAAATAAATTTTATACACAGTGATAAAAATAGAGGAAGAATTGTATTTTTAATGTGCAATTCGCATTTTTTTAATCTTTAGACGCATAAAACTATTGCTATTAAACTTGTCTCATGCGTTAATGAGTAAGGCCTCAATACAGACCTGATTTATGATTGACATTCTAAGTTAATGAGTTTTAAACAGCATCGCTTTTTGACCGTTTTCTTCATGTGTGCCCATAAGTTATAGGTAGTTCAGGCCAGTAGATGCCGAGAAGGCAACGTTTTATTGATATATAGGAAAGTCACATGTCTGACAAAATGAAAGGTCAAGTTAAGTGGTTCAACGAGTCTAAAGGCTTTGGTTTTATTACTCCAGCAGACGGAAGCAAAGACGTATTCGTTCACTTTTCTGCCATTCAAGGTAACGGTTTCAAAACTCTGGCTGAAGGTCAGAACGTAGAATTCACAATTGAAAACGGTGCAAAAGGTCCAGCAGCTGCTAACGTAACAGCTCTGTAATTTAAAGCCTTTTAAAAATTTTCTTCAAGCCTGTCACCTTATGGTGGCAGGCTTTTTCTTTATGGGTAAAATAAACAAAAAGAGAATGATAATATTTATCAGGAGAGAAAATGCAGATTAATGATAAGGTTGTTGTGAAAACAGATGGTGTTGACGATCGTGAAGGGATCATCCTACTTATTGAAGAATTTAACGAAGGTATTATGTATTTAGTATCACTCCCTGAATATCCAAAAGGAATTTGGTTTTTTAATGAAAAAGAGGGTGGTGAAGGGACATTTGTTAAGCCAATACAAGAAAAGTGATTTGTGTTTAGGTTCGGTTCATTTACAATTTTAAATCAGCTACTTATACTTTTGCTAAATTTTAGTGAGGAGAAGTCACCTTGGATACGCAAAGTTATAGGTTAACGGTAACTCAGTTAACTCAAAATAGATTTATTCAAATCAATAGGTAGGCTGTTTTCTTCATTAAAACTGCTTACCACTTTTGGTGGGCAGTGCATTGTAATATTCCTTTCTAATATATTTCTGTGTTTGCACTTACCCAAAAAATTTCCTTTATATTACTAATAAACAAGGTAAAGGCATGTGCTACATTTTTTTCTCTCTATTTCCTCCACCTAGGTTGATACATTAATTCTAATACTCTGAACATTTAGAGATAATTTTTCATACTTATTTTTTAATCATCATGTAGAGGAAATAAACATGACGATGACACCTTATATTTTAAATTTGGTGATTGCCATGTGTCTTGGTGCTTTGATTGGGGCTGAGCGTCAATGGCGACAAAGAATGGCTGGTTTAAGAACGAATGCACTCGTTGCCACCGGAGCGGCTGTTTTTATCTTAAGTTCAATCGAGACTTCACCAGATAGTCCAGGCCGAATAGCGGCTCAAGTAGTTTCGGGAATAGGCTTTCTGGGCGCAGGTGTAATTATGCGTGAAGGAATGAATATTCGAGGATTAAACACAGCGGCAACACTTTGGTGTTCTGCGGGGATAGGTGTGTTATGCGGTTTAGGTTTGTATCAATTGGCGACTATAGCAACACTTCTTATACTTTGTGCCAATATTTTATTACGGGAAGCTGCTCAACGTATTAATGCTCAACCACAACACCAAGCAATAGATATTGAGCAACGTTACTCAATTCGAATTATTTGTCATGAAGAAGATGAAGTTTTGGTTAGAACCCTTATTTTACAAGCAATAAATGGTTTACATGTTCGATTACAATCTTTGAGTAGTGCAGATACATTGATGCCTAGCCAACTAGAAGTTTGTGCAGAGTTGCTGGCAACTCCAGTTGAACAAAAAGAGATAGAAGCCATTGTTTGTCGTGTTAGCTTAGAAAAAAGTGTAAGTGCGATTAATTGGAAAATTGCAGCTGAACACCCGGCTTAACTAACAATAGTTTGAGTAAATGTATCTCTTATGATGACTCTCTATATTCTATATAGGGAGTTTTTTGTTCCCCTAATATAGGGAAGATATTAAATATTAAAAAATAATTTAAAGAGAATATAAATGTTATAGAAAGTTATAAGCATATAACCATATTGCTTGTAAGCAAATAGACGTAATGGTTAATTTTAAAACTAAGCACCTTATTGAAGATAGTGAGATCTGTATCATGTATTAAGTATTATTACTGACATATAGAAATAAAGTATTTTATTGATGTAATTATTATCAATGTAACTATTGCTCTATGGGATGAAAAATAGAACTTTTTTATTCATAAATGGTTAATTAAAAATACACAGGAAGGTAAAGAAATTATTTTCGTTTTATTTTAAACACTCATTTTTATGTAATTTGATTAATATGTAATTATTTATATTGTGGTTAACCCGTATATTGTGAATTTTAAGCGAAAATGACTGAATAGAGTTTAAGCGTATTTGATATGGTTTCTCTTTATTATTAATTATTGATTTCAGATTAGTTTGATTTATCACTGCTTATTTTATTTTGAATAAACGATGAACATCAAAATCAAGTAAGCGTTTGCCACTAGTTATTTACTTATTAAATGAGGTACTTAGGTGTATTGTAGGACAAAAAGTCGTTATTAAGGGGCTTAGTGCAGTATAGAATTTCGGATCGAAAAGCGTGTTTTCTATTGATTATACTAGGAATTTTTTTAATACCTAAATAATACTCTCAAATTATTTCAATGTATTTGGCGAAATATATATCAATGTTTTTTATCAGGTTTGATTTAAGTTTCAATTTTTGAGTAATATTTTTAATTTAACCAAATTAGTGTTAAGAAAAAGTAGGCTAAGAGGTGTTAAATGGCTAGTTTTACCCGCTACAGCAAAGCTGATGAATGGCCGAGTAATGTTGTTTATAATTGCTCATCAGTGATGTACAAATTTTTTTGAAAGAATATAATTTTTTTTGTAAAAAGCATGTAGAAAAAATGATACCAATAAGTAATCTTATAATGAGAATAGAAAAGGTATACCAAGCATTTCTTAGTGTAAAATAATAATTTCATGAGTTTATTATTTATAACTTTGTCAAGGATGTAAATCTTACTTATTACAGAAAGAGAATTATCTTAGAGTGAAATAGCTATGCCATTGTCATTTATTCCGAAAATAAATATAAAGGATTATTAGATATTGACCTTTTTTGATTTACTTAAAAAGATAAAAACAAGTTCGAACTACCATTAATTAAAAAAGTATGTCATCAAAAAAAAAGTTGATAAACATTTCACGATAGCTATCTCAAAAAGATAGGCTCATTTCAATAGAACTGAAAGCAATACACAAAGTATTTGTATTCACGGCATGAATAATCTCAATTATTTTCGATTTGAAAAATAAAGTTACAATATTTTACTGATTTTTCTTTTCACGAAAAACAGAACACTTTTGTGGCGTAAATGATGGAACCTTGTTATTGCTTTTTAAGCTTGATCTAATAAATGAGATATAGATCTAGATTACTTAGATATATCAATATTTTTATTACCTTTTTATGAAGAGGAAATGCCTTTTTAAACCTAAAATTACTCAAAAAAGGGTAATAATAAGGGCTAAATTAGTGATAAGTGGAGCTGAATATTTAGATATGTATTTTAGTTATCTAAATAAAAATATAACGATATTTAAATGTCAGCCTGCGTCTAACTCTGTCAACATCAACTTTTGTTAAGCAATGGTGTTACTTAATATCAGCACTTTTGGCTCTGTAATGCATTAAGACTTGTGCTAGCTAGGTTGAAATGAAGGTTCTGAACACAGAAGGGAAGGGAAAGTGAAACAATACTCATCATTTTTAGGAGCAAAACAAATTACGATAAAAGTTAGTTTCAGCGATAAAAAGTAACATTTGATATTTTATCGTTTGTATTGATGATAATGGAGTAATCAATAAGATGTTATTTTGATCGTATTTATTTTGTTTTGTTTACATTGAAAAGGTATGGCTATACAAGTGTTAAGCATGGCGTGGTGTGTTTGTCTGCACAGACGTTTTCAACATTTAGCTGTAATCTCAAATAAAAGAAACAAAATTTATATTCGATTTTGTCCCTTTATGGATTAATTACTTTATATTAGGGAACTCCAAATCTTTTTTTTATAAAACTGAAATTAATATTTCAAATTTAGTCTGTTTTTTTATAATAAAAAGAGGGGATTTTATAATATAAAAGGATTGAAATGACCTTAATATTTTATTTTTTCTTCATTAAATATAATGTCTATAATTTATTTCTATTTATTTTACCAATATACGTAACCACACATTTCAAATGTTTTTTTAAATTATCATTTTACACACTAATTAAATAGGGCTTATTTTTATAAATTAACTTTCTTTTTTTTACATTTTTCTTAAGCCAAATATTGTATTATATATATATACTATTTTATTGGTTTGGTTGGTTTGAAATTGTTTTTTATTAAATTCATTTTTTATTTTTTTTCTATTTTTAATATTAAAAACCTCACTAATATAAATATTCCCTGTTTATAAAATAGACTGCAAATCATAAATAAAACTTACTTATGTGAGGATATTATTTAACTGTGATTAATTTACAGTCAATAAAACTCTTATTAAGAGTTCTGTAATTTAAGTGTTAAAAGCTTATCTTTAAATATAAGTATATTTATACTATTACGTATGAAACTTTAATGATGTGGAAATAAATATTCAATGATTTTAGGGTGATGGTGCATAACTAAGAATTTAATTTTATATGACTTATCCTTCTGAATCATAAAAGCATGAATGTATCACTATGATTTAAAAGAAAAAAATAATTGGTTAAATTAAGATAAAAAAAAGAATAACTAGAAATAATTATGGCAGCTTGTTTTTTAAACAAATTGTAAATAAAAAGTGATCATTTCTGAGGGTTTAAGTAAATGATGAAAAAAATAATATCTGTAGAAATATTTATTAAACCGGAAGAGCTTGTTTAGATAAAGATGAGGAGTAGATATTGCAATATATGTTACTGTGATCAAAAAAATCTTCAATTGTGGATTTGTCAAATTTTTATGCTGTATTTTTAGGTTTATAAGTTTAATAGATCGTATAAAATAAAAAATTATCATTAATATTTTAATTTGGGTAGATAAGCTTATTAATTTACACAGAGTTTTATTACTTTTATCACTTGAATAGTTAATGAACTAATTCCATAATAATGATTATCTTTTTGTGATGTGACTCACATAGTATTTAAATTGGACTACTTTATCCGTTGAATAACTTAATCGTTAAGGAGTAAAGTTGTCGCGTTAGGATTATTCTTAACGAGCTATATTGGCGAGCATTTAAAGTTTACTTTTAATTTAAATGTTTTTTTCGCTACTTTTGAAAATGACCGTAACTAAGTAATACAAGGTAGTGTTACTACGAGTCATGTTCATAAAATGGGGCCTGGAAATTTAATATTACATTTATATTAATTTCCTTGGGATCTTTCATTAGGGAGATCCTCTTTGTTCAATATAATCGGACGGGATGTAAAGAGATGAGTACGGTTGAATTGCTTAAGCATATTTATGACATAAATTTATCGTATTTGCTTTTGGCGCAAAGGTTAATTAACCAAGAAAAGGCTTCAGCAATGTTTAGGCTTGGTATTAGTGATTCCATGGCTGATGCTCTTGCAGAGCTTACATTGCCTCAATTGGTTAAGTTGGCTGAAACAAACCAACTAATCTGTAATTTCCGGTTTGAAGACAGCGAAACAATAGAACAACTCACCAAAGAATCTAGAGTGGATGATTTACAACAGATCCATACTGGAATTCTTCTTTCTTCAAACTTGTTTCGTCAGTTAGCGGAACAAGATACTTCTGCAACAAAGAAACGGGCATAACAATGAGTGAGAAAAGTATCGTCCGAGAAGCGAAAGACATTCGCTTAGCAATGGAATTAATCACCTTGGGTGCCCGCTTACAAATGCTTGAAAGTGAAACTCAATTAAGTCGGGGGCGTTTAATTAAATTATACAAAGAATTAAGAGGGAGCCCCCCTCCAAAAGGAATGTTACCTTTTTCAACGGATTGGTTTATGACATGGGAACAAAATATCCATTCCTCAATGTTCTACAATGCTTACCGTTTTTTATTGAAAAATGGGGGATGTGTAGGTGTTGAGGCAGTTGTTAAAGCTTATCGTTTATACTTAGAACAATGTCCACCTGTTAAAGATCAAGAACCTATTTTAGCACTAACAAGAGCATGGACATTAGTACGCTTTGTTGAAAGTGGTATGTTACAACTTTCAGTTTGTACCAAATGTAATGGTTCATTTATTACACACGCACACCAACCTGCTAGCAATTATGTTTGTAGTCTTTGCCAGCCTCCTTCTCGCGCAATAAAAAAACGTAAACTTTCCGCCAATCCTGCCGATATTAACTTACAACTGTTGGATGGTCTTGAACAGTTTGCAATGTGATTCGAGATTGAAAGTTAAATATCAGGTTATAGAGCTTAGTTATCTATAACCTGAGCCGTTTCCTCTCCCACTCCTATCTCTTGCTGCTATGTTCGCCATTCTCTCTATAACGAAATTAGCTAAAGGGATATCGCGTGTTAGTACTCTTAGGATATATCGTGGTTATGAGCGCCGTCATCGGGGGATATCTTCTCGTCGGTGGTAGTTTAGGCGCCTTATACCAGCCAGCCGAATTTATAATTATTTTTGGTGCCGGTATCGGTGCTTTTATTGTAGGTAATAATGGTAGGGCAATTGTATCGACAATGAAGATCCTACCGAAATTACTTCGCAGTACCAATTACAATAAAGCGATGTACATGGATTTAATGGCACTCATGTTTCGTTTGTTGTCAAAAGCGCGTCAAAACGGCATGTTGGCATTAGAGAGAGATATCGAAAACCCACAGCAAAGTGATATTTTTTCCCAATATCCTCGCATTATGAAAGATGTCTATATGCTCAGTTTTATTACGGATTATATGCGTCTCATGGTGACAGGAAATATGAATCCTTATGAAATTGAATCTCTGATGGATGAAGAGATTGCAACTTTTGAGGAAGAGAGTGAAGTTCCTGCAACGGGATTATCTGCTATGGGTGATTCACTACCTGCATTTGGTATTGTTGCTGCTGTGATGGGTGTCGTTAATGCGTTAGGCGCAGCTGATAGACCTGCTGGTGAAATGGGCGTTCTCATTGGTCATGCAATGGTCGGAACTTTCTTAGGTATTTTATTAGCATATGGTTTTATTTCACCATTAGCTTCTCGGCTCAGACAGCGCTCTAGTCAACAAATGAAAATGATGGAGTGTATCAAAACAACACTGTTATCTAGCATGAATGGATATGCGCCACAGATAGCGGTTGAGTTTGGACGTAAAACCCTCTTTCTGGCAGACAGACCTTCTTTTATTGAATTGGAAGAACATGTACGTCAGGTACGGACACCGATGCAGGCAAATCCTGATGCAATGAAAGAAGAGTAATTATGAAGAGTAATTCACAAATCATTCGAGTTAAAAAACGAGGGAGAAAACAACATAACGCCCATGGTGGAGCATGGAAGATAGCATATGCTGACTTTATGACCGCAATGATGGCTTTCTTCTTGGTGATGTGGTTACTTTCAATCTCTAGCCCTCAAGAATTAACTCGTGTCGCAGAATATTTTCGTACTCCTCTAAAAGTGGCGATTGAACAAGGGCGCTTTAGTGGTGATGCAACAAATCCTATTCCTGGTGGCGGTCGTGATCCTGTCTACAATGAAGGAGATGTTTTGCCTAAAGGTCAGGAAGATAAACAGCTTAATGAAAAACAACAATTTCGTCGTTTAAAAGACAACTTAGAGCAAGTGATCTTAAATGATCCTCGGTTAAAAGATCTCAAACCTCATTTATTAATTGACATGATGGACGAAGGTTTGCGCATTCAGATTATTGATAAAGAAAGTCGCCCAATGTTTAGGGTCGGTAGCGCGACTGTTGAACCTTATATGAAAGATATTTTAACGGCGATTGCGCCTATTTTAAATGATACGCCATATAAAATCAGCTTATCAGGTCATACCGATGATATTCCTTATGCAAGTGGTGCTTTCAAATACAGTAACTGGGAGTTATCAACAGATCGTGCTAATGCCTCACGTCGCGAATTAATTGGTGCCGGATTAAGTGAATGGAAAGTCCTACGTGTTGTCGGGATGGCGTCAACAGTTCATTTAGTCAAAGAGGATGGTTTTGCACCTGCTAACCGGCGGATCAGTATTCTGGTCTTAACGAAGCAAGCAGAACAAAAAATTGTACATGAAAACGAGCGGGTTGCACCGACAGTAAAAGAGGCTTCAGAAGTTGAACCTCTACTTTCAGGGCAAGAGACCCCACAAGAAAAAGCAGCAAATACACAGACGGGTTCGTCTGTGTCTTCTGCATCTGAGCTTCCCGAATCAAAAAAGGAAAATGTTGAAACAGGAGTTTCTGGGGAAAGTTTGCCATCACAATCGACAAATATTACTACAAAACAGGGAACAGCCCCCTAATTTGTTGGTAATCGCGTAAAGGTGAATGAGTAACGATGGATATTACTGAGTTTTATCAAACATTTTTTGATGAAGCAGATGAGTTGTTAGCTGATATGGAACAGCATTTACTGTTACTTGATCCAGAAAATCCAGATCAAGAACAGATGAATGCGATTTTCCGTAGTGCACACTCCATAAAAGGAGGAGCTGCAACATTTGGCTTCGTTAAACTTCAACAGACCACTCATGTGCTTGAAAACTTGCTCGATAGTGCAAGACGTCATGAGATGGCGCTCACCGACGACATTATTAACCTGTTTCTGGAAGCGAAAGATATTATGCAACAGCAATTGGATGCACATAAAAACTCACAAGAACCTGATGAGGAAACATTTAACTATATTTGTGAGAAGTTGCGTCAGCTGGCTCTCGATGTAAAAGAAGAACAATCAGCTCCTCATGTTGAGGCCGTTGCTGGATCTGAAACTTCAGTTTTACATGTCACTGAGACTGAAACTTCTGCCTCATCATCGGATGTTGATAGTGTACAAAATGACGCCATAGTAGCAGAAACATCGAAAATGGCTGCTGATGGACATTATTACCATCACATTATTTTGTCTGATCTTAAAGAGACCGATATTGATTTAATGCTTGATGAATTAAAACATCTTGGGGAAGTCAGCCAAGTTGAAAAACAACATCATGGCCTTGAGGCAATATTAAAAACAACCGCAACCGAAGAAGATATTAGTGCGGTACTCTGTTTTGTGATTGAGCCCGAACAAATCTCGTTTAGACAAAATACTACGACAGAAGAAACGGTAGAGCATATTGCGACATTAGAAGAGTGTGAAATATCTGCTGATGATGCTCATATTGAAGAACAAGTTGAGCAACCAGCGCCCGTTCAATCTGTTATTGCTGAGAAAGTAACACCATCAGAACCAGTTAAAACACCAACTGCGACAGTATCTGCACCTGCAAAAAGGCCAGCCACTGCACCAACACCTAAAACAGAATCAACCAGTATTCGTGTTGCGGTTGAAAAAGTTGATCAACTTATCAACTTAGTTGGTGAATTGGTTATCACACAATCAATGTTGGCTCAGCATAGCGATAGCCTTGAACCGTCTATATACAGCGATTTGTTAAGTTGTATTGCACAACTGCAACGCAATTCTCGTGATCTGCAAGAATCTGTGATGTCGATTCGTATGATGCCAATGGAATATGTATTTAGCCGATTCCCGCGAGTTGTCCGTGATTTAGCAGGAAAAATGAATAAAAAAGTTGAGCTAAACATGATTGGTAGCTCGACCGAACTTGATAAAAGTTTAATTGAAAAAATTATCGATCCACTGACTCACTTAGTCCGAAATAGCCTTGATCATGGTATTGAAATGCCAGCAGATCGCGTTGCTGTTGGTAAGCCAGAAGCAGGACAATTAACATTGTCTGCGGAGCATCAAGGCGGCAATATTTGTATTGAAGTGACTGATGATGGTGCAGGATTAAATCGTGAACGAATTTTGAAAAAAGCCATTTCTTCAGGGCTTTCAGTTTCTGAAAATATGAGCAACGAAGAAGTTGCTATGCTTATTTTTGCACCTGGGTTCTCAACCGCAGAAGTTGTGACTGATGTTTCTGGTCGTGGTGTGGGTATGGATGTTGTGAAACGAAATATCCAAGAGATGGGTGGTCAAATTCAAATTAGTTTTGAAGTGGGCAAAGGAACTCGTATTCGTATTTTACTGCCACTTACATTAGCTATTTTGGATGGTATGTCAGTTAAAGTACAAGACGAAGTCTTTATTCTGCCATTAGGTACAGTAGTCAGTTCTTTACAACCTGAAGAGGATGATATTTATCCATTAGCTGGTGATGAGAAGTTATTGCAAGTAAGAGGAGAATATTTACCTCTTATTGAATTGCATCGTACTTTTAATATTGAAGGTGCTCAAACAGATATTACTCAAGCAATTGCGGTTATCGTACAAAGTGCCGGACGCCGTTATGCTTTATTGGTAGATAAATTAGTTGGTCAGCATCAAGTTGTCGTTAAAAATATAGAAAGCAATTACCGAAAAGTACCGGGTATTTCTGCCGCAACAATTATGGGCGATGGTAGTGTGGCTTTAATTCTTGATGTACCAGAATTACAACGCTTAAGTCATACACAAATGACAAATAAGAAAAAGAATACAACTGCAAGCGCAGTCATTTAATAGTGAGGATAAAATAAGATTATGGCTTCGGAACATTTCGAGAAATTATCCGGTGAAACTGTTGGACAAGGATTTCTAATTTTTACGCTGGGTGACGAAGAATATGGAATTGATATTTTAAAGGTTCAAGAAATTCGCGGATATGATCAAGTTACTCGTATTGCTAATTCACCTAGCTTTATTAAAGGGGTAACAAATTTACGGGGCGTTATTGTTCCGATTGTTGATCTGCGTATTAAATTTTCACAAGAAAGTGTAACTTATAATGACAATACTGTTGTTATTGTGGTTAACTTATTAAATCGAATTGTAGGAATTGTTGTTGATGGTGTTTCTGACGTTCTTACGCTAAAGCCAGAGCAAATCTGCCCTGCGCCGGAGTTTGCGGTCACAATGTCTACAGAGTATTTAACAGGCTTAGGTACTTTAGATGAAAGAATGCTTATTCTTGTTGATATTGAGAAATTACTCAATAGTGAAGAAATGGAATTAGTTGATAGCGCAACAATTCAAGCTAAATAAGTTTTTATTTTTTAAAAAAATAATCTAAATACTGTTCCGGTAAGCTTGCCGGAATAGCTATTTCTGTCTTTTTTATTTTATTAGCGAGTGCTAAAGCATTAAATTAACTTTAAGGTAAATTTAAAGATAAAAAAGAACTGTTAATTTGAGTTAAGTTCTATTTTATTATTTATTAATTTATAAGTAGCTATCACCAAGTTGTAATATTTTTCTACTGACGGAAATAAATATAAAGTTTTTTATACTTATAATTTTAATTAAAAACAAGTATTACCATCGCTTTTTAATGGGGCAAAAACGTGACTAAGACGAAATGAAACCTATAAAGTTTCTCTTAAGTCTGCCGATAACTTGCTCATTACCATTTATTATAAAAAAGGGAAACTATGTTTAGCCGAATGAAAATAGTGACTGGATTATTATCCATTCTTCTGTTGTTTGGTGTTTTGCAATTTATCTCCGGGGGAGTTTTTTACTCAAATATTATTGAGACAAGAAATGACCTGAATAAAACACTAACAATACAGGATCAACGTGAGCGCCTAGACGAAAGTTGGGCTAACTTACTCCAAGCTCGTAATAATATTAATCGCGCTGCGATTAGCTTTTTATTACAAGATAAAAACCTGAATGTGGATGATTCTCTTTCTGTTGACTATCTCACGGGTCTTGCTCGTAAAAATATGTCTCGTGCAGATGAGAAATTTAAAGAATTTGAAAAAAACATTACCGCTTATCAAGTTCACTCAGAAGATGATGTTCGTAGCCTAAAAGGGCGTTTTATCGAATATTTCTCTGCATTAAATCAATTGGAAATTTTACTTCAAGATCAGAATTTAAAAGATTTTTTTGAGCAACCAACGACAGGTTATCAAGATGCTTTTTATAAAGAATATCTTGCCTACGTTATGCGTAATGAGAAGTTTAATGATGAATTAAACGTGGCATTAGAAGCCTCTCACCAACGTACTGTTATCACAATGGTTGTTTTAGCCATTATCGTTATCTCTGCATTAATTTTATGCTGGTTTGCGTTACGTAATGCCTTGATTAGACCATTAAATTCACTTCTATTAAGTATTAAAACCTTCTCTGAAGGCGATTTACGTCCAAATATTGAAGTGAATGGCCGTAATGAAATGAGCTTGTTAGCAAATGGCTTAAAGCATATGCAACAAGAGCTTATTCAAACCGTTCGTGGAGTCTATCAGAGTACAGAAAATATTTATAACAGCACGAGTGAAATTGCGGCTGGAAATAATGATCTATCTGCACGTACCGAAGAGCAAGTGGCTTCATTAGAAGAAACCGCTGCTAGCATGGAACAGTTAACGGCAACCGTAAAACAGAATGCAGATAACGCTCGTCAAGCAAGTAACCTTGCTAATGATGCCTCAGATATCGCTCGTCAAGGCGGAAAAGTTGTTGCTAATGTGGTGCAAACAATGCACGACATAGCCGGAAGTTCTCAGAAAATCACCGATATTACTGCAGTTATCGATGGTATTGCATTCCAGACCAATATTTTGGCACTGAATGCGGCCGTTGAAGCAGCAAGAGCCGGTGAGCATGGTCGCGGATTTGCGGTAGTTGCCGGTGAAGTTCGTAACCTTGCACAGAGAAGTGCAGAAGCTGCTAAAGAAATAAAAACACTGATTGAAGATTCTGTAAGTCGTACTGAAACTGGCTCTGTGCTCGTTGAAAGTGCGGGTGAGACGATGACGCGTATTGTGGACTCCGTAACTCGTGTTACTGACATCATGGGCGAAATCGCTTCTGCATCAGATGAACAAAGCCGAGGTATTTCACAAGTTGGCCTTGCGGTGTCTGAAATGGATCGCGTCACTCAGCAAAATGCCTCTTTAGTAGAACAATCTGCAGCCGCTGCTGCTGGTCTTGAAGATCAAGCAGTTGCATTAACCCGCTTAGTTTCAATCTTCAAATTACCGGGTCAGGAAGAAAAAACGCTAGAAAGAAAGGAATCGGATGCAACCCCTGTAGTTAAAGCCGCTGCTCCACTTATAAAACCAGGAACCTCAGAAAAGAAAAAGAGCAGCAGTGTTGAAGATCCCGCTAACTGGGAAACTTTCTAACAACAACAAGTGGCTGACAAGCGGTGGCTTTTTACCACCGCTTTAAACGAGGTGAAGGCATGTTTAGGTTTCGCAAATTAAAGATATCCACCAGTCTATATTTATTACTGATGATGTTTTGCGTTATGCAGGTGATTTCTAGTGGTATTTCGCTAGGAATTATCCATTTGAATAACGAACAGATCACCAGAGTTGATTTAGATACATCTAAGCGAGATGAGTTAGGATTAAGTTGGGCATCTTTAATACAAACACGTAATGCGATTAATCGTGTTGCTATCGCAGTGAAAACTGAACAGTCAACGGATTATATTCAATCTATTGAATCAATAGCACTTTCACGCTTGGAAACGGCGAATGCTCATTTTCAAAATTTCCTTGCCGAAATAAATAAAGAGGCAATACCGACAGAAGAAAAAGAAATCGTTGAAGCGGTGAAAAATGATTACCACGTTTTATATGGTGCATTAACTGAATTACATAACATGTTAAAAAACGATAATTTCCAAGGTTTTTTAGATCAACCAACGGAACGTTATCAAACGGCAATGGAAAATTCATTTAACACTTATATGAATTATGTGCAGACAGAAATTACAGAATCGATAGAGCAAGGACATCGTTCTTATACTATCGCTATCTTAATGTTTATCGGCGCAATAGCGATGGTTATTGTTGTGTCAATCGCGGCTCACCGTTGGCTAAGTTTTAATATCATTAAACCTTTCGCAAGTTTAAGCCGTTATTTTAATGATGTTGCGACTGGTAAATTAAATCGTGAAATTCTTGTATTTACAGATGATGAAATAGGGGATGTGTTTAGACAATTACGAGATATGCGTGGTGAGCTAGCGCGTTCTATTCGTATTGTTCGAGATAACAGCCACGCTATGCATTCTGGCATTCAAGAAATTTCTAAAGGAAATACGGATTTATCCTCAAGAACTGAACAACAAGCTGCTTCATTAGAAGAAACTGCGGCAAGCATGGAAGAGTTAACAGCGACGGTAAAACAAAATGCTGATAACGCCCTACAAGCAAGTAAGCTCGCAGAATCTGCTTCTGAGACAGCCATGCGTGGTGGTCAAATTACGCATAGTGTTGTTGAAACCATGGATGCGATTACACAAAGTTCTCAAAAGATAGGAGCTATTATCAGTGTGATTGATGGTATTGCGTTCCAAACCAATATATTAGCACTTAATGCGGCCGTTGAAGCTGCACGCGCAGGCGAACAAGGACGAGGATTCTCTGTTGTTGCTGGAGAGGTTCGTAATCTTGCTCAACGTAGTGCTGATGCTGCAAAAGAAATCAAATTATTGATTGATGAATCTGTTTTACGAGTCTCTCAAGGTTCTCAACTCGTTAATAATGCAGGGCAGACAATGGAGGAACTCGTCACATCAGTAAATAAAGTCACTGAATTAATGGCAGAAATCGCCTCAGCTTCTGATGAACAAAGTAGAGGTATTCACCAAGTCGCTGATGCAGTCAGTCAGATGGATCAGGTGACACAGCAAAACGCTGCTTTGGTGGAGCAATCAGCATCTGCTGCCGCAGCATTGGAAGATCAGGCTAATAACCTTGTTGATGCTGTATCGGCATTCGAGTTGCCTGACACGGATGAGAGTAATACCTCTTCATCCCTAGAAGGTAATGGGTTGAAAAAAGCAGATAAAAAATCATTTTTTAAAAAGACCCATTAAAAAACAATGAAACGTAATGTTACTGAAGTCTTATCAGATATCGCTGCTCAACCGTTGGATATTTTTACTCAACGGTTCATGTTGTCCGATGATCAGTTCCAATCTATATGCCAATTGATTTATCAAAAGGCAGGTATTGTGCTGACTAACAACAAAAGGGAGATGGTTTATAACCGTCTCACTAGGAGGTTACGTGAATTACGGATGAATAACTTTGGTGACTATCTTGCGTTTCTTAAAAGTGATGTACGCAACCCTGAATGGCAAGAGTTTGTTAATGCTTTAACTACGAATCTCACTGCATTTTTCAGGGAAGCACATCACTTTCCTATTTTGGCAAAACATGCCAGAAAAAGAGCAGGAGCAGGGGGCGTCTACCGAGTATGGTGTGCAGCTGCATCTACTGGAGAAGAGCCTTATTCAATTGCGATGACTTTACGCGATGTTTTTGGGAATAACCCTTATAAAACCAAAATTATTGCCAGCGATATCGATACAAATGTGTTGGATAAAGCACGAAAAGGTGTTTACCGACAAGAAGAGCTTAAAACATTAAATGATGAATATTTGAAAAAATATTTTCTCAAAGGTGTCGGCGATTTTGAAGGATACGTAAAAATTAGACCACAAATCAGTGAAATGGTCTCTTTTCAGTATTTGAATCTACTCGACAAGCAATGGGATTTAGAAGGCAGTTTTGATGCGATTTTTTGTCGTAATGTCATGATTTATTTTGATAAAACGACACAACAAACCTTACTTAACCGCTTTACCTCATTACTTAAACCAGACGGAATGCTGTTTGTTGGGCATTCTGAAAATGTAAGCCAGCTTAGCAAGGATTTCTACTTGCATGGGCATACCGTTTACGGGCTGACACCAGCAAGGAGAGGTTATGAATAAAATAACGGTACTCTGTGTTGATGATTCGGCGCTAATGCGCCAAATCATGCGAGAAATCATCAACAGTCATAGCGATATGGAAGTTGTTGATTGTGCACCAGATCCTATAGTGGCTCGTGACTTAATAAAAAAGTACAACCCACAGGTATTAACGTTAGACGTTGAAATGCCACGTATGGATGGTATTGATTTCTTGGAAAAACTGATGCGATTAAGACCGATGCCTGTCGTTATGGTTTCATCATTAACAGCTAAAGGCTCAGAAGTAACGCTAAAAGCGTTAGAACTGGGTGCTGTTGATTTTGTGACTAAACCACAGCTTGGTTTACGTGAAGGTATGCTCGCTTATAGTGAACTGATTGCAGAGAAAATTCGTGCAGCCGCTCTTGCACGAATTAGTCGGCGCGAAGTTCATGTAGTGCCTTCTAAATCATTGTCATTTACACCGATGATTTCGAGTGAAAAGTTGATTGCTGTAGGTGCATCAACTGGTGGCACAGAGGCTATTCGTAATTTTCTAGAACCATTACCTGTTACCAGCCCAGCGGTGTTGATTACACAACATATGCCAGCAGGGTTTACACACTCATTTGCAGAACGATTAAATCGTTTATGTCAAATCAGTGTAAAAGAAGCTGAAGATGGAGAACGTGTATTACCAGGGCATGCGTATGTTGCGCCGGGTGATTATCACATGGAGCTTCGTCGCAATGGTGCTAACTACCAGATCCACATTAATAAAGAACCTGCAGTAAACCGCCATCGTCCTTCAGTCGATGTACTATTTCGTTCAGTTGCAAAATATGCGGGGCGTAATGCCATTGGCGTTATTTTAACTGGAATGGGAAGTGATGGTGCTGCTGGGTTATTAGAAATGCGTCAAGCAGGAAGTTATACCTTTGCACAAGATGAAGCGAGTTGTGTCGTCTTTGGTATGCCTCGAGCTGCGGTTGAAATAGGCGCAGTTGATGAGGTGAAAAGTATAAGCTCAATGAGTAAAGCGGTACTGATGAAAATCAGTAGCACGCAATCATTGCGTATCTGATTAAGTTCAGTTTAAAAAGCAACACAGTAATTTGCCGATATATTTTGAAGGAGTTTTCAATGGCAAGTAAGGATCTGAAATTTTTAGTGGTTGATGATTTTTCAACAATGCGCCGCATAGTTCGTAATTTGCTAAAGGAATTAGGATTTACGAATGTAGAAGAAGCAGAAGATGGTGCTGACGCGTTAGCTAAATTACGCAATTCGGCAATTGATTTTGTGATAACAGACTGGAACATGCCAAATATGGATGGTCTAGAGCTTCTTAAAAATATTCGTAGTGATGCGGGACTTGCAGCAACACCAGTATTAATGGTGACCGCTGAAGCTAAAAAAGAAAATATCATTGCAGCAGCGCAAGCCGGTGCAAGTGGGTATGTTGTTAAACCTTTTACAGCAGCAATTCTTGAAGAAAAACTAAATAAAATTTTTGAAAAACTGGGCATCTAAGGAGTCGCAATGAGTGGGAATCCAATTATGCCGAAAGATAATATTGAAATGACATCTGATATTATCAGCCGGATCGGACAATTGACGCGGATGTTGCGCGACAGTTTGCGAGAATTAGGATTGGATAAAGCAATAGCCGAAGCAGCAGAAGCCATCCCTGACGCTAGGGAACGATTGGATTATGTTGCTCAAATGACCGCTCAGGCAGCTGAGCGTACATTGAACTGTGTCGAAGCTGCGCAGCCTAAACAGGATGCGTTAAGTGCCGATGCGACTAAGCTTACTGAACGTTGGGACCAATGGTTTGAACAGCCAGAAGAGCTGAAAGATGTACGCTCTCTTGTAACAGATACCCGCAATTATTTGCGGGATATCCCTGAGAGTACGGCTTTTACTAACAGTCAGTTACTGGAAATTATGATGGCACAGGATTTCCAAGATCTGACAGGTCAGGTGATTAAGCGCATGATGAGTGTCGTTCAAGAAATTGAAAAGCAACTCGTGATGGTATTAATGGAAAACCTGCCACCAGAGCAACTTGAAAAGTCTAATGTGAAAAAAGAGACTGATTCTTTATTAAATGGTCCACAGGTTAATAAAAACAATGCTGGTGTGATCAAAAACCAAGATCAAGTTGATGATTTGCTAGAAAGTCTAGGTTTTTAACCTGTGATGAGTTTTAGGGCGATAAGGACGTTGAGATATGCAGGACGCATTCGCTCTATGCTCTGCTCTTTTAGGATGGTGTACTTTATGGATAAAAAATCACGTAATAACGCTTTGATAGCTCACGCTATTGAAGAAAATGTAAGCCGCTTTTTTTAAGCGGCTTTCGATGTTGCTTAAATCAGGATCAATATAAGAAAGTACATTATTTTCTGTGAATTTCGCTGATTTCCTTATAATTAGCGACAATACTGCCTTTATTGTTATTTTTATCATTAGATTGGTTTCTAATCTCCTACCGCCATAGCCCAAAAAGCCCCGTAAATTTGCGATTGTTCAGCCCATCAATTTCCTCTGAATTTGTCATGCTTAGAGTCATTTCATTCATGCTTTTAATCTCATTATCTAAATCGGACAGACTGTGGCTGAAGATAGCGATCTCGAAAAAACAGAAGACCCCACACCCCATAAACGGGAAAAAGCTAAAAAGGATGGACAAATTGTCCGTTCTAAAGAGCTTTCATCCGTTTTAATGATCTTGGGGGGTGTGAGTTTGCTGTGGATGAGTGGTGGATTTATCACTCGTGGGCTACATGCCATGTTAACGGAAGGATTTACATTTAATCATCACCTTATTGGTAATGAGAATTTGTTGATCCCTCGATTTGGTAGCTTGATTAAACAAGCTGTTTTTGCGTTATCACCTGTGTTTTTTGGTTTAGTGCTTGTGGCAATTGGTGGCTCTGCTTTATTAGGTGGGATTAACTTTAGTAGTAAATCTATTAAGTTTGATCCGAAAAAATGGAACCCTATTTCTGGGTTAAAACGTATATTTTCAATGAATGCGTTAGCAGAGTTATTTAAAGCGATACTAAAATCAACCTTTGTGGGGATCGCGGCAACCGTTTTTTTATGGCACAACTGGAACGATATTCTTCATCTGATCACACTTCCTCCGCTTAGTGCATTAGCCAATGCGATGCAATTGCTGATTTTTGCTGTCTACATTACGGTTTTTATGCTGATCCCGATGGTGGCATTCGACATTATTTTCCAAATCCGTAGCCATCTGAAAAAGCTACGTATGACGCGCCAAGAAATTAAAGACGAATTTAAACAGCAAGAGGGTGATCCTCAACTTAAAGCGCGTATTCGTCAGCAACAACATGCTATGTCTCGCCGTCGAATGATGGCTGATGTACCGAAGGCTGACGTTATTGTTACGAACCCAACACACTATGCTGTCGCATTGCAATATAACGACAAAATGACCGCACCTAAAGTGTTAGCGAAAGGTGCAGGGGCTATTGCGTTAAAAATTAAAGAGATTGGTGCAGAAAATCGAATTCCGCTTCTAGAAGCGCCACCGCTTGCTAGGGCGTTATATCGTCACAGTGAAATAGGCCATGCAATACCTTCAACCCTTTATGCCGCGGTTGCAGAGGTACTTGCATGGGTTTATCAACTGAAACGATGGAAAACCGAAGGTGGTTTAAAACCTAAACAACCTATGAACTTGCCAGTGCCTCCCGCACTGGACTTTGCTGGAGAAGATAATCGTCATGGCTAATTTGGCCTCATTACTCCGCTTGCCGGGAAATTGGAAAAGTTCTCAGTGGCAGATACTGGCAGGGCCAGTGCTTATCTTGTTGATACTGTCAATGATGGTATTGCCATTGCCACCTTTTCTATTGGATTTATTATTTACCTTTAATATCGCACTTTCGATCATGGTGCTGTTAGTGGCAATGTTTACAAAGCGTACTTTAGACTTTGCTGCTTTCCCGACTATTTTGCTGTTTACCACGTTGTTACGTTTATCATTAAACGTTGCTTCAACGCGTATCATCTTAATGGAAGGACATACAGGGCCAGAAGCTGCTGGGCGCGTTGTTGAGGCCTTTGGCCATTTCCTTGTTGGCGGTAACTTTGCTATCGGTATTGTGGTCTTTATCATCCTTATTTTGATTAACTTTATGGTTATCACCAAGGGTGCGGGACGTATTGCTGAAGTGGGTGCTCGTTTTGTATTAGATGGAATGCCGGGTAAACAGATGGCAATCGATGCTGATCTGAATGCGGGCATTATTAACGAAGATGAAGCTAAAAAACGTCGTAAAGAAGTTTCATTAGAATCTGACTTTTACGGCTCAATGGATGGTGCGAGTAAATTCGTTCGTGGTGACGCCATCGCAGGCTTAATGATCCTTGTGATTAACGTGGTGGGGGGCCTTATCGTCGGTGTCGCTCAACACGGAATGGCGTTAAACGATGCAGCAACGACTTATACTCTTTTAACCATCGGTGATGGTCTGGTTGCTCAAATCCCAGCATTGATTATCTCAACAGCAGCGGGTGTTATTGTTACTCGTGTTGCAACAGATGAAGATGTTGGGCAACAAATGGTGACCCAACTATTTGATAATCCTCGTGTACTGATGTTAACAGCTGGGGTGTTAGGCTTGTTAGGTTTAGTCCCTGGAATGCCTAACTTTGTTTTCCTCTTCTTCACTGCAGCATTAGGCGGATTGGGTTGGTATATCTTACGTCGTAACGCTAACCCTGAAGTGCAACAACAAAAAGAGATGGAAGAAGTTGAGAAGCAAAACCGTGTTGTTGAAGCGTCATGGGAAGATGTGCAACTGGAAGATCCATTAGCGATGGAAGTGGGATATCGCTTAATTCCAATGGTAGATAACCGCCAAAATGGTGAGTTATTAGGACGAATTAGCGGTATTCGTAAAAAGTTTGCTCAAGAGACAGGCTACCTCCCTCCTGTTGTTCATATTCGTGACAATATGGAATTAAGACCTTCTTCTTACCGTATTTTGATGAAAGGGGTTGAAATTGGTCATGGAGAAGCGCATCCGGGTCGTTGGTTAGCAATTAATCCGGGTAATGCAGTCGGCTCTTTAGACGGTGATATCACTCAAGAGCCAGCTTTTGGTTTACCCGCAGTTTGGATTGATGACAGTTTAAGAGAGCAAGCACAGGTTCAAGGCTATACTGTTGTTGCGGCAAGTACCGTTATTGCAACGCACTTTAACCATGCATTAACGAAATACGCATCAGAACTATTTGGTCGCCAAGAAGCACAAATGTTATTTGATAGGGTCAGTAAAGAGCTCCCTAAAATGACAGAAAATATGATCCCAGATATGCTTTCACTCACAGTGTTGCATAAGGTATTGCAAAATCTGCTTTCTGAGCAAGTGCCTATTCGTGATATGAGAACCATATTAGAAGCCTTAGCAGAGCATGCACCAGAACAAAAAGATCCGGCCGAATTAACGGCAGTGGTTCGTGTTGCACTTCGCCGTGCGATTACACAACACTGGTTTGGTGATCAAGATGAAATCCAGGTGATTGGTTTAGATGCAAGCTTAGAACGTATTTTGGTTCAAGCAATGCAAAGTGGTGGTGGATTAGAGCCGGGTCTTGCTGAAAATATTGAACAACAAGCGGCAGATGCTGTACGCCATCAAGAGATGTCTGGTGGTGCTCCAGTATTATTAGTGAATCACACATTGCGTTCATTACTTTCACGCTTCTTACGGCGTAGTTTGCCACAATTGGCGGTGTTATCGAATATGGAAATTAGTGAAGGTCGCCGCATCCGTATGACATCAATGATTGGTGGGCAACCACATTAATTATTTTCGTTGATATACCGTTATCTACCGCTAAGGCCACTTTATTAAGTGGCCTTTTTTATATTGATAGACATGAAGAGGGATGTGTTCGCGCTTTTATTTATGATAAAAGGTGAAGCAGGTACATCAATAAATAGGTGGTTTGATGATGTTATGAAAAGTGCAGTAATGATTTGAATAATAAAGGAATAAAGACTCAAGTAACAGTGGAAACGTAGATAAGAGAAATAAAGTGTTACGAGAAGAAGATAGATAATAGTGATGTATAGTGGCTTAAAGTTAATAACGTTTTATCAATAAAGAAAAACGCCATCAAGATTGATGGCGTATCATGTGAATTCTAATAATTATCGAGAAAACCTAAACCTGAATTTTTCGCCCAGCTAATGTAGAGCGCTGTGCTTGACCATCAGAACCATAAAGGGTTGGGCTGTGGTTCTTCTGCAAAAAACGGATAGCATCACTATTACGAGAAATATGTTGCTCTAATAGTAATCCGTTATGTTGATTAAGATGTTTTAGCTCCGCCGTAATATCCATTATCTGTATCCATAAATCAGATAAGAATGGTAATCCGGTGTAAGGTTTTTCTACACCAGCTTGTAAGCTTAGCGTATGACGCTGTTGGTCTGTATGACCTAAAGCCGACAAGACAAAATTCTTCTGTTCAGTAACTTCGTGAAGTGCATTGATATCAATGTTACCTGCACACAATAACTGTTGTTCAGCACGTAGAATACTGGCAATAGTATTGAGCTGTGATAATTGAAGATCTAAAGTCTGGCGGAGTTCTTCCATCATAATCATTAAAATATTATTGAGTTATGCTTTCAGCAGCTTCACGGAAAAGAGCATCCGCGATTTTACCGCTGTCCATGGTTAAGGTTCCGTTGGCAATTGCTTCTTTTAAACGAGCAACTTTCTCAACGTTTATGTCTTTATTTCCAGGCTGAACAAGTTTTTTCTGTGCTTCACTTAATTTAACCGAAGTGTCACCTGTTGCAGTTTTTTGTTCAGTTGTTCCCGATTTACGTGAGCCCTGTGTAACTTCACCTGGGTTACGTTGTGCAATTGCGTTAATCGGAAGCAGTGGATTTGCGCGTTCAATACTCATAGGAAAATCCTTTGTTAGGCATCAATTAATAGTCAGATGAAGCCATTGTAAAACAACCTATGTGTTTTCGCCTATCATCTTGGTTCTTTATATCGGCTGTAGAATCAAAAACTTTAATGTTACTCGTCATACTTTAAGCTGTAGCGTTGTTGGCTACATTCACTCGCACTAGTCACATACTTATGTATGCTCCTAGCGACTCATTCATTTGCCGCCTAGCTACAACTTAAATTATTTAGAGCAGCTACTGGCTAGCGATAGCTTAAATTATTTAGAGCAGCTACTGGCGATGCTTTAAATTTGCGCTTAGTGATAGCTTGAATTATTTAGAGTAAAAAATGTAACACAAGAGAGTTTACCTTGGCTTGCCATAACTGAAACGGGTAACAAGCAATTCAATATAGGCTTATTCTGCTTATCAGCTTTTTAATTTATTAAAGTGGGATGCGAACAGAGCCATTTTCAAGTGCTTCACCAGTGACGATTTGTCCTGATTTTACTCTTACTCGGATCGTTTCATTGGCCACGGCGTTGTTTACCGCTTTGCCCTCATAACGGATCTGAAAGTGAGGACCTTGTGCAAATACCGTTACTGTTTGCCCTGCTAAAATTGCCCAAGGGCGACGAACCATGGTTGATGTTAAGGGTTTACCTGCGGATATTTGTCTCATCGCAATCGCATTTTTAATTAATGCGGGATCGCGCAATACATCATAAGGCTGTTTTTCTAACTCGCCTGTTGTCATGCTGACAGCAGATGTTTCAATGATGTCATCACGATTAATATCTTTTTTTGCGATTAAGTATTTACCTTTAACGCTAACATCAACTTGAATAAAACGACGTTGTTTATCACATTGAATGGGAATTGAAAGACGTCCCCAATTGCGAGAACCTGCGTGGCGTTGGATCTCTTGTGTTTGACACACGGGCCATTTCTCTTCAGGTGTTAAAACTGTAACTGTTACTTTATCGCCTTGTTGATGAAGCGCGACAAAGAAATCTTGTAGTTCTTCAGGGAGTGATTTAGCGATACTTACATTCACCATAAAGAAAAAAGAAAACAGACCGATAAGAGTTTTAACTAACATAGTTTGTATCACCTTACAGAGTTGATGCTAATTGTGCATTTGTACTTATTTAGCCAGCACAGTGTACATCGTCTCTACACGCCTTAAACGCATAAATAGCAATCCAATTTACGCCTATTCCTCCAATCATCTTTTTTTTGAGCGTTTATTCTGTCAACTGAAATTGTTTTATCAGCTGAGGTAAGTGGCTTAGCCACCAAGGATAGAAGATGCTCAATAAATTAGAAAATACGTTTCATTTTCAACAAGAAGCGCTCTCAATACGCAATAAACGCCAAGAAATCCTCGCTGCGAATATCGCGAACGCAGATACCCCAGGCTTTCAGGCTCGTGATATTGATTTTGCTTCTGAATTGAAAAAAACCATTGAAAACGGACGTACTGGTAGTCATGGCATGCAATTAGCGATGACATCAGAGCGCCATATCCCAATCAAACCCGGTTACCGCTTAGAGGCAGACTTACTCTATCGTGTGCCTCATCAAACTGCGATGGATGGTAATACTGTGGATATGGACATGGAACGTAGTAATTTTGCTGACAATAGCCTTAAGTATCAGGCTGATGTGACATTTATTAATTCACAAGTTAAAAGCATGATGTCTGTATTGCAACAGTAAGGTAAAGAGCATGTCTTTATTTAGTATTTTTGATATTTCAAGTTCAGCACTTTCAGCGCAATCACAACGTTTAAACGTGAGTGCCAGCAATATGGCAAACGCCGACAGTGTTGCGGGTCCAGATGGCGACCCTTATCGTGCAAAGCAGGTTGTTTTTCAGGTAAATGCACCAGCCGGCCAAGAAATTGGTGGCGTGCGTGTCACCGAGGTAGTGGATGATCCAGCCCCATTTCGTATGGAATATCAGCCAGGGCATCCTTTTGCCGATGAAAAAGGATATGTACGTATGCCGAATGTTGATGTCGTGGGTGAAATGATTAATACCATCTCTGCTTCTCGTAGCTATCAAGCTAACGTTGAAGTCATGAATACGGCAAAATCACTGATGCAAAAAACACTGATGATAGGTCAATAGGGAGAATAAATTGTGGGTATTTCCTCCTCAATGAATGAACCTTATGATAATACCATTATCGGGGATGCACCTTCTTCATACCATACGAAAAAAAGTGGTAGTGATGATATTAAAGGGAATTTCCTGACACTTCTCATCACCCAGATGAAAAATCAAGACCCAACAAACCCAATGCAAAATAATGAGTTAACATCTCAGTTAGCTCAAATTTCGACCGTTGAAGGTATAGAAACACTGAATAAAACAGTGAATAACATTGTTGGGCAAATTGATCAAAGTCAGGCATTGCGAGCATCTTCCTTAGTTGGTCGTGGTGTCATGGTCGCAGGGAATAAAATTGTTGTCTTTCAGCCAACCGATGGTAAAGATGAGACTGAAAAACCCGGTGACGGGGATGACACAATTCCAACACCTGATACTCAAAATGAAAAAACACGTCAGCAAATGGGAACGTATAAAGCAGATGATACGGACCCAAATACCCCTGATAGTGAACACCTTTTTTCAACACCTTTTGGTTTTGAATTACTCAGTCCAACCGATTCTCTTACGATAAACATCACCAATGCGAGTGGTGTGACTGTTCGTACGATCAATATGGACAAAAAGATGCTACCGGATGTTTATAACTTCTCTTGGGATTGTACAGATGAAGATGATAATCCTGTTCCAACAGGAAGCTATAAATTTACCGTTAACGCCACGCTTAATGATGCTCAGGTCCCTGTTAAGACACTGAATTATGCGCTGGTGAATAGTGTGTCCATGGTGGATGGTGGTGCCCGCCTTGATGTTGGCTTAGGTAATACCGTTTCATTGGATGAAATTCGTCAGGTTCTTTAACTAACACATATTCAACTTGGAGGGCGCATGTCCTTTTCACAAGCAGTAAGTGGTTTAAACGCAGCAGCCGCAAACTTAGATACTATCGGTAACAATATTTCTAACTCAGCAACCTACGGTTTTAAAGGTGCAAGTGTTTCTTTTGCAGACGTTTTTGCAGGATCTGGTGCAGGTCTAGGTGTTAAAGTTGCAGGTATTAGCCAAAACTTTAAAGATGGTAGTATCACAACGACTAACCGTCCTACAGACGTGGCGATTTCTGGCGGTGGTTTTTTCCGTATTGAAGATCAAAACGGTGGCGTTTTTTATTCACGTAATGGTGAATTCGGTAAAGATAAAAATGGTTTCCTGACCAATATGCAAGGTATGCGTGTAACAGGTTATCCAGTACAAAGCGTTGATGGTAAAAACGTGGTTCAAAAAGGGGCAACGCCAACACCTATTGTTATTCCTACTGATATGATGAATGCAAGTGCAACCGATAAAGTAGATATGACGGTTAACTTGAACTCAGCTGAAGAAGTAATTGATCAAACAACTCATGCGTTTGATCCTAAAGATAATGATTCTTATAACTTCAGTACTAACGTAACGACTTACGATAGCTTAGGTAATGAACATAACCTGAACTTATTCTTTGTAAAAACAAAAGATAATGAATGGGAAGTTCATGCTCAAGACTCCACAACAGGTGAGCCGGCTCAAAATCTAGGCAAGTTAGTTTATAAAAATAACGGTGTATTAGACGAAGCGGCAACCAGCATTAATAATTTCACTACCGTATCTTATAAAGGTTCAGAAACCATGAGTATGGCAATGAACTTTACAGGTAGTACCCAACAGAAAGTTGCTGAATCAAGCGTATCTAAATTAGCGCAAAACGGTTATCAAGCGGGTGAATTCACCAACTTCCGTATTGAGCAAGATGGCTCAATCATGGCGACCTACTCAAACCAACAAAGCCAAGTTGTCGGTCAAATCGCATTAGCTAACTTTGCAAATGCAGGTGGCTTAAGTTCACAAGGCGACAATATGTGGTCTGAAACTAACGGTTCAGGTTCACCGATCGTCGGTGTTGCAGGCTCTGGTGTATTCGGCAAATTAACCAATAACGCATTAGAAGCGTCTAACGTTGATATGAGCCAAGAGTTAGTCAACATGATCGTTGCTCAACGTAACTATCAATCAAATGCACAAACCATCAAGACTCAGGATCAAATCCTGCAGACTCTGGTTAGCTTGCGCTAATAACGCCGGAAATAATCTGTTATGGATCATGTGATTTATACCGCGATGGGCGGCGCCAGACACTCGATGGAAAATCAAGCTGTCGTGGCGAACAACTTAGCAAACGCATCAACGCCTGGATTCAAAGCGCAGCTTAGTGCAATGCGAGCCGTACCTGTCAATGGCGATACCTTACCAACTCGTACATTAACGGTAGCTTCAACGCCTGGTAGCGATCAGAGTCAAGGAACGATGAACTATACCGGCAGATCAATGGATGTTGCATTAAGTGATAACGGTTATTTGGCTGTTCAGCTTGATGACGGCACCGAAGCCTATACCCGAAACGGAAACATCCAACGTAATGCAGATGGCATGTTGATGGTGCAAGGACGTTTGTTAATGGGGGATAACGGTGCGATTGAAGTACCTCCTCAGGCAAATGTCAGTATTGCTAATAACGGTATTGTGACTGCGCATGTTCCCACTGATCCGCCAAAAATGTTGGGTCAGATTGGTCGTTTAAAAATGGTAAAACCAGAGCAAAACGACTTAGTTCGTGGTGATGATGGATTGTTCCATTTATCACCGAAAGGAACAGCGCGTGCTGGTGAGGAATTACCTGCGGATGATAGCGTGAAGGTGTTAGCTGGTGTGTTAGAAGGCAGTAATGTTAATCCAGCAGAAGCCATGGTCGATATGATAGCAAACGCAAGACGTTTCGAAATGCAAATGAAGGTTATTCATAGCGCTGATGAAAATGCGCAAAAGGCTAACCAACTGCTATCACTGAGTTAAATAGTGTAAGGGGAAAACCATGATCCGTTCTTTATGGATTGCTAAAACTGGGTTGGATGCACAACAGACAAACATGGATGTGATTTCCAACAACCTCGCAAACGTCAGCACCAATGGCTTTAAACGTCAACGTGCGGTTTTCGAAGATTTACTGTATCAAACAATTCGTCAACCAGGTGCGATGACTTCTGAACAGACTAATGCACCTTCAGGTTTACAAATTGGTACGGGTGTTCGTCCGGTTGCGACCGAACGTTTACATAGCCAAGGTAACTTAGCGCCAACAAACGGAACTCGTGATGTGGCTATCAAAGGACAGGGTTTTTTCCATGTTCAGTTACCTGATGGCACAGACGCTTATACCCGTGATGGTGCATTCCAAATGGACCAAAATGGCCAATTAGTGACAACCAGTGGTTTCCAAGTTGTACCCGCCATTATTTTGCCTGATACCGCAAAGAAAGTGATGATTGGTCGTGATGGTACAGTTAGCGTTGAGATGGAAGGTGATCCTGCGCCACAACAAGTAGGCCAATTGACACTAACTACCTTTATTAATGACAGCGGATTAGAAAGTGTGGGTGAAAACTTGTACTTAGAAACCGCAAGTTCTGGCGCACCAACTGAAAATGCCCCGGGTATCAATGGCGCAGGCTTGTTGTATCAGGGATATGTTGAAACCTCTAACGTTAACGTGGCTGAAGAGTTGGTCAATATGATCCAAACTCAACGTGCTTATGAAATTAACAGTAAAGCGATTTCAACATCAGACCAGATGTTACAGAAACTAACGCAACTCTAATTTTGTTTGTTCATTAGCCTGACAGGATTTCCTGTCAGGCGTATTACTAAAAGAGTATCGAAGATGGATACAAAGGTCATTACTGACAATTCTGGGGCAAGAAAGCTTAGTGTCAGATGGCGTCGTCATCAACGTTTAGGTACCGCCCTGTTGGTACTGACACTGTCGGGATGCGCATATATACCCAAAAAATCGTTAGTAGAAGGTAACACAACTGCGGTTCCAACGGCACCAACGGCACCTGCGCCTAATGGCTCTATTTTTCAGTCAGCTCAGCCTGTTTATTTTGGCTATCAGCCTCTATTTGAAGATAGACGCCCTCGAAATATCGGTGACACGTTGACTATCACGTTGCAAGAAAATGTCAGTGCAAGCAAAAACTCATCTGCGAATGCAAGTCGTAATGGCAAAGCTGGGTTCCTTGCTTCGATTACGCCAAGGTTCTTGGAAGGATTGTTTGGTAATAGCCGTGCTGATATGGGTATGGAAGGAAACAGTGATTTTGGCGGTAAAGGTGGCGCAAATGCGAACAATACCTTTAAAGGCACCATTACTGTGACTGTCGATCAACTTCTCGCCAATGGAAACCTGCACGTTATTGGTGAAAAGCAAATTGCTATCAATCAAGGTACTGAATTTATTCGTTTTTCAGGTGTTGTGAATCCAAGAACTATCAGTGGTGCCAATACCGTAAATTCAACCCAAGTTGCTGATGCTCGTATTGAATATATCGGAGACGGTTATATCAATGAAGCACAGTCTATGGGATGGCTACAACGCTTCTTCTTAAATGTATCACCTTTTTAATGAGTAGGGTCCAGATGAAAAAAATAGCGATGAGCCTTTTCTTTATCGTGATGACATGTGTCGGTTTTTCCGCCCATGCTGAACGGATCAGAGATCTCACCTCTGTTGAAGGGGTAAGAGAAAATGCGCTGATTGGTTATGGTTTAGTGGTGGGATTAGATGGGACGGGCGACCAAACAATGCAAACCCCGTTTACCACACAAAGTCTGAATAACATGCTCTCACAATTGGGGATCACAGTACCACCCGGCACCAATATGCAATTGAAAAACGTTGCTGCGGTGATGGTAACAGCAAAATTACCGCCTTTTGGTCGTACAGGGCAATCAATCGACGTCGTTGTTTCATCATTAGGTAATGCAAAAAGCTTACGTGGTGGTACGTTGCTGATGACACCACTCAAAGGTGTTGATAATCAGATTTATGCTTTGGCTCAAGGTAATATTGTGGTTGGGGGAGCTGGTGCATCCGCAGGCGGTAATAGCGTTAAAGTTAACCAATTGGCGGGTGGGCGTATTAGTAGCGGAGCAATTATTGAACGCGAATTACCATCACAATTTGGTCAAACAGGTCTGTTGAACTTGCAACTGAATGAAGAAAACTTCACGTTGGCACAACATATCTCTGATACCGTTAATAAATTAAGAGGTGTGGGTACCGCGATCCCTTTAGATGCTCGTACAGTTCAACTACGTGTTCCTGTTGGTAAAAGTGAACAAGTACGTTTCTTGGCTGAAGTTCAAAATCTCGAAATTAAACGAGTTATTGCAGATGCAAAAGTGATCATTAATGCAAGAACGGGTTCTGTTGTTATGAATCGCGATGTGACATTAGGAAGCTGTGCGATTGCACAAGGCAACCTTTCTGTCACGGTTGATAGCCAAGTGAATGTAAGTCAGCCTAATACTCCATTTGCGGGTGGTAGCACTGTTGTAACACGTAATACGAGTGTGAATATGAGTGAACAAGGTGGCTCATTACAGCAAGTGAATGCAAGCGCAAGTCTAAACGAAGTGATCCGTACATTAAATGCATTAGGTGCAACACCGACTGATTTAATGTCGATATTGCAGGCAATGGAAAGCGCGGGTTGCTTACGTGCGAGATTGGAGATTATCTGATGAAAGATTTATCTCTGCTTTCTTCAATGCCAACGATGTCAGCGCCGGCATATGACAGTAATGCATTGAATAAACTTAAATATCAGGTCGGGCAAAATGCTGATCAACAAGGACTGCGCCAAGTGGCGCAGCAACTTGAAGGTGTTTTTGTTCAAATGATGTTAAAGAGCATGCGCGATGCAATACCTCAAGAGAGCATGTTTAATTCAGAAAGTACCAAAATGTACACCTCACTTTATGATCAACAAATCTCTCAAGACTTATCACAAAAAGGCTTGGGCTTTGCTGACATGATAGAAAAGCAGCTTTCTGCAAAAGTGACGATGGAACCGAGTGAGATGGCTGGAAAAACGCCAATGCCATTAGATGGCAGTGATATTTTTCAATCCATGCCAACGCAAGCCTTGGGGCAAATGTACCGAGCAATGCAGCCTTACCAAAATACAATTGAAAGTACGATTGGTAAGCTTAAAGGGTTATCTGAAAGCAGTGCTTCTTTTGCATCTAAATTGTTAGGGCCTGCTAAACAAGCGACAGAAGGCACAGGTGTACACCATCTTTTAGTTGTTGCTCAAGCGGCGCTGGAATCGGGTTGGGGTAAACGTGAAATTCTAACGGGTGAAGGTAAGCCAAGTTATAATCTGTTTGGTATTAAAGCAGGAAATAGTTGGAAAGGGCCTGTCACAAATATTATGACAACCGAAGTGATTGACGGTAAGTCAATTAAAATGCGTGATAATTTCCGCGTTTATGGCTCTTATGTTGAAGCTATTCAAGATTATCTCCGATTGATTACTGAAAGCCCTCGTTACGCTAAAGTGCCTCAAGCTCAAACTCCAGAACAAGCTGCTTATCGCATCCAAGAAGCGGGTTATGCCACCGATCCTGGTTATGCGAAAAAACTGGTTTCAATTATTGGTCAATTAAAAGGAAGCGGTGAGCAAGTTGCTAAAACCTATACTCACGATTTAAGCGATCTATTTTAATGCTTTCCCCTCAAGTTTGGAGGGGAAGTACCGATAATAAAGACCAGAGCATTCATTCCAATTTGCCAGCTATGCTCCGTGCATACGGGTGATGACTAAACGTAAAAGGATAGACAAATGTCCAACAGTTTAATTAATACAGCGATGAGCGGACTTAATGCGGCACAAGCTGCGATGAGCACTGTAAGTAATAACATCGCTAACCAAAATGTAAAATGGTACAACCGTCAAATGACTGTTTTTAATGAAAACAGCGGCACAATGACCGGTAATGGTTATATCGGTAATGGTGTTAATGTTAGCCGTATTCATCGTGAGTATAACGAATTTCTTGCCGGTCAAATGAACCGTGCAATGTCAAAACAAAGCGCACTTAATAGTTATACCCAAAATATCTCACAAATTAATGATTTGTTAGCAGATAAAGGGAATGATGTTTCGAGTGCTATTGACGAATTTTTTACAAGCTTACCAAACGTAACCAATAACGCAGAAGACAACCCTGCGCGTACAACGGTAATTGGTAAAGCGGAAGCAATGGTCAATATGTTTGCTAAAGCAGACCAATCATTGCGTGATCTAGAAAAAGATATTAATAGTCAGGTGACAAATACCTCTAAAAATATCAATGAATATACAAAACAGATCGCAAAACTAAATAACGAAATTAGTCGTTCTAAAGGCTTCAATGGCGCTGATCCTAACGACTTATTAGACCAACGTGATCGTTTAATTCAAGAGCTAAACACACTGGTTGATGTTCAAGTCACTCAACAGGATGGTGGTTTTGTTAACGTCACGTTTGCTAATGGTTTGCCATTAGTATCTGGTACTCGCTCTTATGAAGTTTCTGCTATTCCATCAAGTAAAAATAGCGAACGCCTTGTTATTGGTTATAGCAACGGTATTGATGACGTTCGTGAAGTGGATGCAAAACGTATTAACGGTGGCGAACTTGGCGGTGCTTACCGTAGCCGTGAAGAAGTGTTAGATCCAAGCCGTAACCAATTAAATCAATTAGCGTTAGTGTTAGGTGATCAATTTAATAAACAACACGAACAAGGTTTTGATTTAGATGGTAAAAAAGGTGAGAAATTCTTCGACCTTGGTGGCGCCCATGTAATGCCTAATGGTAAGAATAAAGGTGATGCAACCTTTGATGTGAAATATACCGATACCAAAGAAGTGAAAGCAGCTGATTATACTGTTAAATATGATGGTAGTAAGTGGAATGTTACGGTAGAGCCTGGCGGTCGTAAAGTTGATGCTAAAGTAAGTGCGACAGGCGAATTAGAATTTGAAGGCATGAGTATCAAAATCAATGGTGCTGCACAAAAAGACGATTCTATTATTGTTCAATCTGTAGGTAATGTGATTGCAGGTATGAAAGTTGCAGTCACTGATCCAAGTAAAATTGCTGCTGCGGGTTCATTAAATGCAGATGGTGAAACTGCACCAAGTGATAACGAAAACATGAAAAAACTGTTTGAGTTACCCGATGAAAAAATCATTGACGGCAAAACAACAATTGCAGGTGGCTATGGTTCACTGATCAGTATGGTTGGTAATAAAGTGAATACGGCTCAAGTTGACTTTGATGCCCAGGTTTCTATTACTAAAAGTATTGTCGAACAACAACAGTCTGTTTCTGGTGTGAACTTGGATGAAGAGTACGGTGAGATGTATCGCATTCAAGAATACTACATGGCAAATGCAAAAGTTATTCAAACTGCAAACAGCATGTTTGATGCGATTATGCAAGTTTTCTAAGTAACCCTTCATCAGAATAAGGAATATCACTGTGCGTTTAAGTTCAAATCAAATTTTTAGCCAGCGAGTGGACAATATTACCAGTTCACAAAGCAAATGGATGACTGAAGGAAATAAAATCTCCAGCGGTCGTCGTGTTGAAAAACCATCAGATGATCCAATGGCAGCATCCCAAGCGGTTATGGTGAAACAATCTGAATCTCGTAACCAACAGTATGCAACTGCGCGTGGATTTGCAAAAAACAGCATGTCTTTGCAAATGAGCTTAGCCAGTCAAATGGTTAATATTACAACGAAAATTCAAGAAACACTGGTTGCAGCAGGTAATGATGGGACATTAAGTGATGAAGACCGTTCATCTTTAGCTGACCAATTACAAGGTTTAAAAGATCAATTAGTGGGTATTGGCAACACAAAAGATGGTGTTGGCCGTTATATTTTTGCTGGTTTCCAAACAGATAAACCTCCTTTTGTCGCTGATGCAACAGGTAAAGTCACCTACCAAGGTGGTGATAAGCAAATTACCCAAAAAGTAGATAGCAATATTGAAATGGTCACTAACTTCACAGGGATTGAAACATTACAATCTTCAGGGAGTAAAGGAACCGCACCAGATATTTTTGAAGCATTAGATGGCGCTATTACTGCGTTACAAGAACCGCTAATAGGTAAACCACAAGCTGATCGTGATGCCGCATTAGCAAAAATTGATACAGCGAACCGTGTTAACCGTGCAACCTTAAATAATATTTCTAGTGTTGAAGCGAAGTTAGGCTTACAACTTCAAGAGCTTGATAACTTGGATGATTTAGGTGCGGATACGTCGTTAAGAAATGCAAAACGGTTAAGTGAGCTACGCGATTTAGATTGGACACAAGCAATTTCAGATTATTACCAAGAAGAATCTGTATTACAGGCTTCTTATAAAGTCTTTAACGACATGAAAGATATGTCGATGTTCAAGATGTATCGATAATTTTTATAGTACTGTCTCGCGACATTTTGATATCTCCCCTGGTATTTATTTATCAGGGGTTTTTTTTTATTGTTTATTGGACAGAACAGATAATTTATTTTTTTAATGCTAGAAATAAGGTGTTTTCTTGAGTTGATGAAGCTTTAAAACCATTGTGAAGATAGAACTGTTTTGCATTTTCTGTGAGTGCATGAACCATAATCGCTCTAACACCAATGTTTTCAGCTACATGATGACAACGCAAAACAGCATCTCTTAACAAATCGGCACCAAGACCTTTTCCATGAAAAGTTTTATCAACAGCAAGTCTAGCTAAAATGATCACGGGTATTGGGTCTGGCATATTGTGACGAATATGACTAATTGCTTCAGTATGGTTAACACTGCCTGTTGCTAAAGAATAGTACCCAACAACACGTTTTTTATTTTTTTCACAGACCATAAATGTACGGGATGCACCTAAAAATTGGTTTTTTAAACCTCTTTGTTTTATCCAGTTATCTAATACATTTTCACTACTATAAAAATCAGCCACTTCATGTGAATTTGATAACGGCTCAGGTGCTGTTATTTTTCCCATAATGGTTTTCTCATTAATAACTTTTCAAGAGCAGGGTCAATATCAACCGGCGCATCAATAATTTCTATAAATTCCGCATATTGAGCATCATTTAAATTAAAGGTTCTACGGTCTAAAATGACGTCTTCAGCAGCTTGGCATGCTGTCTCAAGAATAAAGTCAGTACGAGATTTATGGAGAATTTCAGCAGCAGTATCAATAAGTGCGCGTTGTGATCCTTTAGCGCGAATATTGAGTTGTACATCAGCTTTCATATCACGCCTCCTTGTATAGCAATTGATATACATTGGTTGTAGAATAAACAAACAATATTAGCTACAAAAAAGCAGATAAATTTTAATTCGAGGACTGCGATTAAAAATCAGTCGATTTAAATCTCAAGAAACCAACTGATGTAATATTAAAGTGATACGATTAAACGTATCGCTAAAGACGCGCTCTGTAAACACAGGCAATGCAGGCATAATCATTGATAATGCTAACATACCGATAGTCAGTGTCAGAGGGAAACCAACCACAAAGACAGAAAGCTGTGGTGTCATACGGTTTAGAATACCTAATGAAAGGTTAAGTACCAAAAGTAGGGTGATTAATGGCATGGCTAGCATCATACCGTTAATGAATATAGTCCCGCCACTTTGGACTAAAGTTAGAATGGCTAAAGAATTAAATGTTTGATTTTCTATAGGAACTACATAGAACGTATCAACTAATATTGATATTAACCATAAATGGCCATCAAATACCAAAAATAGCAACATTGTTAGCATGTTGAAAATACGTGCCAAAATAGGCATGTTGGGGCCACCTGATGGATCGACGAAAGTGGCGAATGAAAGCCCCATCTGTAAACCAATTACTTCACCAGCATGACGAACAGACGCAAAGGCTAATTGCATTGATAACCCTAAAATCGTGCCAATCAGAATTTGTTGTAATAATACCCAAAAGGCAATAATCGAGAATAGAGGCACGTTGCTTTGTGGTAAACCGGGTGCGACTAATGCGGTTATCAAAAAGGCGAGTGCAATACGGAATTTCTTCGGTATCTGCTTTTCACTAAATAGTGGTGCAGTACTAAACATTGCAAGAATACGCACAAATGGCCAGAAAAAATCACTAATGTAGCCGTTAAGCATTTCACTGGTCAGGGTTATCATTACAATTAACCAATCATTCCAGGAATGCCTGTAAATAAGTTATGCATATAATCGATAAGCAAACTTAGCATCCACGGGCCAGCTACTAAAATAGCCGCTAATACCGCAAGAATTTTAGGGATAAACGATAATGTCATTTCGTTTATCTGTGTTGCTGCTTGAAGCATACTGATCACAAGACCGGTCACAAGCGCTGACAATAAAAGAGGGCCTGCGAGTGATAAAGCGATTTTCATCGCTTCTGTGCCCAGTGCTAAGACGGATTCTGGTGTCATGGATTTACCTCAGCGCTAATTAAAAAAGCTTTGTGCAAGCGAGCCCAGTATTAATTGCCAACCATCAACTAAAACAAAAAGCATAAGTTTAAAAGGCAATGACACTGTTGCAGGGGGCACCATCATCATACCGAGCGCCATTAATACACTGGCAACGACTAAGTCGATGATAAGAAAAGGAATAAAAATCATAAAACCAATTTGAAACGCGGTTTTTAGTTCACTGGTGATATAGGCAGGAACTAGAATACGCATAGGTACGCTTTCTCGTGTTTCAAATGCTGGGGCATCTGCAAGGCGTGCAAATAGAGCTAGATCTGTTTCGCGCGTTTGTTGCATCATAAATTCACGCAGGGGTTTTGAACCATTATCTAACGCTTGTTCAAAGGAGATTTTATCTTCACTAAAAGGCATATAGGCATCTTGATAAATTCTATCAAAAACAGGTGCCATAATGAAAAAGGTCATAAACAACGCTAAACCAAGAACAACTTGGTTTGGTGGTGCTGATGGTGTTCCTAACGCATTACGTAATAATCCTAGTACGATGATAATCCGTGTAAAACTGGTCATCATCAGCAAAACAGCAGGAATAAAGCCTAATGCTGTAATGAAGATTAAGGTTTGTACTGGCAGTGACCAACTTTGACCACCTCCTGGTAATGATTGTGTAATAACACTCGGAAACTGAGCAAACGCACTGGTTGGGAACAAGACTAAAACCAGTACACTAGCGAAGAGACGCCAACGCGTTAATGCGTTAAAAAAAGTGACACACTGATGCATTATGAGTTGCCTTTATCTCGCTTTAGCGTTTTTTGTAATAATTGAGTAAACAATGGCGATGTAGATGATGTTGTCGCTTCCTGCGAGGCTTTTTCAGGGATAGGTAACTTATGCAATAGATTTATCTGCGACGATGTTACCCCTAATACAAGCCATTCCTGTTCAATTTCAACAACAACTACACGTTCTTTTGCACCTAATGAACAACTTGCCTTAACATTAAGTTGGGTTGTTGCTCCTCTTAGTGAGCCACGGGCAAAGCCAAAACGGCGAAATAGCCACATAGCAACAATAATAAGAACAATAATGCCCGCAAGCGCTGTGCTAACTTGAGCAAGGCTTTGGCCTACAGGCAAGGGTTGTGTAGGTGTTTGAACTGTTTGTGTTGTAGCGGGCGCGGTAGTATTTACCGCACCTTGGCTGGAAAAGGAAGGAAGCTGTTCCATAAATTAACGACTCAGACGACGCATACGTTCTGATGGCGTAATAATATCGGTAATACGAATACCGTATTTATCAGAAACAACAACAACTTCGCCTTGAGCAATTAAATAGCCATTGATAAGAATATCAAGAGGCTCACCAGCTAAACCATCCAGTGAAACGACAGAACCTTGAGACAGGCTGAGTAATTTTTTAATGGTCATTTTGGTGCGACCTAACTCTACCGTTAATTTGACAGGAATATCCATGATCAAATTAATATCGGATAGATGATTAAGCGTATCGTCTTCAGGTAAAAGATGTTCAAATAAATCGGAACTATTATCCTGGCTTTTCCCAGTTTGCTGTTCCATTGCATCAGCCCACATATCCTCAGCCGATTGTGAATTATCAGTTGGGCGATTTGCATCACTCATTGGTTTGTTCCTCATCCAGAGCGTTTAAAACAGGGTTAATTAGGTGTTCAACACGAAGGGCATATTGCCCATTTACTGTACCGTATTGGCTTGTTAATACGGGCACACCATCAACATGTGCAATCAATCTTTCTGGTTTATCAATAGGGATAACATCCCCTTTTTTAAGTGTGAGCACTTTTGATAAACGCAGTGGGATGTCAGTAAAGTTTGCGACCAGTTCAAGTTCTGAATGCTGAACCTGGTTGACTAAACTATCTAACCAAACCCCATCTTCTTGACGAACATTTTCAATTGGTGGGTTGATCAGTCGTTCACGTAACGGTTCAATCATGGCAAATGGAATACAAATGCTAAATTCCCCGACCATAGAACCGATCTCTACCTGAAAAGGTGTCGTAACAACAATGTCATTCGGTGATGAGGTGATGTTGGTAAATTTTACCTGCATCTCAGAACGAACATATTCAACTTGAATTTTGAAAATGGAATCCCAAGCATCACGGTAGGCATCAAGTGCCAATTTCAACATTTTGTTGATGATCCGTTGCTCTGTGTTGGTAAATTCACGTCCTTCCACAGGGATTGGAAAACGGCCATCACCACCAAACAGGTTATCTACCGCGATATAAACCAGGTTCGGTTCAAAGGTAAATAACGCGGTTCCTCGTAATGGTTTTAAATGCACCAAGTTAAGATTCGTTGGTACAGGTAAATTACGAGCAAAGTCGTGATAAGGGTGGATTTTAACGCCACCAACAGTAATATCAGGACTCCGACGGAGCATATTAAATAGCCCCATACGGAATTGACGCGCAAAGCGTTCGTTAATAATTTCTAACGACTGTAAACGTTCCCGAACCACACGACGTTGCGTGTTTGGGTCATAAGGCTGAATATCCGGTTCATTCGGATCCTTCGCTATCGCAGGTTCCCTGTTCGCGCTTTTGGCGTCGTCACCTGATGTGTCATCATTCAGCAGAGCATCAATCTCTGCCTGTGAAAGGATATTATCGCTCATAATGATTATCGCAGAATAAACGTGGTAAACAGTACATCGGAGAGGATCTGTTCAGATTCTCCCGGTACGAGAGTCGGTCTCAGCGTTTCTTTTACATCCGTCATTAGCTGGAGTTTTCCATTGTCTGTCGCAAGCTTGTTAGCTTGTTGACGAGAAAGCAGTAATAACAAGCGGCTACGAACTTCAGGTAAATAATCATGTAGACGCTTACGAGTGTCTTCATTATGCAATCTTAGTGTGATCCCTATGTAGAGCACTCTGTCTAAGTGTTCTTCGTCATCAATTAGATTTACCGTAAAGGGCTCTAATGACATAAAAACGGGTGCTGGTATAACTTTTTGCTGACTAGTGCCCGCTGAACCTGATTTAGCATGCTTCAATGCCCACCAACTATATCCACCGAATGCCGCTGCAATAATGGCGATCACCAATAATACGATGATCAGAATTAAGCTATAGCTTTTACGTTCATTGCTGTAATTAGACATGGACAGTTAAATTCCTGTTTTGTAGTGGATACGTGTTCACTGTTGTGGACTTCCATATCCATCTAAATCAACCTTAATTATCCCGCTATTTCTGTTTTTTAATGGCAGAAACAGATAGGGAAAAAACCATTAACTCTTACGTTTATTGACATAGTGTGTCCTCCCAATACATTTGTATTAGGCAAAAATATCAACACCACCACGAGCAGATGCTAATTCTTGAGGCGTAAGGGTTATCTTTTGTAGTGCCGGTTCAGAGGCTAATTGCATTGAATTACCCTCTCTTCCTTGATGATTATCGGCACCATCTCCACTAAATTGAGAGGAATCTGACATATTTTGTTGTTGCCAACCGTCATTAGTGTCGCTAGACACCTGACTTTGCGTGAGCTGGATCCCATTTTCAGAGAGTGCTTGACGCAATTGATGCATGGCATTTTCTAATACAGAACGAACTTGGCCATTTTGTGACGCAAGGTGCAACTGTGCCTGTCCATCTTCTATTTTCATGCGAATATGCAATGAACCTAGCTCTTCAGGATGTAAACGTAATTCAGCTTTCTGTAAACCATTACGGCTAAACATGACAATTTGCTGATTAAGTTGTTGTTGCCACTCAGGGGTACCCACTTGTGCATTTAAAACCTGTGTTGCCATCGGTGAAAATTGCATTTGTGGTTGTGTTGATGAGTGAGCATGACCTGTAATGCCTTGTGAAGCTAAAGAAGGTGAGTGAGTGAGCGTGTTGTGAAGATCGCTTTCTGCAACACGGTTACCCGCTACCATTTGCTGCACAACATTGTCTGCTAATTTTGTATTTGCAGCTTGCTTATCGCCATTTAGCAATGTATTCACTTTTTCTGCTGTTGGCGTTAAAAGTGTTGCGATGCTGTCTACTTTTTTAGTTGAGGGCTTGTCTGTTTGATTCGCGCTGACCAGCGTACTCTCTGTTGCCAATGTTGCAGTTTCAGGACGTAGCTGTGCTAACAGTGACTTTTCATCTGATTTCGATAGATTGAGCTTGTCGGTAAGGTTGAAGTCCGACATATCTACATCTTTTGAAAGTGTGCGTGTCAACGTGGCTAAATCTTCATTGTGCTTAACAGATTGCGGCTGTTGCAATGCGTGAACCAGCGTTTCAGAAGGTAAGTTAAGACGTTTTAAACCCGGTAATCCTGCTAGTTGCACAGGAAGTTCTGCGGCAAGTTCTTCAGCTGACATTAATGAAGAGGCGGTTCTATTTTCAACAATCGCTGCAAATTGTTCATTATCAGGTAATGTAAGCGAGAGTTGAGATGTATCTAGAGAAGGTTCTTTTGTCTCGTTTAACTCAGTGGAAACAGACACAAGCTGACTATCGTCTTCTTTTGTTTTGTCCTCATCTGAGTGTGTTTTATTCTCTTTGGTAGAATGGTTTGCGATATTGGCTGTCTTTTTATCACCCTGTGCTTGCTGGGGTTGAGAACCCAAAAGCTGAGCGAAAGTCGGGGCATTATCACCGGGTTGACTCTGTGTAGCAGATGCTGTTCCCGGGGAGGTTGCAGCGACATCCATGGTCAGAAGCGTTATCTCCATCAAGTTGTTCTCCGTAAAGTACTACGCTGTGCGTACTCGTCCATTTGTTTCTGTTCAATACGATCGAGATGTCGCTTACGGCTATCTTCAGCACGTTGCTCCAAAGTCTCAAATGCATTGAGTCGTTGCTGTTTTTCTCGCCATTGTTCAGTTGCAAGATCAAGTTGCGCCTGCCAATGTTGAAGTTGTTGTTTATGTTGTTCGATAGTCAATTCGAGCGTTTTGAGAAATTGTTGGTAGTTTTGCCACGATGCTGACGACATCCCCCCTAAATTCAACGTTTCGTTTAGACGTACACGGTATTCATCCTGATACCCAATCAACATATTGAGTTGCTGTTCCATTTGTTGATGACTCTGCCGGACCTGAGCCAGTTGAATAGCGGCTTGTTCAGCCGCTGTCTGTGCCAGTTCTCTCAGTGTCACTAAAGGTGACTGCTCCCGCATTGGAACCCTCTTTACTTTCTCTGATTATGTTCAGAATTAGTTTACTGTGATCAGTTGATTAAGTTGCTCACATGCACTTTGATAACTGCATTGCTCTTGGATATCTTGTTGTAAGAACTTTGCGAGAGACGGATAAAGAGCAATGGCTTTATCCAGCATAGGATCACTACCCGCAGCGTAAGCGCCTACATTAATTAAGTCTCGGTTACGTTGATAACTTGATAAAAGCTGTTTAAACATCTGTACACGACGGTAATGTGTTTTATCAATTAACGACGTCATTGCTCGGCTAATAGAGGCTTCAATATCAATAGCAGGGTAGTGCCCTGATTCAGCAAGTGAGCGAGAAAGCACAATATGGCCATCTAAAATGGCGCGTGCGGAGTCTGCAATAGGATCTTGCTGGTCATCACCTTCCGTTAAAACAGTATAAAAAGCCGTGATAGAACCACCCCCATCAACGCCATTACCTGCACGTTCGACCAATGCAGGTAATTTAGCAAAGACAGAAGGTGGATAGCCTTTGGTTGCTGGTGGCTCACCGACAGCAAGGGCAATTTCACGTTGCGCCATACTGTAACGGGTAAGTGAGTCCATAATTAACAAGACATGCTTACCTCTATCGCGAAAATCTTCAGCAATACGTGTGGCATAAGAAGCACCTTGCATACGAAGCAAGGGGGATACGTCAGCGGGCGCGGCAACAACAACAGAACGAGCTAGGCCTTCAGTACCAAGAATATTCTCGATAAAGTCTTTAACTTCACGACCACGTTCACCGATTAAGCCAACAACAATGACATCCGCTTGAGTAAAACGCGCCATCATGCCTAATAGCACACTTTTACCCACACCGGAGCCGGCAAAAAGCCCCATGCGCTGACCGCGACCAACCGTTAATAATGCATTAATTGCACGTACACCCACATCAAGAACATCTGTAATCGGTGTTCGTTGTAATGGGTTGATCGGTGGTGTAATGAGTGGCGCACGATAACCTGTATCTGGTGGTGGTAAACCATCTAAAGGATAACCAGAACCATCTAAAACTCGTCCTAATAACGCATCACCTAGTGGTAATTGGCGACCTTCATTTTCACCACCGGGGGTGGCTTGGGCATAAACACGAGCTCCAGGTGTTAATCCCTCGACTTCCTGTAAAGGCATTAACAACATCTGGCTACCATTAAACCCAACCACTTCACTTTCAACTTCTTCAACTGTTTTGCCAATGGTACGTTCTATTAAACACGTCGAGCCAAGAGGCATAACTAGCCCCTTAGCTTCCATGACTAAACCGGTTGCTCTGGTTAAACGACCATATTGACGCACACGTGGAATTTTATTTAAACGTGCTTCTGCTTCATTGAGTTTTTCTAACCAACGCCCCAATCTTGCTGTCATTACAACGCCTCCGGTGCAGCAAGACGACAAAGCTCATGCCAACGAGTTGCAATCGTGGCATCAAGATCGCCATCATTTGTTACAACACGGCATCCGCCCACATGAATGCTGTTATCGGCAACAACTTTCCAACCATGAGCAGAAAGGGAATCACCCAGCTCTTTTTCAATTTGTGGAATATGTTTTGGATTCACTCGTAACTGTGGATTGCTTGAGAACATTTGTTCTTGTTGCAACATTAAGGTTATTTGTGCAAGCAATGCAGAACCATCACAGACAGAGGGTTGACCCAGAACTTCTTTGGCCGCTGTAAGGGCAATTTGCATTAAGCGTGATGCAATCACACTGTCTAGTCCATTCAGTGAATGTCTAAATTCAGCTAACAACCCTTGCCATTCATTAATTAATGGTGATTGTTGAGCAATGCCTTGGCGAATACCTTCTTCAATACCTGATTGTAATCCAGCCTGATAGCCTTCCTGATAACCCTGGTTTTTCCCTGCCTCAAAGCCTTCAGCGTGGCCCAATTTTTGGGCCTTGTCTTTCATGTCATCAAGCATATTAATTTGCTCAAGGACTTTCTGTTGCTGAACAACTTCTTTTTCCTGTTTTTCGACTTCCTTTTCGTCTTCTGTCGTTTCCTCGACAGTTAATACCCAATCAGTGAGTTCTTTCGGAACCCAAGGCTTCCAGTTAGTATCAGTATGTTTATCAGACATAGGTATCGTCTCCTCCATGAAGAACAACCTCTCCAGTCTCTGCTAATTTGCGTACCACAAGCAGAATTGCTTTCTGCTCTGCTTCCACTTGAGACATACGAACAGGGCCACGAGAATTCAAATCATCACGCATGATTTCAGCAGCACGTTGCGACATATTGTTGAGGAAGTGATCGCGCAGCTCTTGATCGCATCCTTTCAATGCCACAACCAAGGAGTCGGATTCCACTTCCTGTAGAATGCGCTGGATAGAACGGTTGTCGATATCGATAAGGTTTTCGAACAGGAACATTTCGTCGATAATCTTTTGTGCCAATTCGCCGTCGTAATCGCGTACCGCAGTAATGACATTCTCTTCTTGCTGGCTTTTCATCAGGTTGATGATCTCAGCAGCAGTACGAACACCACCCATTTTGCTGCGTTTGAGGTTTTGGCCATCAAGCAGGTTATTCAGTACTTCAGTTAACTCTGCTAATGCTGACGGCTGAACACCACCAAATGTTGCGATACGTAGCATCACGTCATTACGTAATTTCTCATCAAACAGAGCAAGAATATCTGCCGCTTGACCCCGTTTGAGATGAACCAAGATGGTTGCAATAATCTGCGGATGTTCGTCGCGGATAATATCGGCAGCCATTTGTGGTTCCATAAAGTTAAGCGTCTCAATACCCGTTGTTGTTTCACGAGTCTCAGAGATCTCATCTAATAGATTATTTGCGCGTTCTTCACCCAGTGCTTTGACCAGAACAGAGCGTAAGTAATCGTTCGCATTCACATTCAACGCTGCATATTGAACAGCGTCTTCTTCAAAGCTTGCCATAACATCAATCAATTGCTGATTTGAGATATGGCGCATTGATGACATTGCAATACTCAGCTGTTGAACTTCGCGTGTACTTAGATGTTTAAATACTTCCGCCGCCCGGTCTTCACCGAGTGTTAGTAACATAACGGCGCTTTTTTCGGTTCCAGTTAAGTTATTACTCATTGTTCTTTACTCATCCATTGACGAATTACCATTGCGACGACACGAGGATCTTTCTCTGCCATTTCACGGATACGTTGGCTCTGCAATTCGGCACTGACACGTTTACGTGCTTGTTTACGTCTTGCTTCGTCATCTAATTCTGTTTCATCAACATCATCTTTAACTTGTAGCTTCGTTTTCAGCACAGCTTTTTGTGCGGCAATTTCAGCTTCACGGCGTTTTTCAAGCTGTGGTTTCACCAGTTTGCGCCATAAGATCCATGCGATGATGACAAGTAATAACCAGCGACCTAAATCTAATGCTTTCGCAAGAATTTCTGGGTTTTCCCATACAGGAACAGTAATTACTTTCTCTTCAATATCATTGAACTGCGAGTTCACGACACTTAATGAGTCACCACGTTCTTGGGAATAGCCCATCGCTTCACGAACAAGACCTTCAATTTGCTGAATTTGTTCATCAGTAAGCGGAATTTGTTTGGTTTCAACAACAGGCTCTTCACCTTCAGCCGCTTCTTTCGTATCTTCAATCGTTTTATAGTTCACGATGACAGCAACAGAAAGACGTTCGACATTACCCACAGGGCGTTTTATATGACGAATTCGGCGGTCAACTTCATAGTTGGTTGTTTCATCTAAACGGCTATTACTGTTTGGATTACGCGTTAATGTACGATTAGTGCCCGTTGTATTGGCTTCATCTGTTTTCTCACCTTCTTGCGCTTTTGGTGTTTCAATAGGCGCTTGAGGTGGAGCAACAGGTTGATTAGACAATGCCCCTGGAACACCGCCCGCTAACATGCCGCCATTTTGCTCACTTTGGCTCAATTGTTTTGAACGCACAGCAGCTTGATTAGGTGGCTGATTCGGTTTGTACTCTTCAGCGGTTTCTTCGGTATGAGAGAAATCAACTTGAGCAGTTACCTGAGCATGAACATTTCCACGACCCACAATTGGACCAAGTAATGTTTCAATACGTTGTTGGTAGCGGCTTTCTAGCTCTTGAACATATTTTAGTTGAATAGAGTTAAGGTCACGACCTAACGCATCAGGTTGTGTCAATAATTTTCCACTTTGGTCAACGATGGTCACACTGCTATCAGGCATCCCCGCAACACTACTTGCAACGATATGCACGATGGCATTAATTTGACCTTCATCCAGCGCTCTACCCTGTAAAAGACCCACCGTAACGGATGCAGAAGGGGATTTCTGTTCACGAACAAAAAGGGATGGTTTTGGTAGTGCTAAATGAACACGAGCATTTTGTACAGGACCTAATGTCTCGATAGTGCGAGCAAGCTCACCTTCAAGTGCACGTTGATAGTTAATCTGTTCACTAAATTGGCTGATCCCGAACTTTTCTTTATCTAACAGTTCAAAACCGGCAGCACCGCCTTTAGGAAGCCCCGCTTGTGCGAGTTTCAGGCGTAATTCATGAACCTGATTGTCTGGCACCATGATCGCTGCGCCATTTTGTGACAAGCGATAAGGTACGTTCATTTGTGTTAACTGTGTGACAATTTCGCCACCGTCTTTATCGCTAAGATTACTATAAAGCACCTTATAATCAGGGCTTTGTAACCATAAAAATGCAGCAACAAAAATGGCAATTGCCGCCGAGCCCGCAATAATTAGCGGAATTTTCGGATCGGCTTTTATCCGGTTAATAATGGCGTTAAAACCTTTTTTCTGGTTCACAACGTCGGTTTTTTCGGCATTCATAGACAATCCTTGCCTTGTAGTTCGGGATGAATACTAAAAGCGTGGCGTAACAAAACAGACTCCCCTTACGCAAATAAATAAACCTACTCTCAGGTGTCTCATTATTGGCCTTTTGCGTTTCATTTAATGGCGTAATTAGCCCTTAACTTTTGCGTCAATTACTCGCTTTGGAATGAAGCCCCTGTGTTAGGGTATAACTCGGTAAGCGTGTTGGTTCACTTCCTTACTATGACATTGATTCAGTAATTGAATTAGATGATTAACGCAGAGGTTTATATGTCAATTCCAGCTATTGAAAGTGTTCTGGATAAAATGCAAATCCAGACTTTACAAGCATCCAATATTGCAAAACCCCAGCCAGTACAAGCAGGGTTTGCTACTCAGCTTGTTCAAGCTGTAGGTAAAATTAATGAAACCCGAATGAATGCAACCAACAAAGTGCAAGCGTTTACCTTAGGTACACCGGGTGTTGAATTAAACGATGTGATGGTAGATATGCAAAAATCTAGCATCTCATTACAAATGGGCGTGCAAGTGCGTAATAAGCTGGTCGCCGCTTATCAAGAAATAATGTCGATGCAGGTGTAGTGCCTTATCATTTGATAAAGGTGATTTTTCTTTTATATAGCTAATGTATAGCTGTATAAGAAATACCTATTCAAAACAGAATGGGGCATCTCGCTCAACGTCATTGTATAGATGATATAAGCTTGCTCATTATGATAATGAGTGCCCCGATTTGTGTTGGCGTTTCATATTCAGAGATATTCATTTTCCATGAAATATGAATTTGAAACTTTATATCTAGCACTAACGATAATATTTAAAGATTATCAAAGTGTTAGGTTATTAAAAGTTGCTTATAAAAATAGAATACTATTTAAAGTATCTTGCCTTTTTGGGAATTAACATAATGATTTCTTTTGAAGTAACAGGAACAACGATCAATTTACATTGGTCTGAATTTATAGATCTAAATAATATTGATTACAGCAAAAACCATGAGGTTATAAAAGAAATTCCTGAAGCATACGGTATTTATATTTTTTGGCGTCAATATGGTGATAAGCATGAATGTTTATATATAGGTAAGACAACAAAATTAAGATCTAGAATAAGAACACAGTTAAATGCACGTGGGCTTATTGAGCATGTTAAAGGTGCTAAACGTGGGAAAAAAATTCTCTCCTATGCTGAGCTTGATATGCATGCTAATTGTTATGTGGATGATTATTTAGATAAGGTTGAGACATTTTTTATTTCTGAAGCCTTATCTCAAGGGCATGATTTATATAATCAACAAAAAACTAAATTTTATGGTAACCCTATTATTAGCCATGGTGAAAATTATCCCAATATTTTTGAAGACACAATGTATATGCCAAATAAATAAAAATCATTGACAAAAATAGAGATTAAATAACAAATCCATACTAGACCTTCCTCTTAGAGTAAACCCTATCATCTTTTTAAACGTGATTTAAGGAGATGATTATGTGGGAATTTTTAAGAGATAATTGGTTTATTCTTATGTTATTACTTTGTCCGTTAATGCATCTCTTTATGCATAAACATCATCATGGTGAAAACAGTTCACATGATTGCTGTAAAAATAAAGATGAAACAGCGACAATAGACAAAAAGAAAACACATTTGGATGCTTAAATCGGTTACTTTATATTGCTATTGGGCTAAATAATTAGATTTAGCTCAATCCTATTTATTGAAAAATAGATTAACTTTCTGATTGAGCTGTACCTTGATGAAATCGTAATTGCCAATCACCATGGGAAATTCTTATCCAAATAGATGAGCGGTGAGTTTGCTTTATTTTTTTGTTATCTTCTAATTGATAACTGATATAAGTTAACAGCACCACATCATCACTGAGTTGTGAACCTTGATAATTTTCTGAATAAACCTCTGTATTGCTATAGTCGTTTATAAGGCTATTAACTGTGTCTGTTTTATTAACGCAAACACCAGAGCGACAAAATTCCATAAATTCATTATGTAAAAGTTGAATAAGTACATTTGTATTTTTTCGATGGGTGCTTTTGTGACGTGTTTTTTCTTGTTGGATTATTTTTTATAAAGTTCGATTATGTTTATCTTTATTTCATTTGATGGTGAAATATACAGCATTGTGGGTTTTATTATCGTCAAAGGATCATATTATCTTAAACCACAAAAAATAAAATCAGCTCACATACAAATATGAATAGGTATGATAGTACTAAGGTTTTTATAACTTGATGAGAGAGTAATGGGATTACTGGTTAAAGCACTGATAGGTGCATTTGTCGTGGTATTAATCGCTGTTTTATCGAAATCTCGCCATTATTATATTGCGGGACTAGTTCCGTTATTTCCAACTTTCGCGCTTATTGCACACTATATTGTTGGTTCCGAACGCTCTATTGAAGCGTTACGTACCACCATTATTTTTAGTCTATGGGCGGTTATTCCTTATATGGTTTATCTAATTTCACTTTATGTGATGATTAACTATGTGAAATTATTTACAGCACTGGCTACGGCGGTGATCTGCTGGGTTATTGCTGCTTGGTTACTTATTCAACTATGGAACAAATTTCATGGATAGCGCATTTGTTCTTTCCTATTTATTCCCATGTTGAAAAATAAAAGTAGAGAGAATATGAGGAAATTACTACAACAAAAAATAATTCAAATATGTAATGACAAGATTTCAGCTAAAGGAGAGGGCGTGGGATTATCCTTTTATGCTTTTTTTACAAATAAAAATGACAACCCTGAATTATTAATGGAAGCCGCAACATGGTGGATAATGACGCATAAATTGGATCACTTTGAAAAAGCAGTAAAAATAAAAAAATTAGTACAATCAGAAATGGAATATCACGCCTGATTTTCCTACAATCCGGTTCATTTTTTTATAAAACAATTTTATTAAACTAAAAATTATTGATTATTATCACATTAAAGCGAGTCATAAACCGCTATGGTAATTACATGATTAATAACGTAAACGGTGATGATATGGAATATTGGTTTATTGCGTATAAAGTGCGTTCCAGAAATGGTGATACCTACGCCGGACATAAAATTGTAGAAACAGAAAGTGGGATCACACCCCATATTGCGTTAGATAAAGCATGTCAGGAAGTTGCTGAAGGGGCACAAGCTGATATTCCTGCGGTGAGAGTAGTTGCTTTTAATCGTTTATAAGACATTCTACCTAATAGAAAATCCTGCATTTTAGTCATGTGGGATTTTTTTTATTTAAATTTAAAAATTGGTTATTTAATGTGCTTTTTATAAGCCGATTTACTAATAGAAATAATAAAAAATAAGGAGTTCATTTATATTATTTAATTACATTGATCTGATAGAGTTTTTTCATTTCTTTTACTTAAATAAAATTCAATTATGTGATCTCGACTCTGCTAATTCATTTTTTATAATTGAATAAAAAAAAGCTTATGAGTAATGTGCTGGTGGGCTAAGGAATAGCTCAATACAAGGAAATAAAAATCATTATTTTGATTTTTTGGTCATTATTAAAAGGAAATTTACATTATGACAGTATTAACCGTTTACTTATGTGGTACCGGCTCTAACTCATTTGATAATAATAACCCTACCTTTTGGCAAGGGGAATTAGTTACCACTTTAGCGCAAAATAACCAAGGACGAGAGTTTGCACAGTGGTTTATTGTTGATGGCCCTGGTAGTGGTAATCTACAAGAAGATGATTTATGGGTTGAAAGTCCTAATTACTCTGATATTAAAGGTTCTCTTTTTGGTAGTGGTTGGGAAGAAAACGTCAACCATGCGCTTTGTTTAATGAAAGGTAACTTTGATTGGCAACGTGAGAAATTGACAGAAGAGCAGTATAACCAGCTGAAAAAAGCCGGCATTCCCATTGAAGATGTTAAGGTAACAGGTTCTTTTTTATGGCGCAAATATGACTATGGCGATCGTCATGTCACTCAACAGCAACTCCAGCAACAAATTATTCGTATTTTTCGCAAAGATGGCATTATTCCAACACAAGTTAACTTAGTGGGTTGGAGTCGTGGTGGTATTACTTGCCATATGCTAGCAAATGCGATGTTGGCAGATCCTCAATTAAAAGATATTCCAGTCAATATCTTTGCGATTGACCCTGTTCCAGGTCCTCTGAATTTTCAACCTGAAAAAGTAACCTTAGGTAAAAACGTCAAAGAATATGTCGGATTTTATGCAAAAGATGAACGTTCAAAAGGATTTACTTGTGTGATCCCAACGGTTACATCTGAGACTAAAATGCATATCTTCCCTATTTCAGGACGTCACGCTACATTAGTGGGTAATGCGTCTATTGATGGAAGTGAAGGTGAAAATGCATTATATGCACCAGGTTTAGTAGTACGCCATTTTGCAGAAGTTTGTTTAACTCGCTGGGGTTGTGACTTAGCGAATAAATTAGCCTTAACGGATACACAAATTACGGGCTATCATACCGATATTGCTAATGATGCAGATAAATATACAGCAATGCGTCGTAAAACCTATTCTATCTATGAAAGCACAGGTAAAGATGAACGTAAGGTTTCATTAGGTAAAGAGGGTAAAGCATTCTCTGAGATCTTCGGCGTACAATATAATCCATCAGCAGGTTTAACTGCAGATTATTTATCAGATCAGCAACTCTATGACGTGATTAAATAAATTATTATTTATCAATTTATTATGATCTAATATGTCGCCCACATTAAGTGGGCGATTTCTATTTCAATCATGATCACATTATTTATCATTGTTTCTTACTAGGAAAATGATTGTTGATTTAATATACTTCCTTTCGAGAGCTAGCAGAATTTCATTAGACATAGACAGACTGTAGGAGGTTTCTATGCCTGAATTTACTGTTAGAGTTGAGTTATCCGATCCTGAAAATGCAGATTATGTGTTATTAACACAAAAGATGGAAAAAGAAGGATTTAAAAAAGAGATTAATGGTTTAAAAGGTAAATATATTCTGCCTCTTGCAGAGTTTAATTACCATACTGAAACTAAAGGCCATAAAGAAGTTATCGAGTTAGCTTTTTCAATTGCAGAAAAAATAACCTTAAATCCAGCCATTTTAGTGACTGAGGTAAAAAATAGAGCTTGGAAAGGGTTAGAACGACTCTAAGATTATTTTTATAGAAATAGATAAGCAAAGTAATAAAGGCTCGAGGGGAGTCTGAACGTATTAAAATTAAAGGTTTTATTGCCTATTTTTCAGTATTGGATATCTATTCTTCTGCGTTTTTTACAATAAAAACGCACTATTCACATCACTATTTTACTCTTTATATTAAACAAATATCTTGTCGATGATATTGCAATTATCATTGATTGTTTTTTTATTACTTTAAATCACGGGATAAAGCGCATGAATTGGATTTTAAAATCATTTACACAACTAACGACTGATGAGCTGTATGCTATTTTAGCCTTAAGAAATCAGGTTTTTATTTGTGAACAGCAATGTGCTTATCAAGATCTGGATGGGATAGATCAAAATGCCTTGCACCTGTTTACAAAAGAGGAAGAGAGCCAGCAATTTATTGCCTATGCACGCTTATTACCTCAAGGTGTCGCGTTTAAAGAAGCCTCAATAGGGCGAGTGATTGTTGCTCAAAATCAGCGAGGGAATGGTATTGCTCATCAATTAATAAAAGAGGCAATCGCAACTACGTGCCGTCAATTTAATACCCATACAATTAAAATAATGGCACAGGCTTATTTAGTGTCATTTTATCAATTACATGGTTTTGTTATTGATTCAAAAACGTATCTTGAAGATAACATTCCACATATTGATATGGTATTAGTACAGTCTGTTTAATCGATGTAATCAAAAAACAAATAATAAACAAGGTAAAGGTTGATCCTGACGTTACCGATAACAAATTAAGCTGAATAATAAGAGTGATTTTTTCTAAGTAAAGACGCCATTAGCTAATAAAACCGCTTTTGGCGCAGAGGAGAGTTATTTAAGATTGAGATCAGGATAATAACTATGTTCTGTAAACTGACCATAGCTATTTTGTACCCTCTGCTCTTGTTCAGTCTGTCTAATTAACACGCCGAGCTCATCTAGACGAGCCCGTAATAAATTTCGCGTCTCATTTTCGTTTTCTAAGATTTTCTTTAGCATATCTGTGAGGCGTTGTTGTAGTCTCAGCTCACCATCAGCAGGCTTTATCATCTTAGTGATATTCTCTACGCTTTTTAAATAATCCATTTCCATTTCTATCAGCTTGTCCCATTGCTGATCTTTGGCAAGCGTTAACATTTGCTCACTTGATTTTAAAACCTGCTCGTAAGCCACCATAATATCCATATTGTTGTCCACTCTAATTTAATAAGAATTAATCTGTGTGCCGATTTGTTGCCAAGCATCAGAAATTTCAGTTAAGAGCTTGATGACTTCATGAATTTTTTCTGGGTTATTTTTTAAGTTGGCATCGAGTAGCTGATTAACCATATAGTCATAAAGGAGCTCCAGATTCTCTGCAAGCTCGCCACCTTTTTCTTTATCCAGACCTTGTTTTAATCCATTACCAATAATATTAATCGCTTTAGAAATATTCTCGCCTTTACCAGCGATATTTCCTTGTTCTATTAATATTAAGGCACGGCGAAGGGCGCTAAGCGCCCCATTAAATAGGATCTGGATCAGCTGGTAAGGCGTGGCATTTAAAATCTCGCTTTCAACGTCGATTTGAGCATACATTTTACTGGCTGATTGTTGATACATAGTGTCCTACTTTTAAAAATTACATTAATAAACGGCCGATTGAGGCACTGGAGTTAGTCATGGAGTTGACCATTTTATCTAACTGTTGGAACTGGTTTTTATAACGTTCCATCGTGGCCGCAATATTACGCTCCGTGTTTTTAATTTGGCTATCTAATGTTTTCTTACGTTTTTTCACGCCATCAGTGGCGATATCTAACGTACCATCATTAGATTGTAGGGTTTTCTTTAGGTAATTATAGGTTTGAGTACCAAAACCTGTTTCTTTACCGTCACCCATAAAAAACTCTTTCACGTTAGCAGGCTTTTCTTTTAACGCTTCATCCAGTTTTTTACTATCAATATCTAAAGAGCCATCAACCTTAAATTTAATACCCATTTTATTCAGGGTATCCATATCTGAGGTGCCTTGTGAACTGGTTACAAAGCTTTTTAGTTCAGACATAATCATACGACTGGTGGTATCACCCAGTAATACACCATTATCTTTCGATGCCGCTTCGCCTTTCTCTACTTGGGTATATTTAGTTAGAGATTTATAAGTGCTGTTTAACTCGTTATAAGCATCTGTCCAAGCTTGGATAGCTTTTTTCATTGGCTCAATATCACGAGCAACAGTGACTATTTCAGGCTTATCAATATTGTCTTTGTTATCACTAGTTTTTTTCTTAAGATTTAAAATAATCCCTTCAGGGGCATCTTTAATCTCATTAGTTTGACGCTCAATATCAATACCATTAATCGTTAACTTTGCATTATTTGCTTCAACGATCTGTTGCATTGCACCGCTATTAGACTTAGATGAATAACTAATAAAATTATTAAGTTCATCATCACCTTCAACCGTGATTTCCATTTTTGAATCAGTACCTTCTTTACGAGAAGTCAGTACTAAATGGTTAACACCGTCTTTAGCTTTAACGATAGTGGCTGAAACATTACCCTCTTTTTTATTGATTGCATCACGCAACTCAATCATTGAGGTTTGGTTGTCAGTTAATTCAATGCGTAATGGCTCTTTTTCACCTTCTTGAGTAATAACCAGTGTTCGTTTATTACCTTCGCCTAACGTTTTGCCAATAGGCACTTTTACATCGCTTACTGCTTTTGATTTTAGTGTTTGCGCATGGGCAAGTTCTTTAACCGAAACAGTATAGTTACCAATACTGGCTTTACCATCAGTGGTCACTTTAAAAGCATCAAATTCATCATCGACTTTTGTTGCGATAATTTCGTCGAATTTTTTTAAATTTTCTGATGCTTTTTGTAGCTTATCGAGCTGTCCACGAATTTTACCGTAAGCGGTAATTTGCGCTTCATAGCTTTTCATCTGTTTATCAAGGGGTTCAAGGCGTTTATTTTCCGCCGCCTCTAACTGTGCCAATGTTTGACTTAGAGGCATCCCTGAGCCTACGCCTAACGAAGTAATACCAGCCATACTGGTCTCCTTTCTGTGTTCGTAAAATAATCCTCAAAAAGCGTTATCGGTAGAATCGGCGAAAAGTTTACGTCTATTTGGTATTTTTGATGAGTGAAACAGGCTGCCATATAGAAGCCTTTTATTGCCATTGGTGACCAAAGTCGAATTTAGAAGGGTAGAAAAAGGGTTGAGACGAAAATTGATAAAAATTTAATAAAAAAATAATAAATTAATTTCTTTGTTTATCATTGACTTGATATTAATTCTATAAAAAAACGCAGAAATATTTGTAGGAAAAGTTAAAGGTTGTATGTGGGGTGCCGATAAACTTGTTGCCGGTGATTAACACCGAAAATGAATAGGCAAACTTTTATTTTATCGACTTGATTTTAAAGGAATCTAGCTATGGCACAAGTCATTAATACCAACTATCTATCTCTGGTAACTCAAAACAACCTGAACAAATCTCAGGGAGCTTTAGGAAGTGCAATCGAGCGTCTGTCTTCTGGTCTGCGTATCAACAGCGCTAAAGACGATGCAGCGGGTCAAGCGATTGCTAACCGTTTCACTTCAAACGTAAATGGTTTAACTCAAGCTTCACGTAATGCGAACGATGGTATCTCTATCGCTCAAACTACTGAAGGTGCTCTGAACGAAATCAACAACAACTTACAACGTATCCGTGAGTTAACAGTTCAAGCTAAAAACGGTACTAACTCTAACTCAGACATCACTTCAATCCAAAACGAAGTTAAAGAACGTTTAGATGAAATCACTCGTATTTCTGAACAAACTCAGTTCAACGGCGTTAAAGTACTGAGCGGCGAAAAATCAGAAATGGTTATCCAAGTTGGTACTAACGATAACGAAACTATCAAATTCAACTTAGATAAAGTTGATAACGATACTTTAGGCGTATCAAGTGACAAACTGTTCGCTGAAACTACGGCTAAAAAAGGCGTAACTGCTGAAGGTGGTGCTGTGGATGCTGCTACTTTAGCAATCCCTGGTGGTGCTCAGTATAAAGGTATTACTGTTACAGAATATACTGTTGATGGTAATAAAGTAAACGATAAATTCGTTGTAACTAAAGGTGCTGATAAATATTTAGTAGGTAAAAGTGACTTTGAAGTTACTGGTACTGATGATATCGAGCTAAAAGCGGGTTCTGCTGTTGCTGGTAACAAATTTACAGCAGATGCAGGTAAAGACGTTAAAACTTTAGATGTTAAAGATGACGCTTTAGCAACTTTAGACGAAGCTATCAACAAAATTGATGAAAGCCGTTCTAAATTAGGTGCGATTCAAAACCGTTTCGAATCTACTATCAACAACCTGAACAACACTGTTAACAACTTATCTGCTTCACGTAGCCGTATCTTAGATGCTGACTACGCAACAGAAGTTTCTAACATGAGCCGTGGTCAAATTCTGCAACAAGCTGGTACTTCAGTACTTGCTCAAGCAAACCAAGTACCACAAACTGTTCTGTCTCTGTTACGTTAATTCGTACTCTGACACAAAAGATACCTTTCTATATCAAAGGCCCTCATCTGAGGGTCTTTTTTGTTTTTTATATTTAAACCCACTCTTTTTTAGTTTTATTTTTTCTTTCGATCGTTTCCTCTTTTTTTTGCAATCAATTATTCCTTACAAATTAGCCAACTGGCTTTTATTGCTATTTTCGCGACGCCAAAAATCGTAAAACCCTCGAAATTGATGACGATAGTGTTTAGGCAACGTTATTACAGAGACGTAATAACCAACCTATTCATTTAAAAATATTTTAAAATCAAGTCGAAGGAATATTTTATGGCACAAGTCATTAATACCAATTACCTGTCACTCGTGACTCAAAATAATTTAAACCGTTCACAAAATGCATTAGGTAACGCTATCCAACGTTTATCTTCTGGCTTACGTATTAATAGCGCCAAGGATGACGCAGCCGGTCAAGCGATTGCTAACCGTTTTACTTCAAATATTAATGGTTTGACTCAAGCTTCTCGTAATGCGAACGACGGTATTTCAATTGCCCAAACTACAGAAGGGGCATTAAATGAAATTAATAATAACTTACAACGTATTCGTGAGTTAACTGTTCAAGCTAAAAACGGTTCTAATTCAGAGTCCGATATTAAATCTATTCAGGAAGAAGTGAATCAACGTACTGCGGAAATTAATCGTATTTCAGAGCAGACTCAATTTAATGGCGTAAAAGTATTAAGCGAAGACAGCACATTAAATTTACAAGTTGGTGCGCATGATAAAGAACAAATCAGTGTTGAGCTGAAAAAAACCGATGCGACTACATTAGGTATTGATAAATTGGATTTATCAGCAAAAAGCAAAATCGGTTCTAAAGCAACCAAAGCGGAAGTGACTCCAACAGGGGGTACAACACCACCTAAAGAAATGCAAGATCTCGATACTAAAGCGCTAGATGACAAAGTTAAAAATGGCACAATTAAAAGCTATGATATTTACTATGCAAAAGGTGCCGATGGTAAAGACGATACATCAAAACTTATCGTGCAAACTGTAGATGCAAAAGGTGTTGAAGGTTACTTCGATGCAACGGTAACAGCAGGTGCTGCAGGCGGTAAAGCAAAAGTAGATGCTTCTACAACACCGGTAGCGGGTTTAGATATGGTCGTTGAAAAACCACTGAAAGCATTGGACGATGCACTTGCTCAAGTCGATAGCTTACGCAGTGCAATGGGTGCAGTACAAAATCGTTTAGATTCAACTATTACTAATTTAGGTAATACAGTGAACAATCTAACTGCATCACGTAGCCGTATTGAAGACGCCGATTATGCAACAGAAGTCTCTAATATGAGTAAAGGTCAAATTCTGCAACAAGCAGGTACTTCTGTCCTTGCTCAAGCAAATCAAATTCCTCAAAACGTATTATCATTACTTCGTTAATTTCAATCTTAAATAATCTTCAAATCACACCCACTGCAATTTTTGTAGTGGGTGTTTTTTTCATCAAAACAATCGTTTTTTTTATTAATCATTTATGAGTATTTCAACTTATTAATTAGACGCTAAAATCTCACAAAATAAAATACTATGATTTATATGTTATTTTTTTATGAACAGAATGCATATTCTATGCGTCGATTTCTTTTAATGAGATAAATTATCAATTTAATTAACGGTTTTTCTAAGGATTAGCTGCGTATGTTTTAAGGTAAAGTAGTTCTCGTAATGCAATGACAAATTAATTTATCAATGAAAACCCAATTTTTGCCGAAAATTTGGCATAGGTGAAAAAGAGGCGCTTTTGTTTCACTGTTCAGCCGATTGCTAAATTTATTTCGCCAGATAATGGTTTCCGGTCTTTTATCCAAAGGTGTCTTTTGTTGTGAGTGATTTGTATACCGCCGAAGGCGTGATGGACAAAAATAGCCTCTGGGAGCGATATGTCCCGTTGGTTCGCCATGAAGCATTACGATTACAGGTCAAGTTACCTGCGAGTGTTGAATTGGATGATCTTTTGCAAGCGGGTGGGATTGGGTTATTAAACGCTGTTGAGCGTTATGACTCAATGCAAGGTGCTGCCTTTACCACTTACGCTGTTCAACGTATTCGTGGCTCTATGTTAGATGAGCTACGTAGTCGAGACTGGGCGCCACGTAGTGTGCGTCGCAATGCAAGAGAAGTGACTCATTCTATTCATCAATTAGAGCAGGATCTAGGACGACCCCCATTAGAACAGGAAGTTGCTGATCATTTGCAGATTGAGTTAGCAGAATACCGGCAGATCCTATTGGATACGAATAACAGCCAATTGTTCTCATATGACGAATGGCATGAAATTTACGGTGAAAGCTGTGAACCGTCTCAAGACGAAGATCATGATGACAATCCATTACAGATGTTATTAGAAAGTGATATTCGCCAAAGAGTCATAGACGCGATAGAATTGCTTCCCGAAAGGGAAAAAATGGTTCTTACTCTGTATTATCAGGAAGAACTTAATTTGAAAGAAATAGGCGCAGTGCTTAATGTCGGGGAATCCCGCGTAAGCCAGCTACACAGCCAAGCCATAAAAAGGCTGCGAGCACGCTTAAACCCAGAGAAATAGAAGTTTTGCTTATTTTTGTTTTTGTTTATTAAGACTACAACACAGGGCTTTATCTCTTATGTCTGTTTCAACACAAAAGAAACGGCCGCTAAGCCGTTACATTAAAGACTATAAACACAGCCAGACTCATTGTCTACATTGCCACAAGGCGCTTGATCGGATCTCTCTCGTATTCAATCGCCAAGTTATCAATAAAGAAGCCATTTCTGAAATGACGGATTTAATTGATGATGAAACATGGGAAACGTTACAAGAGAAGTTTTCTGCGCTATGCCGTTTTTGTAGTGAGATTTACTGTAATAGTGAAACTGACTACTTTGACATTATGTCTTTTAAGCAGTATTTGTTTGAACAAACGGAGATGAGCCACAGTACTGTTCGTGAGTATGTGGTTCGTTTACGTCGGCTCGATGAATTACTGACTTCAACTAATTTTCCTCGTCAAGAATTTACGACAGAGAAAATTCAGTCAGACCTGAGTAAAAAGCTCACTCCCTCTGCATTTAGTAACTACAATATTGCGCTACGTAAGTACGAGCAATATCTCGATTGGTGTCAAGAGCCACCATCGATGAATAGCAGTCACTAATTGCGCTCAAGAGAGACCTTAAAAGGAGTAGCCTAGCCTACTCCTTTTTCTTTTGACTTAATTTAAGTTCCTTTCTGTTTCTTCTTACATAATCTCTTTGTTGTTTTTCAATTTCTTTATTTATCGATGATTAAATACAATATTGTGTTTATAAATGTCATTAACATAACATTTATAAGTAAAAAAAAACGCCCCGAAGGGCGTAACTTTTAAGGTATACATAACGATATAATTCAATCAACTTCTAGGTTTTGGTTGACTTGGCGACAAGTATATTTACTAATTCAATAGTCGGCGATGGATAAATATAAAAAGAGTGAGAATAGTCACAGCATTAAGATAAATATCTATCTTAGCTATTTTTTATAAATGTTAGATTAATAAAAGAAAAAACCACCTTTAATCAAAGCTTTTTTAAAGGTGGTCTCAAAATAAAAAGAGAAAAAGAGGAGAGCTAATTAACTAATGGTCATTAAACTTGCATTACCACCGGCGGCCGCAGTATTAATGCTTAATGCTCTTTCATGTAATAAACGCTCTAACAATAAGCCTGTTTCACCTCGTGAAAATCCTTGAACAGAGATTATAGCCCCTTTACGTTGAGCAATTTTCTGGCAAGTTTCACGTAATTGATCACCATCACCATGATAAATAACAGCATTTATTTTTAATGGTTCCTCAGCCCAGTTTTCAGTGAGTGTAATTGCTTTTCTGACAATATCAGGTAATTCACGGTATGTTTTTTGTGAGAACGAGCTATTGACGATAATGGCATGGCAACCTGAGGCGAGAACACCTGCTATTTGGGTTAGAACATCTTGCTCATTATCTGAAATACAAAGCACATTACCGCAAGGAACTAATTGGTAAGTATTACGTTCGCCAGTAGGGCCAGGTAATATACGTAATGTTCCTGCTTGGGATGCAAGTGCATATTTTTCTAAGGCTTCATAGTGTGATTTATCTGCTTTGTTTGATAACCATTCCATATATTTATTGTAAGTTTGTAAATTACGCATAGAAGTATCAAGCGGGAATGTTTCATCTTGACGCGCCAGTGTTTGCGTTGCTGCATTTTCAGGGCGTTTGGATAATAAGCGATACAGATAAACAGGGCCACCTGCCTTCGGGCCTGTACCAGATAATCCTTCACCACCAAAGGGTTGAACACCAACAACCGCACCAACCATATTACGGTTTACATATAAATTCCCCACTTTGGCATTTGATGCAACATAAGCGATAGTCTCATCAATTCGCGTATGAACGCCCATTGTTAAGCCATAGCCTGTCGCATTAATCTCTTCGAGTAATGCAGGTAAATCTTGGCTTGCATAACGTACAACATGTAATACAGGGCCAAAAATTTCCCTTTTTAGAGAACTGACTTTATCTAATTCAATTAAAGTCGGTTGAACAAAAGTACTGTTATTTTCAATTTGTTTTGGCAGGTTATTGTATGAGGCTTGATAAATGTCGTAACCTGCTGTGCGCATAACTTGAATATGTTTCTCAATACCTATTTTCGCTTCTTTATCAATAACAGGGCCAATATCGGTGGATAATAAACTCGGATCACCTATTACCGCTTGTGCCATTGCTCCTTTTAGCATCTCAATGGTGTGATCTGCTACTTCTTCTTGAATACATAAAAGACGTAACGCAGAACAACGTTGACCCGCACTATCATAAGCTGAAGCCATAACATCCGTAACAACCTGTTCGGTTAATGCAGAAGAATCCACGATCAAGGCATTTAAACCACCTGTTTCTGCAATTAAAGGAACAGGGTGGCCTTCGCTATCTAATCGACCAGCTAAGGTTTTTTGTAAAATATGTGCAACATCTGTCGAGCCTGTAAACATCACACCACGAACACGTTCATCAGCCACTAAACGTGCGCCAATCGTTTCGCCTTGACCCGGTAAAAGCTGTAATGCAAAGCGAGGAACACCAGCTTGAAGGAAGAGTTCAACTGCTTTTGAAGCTATTAAAGGAGTTTGCTCAGCAGGTTTAGCAAGTACGGTATTACCTGCGGCTAACGCTGCTGCTATCTGTCCGCTGAATATGGCTAATGGGAAGTTCCATGGGCTGATACAAACCACAGGCCCTAAAGGGCGATGTGTATTGTTATCAAAATCTTGTGCAACTTGCGCCGCATAGTAATAGAGGAAATCAATCGCTTCTCGTACTTCTGCAATGGCATTACTATAAGTTTTGCCCGCTTCACGCACTAAAATTCCCATTAATGGACCCATTTGTTGTTCCATTAATTCTGCAGTGCGAACTAAAAAAGAGGCTCTTTGTGTAGGAGGCGTTGCAAACCATATTTCTCCATTTTCTTGAGCAACGGTTAAAGCAAAATCTACCTCAGCTTCAGAGGCTTCTCTTACTGTACCCACTATATCAGTATGATTTGCTGGGTTTAAAACAGACTGAAGCGCTTGTGTTTTTTCTGAAGAATTAAACGTATCACCTAACAACGGTTCACAATGTCTACTTTCAGTGGCAGAGGTTAATAATGCACTAGAGAGTGATGCCAAACGGTGTTCATTTGACATATCAATACCTGGTGAGTTTTTACGCTCATCACCATAAAGCTGATGAGGAAGTGGAATTTTAGGGTGTGAAAGCCCAATTTGCCCCTCAGCTTGTGCTATTTTATTGACTTCTTTGACCGGATCAGCGACCAACTCATCAAGGGAAATAGTGGTATCCGCGATCCGATTTACAAATGAGGTATTGGCACCATTTTCAAGTAAACGACGCACTAAATAAGCGAGTAACGTCTCGTGTGTTCCTACTGGTGCATAAATGCGACAAGGACGACCCAACTTCCCGTCTGCTATTTTTCCTACAACTTGTGCATAAAGAGGCTCACCCATGCCATGTAAACACTGGAATTCATATTGCCCAGGGTAATAGTTTTGTCCTGCCAAATGATAAATTGCAGAAAGGGTGTGTGCGTTATGTGTTGCAAATTGAGGATAAATAAAGTTAGGCGACGCAAGTAGTTTCTTTGCACAAGCCAAATAGGAAACATCGGTATACACTTTACGAGTATAAACAGGGTAATCCTCAAGACCATCAATTTGAGCACGTTTTACTTCGCTATCCCAATATGCGCCTTTAACTAAACGGATCATTAAGCGACGACGGCTACGACGAGCTAAATCGATGACATAATCAATCACTAATGGGCAACGCTTTTGGTAGGCTTGAATAACAAAACCAATCCCATTCCAACCTGCTAATTCAGGCTCAAAACAGAGCTTTTCAAGGAGATCGAGTGAAATTTCAAGTCTATCCGCTTCTTCAGCATCAATATTAATACCGATATCATATTGTTTTGCTTGTAATGTTAATGAGAGCAGGCGAGGGTAAAGCTCTGACATAACACGTTCATATTGTGCACGGCTATAGCGAGGGTGTAATGCCGAAAGCTTGATAGATATTCCTGGGCCTTCATAAATACCTCTGCCATTAGACGCTTTGCCAATGGCGTGGATAGCTTGCTGATAAGAAACTAAATAATCTTGTGCATCTTTTTCTGTTAATGCCGCTTCTCCTAACATGTCATAAGAGTAGCTAAAGCCTTTCTCTTCAAGCTTACGAGCATTCGCTAATGCTTGAGAAATAGTTTCACCTGTAACGAATTGCTCTCCCATTAAACGCATGGCCATATCAACGCCTTTACGTACTAATGGCTCACCACTTTTGGTCAAGATGCGATTCAAAGAGTTGGAGAGTTTTTCTTCATTATGTGTAGAAACTAATTTACCTGTGAATAATAAGCCCCATGTCGCTGCATTCACAAACATCGATTGGCTTTGTCCTAAGTGTGAGCGCCAATTACCATGACTAATTTTGTCACGAATAAGGGCATCACGCGTGGCTTTATCGGGAATACGCAGTAACGCTTCCGCTAAACACATTAAAGCTACACCTTCTTGTGAAGAAAGTGAAAATTCTTGTAATAAGCCTTGTACAAGTCCTGAACGCCCAATGCCATTTTTTTGTTTACGTAATTTTTCGGCAATGGAATAGGCTAATTTATGCGTTGCTTGGGCTTCATTTTCAGGTAATGTCGCTTGTTGCAACAGCATAGGAACAGCCTGTATTTCAGGAGTACGATATGCAGAGGTAATGGCAGAGCGTAAAACGGATTGCGGGTGAATATGTTCAGCAAACTCTAAAAAAGGCTGATAATGAGCTGTTGGTGTTTCAGTCTCTCCTTCAAGATCTTGCTCAGCAAATGTTGTATTACTAATATTCACCTGATCATTTTCAATTTGTTCAAGATAATTGAAGATAGCTTGTTTAATTAACCAATGCGATGTTCTATCTAATTTTTGTGCAGCCTCTTTTAATCTATTGCGGGTATCTTCATCAAGTCTAACACCCATTGTTGTGCTACTCATGCAGTGCTCCTCATATTCTATTTCTCATTCACAAGTACTGTTACCCGTTATTTTTATTAATATCATTCATGTTGCAACTTTGTGCAACATTGTTAACAATTTATTTATAAATAATGTGAAAGTGGTCAGGTTTTATGTGTGATTAAAAATGAATCAATTTATATCTCTTTATATATCTATATAAATCAATTAATTATATTTATTTTATTGATGTTTATATTTATAATGTTGTTCAAATTAAGACAAATAGTGTGAAGTCATATACAAAAATTAAACATTTAAACGTTAATTTCTTGTTAAATGCAGTTAACCTATTCTAGGATTGATGTGAATGTTTTATCTGTTGCTGTAAGAAATTATTTTAATTAAAAACTGAAAAGATCATTAATGCGCAACGAAGTGCAACGTTCCTGTACAAGTCAGAAGCATATCGATGATCGAAAACAGATTTATGGAGAACTGCAATTATGGCTCTAACTTCGCCAATGCTAATTACATTTACGATCTATATTCTGGGTATGCTTTTTATTGGCTATCTAGCTTATCGCTCAACAAAAAACTTTGATGACTATATTTTAGGAGGGCGACGGCTAGGCAGTGTAGTGACTGCGCTTTCAGCGGGTGCTTCAGATATGAGTGGATGGCTATTAATGGGATTACCTGGTGTGGTTTTTTTTGCGGGTATTTCTGAAAGTTGGATAGCTATAGGGCTCTGCTTAGGTGCATGGCTAAACTGGCGCTTAGTTGCAGGGCGTTTACGTTTGCAAACTGAAAAAAATAATAATGCATTAACGTTGCCTGATTATTTGACTTCGCGTTTTGATGATAAAAGCAAAATGCTACGCATTATTTCAGCATTGGTTATTCTTACCTTTTTTACTATCTATTGTGCATCTGGTGTGGTTGCTGGTGGAATGCTATTTGAATCAACCTTCCATATTCCTTATCACGAAGCAATGATTTATGGTGCACTTGCAACAATTGCCTATACTTTTTTAGGTGGTTTTCTTGCAGTAAGCTGGACTGATACCGTTCAGGCAACACTCATGATTTTTGCTCTGATCCTGACACCGATTATTGTGATTTTCTCCATTGGTGGCATTGATACTTCTATTGCAATTATTAAAGCTAAAGATCCGTCTTATCTTGATATGTTCAAGGGTCTTGATTTTATCGCCATTATCTCTTTATTGGCGTGGGGATTAGGTTACTTTGGACAACCTCATATCTTAGCGCGTTTCATGGCGGCTGATTCAAATCAAACAATTCGCAAAGCACGTCGTATCGGCATGACGTGGATGATCCTTTGTTTAGGCGGAACGGTTGCGGTTGGTTTCTTCGGTATTGCTTATTTTGAAATGAATCCGGCACAAGCAGGGGCTGTAACGGCGAAGAATGAACGTATTTTTATGGAATTGGCATCGTTACTGTTTAATCCATGGATTGCAGGTATTTTGTTATCAGCCATTCTCGCCGCCGTAATGAGCACATTAAGCTGTCAGTTGTTAGTGTGTGCAAGTGCCTTAACAGAAGACTTATATAAACCTTTCATTCGTAAAAATGCAAGCCAAAAAGAACTGGTTTGGGTAGGGCGTGGCATGGTGTTATTAGTGGCTGTTATCGCTATCTTCTTAGCTCGAGATCCTAATAATAAAGTCCTCGATTTAGTCAGTAACGCATGGGCAGGATTTGGTGCCGCTTTTGGCCCTGTCATTCTTATCTCTGTGATGTGGAAACGTATGACACGCAACGGTGCTTTTGCCGGAATGTTGATTGGTGCCTTAACGGTATTAGTGTGGATGCAATACAAGTGGTTTGGGTTATATGAAATTATCCCAGGCTTTGTTTTTGCTTCTATCGCCATCATTGCAGTAAGTCTTATGGGTAAAGTACCAAGTAAAGAGAATCAGCAACGTTTTGATGAAGCTGAAATGCAATACCGCAATACATAATAAAAATTTAACCAAGTTAAAGAGAGAAGGGCGTTTATTTAATAAATAAACGCCCTTTTTAAATATAATTAATTATACTGGGTAACTTTATAATTTATAATTAATTTAAATTAACCTCTTCATAATACTCAAACCGATTATAAATAGTTGCTTTGCTAGTATCGATAAGCTCACCATTTTGTTTAATAGTACTAATTAAATCCCAGGTTAAACAATTATTATATTTATCCCATTCTCGACATGTTTGGTCATATTCTCTTATATCATCATAGAGGCTACTGAATAATTGTGTTTGATGTAATACTTTACCATCTGAGCCATAATTAAATTCTAATGTTATCTCATTGTTTTCAACTGTTTTTAATAAACGATCTTGTTTATCATAATGAAAATAGATGGTATTTCCTAAATTTTCAGTATCAGATTTAATCACCGTTTCTGAAGTAATTTTATTATCACTATAAGAAAATTGGCTTGTTTCAGAGCCCATTAATTTGCCATGTTCATCATAAAAATTAGAGACCTTATGTGTTAACTGATTTTGATCATTTTCATGGTATAAGGTGTGTAAATATAAAGTATGAGTTCTATGGCGATTCTTTAGTTGATATTTAAATTTGATATCATAAGGCACTGACATTCTTAGAAGATTGGTTTCTATATGTTCATGAATATATTCTTGTGTGGAAAAATCATACAGCATTAAACTTCCACATTCATCAAATTGAGCTTCACCTTTAAAAGCTTTAAATCTACCTTCGTCAGGTAATTGACTGCTTGTAATGACTGATTTCACTGGACCATTATAATAATCAAGCATACTAACCATACTCTTAGCTGAATTACTTTGTCTGTGTGTTTTATCGCACAAAGATCCTTTAGCAGAGGCTGAAAAACTTATGAGTGGTGTGCATAAAGAAAAAATAAAAAATAACTGTAATTTCATGTAATGAGCCATTTTAAAATTTTTATAAAAGGATGCTGTTTAATAGAAAGCGTCCATCATTATTTTCTAAGCAGTATAAAGGAAGATAATTTTTTTAGTAAGTATTACGCTATCATTAATTGATTTAAGTAGTTTTACATAAATTGCTTTTTGATGAAAGTATTGATAATTACATTATTGATATGTAGGTATATAAATAAAAAAAACAGTCTATTTTAGATAGTCTGATTTTGATATTATTGGTTATCTATTAAAATAATAAAATATTTATAAATCACTCGTAGTAACTAAATTTGTTATGAATAGTCGCTTTGCTATAATTAATAATTTCCTCATCAAACTTTATGGTACTTTCAAGTTGTTCTTCTAAGCAGTTATTGAAAGCATCCCATTTAAAGCAAGTAGAAATAAATGCCTTGTCTTCCCCATTCATGCCTTTGATATAATTTGATTGTTTAGTTATTTTCCCTTCAACATCATATTCATATTCCACATTAACTTTTCCATCTTCAATCACCTGTTGCAGTTTTCCTTGGGGATCATAAGAATATAATGTGGTGATAACATCAGACGTTGTTGCTGAAGATTGACTGATCTCTTTAATGATACGACCCTCTTTATACTCAAATTGACTGGTAAAAGTGTCCATTAAAGCACCATCATGGGCATAGTATTGAGTGACTTTTTTATTGAATCGGTTCTGTTCATCTTTAAGATAGGTTTCTTGCATATAGATAGAATGTGAACCATAGGCATTTTTTAGCTGAAATTGATATCGAGTAACAGAAGGGTTATCGGGGGATGTTCTTATCAAATTCGTTTCTACATTACCTTCAAAGTATTCTTGCATTGATGTACTGTCTTTAAGCAAGTTTCCACATTCATCAAGCTGAATTTCACCTTTTAATGCCTTAAATCGTCCATCATCAGGAATAGTGCTTGTCATGATGACTGACTTAACAGGGCCATTATAAGAGCTGAGCAGCATAATGGTACTATTGGCAATATTGATCTGTTTTGTGGCATCAGTACATTGGTTTGAAGATGCAAACACAGAGAAAGATGAAACAGCATACAGTGACAAGGTAAGAAGCAATCGTGATTTCATAAGACCATCCATGATAAAGCAGTGTATAAGATATAATGCAAGTATAGGTAATTACATTGACAAATAGTATAGATGAAATACTTTACTTGCTCATGCACCAAAATAGATAAAGTACTCATTTTAATTTTTTAATGGAAACACTAATGCCCACACATTTTTCCTTTATTACAGATACCGCTACTTTAGCCATTTTTGATCTGCAGGCTATTCAACATCGGAAATTAGATACAGCAGATTGGTGGTGTATTCCAGATGACGAATTAAAAGAAATGAATAAAGGAAATATTGCATTTATTGGATTGGGTGAAGATGGTTTATACACGATTAACCTATGTGAAAAAATAGAGAAACCAGATGTAAAAATAAAAATAAATTGCCCTTCGGGAAAAATATTCATAGGTGCAGGTGAAGATACGACAGGAGGGGATCTAGAACCTAATGATCCGGCATATTGTTCAGGAGAGATTATTTTTTTACCAAAAGGAAATTATGAAGTCTCTTTAAGAAAAAAAAGTTATTCACTTCTTATTTCGATAATATCATGTGAATTGGGAAAAAATAGATTTAAAACAATAATACGTATTGATTAATAAAAATGAAAATATAAATATCACTTTAAAATAATTGCTATTTTATTAATTAAACTTAACTTATTAACCGTTTTTAAATATTACGTTAATAAATAGTTTACTGGTGTTAATAAAAATATAAATAATTAAATAAATTTATTCTTTAAATAAAGATAAGTGATCGTTGATTGACTTCTAATAAAAATGATAAATATTAAATAAAATAAAGAAAAGTTATTTTTAATATTAATCTTAATATTTTTAATTAATTATATTTTAGTTGGGATTTAATCTAAAAAAGAAAATCAAAATAGGAATAACATTGTAAATTATATAGGTATAAATACTTAATTTAATAGTAAAGTAGTTGCGTGTTTAGAGTAAATAAGTAGATAATCATAATTACTTACATATTATTACGTAATAAATATAGAATAATGTTTTTTATAAACTACATTATTCGATGTCCTATTTATATATTACAACCACCATAAACCAGTCTTATTTAGATATATTACCGGAGAGTTTTACTATGAATAAAATACTTCTTGCTACTATGATCGCAGGTATTTTTTCTACCACTGCTTTTGCTGCTTCAGATAATACTATTCGTTTCCAAGGTGAAGTTTCTGATGAAACATGTACTGTCACCGTTAATGGCAATTCCGCATTACCAGTTGTGTTATTACCCACAGTACCAGTGACTGCGTTAGACACAGCAGGCAAAACAGCAGGACAAACACCTTTTACTATCGCGGTAAGTGGTTGTACAGGTACTAAAGGAACTGATACAAATATTAAAACGATTTTTGTTGCCAATAATCTAACCACTGAAGGTCGTATTGGTAACTCTGCTGCTAATAACAATGTCAGTTTAGAAATCATCGATCCTGCAAACACAGGAACAAAAATTGATTTAACGGGTGTAGGTAATGATGGACTGGTATTAAAAGCCAATGAAGAATCTGCATCTTATGATTATGCGGTTCGTTATTATGCTGATGATGTGGCCACAGCAGGTAAAGTAGAAGGCAGTGTGCAGTATTCTATCTCTTATCAATAATATTGCTATGTCTCCTTTATATAAAGGAGACATTTTTTGATTATATAAGAGGAAGATAAAATGATAAAAAAAATAATTATGCTCATTGCAGTTCTTTTTTTAAGTTATAGTACAGCGGCTTTTTCAAGTGTTACGATGCTAAAAACCCGAATTATTTATTCTTCAGACTCACGTTTTGAAGTTTTAAAATTTATGAATAATGATGATATTCCTTACATCATGCAAATATGGGCGGATAAAAACAATCCAAATTCAACGCCGGATAATGCGGATGCTCCTTTTATAATTCAACCCCCCGTTTTTCGTATCGATCCTAAAATAGGGCGAGATGCCCGATTAATTTATATAGGAGAAGGTCTTCCTCAAGATAAAGAATCCCTTTTTTATTTAAATATCGCCCAGATCCCACCTAAAAATCTGAATCAAGATATCAAAGAAGGTAATAGTTTTACTGTTATTGTGCACCATAGGTTAAAAATATTTTATCGTCCTAGCGCAATTGAATCACAGATCAATAATGTTGAAAAACAAATAACCTTTTTAAAAGACACTAATGGCAATATAACAGTTAAGAATAACTCACCTTTCTTTGTATCATTTGCTTCGTTAGAAGCCACAAATACGTCAGGGCAAAAATTTGCATTTAAGTCTACTATGATTTCACCGCTCTCTACAGAAACTTTATTACCAGAAACAAACAATAAACTTTCATTCTCACCCGATAAGATAACTTATAAGTATCTTAATGATTTAGGTGGACAAAACAGCGCAACATATTTAATTCATTAATTTAAATGGCATTGAAATGAAATTAACAGAAAAAAGAGTGGCTAAATTAAACAAGAAGTTAAGATTAATATTCTTAATTAGCTCTTTTACTTTTGTTATTCATACAATGCCTTTAGCTATTGCTGATGAATATGAATTTGATCCTGCTTTATTATTAGGCAATAAAAACAATATTAATATGAATCAACTTCATGACAGTAATTATATCTCCCCCGGTGATTACGATGTTGATATTTATATTAATAATCGTTTTGTAGAAAGAAAAACGATTAAATTTAAGTTAAATGATAACGATAAAGTGTTGCCTTGTTTTACGCTTAAGCAAATTGATGAAATGGGAATTTTGTTGAGCGATATAATGAGTAATGAGAATACGCAATGTTTGTCATTAAACCAGATCAATAAAAATATCGTAGATACTTTTGACGCTGCAAACTTCAGAATAACGATAGCGGTACCACAAATATTATTAAAGAGAACACCGCAAGGTTATGTTAATGAAGCGGATTTAGATGCAGGAAATACGATGCTGTTTACCAACTACACTGGTAACTATTATAAAAATAAATCGAGAGGGCAAACCTCAGACTATGGATTTGCAAGTGTTAATCTGGGTGTCAATTTAGGAACATGGCAATTTCGACAACAAGCTTCTTATTCTTATAATTCTTCAAAGGCGGGAAGTGATAGTGATTTTAATTGGATAAGAACTTATCTACAAAAACCGATACTCTCATTAAAATCGACACTAGTGGTGGGAGATATTTATACGGCAGGTACACAGTTTTCTAGTTTGGCATTTAAAGGGCTCCAATTGATGTCTGATGAAAGAATGCTACCTGATTCACAAAAAGGGTATGCACCTGTTATCAGAGGTATTGCTACCACTACGGCGAGAGTGGTAGTAAAACAAAATGGCACTGAAATATATCAAACGACAGTGTCTCCTGGTCAATTTGAAATTAATGATCTTTATCCCACTAGTTATGAAGGTGATTTGCTTGTCGAAATACATGAAGGAAATGGCAAAATCTCTTCTTTTACCGTGCCTTTTAGCGCATTACCTGAATCAGTCAGGGCGGGGCGGTTTAAATATAATTTCACCGCTGGAGAAGTGAATAATTTTGGCTCCGAAAATAGCTATTTTTCGGATCTTGCTTTGCAATACGGTTTAAATAATACCGTGACATTAAATACGGGATTACGTGTTGGGCATCAATATCAGGCAATATTTGCTGGTTCTGTTATTGCAACTAAATTAGGGGCTTTTGGATTTAATAGTGCGCTTTCTAATGCTGAGATTAATGGTAAAAATTATCAAGGTGGACGATTAGGTATGAGTTATAGTCGTACTTTTAGTCCAACAAATACGGTTATTACATTGGCGGGTTATAAATATTCAACAGAAAATTTTCGTGAATATAATGACGTATTAGGTTTAAGAAAAAGTGCAAATGATGGCATGATTTGGAATTCCAATAGCTATAATCAAGAAAGCCAATTTACATTAAGCGTGAATCAAGCTTTAGATAAATGGGGACAGCTTTATATTTCTGGTTCCATCAGTAATTATTATGGTAATAAAGGGCATGATGCACAATATCAAATCGGATATTCCAATACTTATAAAGATATCGCTTACAATATTGCCTATAGTCGCCAAAAAACAGGGCAGATGATTGCCAATAATACATTCACATCAACAAAAACAGACTCTATTTCAGAAGATATGATTATGGTTTCTGTTTCTATGCCATTGGGGATGTCTGATTATTCACCAATGTTATCATTATCATCGAGTCATGCGAGTGATGACTCTAGTTATCAAGCTAACCTCTCAGGTTTGTTAGGTGAAGACAAAACGTTATCTTATAGTGTAAATACTGACTATGACACGCAAAACAGAGCAATAGGTAGCGGTTTACATGTGATTAAACAACTGCCGTTTACGACACTATCAGGCAGTATTTCAAATGGTAAACATTACACTCAAGGGAGTATTGGTGTTCAAGGCGCATTGGTTGCTCATAGTGGTGGCGTAACATTAGGACCTCGTATTAGTGAATCATTTGCATTAATTGAAGCAAAAGGTGCGAATGGCGCGAGTGTAAGTAACGGAATGGGATCTAAAATTGACTATTTTGGTTACGCTATTGTGCCATCTCTGGTTCCTTATCAATATAACAATGTCAGTTTAGATGGGAAAAATATTCAAAATAATAATATTGAGCTTTTAGAAAATACGAAACAAATTGCGCCATATTCTGGGGCTAGCACTAAAATAGTATTTAAAACGCGAGTCGGATATCCGGTATTAATTGGTGTTAAACCAGAAACTCAGCTAGCACTGGGTGATAATGTTTACGATAAAGAAGGTCATATTGTCGGTATGGTTGGGCAAAGTAACCAAGTTTATGTTCGGGTTGAAAATAGAGAAGATACATTAATTGTTGGGAAAGAAGCAAATAGCTGTAAATTAACTTACTCAATACCCGAAGAAAAAGAAGCCGATAAACTTATTTTATTATCAGGTCAATGTCTATGAAATTAAATTGCTATTACTTTTCGTTTAAAACAGCTATTTTATCCGTGTTAATGTTGATCCCAACTTTTGTTTCTGCAACCTGCTATAAAATAACGACAACAAACACTAATCCTAGAAGCAATTATTATACAGAGCCTGGTAAAGGGACGGCAAAAAGTTGGGCAGGCGCGCGAGATGATTCTGGATCTATGGGTACAACTCCCAAAGTTATTAATGTTAATAATGATCAGTTCCAGCCTCCGGGTACTTTAGTCGCAAGTGGTTTTGTTTCTATGTTAGATGCTGGTTATGAAACGTATGATCCTGAGCAAATACTATTTCGCTGTACAGCAGATGAGGAAGGAAAATTAAGAGAGTTCTATTCCACTAATGGCGATTATGCTTATGGTGGTAATAAATTAGTTAACCCTGCATTAGGATTAAATGAAACTTATATTAGCCTTGCTAGAGGATTAGGCATCCGTATTAAAAATACCATAACCGGTGAATATTACAGTCGTTACTGGAAATCTCGTCCATTAACTAATTTAGACCGAGATAGCCAAAATTGGATCTTAGTAAAAGCCAAAGATTTCTCAAATATGGAAGTTGAGCTTTTTAAAATTAACTATGAAAGAACAGGGGATATGCCACCTGCGCAATCAAGTAGCGGATTAATTACCTTTGTTAACCAACCTGCCGGTTATATTGCCTTTCAGAGTTCTAATTATTCATATTTATTAAAAGATGGCAGTGATCATGCCTCAAATTATCATGGCTTTTATGCTTATTGGCCGGCTTCTGTAAATATGTCTCGTCGTATTTATATTCGAAATGCAGCAACTTGTTTTGTGCGTAATGTTACACCTTATGTGTCATTTCCATTAGTTACCGTTAATGAATTGGCAAGTGGAAAAAAAGTTACATTACCTATCGATATTAATTTCTATTGCCAAATAGCGAGTCCGGCTAATGATGGAGTAGGAAATATGTTAACAGGTACGGGAACCGGTCAAACTGCAATGGGTTTTTTACCTCGTCCTGCTAATGTTAATAAAGCTATTGAGTTAGGGTTAACAGTGCCTAATGGAGGCGCTATCACTCATTTAGTCACGGATGGATATGGAACTAATAATAATATGGCAAAAGGTGTCGGGGTAAGAATATATAGACCTAATGGTATACCATTAAATTTATTATCGACCTTGGCGAGTGAAGGGCAAGGAGAAGCCTATGGCTGGTATTCTGTATTAGAGGATGCACAATCACTCTCTTATAATAATGGTGTCTCTGAGTTAACAAAAACGCTGTATGCCTCATTGGAAGCATTACCGAGAGAGCAGATCACAATGGGTAAATTTAGTGCCACATTACAAGTTATTATACAGGTGCAATAATAATGAAGCGATTTAGGTTATTTATTTTATTACTCTGTATTCCTATTTTTTCGAATATTGTGAAAGCAGATTTAGCATTAGAAGGTTCTAGAGTTATTCTTTATCACTCTGATAGAGAGGCTTCATTTAAGATAAAAAATGATGGCGAATTTCCGGTTATAATCCAAACATGGGTTGATGATGGAAATCCTGAAAATACACCAGAAACGATAACTGATGTTTCTGCTTTATCTTTACCTCCTGTATTGCAACTACAACCTAATAATTCACAATTAATTCGAATAATTAATAAATTTACGCATACAGACAAAGAAAAAGAAGCACTTTATTGGCTCAATTTATATGAAATAACACCTAAGCCAGTAAATAAAAAAGAAGATGAAAACTTAATTAATGTTGTGGTGAGATTGCAAATAAAAGTATTTTATCGACCAGATCATTTAGTGATGAATATTTCAGAAGTTAGCCAATCGCTTATCTTCACGAAATCAGATAAACAATTAACAATCGAAAATCCTACGCCGTTTTATGTCACGATAAAATCTGCATTTGGTGAACATAATCCTAATATCATTATTCCTATGTTAGCGCCCTTTTCAAAACAGCAAGTAACATTAGCCAATGAAAAAATAAACCAAATCAGCTATGTGCTTATCGATGATTTTGGTAGTGAATTTCAAAGTAAAAAGGAGATGAAGTAGGGTTTTAGTGATTTATTTTTAGATTGTTCTATTAATTAGATAAATATTTTATTTTAAATATCAGGTATTAGATATTGTTTGTATAAGCTTTATACCAAGATTGAGTTAATAATACACTTTGCTTATTAATCGTCAATATAAGGCAAAAAAGAGACATTTTGTCGCCATTTTCTGCCAAATACAAAAAAGCCACTTATTTCTAAGTGGCCTATCTGCCTGATTTCTCAGCGTAAAATTGGTGGGTCGTGGGAGGCTCGAACTCCCGACCAATTGATTAAGAGTCAACTGCTCTACCGACTGAGCTAACAACCCGATGCGCAGATTATTCTCCTCTCAAAAGCGATGGTCAAGCCCTTATTTTAATTTTTTTTCAAATGGATAAAATATCGCCAGATAAATTAAAAAAAGGATCTTATCTGGTTATCAAAGCATCATTCATTTTACTAAAAGTGATCTTTTCATTACTTACACTGAGATTTGTGTCACAATAATTTCGCAAACATATTGCCACGTCAAAAAATAAAATAGTGGCAAAACAACATCAAAAATATGAACACATTTCAGGTATGGTATGGAAGAGCAAACAGAAATTTCTCCTCCCGCTAGAGTGAAAAATGCCACTCTACAACGCGGGCTAACAAATCGTCATATTCAATTAATTGCTATTGGTGGAGCTATTGGTACTGGTCTATTTATGGGATCAGGGAAAACCATTTCATTAGCTGGGCCATCAATTATTTTCGTCTATATGATAATTGGCTTTGTTCTGTTCTTTGTTATGAGAGCTATGGGAGAGTTGTTATTATCAAATTTAGAATATAAATCATTTAGTGATTTTGCTGGTGATTTATTAGGGCCTTGGGCGGGCTTTTTTGTCGGTTGGACCTACTGGTTTTGTTGGGTTATTACAGGTATTGCCGATATTGTTGCTATAACGTCTTATATTAGTTATTGGGCGCCTCATTTCCCTGAATGGGGCACATCGTTTATTTGTGTGCTGACATTGCTTATCTTGAACTTAGCAACAGTAAAATTGTTTGGGGAAATGGAATTTTGGTTCTCCATGATAAAAATAACAGCTATTGTTTCTTTGATCATTGTGGGGATTGTTCTCATCAGTATTGGATTTGAATCTCCAGCGGGACATACCGCGGCATTAGACAATATTTGGAATGATGGGGGAATGTTCCCTAAAGGGCTAAGTGGTTTTTTTGCAGGCTTCCAAATCGCTATTTTTGCTTTTGTCGGAATAGAATTAGTAGGAACAGCAGCTGCTGAAACACGTGATCCAGAAAAATCATTGCCTAAAGCCATTAACGCTATTCCTATTCGTATTATTACTTTCTATGTGCTGGCATTGGCAATTATTATGTCAGTCACACCATGGCGTTCTATTTTGGCGGATAAAAGCCCCTTTGTGGAATTATTTGTCATGATAGGAATACCTGCAGCTGCAAGTTTGGTGAACTTTGTCGTCTTAACGGCCGCTGCGTCTTCTGCTAATAGTGGTATATTTTCTACAAGCCGTATGTTATTCGGTTTATCAAAAGAGGGCGAAGCACCAAAGCAGTTTAGCCAATTATCTAAACGGGCTGTGCCTGCCAATGGGCTGTTATTCACCAGTTTATGTTTATCATGTGGAATTGTATTAATTTACTTTATTCCTGATGTTATGCATGTATTTACCTTAGTAACAACAGTGTCGGCGTTATTATTTATGTTTATTTGGAGTATGATTTTATGCTCTTATTTGGCGTATCGTAAAAAACGTCCACAGCTGCATGAGAAATCTATTTATAAAATGCCATTAGGTATTCTGATGTCGTGGCTATGCCTTGCTTTCTTTGCCTTTATGACGGTGTTATTAGCTTTTGAACATGATACTCGTCAAGCATTAAGTGTGACGCCATTGTGGTTTATTGCACTAGCTATAGGCTATCAATATGTTAAAAAGAACAAACAGAATAAGAATGTTCAAAAATAAAACATTAATCACGCAATGAAAGAGAAAAGCCTTATTTAATTTAATAAGGCTTTTTTTTGAATTTTTTATTACTAATAAAGTAATTATTTTATGAAAATTTATAATCTAAAATAAAGATATTATATTTATATACCCATAATCGCCTTATAGTCTTAGTTATTAATTTAATAAGTGTATATTTTATTATTTACTGAGTGAAAAATAGGCATTATTTTGGGGTAATAAAATATTTTTAAAATATGTTAACTACATCCGGTAATTTTTTAAAAATACACTATCCTACAATTAAAATAAAAGGAGGCGGTATGTATAAGAATATTTTGGTTCCCATTGATATTGATGAAGATAACCTGATGAACAAAGCAATTCCGTTAGTGGAAAATATTGCAAAAAATGAAGATCCTTATGTTCATTTTTTGTATGTACTCCCGAAACTTCCACAATCTTCTTATTATCGACTTGTTATGAATGGCGATCAATTAGATCAAGGATGCCTAAAAACATCAGCTGAAAAAGAGCTAAAAAAAATTATTGAACGGTTTGATTTACCTGAAGACAGAATGCAAACTCATATTTGCATAGGAACACCACGAGATGCCATATTGCAGATCGCAGATGAAGTAAACGCAGATCTAATCGTGATTGGCTCTCATAATCCCGAAGATGATTCTTATCATATTGGTTCAACAGCTGCTGATATTACACGCTACGCTAAACGCTCTGTTATGGTGGTGAGATAAGCCTTAATAAGCTGTATATTGCATAAGAGTAACTGCCATTTATAACAATACCGCTGTTATATTTCATTTTTATATAACAGCGGTTGTGTAATGAGATAGCGAGGATCGCACAAATCAATGGTTTTTATATTTGAAACACTTCCTTTTTTAATTACTATAAGCCATCTTCTAATAACGATAATCATCAAAACTCATGTTAAGAATTACTGCATTACTAGAAAATAAATCAGTCAATCCTGAGCTTAATTACTATCCTGGCTTATCATTATTATTAGAAGATGATGAGTGCCAAGCTAAAATACTTTTTGATACGGGAAAAGATTTTACCTTTGCTTCAAATGCGAAAAAGATGGGGATTGATTTAACTACATTGAAAACAATTGTTGTCTCTCATGGGCATTATGATCATTTTGGTGGACTTACACATTTACCAGTAGGCTTCTTCTCCAATAAGCCACGAGTTATCGCTCATCCTCATCTATTTTCCGTTCGTTATTCAGCGCTTTTTTTAGGCAATAAAAATATTAAATTTAAACGATTAGCCCCTTTTTTTGATCGCAAAAAACTTGAAACACAATTTTCTTTTGAATTAACAGAAGTTCCTTTAACAATTGAGAAGAATTTCATTTATTCAGGACAAGTGACACAACGCCAAGTGAGTAAACGCTATGGTGTTATTATTCATGAATTAGGCGAAGAAGATGATTATGTTCTTGATGATAGCTTTCTTGTTTGGCAAGGAAGCAAAGGTCTGGTGATTATTACGGGTTGTAGTCACTCTGGTATTGAATCTATAGTTGAACATGCGAAAATAATAACAGGTAATCATCAAATTCAAGCAATTGTGGGAGGCTTACATTTGCGCTGCGCAACCCCTTTTGCATTAGAACGTGCTAAAAAAGCAATAGATAAAAATATTGATGTCTATGGGTGTCATTGCACTGGTGTATTAGGGCGAAAATACCTTAATGCGAAAGATTTTAATGCAGGGCAATCTTTATCTTTTGAGTAGAATGAATGCAAATATTGAACTTAAAACAGACATGAAATTTTTGTTTTTTGACCTGCATTCTAGCAAGTTAACTATTTAAAATGAAAAATTTAAGGTGCATTTAGTGCTATTTAGGCAGAAGATTAAACAATGCTTTTGGCAATAACTGATGCAGTATTATTGCCAAAAGAAAAGCGTGTTAATGGTTTTACTTGCGAATAACCATCACTGAGCGTGAGGTGTTATTGACAATATAATCAGCAGTAGAACCTAGTAATATATTACGTTGATTACGCGAGCTTGATCCAATAATAATGGTATCTGCATCCACTTTTTCTGCTAATTCTAGAATATTGTAATTAGGTGTGCCGATAACGGCATGGCATTGGTATTGCTCTTTAGGTAAGTTAAATTGTTGTTTTACACATTGCTCTAATTTTTCAGTTAGTAAAATTAGAGCTTGTTGCTTTTTCTCAACAACGGAAATGCTATCGCAATTAAGCCCATAAGCTTCTAAAGAGCGTAAATTAGGCATAACTGTAATAAAATGGAAATAATTTTCTGGTTTTGAGGCAAGGAAGTGAATATCAGCAATCATTCGTTGAATTCTGTTATCTTCTAATAAATCAATTGCAACAAGGTATTTGTTAGCCATAGTCTACCTTTTAAATAAATTAGCCCTTAAAGTAAGTATAAGTAAATTAGCTTACAAGTTGAAATTTAAAAGCAAATATTGCGATTATTGCATCATTATTTTGGGTTTTTAGGCTCTAAAAGATAAAAAAATGGTGTGATGAACGAGTAAATCCTTTAAAATTTAGCCAATTGCCTAATCGCTATTTTTATTATTTTTACACATCCATGGAATGATCTCACTAGGTTATAGTTTATATGAGAAAATCAAGCGAAGACTTACTTAAATGTATTGCCACCATATTACAGTGGGTGCTTAATATTGGATTGCTTATTTTAGCAATTGTATTAGTCAGTTTTCTTATCAAAGAAACTTATGTAATTGCTTCATTATTATTTAATTTAGGTGCACAAGAGTCATCTTATCAATTACTAGAAGGTATTTTGATCTACTTTCTTTATTTTGAGTTTATTGCGCTTATTGTTAAATATTTTTTATCTGGTGGGCATTTCCCGCTTAGATATTTCATCTATATCGGTATTACTGCAATTGTGCGTTTGATTATTGTTGAACACAAAGATTCTGTGGATACTTTAATCCAATCAGGCGCAATTTTACTGCTAGTTATCGCATTATTTATTGCCAATACTGAAAAGTTAAAACGTACTTAAAAATCGATAATTTATGTTTACTTAGCCACTGAGCATAAAAAAACAGTCTTAAAAATAAAAATAAGGTTTCCGCAAGATTGAGAGAGATATGTTATTATCTCTCTCAATTTTATTAGGGGTTATACAAAAATATTACTATGTCCTATCAATGTCCATTATGTCATCAGGCACTTTCTCTTCGCGCTCACAGCTGGGTATGTGAAAATAATCATCAGTTTGATTGTGCGAAAGAAGGGTATGTAAATTTACTACCAGTGCAATTTAAACGCTCGAAAGAGCCGGGTGATAGCGCTGAAATGATAAATGCTCGCCGTGAGTTTTTAGATGCGGGTTTTTATCAGCCAATGAGAGATAAAGTGGCTGATTTACTACAAACATTGTTGCCTATAGATAATAGCGTTGTATTGGATATTGGTTGCGGCGAAGGCTATTACACCCACCAGTTTTATCAAAATTTAAAATTACATAATCCACAAGTGTATGGCTTAGATGTTTCTAAAGTTGCGATTAAATATGCAGCTAAACGTTATTCATCTATCCATTTTTGTGTGGCTTCAAGTCAGCGTTTACCTTTTTGTGATGCCACTTTAAATGCTGTTATTCGTATTTATGCTCCTTGTAATAGTGATGAATTAGCTAGAGTTATTGTAAATAATGGATATATTATTACGGTCACTCCGGCACCTCGCCATTTATACCAGCTAAAAGCACTGATTTATTCAGAAGTACATCTTCATCCATTAAAAGAAGAACAATTTGATGGTTTTAATAAAGTGGCTGAACATCAAGTTGCTTATATGATGAATTTAAACGGTAAGCAGGCATTTGATTTATTACAAATGACGCCGTTTGCATGGCGAGCAAGTGAAGACGTGAAACAATCATTAGCTGAAAGTGAGCGTTTTGAATGTGAAACGGATTTTTTAATTCGTGTTTATCAACGTCGTGCTTAATAACGAAAAACAATAAATAATTTATGATGTAAATAAAAAAGCTTAGGCGTGATATCAAACCTAAGCTTTTTATTGTGTTCTGTTGAATTGGTGATTATTTAGCGTACATAAATAATTCAAGATGTTCGAATACAATATTAAAGCCGATAGCAATTAATACGATCCCACCAATAATTTCTGCTTTTTTCCCAAGCACTGGGCCAATATAGCGACCAATTAGCATACCTAATGTTGCCATGATCATCGTCATCATGCCAATGGTCATCGCTGTATGAACAATATTCACTTGAAGGAATGCTAAACCAACACCAATTGCCATTGCATCAAGGCTTGTTGCTATGCCTGTTGCAATTAATGAGAGTGAGCCGTGGCGTTGTGGTGCGTCTTCTTCGCAAGGACATTCATCACTACGTTTTAGGCTTTGATAAATCATACGGCTACCAAGAATAAATAATAGCCCGAAAGCTACCCAGTGATCCCATTGAATAATATATTGGCTAGTATATAAACCTAATGCCCAACCGATAACGGGTGTGCTGGCTTCAATAATACCAAATATAAATCCAGTACGGAGTGCTTCACGAAAACGAGGTTTATGTAATGTGGCACCTTTACAGACTGCAACAGCAAATGCGTCCATAGAAAGAGCAAGGGCGAGGATGATAGTAGCGTAGAAACTCATAATAAAGCCTCGGTTGGGGTATTTCCATATACACACAATTGACCCCCAACCAAAGAAGTACAATTATGTGTCTATGGTCTTGCCAACCGTATTACGGCATCTGCACCACGCTAAATAAAAATAAGCGAGTATGTTGACACAGATTTCTTAAAATAATTAAGTCTTATTTTAAGACAGGCTACTCCCCAATGACTTGATGCAGAAGATAACATATTATTTCTGAAAGGCAACATATTATTTATTATATTTCAAAGATGATATTGATAATAATTATCATTATTAACTTTGGCGATTTTAAATATATTAGAAACGTTTTTTAAATGTTAAAAAAATGATAATTTTCAATGTGATAAATTATTAACCATGTAATAAACAATGGATTATAATTATATTTATAATAAAAAATTAATTTTTTTAATTAAGAGTAATACACCTAAAGATAATAAGCTTAATTTCTTCAAATATTAAATGAATATTAAATAAGCCTATATTTAATGAGTCTATATTTAATGTTTATTTTCTGTTTTTAATAATCAGATAAAAATAAAAAATAGATTTTTTTTAAAAAAATTGTTTTTTAATTTAATTTATTAATTTTATTTTTTCTTTAATTATCTATAGGTTAAGTGATTATTAAAAATAAAATTTATAGTAATAAAAAAGCCACTCAAAATGAATGGCTTTTAACTAAAATAAGGTTAATTAGTCACATTGTACTTTTATTGCTAAACCGCCACGTGATGTTTCGCGATATTTAGCATTCATGTCTTTACCTGTTTCATACATAGTTTCAATGACTTTATCGAGAGATACTCGTGGTTCACTGGTACGACGAATGGCCATACGCGCCGCATTAACTGCTTTTACTGAAGCAATGGCATTACGTTCGATACATGGAACTTGTACTTGTCCTGCAACTGGGTCGCACGTTAAACCGAGATTATGCTCCATACCGATTTCAGCAGCAATACAGACTTGCTCTGGGCTTCCACCTAATAATTCAGCAAGACCCGCAGCAGCCATTGAACAAGCTACGCCGACTTCGCCTTGGCAGCCTACTTCAGCACCAGAGATAGAGGCATTCATTTTGTAAAGAATACCAATTGCCCCTGATGCTAAGAAATAACGTAAGTAGGTTTCTGGTGTCACAGGTTCGATACAACGATCGTAGTAAGCCAATACTGCTGGCACGATACCACATGCGCCATTAGTTGGTGCAGTTACAACACGTCCACCAGCTGCGTTTTCTTCATTTACGGCCAGTGCAAACATGTTGATGAGATCAACGACTTTCATTGGATCGTTTGATAGGCTGTTGCTTGATGTTAATAAACGATTTAATGCAGCCGCACGACGAGGTACACGTAATGGGCCTGGCAATACACCTTCTGTATTTAAACCGTGTTCAATACATTCTTGCATTGTTTTATAAACATCAGCGAAATAGGCATTGATTTCAGCTTGGGTGTGCAGATCTAGCTCGTTTTTCATCATTAAGCTAGAAATGGATAAACCCGTTTCTTTGCAGTGCTTTAATAACTCTTCTGCACTAGCATAAGGATATGAAACAGGTTTGCTATTAAGTGTTGATTTGCCAAAATTTTCTTCATCAACAATAAAACCACCACCAATAGAGTAGTAAGTTTTTCTATATACTTCTTTGTCGCCAGCAAAAGCATGAATAGTCATACCATTCTCATGTAATGAGAGATTGTCATTACTGAAATGCATGCTTTCTGATGGGAAATCGACAACTTTTAAACCGTTCGCTAATGAAAGTTTGCCTGTTTCTTCAACTTCACGAATAAAACCGGGGATGCTGTCAATATCGACAGTAGCAGGTGCGTTACCCGCTAAGCCCATAATGATAGCGATATCAGTATGGTGACCTTTACCTGTCAAAGACAAGGAGCCGTAAACATCAACAGCTACACGAGTGACAGACGCAATCAATTCCTGGTTGACTAAATCATCGACAAATTCTTTACCCGCTTTCATTGGCCCTACAGTGTGAGAGCTAGATGGTCCGATGCCCACTTTAAACATGTCGAAAACGCTAATCACGTCAGACTCCTTAATAATAAGAGAGAGGGTTAAAAAGAATAAAATATAGTTATTTATAGTAAAGGGATCGTTTTTACGATTATATCGTCCCGTTAATGATGTAGTTTACAACATTTTTTTAAAATAGCTAAGTAGAGTTGTGAAGGCGATGATAAAAAGCACAAGCTGAACATAAAATAACGCTTTAAGTGATATGCAAAGCAAGTTTATGTAAAATAGCTGCCGTTAATCCCCAGACAAGATGTCCATTATAAGGGTAAAAATAGATCCGATGATTTTCGCCTGAACGACGAAAATCGAGAGGCTGATAATGTTGTGCATTGAGCACGTGACTTAATGGCATTTCAAAGATAGACGCAACTTCAGCTGGGTTTTGGCGTAAAGATAAACCTGCTGGGATTACACCCACGATGGGAGTAACCAAATATCCACTTGAACTTTGCAATGGAGGTAATTGCCCAATCACTGAAACAGCATTGGGTGGAATAGCGACTTCTTCGTGAGCTTCTCTGAGTGCGGTTTCAATAAGGTTATTATCTTCAGGATCACGTTTTCCACCAGGTAAAGCGACTTGACCTGCATGAGAGCGTAATGTTGATGCGCGTTCTGTTAATAATATGGTTGGATTAGGTTTATTAATAATCGGCAGCAATACAGCTGCCGTTTTTTGAGCATGAAGTGGCTGATTTACCCTATCATTAGGTAATGTGAGTTGGAAACGATTGATAAAAGTATCAATGGGTGTCATCGACAGTAGACTCACTTAAAACAGTTAATATTTGCCCAAGTTTATCGAATGTTTCTTGGTACTCTTTTTCAGCAACACTATCAGCGACAATACCGCCACCCGCCCAACAGTAAATCTTATTTTTTTCTGTCAATAAAGTACGGATGCTGATATTGGTATCCATTGTGCCACAAAAACTAATGTAGCCAATGGCACCGCAATATCCATGACGGCGGTGTGGCTCTAATTCTTCAATGATTTCCATTGCCCTGATCTTAGGCGCTCCAGTGATCGAACCGCCGGGAAACGCAGCTCTTAATAAATCGGTTGCTGTTAGATGTGAGGGAAGTTGTGCTGTAATAGTACTGACTAAATGGTGTACCGCTGGAAAACGTTCAACAACAAACAGTTCTGGTACTTTAACGGAACCTGTAACGGCAACTTTTCCTATATCGTTACGCATAAGATCAACAATCATTAAATTTTCTGCGCGATCTTTACGTGAGCTTTGGAGCAGTAAAGCTTGTTCATCATCTTCTTCGGGGGTTGCTTTGCGAGGCAGAGTTCCTTTTATTGGGCGTGTTTCTATTTTACTATCAGCTAAATGAATAAAACGCTCTGGTGAAACACTTAACACAAAATTATTGGGCAAACACATAAAAGATGAAAAAGGTGCTTTATTTGCTTGATTTAATGTTAAAAATGCATTCCATTCACTACCAACATAGCTTGCGCAAAAACGTTGAGCCAAATTAACTTGATAGCAATCACCAGAAAGTAAGTATTGATGAATTTTAGCAATTTTTTCGTTGTATTCAGCATTGCTAATGTTCGATTGCCAGTCTGTGGTTAAGGAAAATGGAGTATCAATCAATGTGGATGTTTGGTTTTCTAGCCATTGCAATCGCTTATTAATATTGTCATAGCTAATTAAAGTGGCTTTTTTTAATTTATGATCAACGATTAAAGCCCAATCATAAATTCCAATAGCCATATCTGCAAAATTGAGTTCATTTTTAGCGTTTTCAGGTAGTTTTTCAATACGACGACCTAAGTCATAACTCCAAATACCTAAAGCCCCACCTAAAAACGGCAATGAGTCATTGTATTCTGGATGAAAATTAAACTGTTCTAATTCTCGTTGGATCAATGTAAAAGGATCTTTTTTAGAGCGTCTGATTGCACCATTTTTTTCTTTAATCGTTGTGGTTTGCTTGCGAGTTTCTAAAGTTACAAGAGGATCAGAAACAATAATATCAAAACGGTTATGAGGATGTTCGGCAAAGCCAGAATGAAGTAAACTAGACCAAGGCAATGAAGCGATGGGAGAGAATACCCGTAGTGCTAGATCTGGAGTATAAATGAGCTCACGTTGTTGTAATTGCATATCCATCTTATGACCATATAAACAAAGTATGTTGTATCATTCGCACAATGAATTGTAATCAAAAAGATTATATTCATGTAAATACAAAATAGAAGTTGATAAAGATAAGAGTAACATTATGTTTCTAGGAATGCCTACATTAACACATGAAGAACAACAAAAAGCAGTAGAAAAAATTCAATCTCTTATGGCTGAGGGAATGAGCAGTGGAGAGGCTATTCAGTTGGTTGCTCAGGAATTAAGAGAAAAGCACACAACGCGTGAATCGGTTTCTATCATATTTGATGACGAGAATGAATAAAACATTTTTTTAACAAATGTCACAAATATGTTGTTAACCCTATGCTATGCTTAATGGAAACACATCCTGTTTTAAGGGATATTTTCGGGAGGTTATATGAAATTAAGCAAGTTAGCAGGTCAAACAGGGATACTTGGTGTCGCTCTTTTACTTGTTGTTTCTTTTGGAGCATCTGCGGAAAGTGTCAATAATGTTAATAAAGATGTTGTACGTTCTGCGCCTTTTGCGAGTTGCGTTAATTTAGACAACAACCAACTTGTTACTAGAGTGAAGAATGATTATCTACAGAATCGTCTTCCTCGTTGGCAAGAAGATAAAAAGGCACTGGGTCCGAAACCTGTAGCAAGTATCAATGCTAATGAAGTTATCAAGATGGATAATAACTACCAGATGGTATTGAATGTTCGTGGGGCGAGAACAGACCTTCGTTACAACGTTCAAGTTAATTGCGATGAAAATACCATCACTTATGTTTCACCTAAATAATAAATAAGTGGTATTTTTCGTTGTTAACAGATTGAAAAAAAGAGATAAACTTAAGTTTATCTCTTTTTTTGTCATTAAATTTTATCAAGAAAGTGCTATTATTTTTTCGCTTGAGGCTCATAGGGTAAACGAGAATAGTGTTGGCTTCTTGCTCGATAAAACATTAGTCTTTCTTGAAAAAAAGCATGAAGCGCTTGAGGTTGCTCTCGTAAAACTGCGTCAGCAACAACGGGCATATTATATCTTTCTTTAAAGGCAACTCCTGAAGCGGCTAAGCTTACGTTTATTTTGTCTTTTTCTTCTTGTGTTAATTCTGAAAGGTTATAACCCATCATCTTCCTCCCTATAACAATACGAATAAAGTAAAAGAGCATGCTTATTAATGCAAGTAAATAAAGATATTAGTCATTATATAATGATAAAAAACATACGCATTATTTAGATTGTTTTTTAATCAGCATCATTAAATATAACAATAAAATATAAATATTTACTAATTGTTATACTACTTTATGGGTAATTCTAATAATGAAAATGATAAAAATCACATTTATACACATAATTAAATTGATTTTAAAATAGACTAAAAAATAATTTACCTCTACAAAGAGTAAATAAATCTAATCTTTAATTTGATTTGGATCAATGAAAAAAACAGAGAATTTTGCATCAAAAATAGATAAATAATGTTAATTCATTGGGTGAGGGTGACCTATGTGTTTGTTTTATATTAATTGATAAAGTTGGTGGGTAACATATTGAAATATTGATATAAAAAAATGCCCTGTTGGGGAAACAGGGCGAAAAATAATACAACACCAGGGAAAAACATAGTATAAATAAAATTAACCAAATGGTTAATAGGTAAACTTACGTGATTCTTCATTTTTTTATTAATATGAAATAAATATTTAATACTCTTTAATTAGTATTAAAAAAAAGGAGTGCTATTAATGAATAGTAAGTGAATAAAAAAGAGAAAAATGCCAATCAATGGCATTCGTAAAAATGAGAAATAAAAAGATATATTGAAATTTAAATGTTTAGATAAGTTTATAAGGGAAATTATAAAGTATACGTTTTGTTTTACTATAATACCTTATTAATATTAAAGCACTTTATTGATTATGTAATATAAAATATTTATTGTTAATGATTATAAAAATCTTATTTATTAAATGTTAATTAGCATAATGGTTAATCTAGGTTTCAAGATATTACTTTAACGAATTGTTTTTGTTTTTCATTTTGAATTTTATTTTAGATAATAAATAAAGTTATTTTTTGATGTTTTTTTAATCTATATGTTTTTTTTCTAAAATGACTGATTAACTTAATTGTTAAAGTGTTAATTTTTCTTTTGTGAGTTAGTGAAATTAAAGAATATTTATTTATCTTAATGATATGTATGTTTTTTTTATTTTGTAATATTGTTTGTTTCAGTTAATGAGATAATTAAATTTAAATACTAACATGCAAAAAAATAAACAAAAAATATACATGTTGCATAATCTTGTGTTACATTTAATTCGCTTTTTACACAGCAACTTTGATATTACATAAAGACATACTCGGATCATTAATTGATTCAATCATACGATATTTATTCGATTTTATTTCAATAGCGATGTAAGGATAAGTTATATACGTTATTATACAGGGGGATTAATTTGACTGGGCTAATAAACTTTGCAAATAACATTTTATGGGGATATGTCCTTATCTACTTACTTCTAGGAGTCGGTATTTATTTTACTATCCGTACTGGGTTTATACAAATCCGACATTTTAGTCATATGTTCTCTATTTTAAAAAATAGCCATAAGTCAGATAAATCAGGGATCTCTTCCTTTCAGGCGTTATGTACAAGCTTAGCTGCGCGAGTAGGAACCGGAAATTTAACCGGTGTCGCTATTGCATTAACGGCAGGTGGGCCTGGTGCTATTTTTTGGATGTGGGTTGTTGCTTTAATCGGTATGGCAACATCTTTAGTTGAAAGCACATTAGCACAACTTTATAAGACAAAAGACGATGAGGGTAATTACCGTGGGGGACCTGCTTATTATATGACGAAGGGATTGAAAATGCGCTGGATGGGCGTTCTCTTCGCTATTTTCCTCATCATTGCTTTCGGTTTAGTTTTTAATGCGGTTCAAGCTAATTCGATTGCGCAAGCAACAGCATCAGCCTTTAATTTTGATCCATTTTATGTTGGCATCTTTTTAGTGGTAACTAGCGGATTTATTATTTTTGGTGGTCTACGTTGGGTTGCCCGTGTTGCAGAGTTAGTCGTTCCTATTATGGCAACTGCTTATTTATTATTAGCCTTCTGGGTTGTTGCTGATCATATTGAACGCTTACCTGATGTTTTCCTTTTAATCTTTAAAAGTGCTTTTGGCTTACAAGAAGCTGCTGCTGGTGCGATAGGTTACGGCATTAGCCAAGCAATGACTCAAGGTATTCAACGGGGCTTATTCTCTAACGAAGCAGGAATGGGATCAGCTCCTAATGCTGCCGCTTCTGCAACACCTTATCCGCCACATCCTGCATCTCAAGGTTATATTCAAATGCTTGGCGTATTTATGGATACGTTGGTTATCTGTAGCGCAACAGCAGTGATTATTTTGTCATCAGGAGTACTCGATAGTTATCCTGAAGGTATTAATGGCATTCAATTGACACAATTAGCGTTGTCATCAAGTGTTGGTGGTTGGGGAAGTACCTTTATTGCTATTGCCATTTTCTTTTTTGCTTTTACCTCTATTATTGCCAATTATGCCTATGCAGAAAGTAATATGATTTTCTTAGGGCGTAATCACACAACAGGATTATTCCTTTTACGTTCGGCAGTACTCGCCATGGTGATGTTTGGTGCTTTGGCAGATATGCCTCTTGTGTGGAAAATGGCAGATCTCTCGATGGGGTTAATGGCAATGACTAATTTAATAGCCATAATCTTACTTTCTGGTGTTGCATTAAAATTAGTCAAAGATTACAACGAGCAACGACAAGCCGGTTTATTGCCAACTTTTGATATACGCCAATATCCAGAGTTACAAGCGGATATTGAAGATGGCATATGGGAAAATAATATCATTCCTGATGAGCCTTTAGTTCGGTGTGAAAAAGTCAGCAATAACTGAAAAATATAAAAAAAGAGTCAAAACGGAAAACCCATATTTTTTAATATGGGTTTTTTGATTACAATTTAACTTTGGGAATAATCAATCAAGGATCAGAAATGAGGTCTAGTCGGTATTATATAGGATTACTTATTGTAGTAGGTCTCTTAAGTAGTTGTGCTCAACAACCTGAATTTATTGATAGAGGCAATTATATTGCTAAAGTTATCCCTAATAAGCAGGATGCTAAGGACTGTGTTAAATATCTAGTCATGCATTATACCGCGCTAGATGATGAGCGTTCATTGAAGGTTCTCACTGCTGGGAGAGTCAGTAGCCATTATCTTATTCCCACACATCCTTCAACTATTGATGGAAAACCTGTGGTTATTTCATTAGTAGATGAAAAACAAATTGCTTGGCATGCAGGTGTTAGTCAATGGGGAGAAGCGACAAGCTTAAATCATTGTTCTATTGGTATTGAGATAGTTAACCTGGGCTACCGTGATAATGGAAAATTTAGGTATTGGTATTCTTATACAGCAGATCAAATTGTGACTATTTCAAGTGTGATGAAAGATATTATTGAACGCTATGATATTGAGCCTCAAAATGTTTTGGGTCACAGTGATATTGCACCTTTAAGAAAAGTTGATCCGGGTCCTTTATTTCCTTGGGAAAGATTAGGAAACCAAGGAATAGGTGCTTGGCCTAATAAACAGTTAGTACAAACTTATTTAGCAGGTAGAGATCCTTCTGAGCCCGTTGATGTTGCAAACTTCCAAAAGCTATTACAGCAATATGGTTATCAAACACCCGCAAATGGCGTATTAGATAACAATGCACAAAAAGTCGTGAAGGCTTTCCAAATGCATTTTAGATCAGCAAAGGCCAATGGGATCCCTGATGCTCAATCAGAAGCTATTTTAATGGCTTTGATTGAGAAATACCGAACTTAAAATTTCCGTTGATGAGATGAATAGATAGCAAAAACATAGGTAATCAAAAAGAAAAAAGCGTCTCCAATATAAAAGTTGGAAGACGCTTTTTTTGTGAACTCACAATCAGTGTTACAAATTACGAGCTATAGACTAATTATTTCGCTGTATTTTCTACTGAAAGATTTTTTTCTTTAAGATTTAAGCTAACGAACAGTGAAATCACGAAAGCGATCGCACCGGGTAATACCCAACCTAAACCGTAATCTGACAGTGGGATATAACTAAATAATTGCAGTAAGTCAGCGTTTAACCATTTTAATTGTTTCAATGTATCGAAAAGGCTCATTAAAACAATAACAGCAATGGTAAAACGGTAAGTGAAGCGAGGCGCTTTTAGCTTATTACGAATAAATTGTAGTAAAACTAATGTCACTGATGTTGGATAAATCATTAATAATGCAGGAATAGTGACTCGTAATAACGTATCAAGACCGAAAGTTGATACTACAGTAGTCATTAACGTAAAGACCACAACCCAAAAGCGATAGCCTAAACGATGATGAAATGTGGCAAAGTAGTCAGCAGCAGCACTTGTTACTCCCACAAGTGTGGTCATACTTGCTAATAAAACAATCCCTCCCATCAGCCATGTACCAACAGAGCCAAACAATGCATCGACGTAACGAGAGAAAATTTGTCCACCATTCGTTGCATTCATTGCAGGATCAGCGAAAACAGAAACAGAATGGCTGGTTGCACCTAAATAGAAAAGACACAGATAAAGTGCTGCTAACAGTAAAACTGAAATGAGTCCTGCTTTTATGGTAATAAAACCAATTTGGCGTGGTTCAGTAATTCCTTTGGTATATAAAGCACGCGCAACGATACCACCAAATGCCATGGCAGAAAGCACATCCATGGTTTGGTAACCGTCTATAAAGCCAGAGAAGAAACCATTAACAGCATAAAGACCTGTTGGCTCCCCAATAGGAGAAATAGGTTTAGCCACAACGGCAATACCGACAACAACCAGCAAGACTAACAGTGCTGGAGTCATAAACTTACCAATAGCGCTGATCATCGTGCCTTGTTTTAGCATGAAAAACATGCTTGTAATATTGAAAACAAGCGCGAAAGTCAGGTGTGTTGCGGTATTTTTCTCAATAAGACCTAACGGCAGGAAGCCCATTTCATAGGCGGTGTTAGTCACACGAGGCATCGCGAAAGTAGAACCTACGATAAGATATAGTGCAACCCAGAAAATGACAGCAACCCATGAAGGTAAATCAACAGAAAGACGTTCACCACGCCCACGAATAGCGACAATAACTAAAGTGAGGAAAGGCAATAGAACACCCGTAACTAAAAAACCTAAGGATGTGCTAAACCAGAGATTTCCTGATTGAAAACCCGCCATTGGGGGGAAAATAATATTACCAGCGCCAAGGAAGAGTGCAAAAACCATCATTCCAAGAACGAGCATGTCTTTTGTAGAAAGCATAACTAAAACTACCTGTCTGTGAAGAAAATATATTAATGATTTATATTTGTTATTCTACTCTGAGCCTATTTAATAGCTGAATATGTTGTAAAAATGCAGTTTGAATAACGAAAAGTGAATTGATAGTAACAAATTCTGAAGGATATGTAAGAAGAAAGGCAGATTTAACGCTCATTTAACAGTAATTATAGAATAATAAAAGGCTATGTTTTTGGTCAAAAAGCAGTGTGATCCTCTGCTAAGGATCACAAATGCTATATAATTTTGTAGACATTCACGATAAAACACAAAAAAGATCGTGTTTAAATAAATTTATTGATAGCGACTGCAACACCGTGCTCTTCATTAGAAAGTGTGACGAATTTGGCGACTTTTTTTACTTCATCAGGGGCATTCCCCATTGCAACACCTAAAGCTGCATATTTCAGCATTGCTAAATCATTACCTTGATCACCGATACACATAATTTTTTCTGGAGTAATTTTTAAATGTTCAGCGACTTTTTGAACCGCACTTCCTTTATTGACATTGGTATTTAGTACTTCAATAAAATAAGGGGCACTACGTAATATGCTGTATTGTTCGTAAATATTGGCAGGTAAATATTGAATGGCGTTATCTAAAACGGCAGGAGCATCAACAATCATAAATTTACTAAAATACATATCAGATTGCATTTCATTAAGTGGACGGTAGTAAAGAGGTGTCCAAGATAAGAAGGCTTCTTGGCAAGTGAAATGGCTAATATGACGATTAGTTGTATAAATTTTATTATCACTAATGACGTGAAAATGAACGCCTATCTCACGAGCAAGATTTTCAAAATAGAGGTAGTCTTCAAAATTGAGTAAATCTTGAATAATGACTTCACCATTATCTGCTTGATGAATTTGGCTCCCATTATTGCTAATGCAGTAACAATCAGAAGTATCAAGACCGAGTATCTTTAAATAAGGGGAGATGCCATTAAAAGAGCGCCCCGAAGCTAGCACAATCTTAACACCAGCTTCTTTTGCTCGTTGAACCGCATTTTGTACTTCGGGCGTGATTTCGTGTTGTTTGTTGAGTAAGGTTCCATCTAAATCAATAGCGATAAGCTTAATACTCATTAGCATCCCCATATTAAATAAAAGCAATCATGATAAAGGAAGGGCGAAGCGGTCTATCATCACATAGCTTGAGTATTATTTATGTGACATTAAAGGCTATCTGTATAATGTCACATAAATAGAAGGGTTAATCACAACAAGGTGATTGTAAATGTAAGGGTTGTTTGGTTTCTAATACGATCTCTTGATTTTGCCGAAAGTCGAAAGGCGTAATGCCATACTCTTTACGGAACATGTAAGTAAAGTGAGACTGCGAACCAAAGCCAAAATCGAGGGCGATATCAAAGATAGAACGTTCACTTGTACGTAATAAATGGATAGCGCCAGCCAATCTACGTTGACGAATATACTTTCCTAAAGAGGTGCCTGTGACTTCTTTAAAGATTTTCTGCATGTGCCAAAGAGAATACCCAGAATAAGCCGCCAACTCTTCAAGATGGATAACACGGCCTAAATGCTCCTCAATCCATTTACTTAGCGCGCAAACTAATGCGAGATGATTATCTTGTGGCATTACAGTTCCATTCTATCAATGAAGTTAAGGTAAAAATCAAAATTAACTCCCTAATCTTATACAAAAAGTGGCAGACAGAGAAATCCATATTAATGGATAGCTATTTCTTATCGTTGGCAAAATGTGTAATAAAAATAAAAAGTGTTCATTTTGCCAACAATTTATAGAAAAATAGTGCAAATTATCTCAACTTTGTCGAGGAAGCGTTTATCTTTCATAATGAAAGTTATGCTAAATTCATTCATAGAGATAATTGATTGCGAATTTTATAACAACAACTCTCTGTGTTGTTATCGTATTTAAGCGAATGCTTATAATGTTATTAATCATACTAACAAAATGTATTTAAAGGATTTTAAATTGAACGCAAAGAAAATAATTATTAGTTTAATTATTGCATTAGCCATTAGCTTTGGTCTCTATCTTATGGCTTTAGACAACTTTTGCGATCGCGGAGAAGACTTTCAGCAAGGTCTTTGTCGGTTTACCACATTATTCCCCTCCAAACATAGTTAAAAAATCGCTTTTCTTATTATTTTTCGCCTAGCATAAAATGTATTTGTTATTCAAGTCAGATTAGTGTTTTAATGGGGGCTTGAAATAAACAAAATCGTAAATATTAGTTTACACGTTAAGTTGATAAAATAATAAAAGAAGAGGATGTATGGCGAGAGAGTCGCAACAGACAGAACTTAAGCGCGGTCTGAAAAATCGACATATCCAGCTTATTGCGCTGGGTGGTGCTGTCGGCGCTGGTCTGTTTCTTGGTATAGCGCAAACCATTAATATGACTGGCCCATCAGTAATACTAGGATATGCTATTGGTGGTTTTATTGCGTTTATGATCATGCGCCAATTAGGCGAAATGGTTGCCGAAGAACCAGTTGCGGGTTCGTTTAGTCACTTTGCCAATAAATATTGGAGCCCTTTTGCTGGCTTCTTATCTGGTTGGAATTACTGGGTGATGTTTATCCTTGTTGGTATGGCAGAATTAACTGCAGCAGGAAAATACATTAACTATTGGTTACCTGATATCCCTGTTTGGGTTTCCGTTGCTATCTTCTTTGTGGCAATCAACTTAATCAATTTGATTAACGTTAAAATGTATGGTGAAACCGAGTTTTGGTTTGCCATTATTAAAGTATTAGCAATTGTTGGTATGATTTTATTCGGGAGCTACTTGCTGGCAAGTGGTAATGGTGGGCCTCAAGCTTCTGTAAGTAATTTATGGGAATTAGGTTTCTTTCCTCATGGTTTTACGGGCTTTATGTCGGCATTAGCAATTGTCATGTTCTCTTTTGGTGGACTTGAGCTAGTGGGGATCACAGCAGCTGAAGCTGAAAATCCAAAAGTAAGCATCCCGAAAGCGACTAACCAAGTTGTTTATCGTATTTTAATTTTCTATATCGGTTCATTGTTGGTGCTACTGTCGCTTTATCCTTGGACTCAAGTAGTGAAAGGTGAAAGCCCATTTGTACTGATTTTCCATAATTTGGATAATTTCTTAATCGCAAATATTTTAAATGCTGTGGTATTAACAGCTGCATTATCTGTTTATAACAGCGGTGTTTATTCTAATAGTCGTATGCTTTATGGTTTGGCAAAACAAGGTAATGCGCCACATGCACTTTCTCGCATTAATAAACGCGGTGTGCCAGTTGTGTCATTACTCTTGTCTGCAATTGCGACTTCATTGGGTATTTTAGTTAACTACTTATTACCTGATCAGGCGTTAGAGTTATTAATGGCATTGGTTGTTACTACGTTAGTGCTTAACTGGATTATGATTTGTTTGGCGAATTTAAAATTCAGAGCAGCAAAAATGAAAGAGGGTGTAGAGCCTTTCTTTAAAGCACTTTGGTATCCTTATGGTAACTATATTTGTCTTGCTTTTTTATGCATGATTTTAGTGATTATCTTATTTATGCCACAAGTGAATATTTCGGTGATCCTAATGCCATTCTGGATTGCGTTCTTGTGGGTTGGATTTAAGATTTCTCGTATGAAGAAAACGCCTGATAATGCTCAAGCAAGTCAAGATATTTAAGTTACTACAGATTGATTGAGTTACTTTATTGAACAAAAAACGCATCTCAATGATGCGTTTTTTTATGCTCTATATTTTTATTGTTTACACTTATTCTGATAGGCAAATATAAGAAGTTACTGCCAACGTAACCAAGCAAATAACACGTTACCATTATTATAAGTACCAGGTACATACGTTGCTTGTAGTGAAAGGTGCCCATAACCAACAGATACTAACGGCAAAGGCAGTGGCATAGGAATATAGTTATATTCATGGCGAGCAGTAATACTCAGTGTAAATCCTGCGCCCATTCGGAAACCGTCTTTATCACCGGGATACCACATTTTCTCAAAACCATAGCCCATAATAGGTTGTACACGGTTATTTGAGTCCATAAATGCCATTGCATAAAGAGAATGCCAATCACCATCACTGTCATAACGATATTTCCCCATACCAAAACCCCAAGGGGTTTCGTTATAGCGATCCGTTTTTTCTTTATCGTAAGTAAAACGGTTATGCCAAGTCCAAACAGGTAAATAGTAGTTATATTGGTCGTTATCCCAAGTTTGATTGATATTACGTTTGAATTTCCCCCAATAACTCTCTTCGTTATTAGATTGAGATACATTATTGGTAGTTTGATGATTTTCTGTAGTAATAATCTGATGTGGGATTGAATTATTTTCAGAAGCGGAAGCAGTTGTTGTTAACGCAAGCGAAAACAACGTGGTTGCTAATACGCTAGGGTGAAAATAGGTTGAAAACATAATATAACTCCGAGTACGGCATTGCTATGATTCTGGTGATGACAAATAAACGTTACTAATAGTGTTATTTAATCGACAAGTATTTAAGATAAGAGGTATCTGAAACTTTACTTCTTAACTAAAATCTTAAGGGATAAGAATCGGTTATAAAGAAAATAAACAAGTTTGTTGTATTTATGAATGTGTTTGCTTGAGGCATTCAATATTGTTATCTTTTAATGGTAACGTATTGTTTTTAATTTAAAATTAAGTTTTTATTAGATTGCTAATAAATAGCTGATAAATAAGGTTAAAGAGAAATAATTTTAGGTTGGTTATTTTCAACAGCAAAATCCCATAAAATAGCTATTTTTATGACTTAATGAAAATATTGAGATAAATTTAATATCAATAACATTAGGTTATAAAAAGAGATTAATTTCCAGCGGATAATAGAGTAACGAATAAGAAGAGTTAAATAAAAAAAGAAAAAAACAGAGGTTGGTTTATAAAACGTTTAGGTTGTGTAGTTTTTTTTAGTGGGATGTCGTTTTTTATGCAGATTATCCTAAAGCAAAAACGTATGAGTAAACATCATTCACACGTTTTCAGGAAATATATTGTTTATTATTGAGATAATTTTTCTTGGCTAATAACAAGGAGTCGGTGAGTATGAGTATCACGATCCTTACCCCAGCAGAAAGCGTCCCAGTTTTCATAAAGATCATCAGTATCTTTCACTACTGTTAGAAGGCGGTTTTCTTCTGTTCCATCTGAAATATAAACATTAAGGTGAGCAGTAAAAGCCCAATCAATCATTGTTTCCCAAAAACGCTTACCTGCACCTGTCTGTTCTTCATCAGAAACAACAATGCTGTATTTTTTAAGTAAATAACTAAAGAAGTATCTAGGGAGATATCTTGTCGCAATATCATGTTCTTCAGAAACAGTTCGCCACACTTTAACTTGGGTACATGTTGTTTTACTAAATATGATGTCTTCGCGAAAAAGGAGCTCTACAAGATAAACTGTTTCAGGCGCATTGGTGGTTGAAATTAAACGATATTGATTTCGTTTTAAAGATTTAACAAAACGATAGCCATCGGGGATACTATATTTTGGTAATACAAAGTCTTCAACACCTTTTTCAAGGAATTCTTTTGTATGATCAATATTTCTAGAGTGGATTTTCAATTTTACATTAAAGTCTGCATCAGGAATAAGATAAGGCATTGATTGTCCATTATTCTGTTGCGATGGTTCATTTTTCATTTAGCCCCTCCGCATAGTGTGATTGTCCAGAAATGCATTATAAATACCTCATCTAGCAGACAATATATCGATTGTCGTTAAAAAGAACAAAATAATTTATTTTATTCTTCTTATTTAAAGATAGCTAAAATATATTCATTAAATTAATGTTTTGTACAATATAGGCTATTGGTTTTGTGTTTATTATATACAATCTTCTCTGATTTATCTTACTGAATAACAAATCTCAACAATAGAGAATTTATAAATCGAGATTAGCTATCAAGCTAGCATCTTTATCTTGAGCATGCGATACTCCTTATCGCCTGAATTTACAGGCTTTGGCTCGGGGTGCCTTATGGCTGAGATGAACCCGTATAACCTGATCTGGATAATGCCAGCGTAGGGAAGTCAAGGTAACTCTGCTGATTAACAGAGCCCGACTTTTCTGTAACTGGTGAAAGGAGGAGTTAATCAGTGAGAATCAATGCATTGTCTATCGCAGGCACCGATCCTAGTGGTGGTGCAGGTATTCAGGCTGATCTGAAAACATTTTCCGCACTGGGTGTCTATGGCACAACAGTAATGACAGCACTTGTTGCTCAAAATACCTGTGGTGTCCGTAGTGTCTATGATTTATCCCCCGATTTTGTTGCTGCTCAATTAGATGCGGTCTTATCTGATGTTCGCATTGATAGTGCCAAAATTGGCATGCTCTCTAATGCTTCGATTATTGATGTGGTTTGCGAGAAACTTCAACAATATGCCATTCCTTTTGTTGTGCTTGATACGGTTATGATTGCAAAAAGTGGCGATCCTCTATTACAGCCTGATGCGGTTAATAAAATGATCCGTCAGCTTTTACCGTTGGTAGATTTGATCACTCCTAATTTACCCGAAGCAGCTGCACTGCTAGGTTGTGAAGTCGCTCAAGATGAAATAACGATGAAGCAACAAGGTTATGCATTGCTAAAGCAAGGATGCAAAGCCGTGTTAATGAAAGGAGGGCATTTAATAGAAGATGAAAGCCCTGATTGGTTATTTACTCAAGATGGCGAGTGGCGATTTACCTCAAAACGCGTTAATACGAAAAATACCCACGGTACAGGATGCACGCTTTCAGCCGCTTTAGCCGCTATTCGTCCTCAAGTCTCTAATTGGCAAACTTGTGTTGAGCAAGCAAAAGCCTATTTACAACAAGCGCTAGAACATGCGGATAGTTTAGAGGTTGGGCAAGGTTTTGGCCCAGTACACCATTTTCATCGCTGGTGGTGATACTAAAAGCCCCTCAATAAAAGGGGCTTTATCGTCAAATCTATCAGTTAAGCAATTAAGCAATAGTGACAGATTTATCCAAATAAACATCTTGTACTGCATTAATCAGGGCAACGCCATCTTTCATTGATTTTTTGAACGCTTTACGACCTAAGATCAATCCCATACCACCAGCACGTTTATTAATAACAGCGGTGCGGACCGCATCTTCAAGGTCATTATTACCAGAAGCTCCACCAGAGTTAATTAATCCTGCGCGCCCCATATAGCAGTTTGCTAATTGGTAGCGAACTAAATCAATTGGGTTTTCAGTCGTGAGTTTCGTGTAAACGCGCTCATCAGTATGACCAAAACCAATTGCTTTAAAGCCACCGTTATTTTCAGCCATTTTTTGTTTAACGATATCAGCACCAATAGTTGCTGCTAAATGGTTTGCCTGACCCGTTAAATCTGCACTTGCATGGTAATCTACGCCATCTTTTTTGAACGCTGGGTTGCGTAAATAAGCCCATAACACAGTGACCATACCCAATTCATGAGCACGTTCAAAGGCCATTGAAATTTCTTCAATTTGGCGACGGCTTTCTTGTGAACCAAAGTAAATAGTCGCACCCACTGCAACAGCACCCATTTCAAAGGCTTGCTCTACGCTGGCATACAGTGTTTGGTCATATTGCGCTGGGTAGCTTAGGGTTTCGTTGTGGTTTAATTTCACAAGAAAAGGAATTTTGTGTGCATAGCGACGAGAAACAGAAGCAAGAACACCATAAGTAGAGGCAACACAGTTACAACCTGCTTCAATCGCCAACTCAACAATATTTTTTGGATCAAAATAGAGAGGGTTTGCTGCGAAAGAGGCCGCTGCTGAGTGCTCAACACCTTGGTCAACAGGTAGAATAGACAGATAACCCGTTCCCGCTAAACGCCCGTGATTAAACAGGGTTTGCATTGAACGTAACACGCTATTAGGGCGATTATTATCAATCATTACACGATCAACAAAGTCAGAACCTGGCAGGTAGAGATTTTCGCTTGGGATGGTTTGGCAACGATGGTCTAATAATGATTTTGCATCAGCACCTAACAAACTTACTATATCAGTCATTACATACTCCAGTTCATGATGAGATGAGAGTGATTGTCATTTATCTACATTAAGATAACAAGTCACATTGAGGCGGTAACCGGCAGTGGATCGCTTCAGGTAACACAATAAATTCAAATTTATTCCCTAAAAGGGGTTCTCCATCTAAATTAAACACCATTTCATGAGAAGCACTAATGTTTACCCAGCGACTTTCTCGCTCAATTATCTTGTCATTTTTCTTGCTATCAAACATGCTGTTTAAAATAGAGGGGAGAAGTTCGTGAGCTTCAACAATGGTGATATTGAGTTTATTGTCATTAATTAAGGCTTCAGAGCATAATTTTTGTCCGCCACCAGCTTGGCGGCCATTACCGATAGCTAGAATAAGAGACTCGCCTTCCCAATGGAAATTTTCAGCTTCAATAGTGCAATAATCAGCTTTTAAAGAGTCGATACTTAAAAGACCATTAATAAAATAGGCAGCTCCACCTAATGCTGATTTTAATGCTTCAGGCGTCTCGGTTGTAATTTTGGTTCCAAAACCGCCTGATGCCATATTAATAAAATAGTGCGTCTTGTTCACTGAGATAACATCAATGGGAACAGCTCGACCTTTAACCGCTAAATTAAGTGCATTTTCCATATCACGAGGGATTTGTGCGCTGGTGGCAAAATCATTTGCTGTGCCTAATGGAATAATGCCCAGTGTTGGTAAAGATGAGGGTGAAAGATGAATTAATTCAGAAACAACGCTATTAATCGTTCCATCTCCTCCTGCTGCAATCACCGTTTCTGCTTGTATATCTATAGCTTCTTGTACAAAACGGCGTATATCACTGGATTCCCAAGTTACTCTTACTTGGAGGTTAAAACCTTCGTTACGTAATTGGTAAACTGCTTTTCTCAATGCGCTGTTGTTAGCGCTTTTTCCATTAATGATCAGCAAACTAATTTTACTCATTGATGAATCCCTTTAATTGAATCACTCTTTTAAAGGTAATGGATATCGAGAAAATTACTATTTTTTTTACAAATGATAACGAAAAAGGGAATGTGTTTACGTAAAGGAGAGTTGATAACGGAGATGAAAAAAGAAAAGGCAAATCCAAGGGAGATTGGATTTGCCAAGGAGGTGGTTCCTAGTCTTACTGTATTCATTCTAGTTCTTTATTTTTCGGAACTGATGATACGGTAAACAAATCATTATTGATGTGATCTGTATTTGAAATTGACCACATTAAATCAGATTATGACGCTTTACTTCACTTCTACAGCATCAATCTTATGCGGCTGACGTGTTGTTGTACCTTGTAGATTGCGGATCAGTAGCGCGAAATCTAAGTCAACATCTTCAGGAACAGATAAATAAACCATGTGACCATTACCTGGTGCAACATCAGTTGGTTGTTGTTTTTTGTTAAACAGTGATCCTAACGTGAACTGAATATTCCCAGTTGGTGTCATTAATTCTAGGCTATCACCTAAAACAAATTTATTTTTAACATCAACTTCGGCTAAACCGTTTACGCGTTTGCCGGTGAATTCACCGACAAATTGTTGGGTATCAGAGACAGAATAACCATATTCATAAGTTTGGTACGCATCATGGGTATGACGGCGTAAGAAACCTTCTGTATAACCACGATGTGCTAAGCCTTCTAATGTCGTTAGCAACGTTGGATCGAATGGTTTGCCTGCAACAGCATCATCAATTGCACGACGATACATTTGTGCTGTACGGGCACAGTAATAGAAGGATTTAGTACGGCCTTCTATTTTCAGAGAGTGCACACCCATTTGAGTTAATTGCTCTACGTGTTCAATTGCACGTAAGTCTTTAGAGTTCATGATATAAGTACCGTGCTCATCTTCGAACGCAGTCATATATTCACCAGGACGTTTGGCTTCTTCAATTAAGTAAACTTTATCTGTTGGCGCGCCAACACCTAAAGTAGGCTCAACGTTTTTAACTGGGATTGGCGTGTATTTTTCAACGATATTACCCACATCGTCTTCTTTGCCTTCTTCGACTTTATATTCCCAACGGCAAGCGTTAGTACAAGTACCTTGGTTCGGATCACGTTTATTGATATAACCAGATAGCAGGCAACGGCCTGAGTAAGCCATACATAATGCACCATGAACGAAAACTTCTAATTCCATATCAGGAACTTGCTTACGAATTTCAGCAATTTCATCAATAGAGAGCTCACGAGACAGGATCACACGCGTTAATCCCATTTGACGCCAGAATTTTACGGTTGCCCAGTTAACAGCATTGGCTTGTACTGAAAGGTGAATATCCATTTCAGGGAACGCTTCACGTACCATCATGATCAAACCCGGGTCAGACATAATCAGCGCATCAGGACCCATATCAATGACGGGTTTTAAGTCACGGATAAAGGTTTTTAATTTAGCATTATGGGGTGCGATATTAACCACAACATAGAAGCGTTTACCTAATTCATGGGCTTCTTGAATACCTTTGGCAAGGTTTTCGTGGTTAAATTCATTATTACGCACACGTAAGCTATAACGTGGCTGACCTGCATAAACGGCGTCTGCGCCATAAGCAAATGCATAGCGCATATTTTTTAATGAGCCAGCAGGAGAGAGCAATTCGGGTGTAAACATGGTTAATTTCCTGGTTCTGATTTCAAGTCAGTCCCCCACACATTGGGTAGGGGTATATCATAAAGGGGAGGATTCTAGCGCTTAAGTGTAGCGAGGTTCAATGTATTCCTGAAAAAATATCATCGAAATCGATAAGCTTGTGTCTCCCAACGATACCCTTGGCCATAAATTGAGCGAATAAATTCAATTTGATCGTTAAGTTGCTCAAGTTTACGTCTTAAGTTTTTAATATGGCTATCAATGGTTCTGTCCGTCACAATGCGGTAATCATCATAAAGATGATCCATTAGCTGATCACGAGTTAATATTTTTCCGGGTTGTGTCGCTAATGCTTTGAGTAGACGGAATTCAGCTGTGGTTAAGTCGAGAATTTTATTGTTATATTGGATTTGATAAGCCTGCTCATCAATGATAACTAACTTATCGCTTTGAACAATATCTTGTGGTCGATAAAAACGGCGTAATAAGGTTTTGACTCTGGCTACGACTTCTCTTGGGCTGTAGGGCTTGCAAATATAATCATCGGCACCAATCTCAAGCCCAAGCAATCTATCTACTTCCTCTGTTTTGGCTGTGACCATAATGATGGGAATATCGGAAAACTGACGTAACTCTTTACAGATCGTAATGCCATCTTTAACGGGCAACATCAGATCTAATAATATTAAATCGTAATGTTGTTGTTTTACACAATGGCTAACTTCAGCACCATCTGCTAGCCAGTGAGTTTGATATCCTGAAGCTTGAAGATAATCAATAAGTAATTGAGCAAGCTTGGGTTCATCTTCAACTATAAGGATTGAATAGGGTGATTCGGCAGCAGTCATTATTGGCTCAGTGGTTATAGGCTTAAAGATCATCAGAATATGCAGGTAATTCTATAAGAATTTTCATGCCTCCTAAAGATGAAGGCATAGCACTTATTTTACCATTATGAGCTTCAACGATATTTTCGCAAATCGCAAGACCTAATCCAGAACCGCCACTGGCACGATTTCGTGAGCTTTCTGCACGATAAAAGCGTTGGAAAACGGCTTGATACTGTGATTTATCCAATCCAGGCGCGCTATCTTCTAAGGTTATCAAGACACAGTTATTCTCTTTTTTTGTCTTGATATGTAATTGTCCACCAGCATAGGTATAGCGCACACTATTTTCTAATAGATTATGAAAAAGCTGAATAAGCCGGTCAGGATCGGCTTGTACAATTAATGGAGAGACATCATCTAATTCAGTGTATAAGGCAATATCTTTGGTGTGATATGTGTGGCGATAAGAAGCAACGGCTAATAAAATCACCTCATTAATATCAATAAAATCTTTACGATAAGTGAGTGAGCCTCTATCGGATAATGAAAGTTGGTGGAGATCATTCACCAGTTTTGTCAGGTTTGTCACTTCGAATAAAAGGGAGTTTAATGTCTCGGACGTGGGCTTTCTTACGCCATCTTGTAACGCCTCTAATTCCCCTTTTAAAATAGCGAGGGGTGTACGTAACTCATGTGAAATATCAGCCATATAATCACGGCGAATTTGCTCATTTTTCTCTAGCGTACTAGCGAGTTGGTTAAAGTCTGTGGCGAGCTGGCTGATTTCATCTTTACTACTGGGTGTTACACGAACAGCAAAATCACCAGCGGCTAATTTATGTGTGGCTTCGACCAGTCGTTTAACGGGGCGTATCATATTGCGAGAAAGGATCAGCGTAATAAGTAAAGCTAAAAGAACGGTTAAACCTGCAATTATCCAACTGGTACGCAGTTGTTGTTTATCAAAACTGATATCCGCTTCACTACTAATCTTATCAGCGGCACTGACAATCACCCAACCTACAATTTCATCATGAGAAGTAATTGGTTTTTTGAATGTTTCTTCAGGAAATTGATTATCATGACCAAATAAGCGCTTCATGTTTTTATCAACAATCCAAAACTGTGTGCGCCAGCCTTTTGGAGGCGGGCCTTCACTGCTTTGGCTTATTTGGTCAATACTGCGTAATATTTGATAAAGAGAACGATCATCTCTATTGAGAAAACGCCAGTCACCGGTTAAAGCATATTGATCTGTTAAGGCTTCAGCTAAAAGAGTTGCACGCTGTTCACTGTTTTTCTTGATATAGCCAATAAACCCTTGTTGAAAGCTACCTCGAATACCAATATGCATGGCAAGAACTACAACCATACAGGTAGCGAAAATCACCAAGAACAGCTTGCTTCTCAGTTTCATGCTTTAGCCTCTTTCTTGCTGAAACGGCGTTGTTGCCAACGTTCACGCAACCCATCAAAAAATAGATAAATAACAGGGGTGGTATAAAGGGTTAAGAGTTGGCTCATTAATAATCCACCTACGATTGTTATCCCTAAAGGTTGTCTTAATTCTGCACCATCTCCACTTCCTAACATCAATGGCAATGCGCCAAATAATGCGGCAAGGGTTGTCATAATAATCGGGCGAAAACGCAATAAGCTCGCCTGAATAATGGCTTCTTTGGCTGACAATTTACCCTCTCGTTGGGCGGTGATCGCAAAATCCACCATAATAATGGCATTTTTCTTCACAATACCAATGAGTAACATAATGCCAATAAGCGCAATCAAGCTAAAAGGTGTATCAAAAAGCTGTAATGCTAATAACGCACCGACACCGGCGGAAGGAAGGGTGGATAAAATGGTGAGTGGATGAATATAGCTTTCATACAGTACACCTAATACCAAGTACACAGTCACAATAGCCGCTAAGATAAGAATAAGCTGTGACTTAATGGTTTCTTGGAAGATTTGTGCCGTACCTGCAAAGGTGCCCCTTACGGTATTGGGTACGCCCAACTCGGTCATTGTGCGTTCAATAGAATTAATTGCATCAGCTAATGTATAACCTTCAGGAATATTAAAAGCAATCGTTGAGGCAGCTGATAGTCCTTGATGATTGACGCTCAATGGCGCATTGGCAGGATACCAACTTGCAAACGCAGAGAGCGGAATGCGCTCACCTTGGTTATTCACTACATACATTTTATCTAACGCAGAAACATCTTGTGTATATTGTTCAGACACTTCCATGACGACTTTGTACTGATTGAGAGGGGCATAGATAGTGGAGATCTGACGTTGACCAAAGGCATTATTAAGTAAGTTATTCGCATCACTGACATTAATACCTAATTGTGACATGGTATCACGATCGTAAGTCAGTGCCATTTCAGCACCTTTATCTTCTTTATCTGAGTTAACATCCACAAGCTGAGGCAGTTCGCCTAATGCTTTACGTACAATGGGTTCCCATTTACGTAATTCGCTTAAATCATCAGCGAGTAAAGTAAATTGATAACTGGCATTAGCCTGACGCCCACCCGCTCTAACATCTTGCACAGGCATTAAAAAGAGGTTAGCGCCAGGTTCATCAGCGAGTTTGGCACGTAAACGATTGATCACTTGGTTGGCACTATCAGTACGCTCTGACAGTGGATTGAGGGAAATAAACATAAACCCACTGTTAATACGACCCCCTCCCGTAAAGCCCGTTACGCTATCTACGTCTTTATCTGCATTTATTTCTTGCATAAAACGAGTCATTTTTTCTTTCATTGATTGGAATGAAATACTTTGGTCAGCACGGACAAATCCCATTAATCGGCCAGTGTCTTGGTCGGGGAAAAATGTTTTAGGTGCGCTGATATACAGGTAAGCATTTAGGCCTAAAGTCGCAAGAAAAATCGCCATAACCCAGCGTCGATGGTGCAGTGCTCCTTGTAATGTGACACTGTAACCTTGTTGAGCGCGAAAAAGTAATTTACCAAATCCTCGCAAATGCGATTGCGCTTTGGGTTTGACTCCTTTTAATAAATGCGCACACATCATGGGGGTTAGTGTTAACGAAACAAATAAAGAAATAGCGATAGCTGTGGTTAACGTAATAGCAAATTCTTTAAATAATCGTCCAACAAGGCCATCCATTAATAGCAGAGGGATGAAAACCGCCACGAGAGAAATACTCATTGAAAGCACGGTAAAGCCGACTTCTCCAACCCCTTTTAAAGCAGCTTCTTTAGGTTTTAAACCATTCTCAATGTGGCGAGAGATATTTTCGAGTACCACAATGGCATCATCAACCACAAAACCGGTAGCAACGGTTAATGCCATCAATGAAAGATTATTTAAACTAAAGCCACAAAGATACATGGCTGAAAACGTACCAATTAATGAAACGGGTACAGCAACGGCAGGAATAAGCGTAGCACGGCCTGAACGTAAAAATAAAAATACGACTAGAATTACGAGAGCAACAGCAATGGCTAACGCACGTTCAACTTCTGCTAATGATGCGCGGATAGTGGGGGTTCTATCTTGGGCAACTTTTAAATCGACATTGGCTGGGATAAGTTCACGTAATTCAGGAAGTTCATCACGAATACGGTTAACCGTTTCAATAATATTGGCCCCCGCTTCACGGCGAATAACCAGTAAAATAGCAGGTTCGCCGCCACTCATCCCTGCTGCACGTGAGTTTTGTACCGAATCAGTAACTTGCGCAACATCGCCTAAACGCACAACAGCTTCTTGATTGTAATGCACGATGATTGGGCGATATTCAGCCGCTTTGCTTAACTCGTCATTGGTTTGAATTTGCCAACGATTTTCATCATTATTGACAAAACCTTGAGGGCGTCGCACATTCGCTTGGTTAATTGCTTTTCTCACATCATCAAGGCTAACATTTTGGTTAAATAGCGCATCAGGATTGAGAGCAACACGTATTGCGGGTAATGATCCTCCACCAACAGAAACTTCACTTACTCCTTCAATTTGTGAGATTTTTTGTGCAAGGCGGGTTGATGCCAGATCGTAAAGCTCTCCTGTATTTTGTGTGTCAGAGGTCAACGTTAAGATCATGATCGGTGCATCAGAAGGATTTGATTTATAATAACGTGGGCGACTTGGCATTCCAGAAGGTAATAAGCTTTGTGACGCATTTAGCGCCGCTTGCACATCACGAGCAGCAGTATTGATATCTTTATTTAAGTCAAATACCAACGTAATGCTGGTACTACCAAGCGAGCTACTAGAGGTCATCTCATCAATACCCGCAATTCGCCCTAAAGAGCGTTCAAGCGGTGTAGCAACAGAAGATGCCATAGTTTCAGGCGAAGCCCCAGGTAATGAGGCATAGATATTAATAACGGGGTAATCAACCTGAGGCAAAGGCGCAACAGGAAGCAACATAAAGCCTAATGCACCACAAAGAGAAATCGCTAAACTAAGTAATGTGGTTGCTACGGGTCGTTGAATAAAGAGGGCGAAGAACTTCATGATACAGCCCCGTCATTATTCTCAATATGTTTATTGCGGTTTACATAGAGTGATAATTTATCAAACAGTAGATAAATCACTGGCGTAGTAAACAGAGTTAAGATCTGGCTCATAATTAAGCCTCCGACCATACAAACCCCTAATGGCTGGCGTAATTCTGCCCCCACACCAGTACTTAACATTAAAGGTAAAGCCCCGAGAAGTGCCGCCATTGTTGTCATTAATATTGGACGAAAACGTAATAAACACGCTTGATAAATAGCCTCGTAAGGGGTTAAACCTTGTTCTCGTTCTGCTGCAAGGGCAAAGTCTATCATCATGATCGCGTTTTTCTTTACGATCCCAATAAGTAAAATGATCCCAATAATAGCAATAATATCAAGCTCATTACCCGCGGCCATTAATGCGAGCAATGCGCCGACACCCGCGGTCGGTAGTGTAGATAAAATAGTAATAGGGTGAATGAAACTCTCATATAACACACCGAGTACAATATACATTGCCACAATAGCCGCGATAATCAGCCATAAAGTGCTTGAAAGTGCACTTTCAAAGGCAAGTGTTGCACCTTGGAATTGAGTAGTGATATCTCTTGGCATCGAGATTTGCTCTTCCGCCAATTTTACCGCTTTGACAGCTTCTTCAAGAGACGATTTTTCGGCAACATTAAATGAGAATGTTGCTGAAGGGAATTGTTCTTGATGATTAATCGAAAGTGGCGCTAGGCGTTGTTCTACGGATGCAATAGATAATAAAGGCACCATAGCGCCATCTTTGCCAGTTAAATGTACAGCTGAGAGCGCCTGTAAGCCATCACCGCTGCGAATATCTTGTTCTAATACAACACGGTACTGATTTGCTTGAGTGTAGATAGTTGAAATTAAACGCTGACCAAAAGCATTATAAAGTGCGTTATCAATCTCATTCATTGTAATACCTAAGCGACTTGCAGAATCTCTGTCCACTTTGATATACGCCATCATACCACCGTCTTGCCAATCACTGCTGATGTCGGTTAGTTCTGGGCTGTTTTTTAATGATTGAGAAAGCTTTGGTACCCAATACGCCAATTCATCTAATGATGTTGCTTGCAACGTAAATTGATATTGAGTACGAGAAACTTGCGTGTCAATTGTTAGATCTTGTGTGGGTTGCAAATAGAGCGTTATGCCTGAAATAGAGGCTATGCGTTCTTGTAGACGAGGAATTATTGTATCAATACGCGAGTCGCGTTGATCAAGGGGTTTTAATGTGATTTGTAATCGGCCCGTATTGAGTGTTGCATTACTGCCATCGATGCCGACAAAACTAGCAATATTATCAACCGCAGGATCATCAATGAGTTTATCAACCACTTGCTGCTGTTTCTCAACCATCGATTGATAAGAAATAGATTGTGAGGTTTCAATGGTGCCTTGTAATAATCCATTATCTTGTAATGGAAAAAAACCTTTAGGAATAAACATATACAGCAAAACAGTCAACACCAAAGTGCTGAGTGCAACACCTAAGGTTATCCATTGATGGTTTAACACACGTTTTAACCACACGGCATAAACGGCAATCATTTTTTCAAAGAAGCGTTCACATGCTATTTCAAAACGATTGTGTTTGATTTCATTTTCAGGCTTTAGCAGTCGCGCGCACATCATTGGCGTTAATGTCAGCGAAACCACCGCAGAGATTAGAATGGCGACAGCAAGGGTAATTGCAAACTCTCGAAATAGACGACCAACAATATCTCCCATAAATAACAGGGGGATCAGTACGGCAATCAGCGAGAAAGTTAGTGAAATAATGGTAAAGCCAATCTCGCCGGCTCCTTTTAAAGCGGCTGTTAACGGTTTATCACCACGCTCAAGGTAGCGGGAGATATTTTCAATCACAACAATGGCGTCATCGACAACAAAGCCAGTCGCAATCGTTAATGCCATTAAGGTGAGATTATTGACAGAAAAACCGCAGAAATACATCACTGCGAATGTACCTACCAATGAAAGTGGTACGGCAATACTTGGAATTAAGGTTGCGACACCATTACGTAAAAAGAGATAAATCACCATCACTACAAGTGCGATAGCTAAGCCAAGCTCAAATTGTACATCTTTAACTGATGCGCGGATCGTTGTGGTTCTGTCGGTTAAGATCTCAACATTCACTGATTTAGGTAAATTAGAGACTAAATCTGGTAATAAATTACGAATATTATCAGTGGTATCAATAACGTTAACGCCGGGCTGACGTTGAACATTTATAATAATTGCCTGTTCGTTATTTGCCCATGCACCTAACTGGTTATTTTCAGGTGCTTGCTCGATAGTTGCGATATCAGATAAACGAATAGGCGCATCATTTTTATAGGCAACGATGAGTTGGCGATAATCTTCTAATGATTTCATTTGGTCATTAGCCGATAACGTTACAGAACGAGTAGGGCCATCAAGGCTTCCTTTCGCTGAGTTAACGTTCGCATTATTGATTGCTACACGAATTTTTTCGCTATCTAAACCGTAGGACGCTGCGGCTTGTGCATTGAGTTTGACTCTAACTGCGGGGCGCTGACCACCAGCTAATGCCACTAAACCTACACCATTAACTTGTGAAATTTTTTGCGAAATACGGGTTTCAACCATATCTTGCAACTGTGTCATCGGTAATGTTGAGCTCGTCACCGCTAAAGTTAAAATAGGCGGATCAGCTGGGTTTACTTTGCTGTAAATCGGAGGGTAAGGCAAATCGGAGGGTAGTAGATTTGTCGCTGCATTTATCGCAGCTTGTACCTCTTGTTCTGCAACATCTAATGGTAAGGTTAATTGGAACATCAGAGTGATCACTGAAGCGCCACCAGAGCTTTGTGATGACATCTGTTTTAACCCAGACATTTGCCCAAATTGGCGTTCAAGTGGCGCAGTGACGGCTGATGTCATCACATCAGGGCTTGCTCCAGGATAGAGAGTAACGACCTGAATTGTTGGGTAATCAACTTCAGGTAAGGCAGACACCGGCAACATACGATAACCAACGATACCAGCTAACAATATGGCCACCATAAAAAGAGTTGTTGCAACTGGGCGCAGAATAAATAAGCGAGATGGCCCCCCACCTGTGCCGTGTGTTTTTTCGGTCATTACGCTTTCTCCGCAACTACACGGTTATTTTCTTTATTTTTAGGTACTGTAGGTGTCACGATTTCGACTTTTGCATCTTGTGTTAATCTATCCACACCATCCGTTACAACACGCTGATCTGCTGATAAACCAGAAGCTATCACAACTTTTTCTGCATTTTGTAAGGCGACTTCCACGCGTAATTTACTAACTTTATTTTCGTTATCCACAACCCAAACAAAGTGACCTTCATTACCCATTTGCAGAGCCGCATTCGGAATAACAACCGCTTTTTCTAATGTGGTGATATAAAGACGGACATTGACGAATTGATTAGGAAATAATGTCGTCTCTTGTTGCGGGAAACGTGCTTTTAATTTAATGGTGCCAGTTGTGGCATCAATTTGGTTATCAACACTAAATAATTTTCCTTGAGCTAATTCAAATTGGTTATTTCTGTCTAATGCGGTGACAGGTAAATCAGCACTATTCTTACGTGCTTGAATAACTTTTGCTAAATCTTGTTCTGGCAATGTAAAAAGCACATCAACAGGGTCCATTTGATTGATAACCACAATCGGCGTTGATGAGCCACCTGAAATATAGTTACCCACATCAACTTGTTTTAATCCCACACGACCTGAAATCGGTGCCGTAATTTTACTGTAAGTTAATTGTAGCTGTGCATTACTGATTGTAGCCTCATCAATACGGATACTTGCTTCTGACTGTTTCACTAAAGCTTGCTGATTATCCAACTCTTGTTGTGAGACTAAATTCGTTTTTGCCAACTTCTGATAACGTGCTAAATCAAGACGTGCATTAGCTAATGTGGCTTGATCCTTTGCAAGTTGTCCTTTGGCTTGGGCTAATTGCACTTCAAATGGGCGAGAGTCAATTTCTGCTAATAAATCACCTTTTTGAACCTGCTGCCCTTCCGTGAAATGTAAAGCCATTAATTGACCTTCAACGCGACTCGTTACGGTTACGCTATTGGTTGCTTTCACTGTACCTAAAGCTGATAAAAATTGAGGCACATCTTCTTGTATTGATGTTGCGACCTGAACAGGCGGCATAGGAGGTCGGCGAGATCCAGTTGTACTTCGACTTTGTGAGCTTGTTGCTTGAGTTCCTTTATTTTCAGGTGTAGCTGTTTTTGCTGCATTAAATTGCCAATAGGCGTAAGCACCTGCGACTACGACGATTAAAGCGATAATAAGAGAAACTCTTTTTTTAGCATTTTTATTTTTATTCATTACTTTTGTGATCCCACTGGCAACTAGCTAATCAGAAATACTGAAATGAAATTTTGGAATAGTGACATTCTACCTGTTTTTACACAGTTAAAAATGGAGGAAATATGAAAATTAAGTCAAGGAATGTGTTTTATTGGCGTTATTTTAAGCAGTTAAAATAAAATGATACTGGCATTATTTTATCGTTGTTATTCAATAAACCATTATTTATTAAAAAACAGACAAACAACAGCGTGGCTTAATTGTTTATATAGGGATAATTAAGTGGAAAATAATTTATTGATAATCAGTAAGTTATTTTGCTTGATGTTTTTTTGAACGCATAACTATTTTGTACAAATGCCTGTAACTATGATAAAACGCAATAGTTAGTTATAATTCTTAGATAATTATGCTTTCCAGTGATAGAATGCCAACCTTGTTTTTCTCTGTGTTTGAACTCTTTTCAAAGAATAACAATCCAGTATGAAATTCACCGAGCTTTAACTCTGTCTTAAAATAATCATTTTTGTAAAAATTAGCCTAAATATAAAGGCGTAATAAAATAATTAGAGGTTTTTAGTGTCAACTGCAAACACACCTGACGATGGACAAAAACCGAGCCTGAATGCATTTAAACAGCCTCGCGCATTTTATCTCATCTTCTCAATCGAATTATGGGAACGTTTTGGCTATTACGGTCTGCAAGGGATCATGGCCGTTTACCTGGTTAAAATGCTGGGCATGGGTGAGGCGGAAGCAATCACCGTTTTTGCTGCATTTACCGCATTGGTTTATGGTTTTGTTGCTATCGGTGGATGGCTTGGGGATAAAGTTCTTGGTACTAAAAGAGTTATTATTCTTGGGGCAATCGTACTGGCAATAGGTTATGCAATGGTGGCTTTCTCAGATCACGATAAAGATGTGATTTATTGGGGACTTGCAACCATTGCTGTAGGTAATGGTTTATTTAAAGCAAATCCATCCTCATTACTTGCAACCTGTTATGAGAAAAACGATCCACAATTAGACGGTGCATTTACCATGTACTATATGTCTATTAACGTAGGTTCGTTCTTATCTATGCTAGCAACACCATGGTTAGCAGCTAATTATGGTTGGGATGTAGCATTTGCATTAAGTGTTGTAGGTATGCTGATCACCTTAGCAAACTTTATGGTTTGTCGAGGATGGATCAAAGATAAAGGCTCTAAACCTGATTTTGAACCGCTTAATTATTTAAAATTGTTATTAACGCTGGTGGGGATCGTTGCTTTAACGGCAGTATCGACTTGGTTATTACATAATAATGAAGTGGCAAGTTGGTCTTTAGCTGTGATCTCATTAGGTATCATCCTTATTTTTGCGCGTGAAACCTTTATGATGAAAGGGGCGGCTCGCCGTAAGATGATTGTGGCATTTTTACTGATGGTTGAAGCCGTGGTCTTCTTTGTTCTTTACGATCAAATGCCAACATCTTTAAACTTCTTCGCGATCCATAACGTTGAACACTCTCTGTTAGGTTTCAGTGTTCAACCAGAACAGTTTCAATCACTTAATCCATTCTGGATCATGTTAGCGAGCCCATTATTAGCAGCAGTATATAACTTTATGGGCGATAAATTACCTATGCCTTATAAGTTCACTGCTGGAATGTTCTTGAGTGCGACCGCATTCTTAGTGTTACCACTGGGTGCAAGCATGGCAAATGAAGCAGGAATTGTCTCTTCATGGTGGTTAGTCGCAAGCTATGGTTTCCAAAGTATCGGTGAGTTAATGATTTCAGGGCTTGGCCTTGCAATGGTTGCTCAACTTGTACCACAGCGTTTAATGGGCTTTATCATGGGTGCTTGGTTCTTAACTTCGGCAGCTGCTGCAATTATTGCAGGTAAAGTTGCAAGTTTAATGGCGGTGCCAGAAGATGTTCAAAGCGCACATGTCTCATTAGAAATCTACAGCAGTGTCTTCCTACAAATCGGTATTGTGACAGGTGTTATTGCAATCTTAATGCTTTTAACTGCACCAATGCTGAGCAAAATGACACAGTAATGTGTAGCATTAAAAAAGAAAGCTGAAGAAAATAGAGGATGCCACAAGGCATCCTTTTTTGTGTTTAGAACTACCTAATTCAGAAAAATTGCCGCCATAAAAAATACCGCCCTAATAAGGGCGGTATTGTATAAGGGGACATTTATAACATTGATAAAGACTTAACCAACCACTTTATCAATTTGTAATGCAACGTCTTTTTCATGGGTAGCTGGCTTTACCGCAGTCCAACCCTTATAAGCCAAAGGTAAGAATGCGACAGCAATTGCTAAGAATGAGACTCCAGCGACATAATAGGCGCCCGCCATAGCTGTTTTTTCTAACCATGCACCTGTTAACATTGGGGTTAATCCACCAAACACGGCATAAGCCATATTGTAAGCAAAAGACAATCCTGAAAAACGAATCGATGGTGGAAATGCTCTTGTACTAACAATTGGTGTTGTTGCAATCGCACCAACGAAAAAGCCCATCAATCCATAATTAAATGCCAACTGAAAACCTGACATTGCTGTATCTAAATTGCCATAGAAATGGAATGCAGTAACAATCAAACCACCCCATGATAATGTCATTGAAACTCGTGTTCCTAATTTGTCGCCAATCCAGCCCCAGAAGATACAACCTAAAGTTAAGGTTAATGTTGCAACACAGTTCGCTTCCAATGAGGTGGTTCTATCAATTTTGTAAATCCCTTCAACAATTACACTAGGTGTCATCAATATGGTGACAACAATGGCTGTTGATAAAGACCAAGTTAATGCAGCCGTAATTAAACACGCTTGTTTATGGTTTTTAATAACAGAAATTACAGGCATTTCTTGTGCTAAGGCTTTTTTGGCGGCCATCTCTTTAAAGATTGGCGTTTCTTGCAAGAATCGACGCAAGTAAACAGAGATTAAGCCAAATATTCCGCCTAAAATAAAGGGAATACGCCAAGCAAAATCATTAACTTCTTGAGCACTATAACTGCGCTGAACGATAATTGCGACGATCGATCCTAATAAAATACCGCCAGTAATACCTGATGTTAATGTTCCAACACCTAAGCCATAACGTTGTTTTGGTGTATGTTCTGCAATAAATACCCAAGCACCTGGCATTTCTCCACCGATAGCAGCACCTTGCATGATACGCATTAATAACAACAATAATGGAGCTGCGACCCCAATGCTGGCATAAGTGGGTAATAAACCAATAATTAATGTTGGAACAGCCATTAAAAAGATACTTAAAGTAAACATGCGCTTACGGCCAATAATATCGCCGTAGTGTGCCATAATAATGCCACCCAAAGGGCGAGCGAGATAACCGGCTGCAAAAATACCTAATGTCTGCATCTGTGCAATAAAGGCGTTATCACCAGGAAAGAACAAATGGCTCAATGTTTTCGTAAAGAACACGAAGATCACGAAATCATAGAACTCCAAAGTTCCTCCTAGTGAGGATAAACCCAACGTTTTATAATCGTTGCGATTTAATGGTCTTGCCGTAGGTTGACTCAACGGCTGAGTGGAGTGTGATTGTGATGTCATAATAACAACCTATAATAATCATCGTGATAAAATAAATAACTAATAAAGTCACAAATACATTCTTTTAGGATCAGCAAATAAAATAGGGTGGAAATAAATAACATTAAGTGGTTATTTATAGGCTATTTACGTGAGAAAGAATAATGTTGTGATGATGGTTTAAGTTATAACAGGAAGCTCTTAATGATGTAAATAGGTTAAAATAAAACAATTAAATGGACTTAAAAAATAATAATTTTTGGGTTTAATATCCATCTTTAATTTATATTGCAATATATTATATTAATAAATAGAAAATATCATATATAATATAAAAATATTACATATTATTTTTCATTAGGTGTGTTTTAATATTTTTAAATAAAAACGAGGTGATATTGAATATATTTATTATGCTTTAAATAAAAGATTAAATAATAAAATCGATATGAATTTAATTTATTATTTTTTGTAAAAAAAGTTATTATTAGATAATTAATAAAGCTATTCGTATTAATAGTGAAAGATATGATCTGATAGGAGATAGATTATTAGCATATTCTACTATATGTTAAATTTTGTCCTTGAGGTTTCAAATTTCAATAAATCAATTATTATTGAAATTAAATGCCAATTAACTTTGTAATCATAATCATATTTTTGTATTTTTATGCATAATGTGATTTTTTAGAGCGACTTCTTAAATGAAAAATAAAAACAAAAATAAGCATCAAAAAAATTATTTTTGATTATAATTACAACAGTAAGTCAATTGATATGTCGGAGGATTTATGATCTCTATCTCAATGAGTGCTATTCTCTTAGCTGCAATTGTTCTGTTTGCCTCGCTTTCTATCGTTGCATTAGGTGGTGGTTTAGCGTTAAAAACCATTCTAAATAACACCAAATACAGTGATAATTATGCACTGAGTGCTTCTGTTAAAAAAACATTTATCACATCGTTGATCATCGTATTGCTACTCATTTACTATTATCTTTCAACAACGGCTTAATTATTTATTGTTAGCTACCAAAAAAACGCCACTGTATTTTATTAACAGTGGCGTTAGTGTAATGGTTTATTATTGCGTTATTTTAAACTAGGAAGATAGTGGCTAAACCTAAGAAGATAAAGAAACCACCAGTATCTGTAATGGCGGTTATCATCACACTAGAACCAATGGCAGGATCTTTACCTAATTTAATCATGGTCATCGGGATTAATACGCCCATCATGGCGGCCATTAAGAGATTAAGCACCATCGCCATCGTCATAACTGCACCCATAGCAAGGTCACCATAGAGGAAGAAGGTGACAATACCCATTATTCCTCCCCAAACAATACCGTTAATAAAGGCGACACCAAGCTCTCTTAAAATTAAGAATGAGAAGCTTCCAGTTTGAATTTGGTGCAGTGCTAAGGCACGTACAATCATTGTAATAGTTTGATTACCAGTGTTACCTCCAATACCAGCAACAATTGGCATTAGTGTGGCGAGGGCAACTAATTGTGAGATAGTATCTTCAAAGACACCGATAACACGGGAGGCAACGAAAGCAGTACATAAGTTGATAGCAAGCCAAGTCCAACGTGTTTTAACAGCTTGTCCAACTGGAGCGAAAACGTCTTCTTCTGGGCTCAACCCCCCCATACGACGAATATTGGTATCGCTCTCTTCATGCATGTTATCAACAATATCTTCAACGGTTAATCGCCCCATAAGAAGGCCATTGCTATCAACCACAGCAGCTGAAATTAAGTCATAACGTTCGAACGCGCCCGCAGCATCTTCGCCTTTTTCTTCTGGCATAAAACTGACGGTATCTGTTTTCATCACATCTGAGACAAGTTTGTCAGGAGATTGCGTTAAAACAGTGGTTAATGGAAGTTCGCCCAACAGATGATTTTTATTATCAATAACGAAAATTTTATCCGTTGCTTCAGGAATAGAACCTCGTTGGCGCAAATAGCGTTGTACAGTTTTTAACGTTACATTGCCTCGCACAGTGACGAACTCAAAGTCCATCATTTGACCAACGCTGTCTTTTGGATATTGCAGGACTTCTCTTATCCTATTACGCAGGCTTGGTTCTAAATAGGTAAGAAGGCGACGCATTGTGTCGCGGGGTAAGTGCTCTGCAATGTATGCTTGTTCATCCACATGTAATGTGGCAACCGATCGTAATAATTCACGGTCGGTCATATCTTTAATTAAACTGTCCCAAACGGCGACAGACGCTTCGACTAAAACAGCACCACGTTCATTATTATCAACCAAATGCCACAATGCGAGACGTTCGTCATAGGGAAGGGCTTCAAGAATATCTGCAATATCTGCCGCGTGTAGATCTTGTAGTAATTCTCGAACAGTGGTGATTTTTTCATGAAGTTCATGGTGGCTCAGCCTATCATTTTCACTTGCTTCCCCTAAAACGGTTTCAACAAAATGATCATCTTCAAGAAAGATACTCAAAATTTGCTGACGCAGGAGTGCCACTTTTTGTGAATACGGATTGATGGCAGCCGCAGTATCATTGTTGATAGCTGGTTGAGACATGTTATTCCTTTTTAATTCTTACGAGGGAGATAACCATTAACACTAATTATTCCATTTTAGGATGATTATCGGTTTTCTCCGTATAAAAAATATGAATCTTGAACAATATTGCGTTGATGATGTTCATATTATGGTCACAAATCAAACCTATGTTGTTATGTGATAGTTGTTGTATGATAGATGCAACAAAAGACGCATTGGCTAGCGTCTTTTTCTGTATAATATCATATTGTTAAGCAGATTCCTCTTTTATATCCAGTTTCCAGCCAGGAACTGACTGCCAATGCTCTTGTTCTTTTTCTAAATCCAATTCCATCAATGTGTTATCGGAAAGATATTTTTTAGGAAAATAAAGAGTCCAATGATTTTCATCAGTAACTAAACGCAAAGATGCTGGTTTTGTCGTCGATTGTCGCTGATTATTAAGTAAAGTTGCTAACCTCAGTATTTGTACGAGTGGGAAATACTGTTTCTTTTTATAAAGATTAAATTTAGGTAGTTCATCCAGCTTAATCCCTTTTCGGTGATAGCGAACTAAGGTTGTTAATAATAGCTGTTGTTCTTGATTAAAACCCGGCAAATCTGTATTTGAAAGAATATAGGCAGAATGACGGTGCAATCCACTTAAATTAATGCTTAATCCGACTTCATGTAACATGACAGCCCATACTAAAATAGCTTCTAGATCAGGGCGAACGAGTTTAGGATTTTGTTGCGCCCATTGTTCGTAAAGAGATTGCATGGTTTCAAGCACGCGCTTTGCTTGCTCTCTATCAATATTATAGTGTTCGGCAAGGCTTTTTGCTGTACGTTGGCGAATATCTTGATGGCGAAATCTACCTTCCATTTCATAAAGCACACCTTCACGTAGCGCACCATCAGATAGATGTAGTGCTTTTAATCCTAAAGAATCAAAAATGCCACATAAAATCGCTAAACCCGGTACAAAAACATGTTTACGCTCATCGGATAATCCCGGCAATGAGATATCTTTAAATTTCTTAAAGCGTAACACTTGCTTTGTTAACATAAGTAGACGTTCGGGGGTGATAACACCGTCTTTTTCGCCAAACTCAACTAAGATCTCATGAGCCGCTTTAATTGTACCCGATGCGCCTAAAGCCACATCCCATCCGGTCATTTTATATTGCCATGCAATTTTTTCCATTTTACGTGCTGCTTTTTCTCGTGCTTTACGAAAAGCAGATTCGCTGATTTTTTGCTCAGGAAAAAATTGACGACTAAAACTAACACAACCCATGCGCTGGCTTTCAATTAAGATCGGCTCAAAATTTTCGCCAATAACCAATTCTGTTGAGCCACCACCGATATCAATAACGAGTTTTCTACCTTTTTCCGATTGTGTATGTTCAACGCCCATAAAGATAAGTCGGGCTTCTTCATGTCCAGAAATAATTTCGATAGGGTAAGGGATAACTTCTTTTGCTCGTTGGAGAAAGACTTTAGCGTTAGTAGCAACACGTAATGTATGTGTGCCAACGACGGTAACATTTTCGGCAGGAAAGCCCTGTAACCTTTCAGCAAAAAGAGAAAGGGCGGAAAGTCCACGTAACATAGACTCTTCGCTTAATTCATTATTATCGTCAAGGCCATCAGCGAGATAAACACGCTGTTTTAAGCGACTTAACACTTGCAATGCGCCATTAACAACGCGTGCAATTATCATATGAAAACTATTAGAACCGAGGTCAATAGCCGCAATTTCTAAAGGGCGTGGTGAAGAGTCATCTTGTGATAAAGGCATAAAATTACGCTCGTTCCCCTGGTTGTTCTAACAATTTAATGTACTCATAGACAGCAAGCTGGGAACGAATTTTACGTTTATTTCCACGAGGAACATAGCTATTTGTTAAATCTTTATCAATAAAACGCGCTTTAACGGTGTCATTAAATTGAATATCTAATATATCAAGAACACGCTGTTTCAGTTGAGGATCAAGCAAAGCCACTGCAACTTCAATACGATAGTCAAGATTTCGTGTCATCCAGTCGGCAGAAGATAAGAAGATTTTTTCATCACCTTTATTAGTAAAGACATAAACACGATCATGTTCTAAAAAACGATCAACGATACTGGTGACTTGAATATTCTCACTAAATCCTGGCTGATTAGGGACTAAAGAGCACATACCTCGCACTAAAAGTCGGACTTTGACTCCCGCTTCTGATGCGTCATAAAGACGATTAACTAACTCTTCATCGACTAAATTATTCACTTTTAATGTAATACCTGCGGGATGCCCAGCTTGAGCACTGTGAATTTCATTAGTAATTAGTTGGTTTAAAAGAGTTCGTGAATTTTGAGGTGAAACCATCAAATGCTCAAAAGTAACAGGGCGATAAGGGTTTTCAATAAAGCTAAAAACGCGACGTACTTCATTGGTAATTTCAGTATTTGCAGTTAATAGCGAATAGTCAGTATAAAGGCGCGCCGTTTTTTCGTTAAAATTCCCTGTGCCAATATGGGCATAGCGAATAATTTCGCCATCTTCTAAGCGAGAAATAATAAATAATTTCGCATGAATTTTTAAACCTGGAGCAGAGAATATAACGTGAACACCCGCTTCTGTTAGGCGTTTTGCCCAATGAATATTGGCCGCTTCATCAAAACGAGCTTGTAATTCTACAACTACAGTGACTCGTTTACCGTTATGTGCTGCATGGATCATGGAGTCTATAATTCGAGAGTCTTTTGCAACACGGTAAATATTGATTTTGATTGAAATAACGCTTGGGTCAAAAGAGGCTTGGCGCAACAATTCCAGCACATGTTCAAAAGTATGATAAGGATAATAAAGTAAGACATCTCGTTCCCTAATGGCATCAAAACCATTACGGAAATTATCGAACCAAATATGGCGTAAACGCGGAATAGGTTTATTTAATAGAAATTTGCTACCTTCATTTGGAAAATTAATAAAGTCTTTAAAATTATGATAACGTCCTCCTGCAATAACGGAGTCGTTATTTGATAAACCTAATTTACTGCGTAGTAATGCCACCATCTCATCTGGCATATCACGTTGATAAACAAAACGCACAGGCTCTGCGGTAAGGCGTTGTTTTAAGGTTGAGGACATCATTTCAAGTAAACTTGATTCCATTTCTGTCGCAAGATCGTACTCCGCATCTCGCGTCATTTTCATAGAATAAGCATTCAATGAGTCATAATCAAAAAAACCTTTAAAAACTTCATCAAGGCAGTAACGTAAAATATTATCCAATAAGATCATGGATTTTTTCTTACTACGTCCTTGATCAGTTGGCAAAATAACAAAACGAGGAACTTTATCTGATGGAATTTCTAATAAGGCGTAATGAATAGTTTGCCCTTGTGCAATTTCAACGGCCAAATAGGTATAGTCATCTTTAAGAAACTCAACCAAATTAGTTTCAGGATTAATTAAAATAGGCGTAATGTGTTTTCTTAAATTTTGACGAAAATATTGGCGTAACCAGATTTGTTGATTAGGTGATATTTGGCGTTCATTGATTAAGAAGATTTGATTTCGCGCCATTTCAAGCAATAAATCGTTATATAAAGCATCAAATTCTTGGTCAGCCTTAGCCACTTTTGATTGAATTTTTTTGATAAGATGGCGAGCATGACTTGAAGCAGAGCGAGAGCCTCGCTCTTCATTAATTAAGATACGGCGTTTAACATCAGCAAAACGGACTTTATAGAACTCATCAAGATTATTCGAATAGATCCCCAGAAACCTGACTCTTTCAATTAACGGGTTTCGTTTGTCAGCCGCTTCTTGTAATACTCGTTCATTAAACGCAAGCCAACTGATCTCTTTATCAATATAGAGTCGTTCCTGGGACATCTGAACTCCAACTAGGGTTAAAGTTAAATCTTAATATCTGAATAAATCAGACATGTTGCTTAATAGTCGCACCCGGTTTGACAAAATTTTCGGGTTTTGCTTCTTTGGCTTTTTGCTCAAAATAAGGTGCTTGGAATGTACACATTCTAATTGCAGAACGATAGGCACCGTTAACAAAAAACTCATCTATTAAATCACCTTCTTTTTTAAAGCCAAGCTTTTCATAAATATGAATCGCTTTAGCATTCTCTTTATCAACGATTAAATAGAGTTTGTATAAATTAAGTACAGAAAAAGCATAATCCATCGCTAATTTTGCTGCTCGTGCTGCATAGCCATGACCTTGATGTGCAGGTGCAATGATAATTTGGAATTCGGCACGACGATGAACATAATCAATTTCAACCAACTCGACAAGTCCCACTTTAGTGCCTTCACTTTCAGCAATAAAACGGCGTTCACTTTGGTCGTGAATATGTTTTTCATATAAGTCACTTAACTCAATAAAAGCCTCATAAGGCTCTTCAAACCAATAGCGCATAACACTGGCATTGTTATCAAGTTGATGGACAAAAGAGAGATCTTCTCGTTCGAGAGGACGTAATTTTATAGGTGGAACTTTCCTACCACCGGACATAAGCACCTCGGTGAATGCATTGAATAAAAAAGAGAAAAGGGTGACACAAAAAAAGTCACGCGGGCTACAGTGTAGCACAATGTGACTTTTTAGCTTAAACGAAATAGTTAATCAAGGCTGCCGAACAACGCAATATCATCAAGGAAAGCTTGATTATTCTTCATAGTCAATCGGTCTTCAGCTAACCAGCTGATTGCTAATGGGTAGATACGATACTCTTCTATTTGTATTCTAGCTTGTAATGATTGTTCAGTGTCATCCGGCAAAACAGGAATACGTGCCTGAAGAATCATTGGGCCACCATCAAGTTCTTCTGTAACAAAATGGACGGTAACGCCATGAAAAGAGTCTTTATTTGCTAAAACTTGGCGATGAGTATGCAACCCTGGATATTTAGGAAGCAAAGAAGGATGAATATTTAATAATTTATGCTGATAATGAGTGACAAAATTAGATGATAGAATACGCATAAAACCTGCTAAAACCACGATATCAGGCTGATAAATATCAATTTTTTCGATTAACGCTTTATCGTAATCAGCTCTATCATTAAATTGGGATGGATCAACAAAATAGGCTGGAATATCAGCCTGTTTTGCACGTTCAAGGCCATAAGCATCCGCTTTATTGCTAAAGACAGCAACCACATTACCTGTGATTTTATTTGTCCTACAGGCGTCAATAATCGCCTGTAGGTTGCTGCCGTTTCCTGAAATAAGGACAACGATATTTTTCATTCACATGTTTTCATTAGTTAATAATAACTTGTGCTTCACCTGCGGCTTGTGGCGCAATTTCACCGATAAGCCATGCATTTTCACCACATTCTGCAAGGTGTGCTAATGTTTTTTCAACATCATCTGGATTAACCGCAATTAATAGTCCGACACCACAGTTAAAGGTGCGGTACATTTCATGTGTGCTAACTTGTCCCGCTTCTTGTAACCACTTGAAGACGATAGGCCATTCCCAACTGTGACTTTCGATACGAGCTTGCGTATTTTCAGGTAGTACGCGAGGAATATTCTCCCAGAAACCGCCACCTGTAATATGTGCAACTGCATGAATATCAACATTCTCAATTAATGACAGCAGTGATTTCACGTAAATACGTGTAGGCGCTAATAGGTGATCAGCAAGTGATTTTTCACCTAATGATGTGTTATCTGCTTGTGTATTGCTGACTTCAAGAATTTTTCTGACTAATGAATAACCATTAGAATGAGGGCCGCTAGATGCTAAAGCAATTAATGCATCACCAGTTTTAACTTTACTGCCATCAATAATCTCTGATTTTTCAACCACGCCGACACAAAAGCCTGCGATATCATAATCATTGCCATGATACATGCCGGGCATTTCTGCCGTTTCGCCACCTACTAATGCACAGCCTGATTGTTTACAGCCTTCAGCAATACCAGTTACAACCCGAGCTGCGGTATCGACATCTAATTTTCCTGTGGCATAGTAGTCAAGGAAGAAAAGGGGTTCGGCGCCTTGAACAATTAAATCGTTGACACACATTGCGACTAAATCAATACCGATGTCATCATGGCGATTTAAATCCATCGCAAGGCGGAGTTTTGTACCCACACCATCGGTGCCTGAAACTAAAATAGGTTCGCGGTATTTAGATGGAATTGCACATAGTGCACCAAAACCACCTAAACCGCCCATAACTTCAGGACGGCGAGTTTCTTTTACTACACCTTTGATACGATCGACTAAAGCATTACCTGCATCAATATCGACACCGGCATCTTTATAGCTGAGAGAGGATTTGTTAGTCACGTAGAGCCCTCACGGCAAGTTGCTGTTAAGAAAAAATGTGTGCGGGCGCTATTCTAACAGGCAAAGCAAACGTTTGCGAGGATCTTCTTTCTAGGTCACAATTATTCATGTTGGTGTGGTTAAAAGCTGTGCGCTTGATCAATATCAATAGAAAAACGATGGAATGTTGGCAAAAAAGCGGTATAATCTCGCGATTTTTTTGTCAGGCTGCGTCGTACATTAGGAGAAATTATGAAGATCGTTGAGGTAAAACACCCACTCATTCAACATAAATTGGGGCTGATGCGAGATCATGATATAAGCACTAAGCGCTTTCGTGAACTGGCTTCAGAAGTTTCCAGTCTACTGACGTATGAAGCTACCGCCGATTTAGCAACAGAGACGGTAACAATTGAAGGTTGGTGTGGTCCGGTAGAGATAGAACAGATTAAAGGAAAAAAAATCACAGTAGTTCCTATCCTCCGTGCAGGTATCGGGATGATGGATGGAGTATTAGAAAATATTCCTAGTGCCCGAATCAGTGTAGTTGGCGTTTACCGCGATGAAGAAACCTTAAAACCCGTCCCTTACTTCCAGAAATTAGCATCCAATATTGAAGAGCGTATGGCTCTTGTTGTTGACCCTATGTTAGCAACAGGCGGCTCTATGATTGCCACAATTGATTTATTAAAAAATGCGGGCTGTACTTCAATTAAAGTATTAGTACTGGTTGCTGCTCCAGAAGGTATTAAGGCATTAGAAGAAGCTCATCCAGATGTGGAGTTATATACTGCATCGGTTGATAGCCATCTTAATGAGCATGGGTACATCGTTCCAGGTCTTGGCGATGCTGGTGATAAGATATTTGGTACAAAATAATAATTAAGCCGACTTTGATAGTCGGCTTTTTTTTGGACCATTTATTTGTTCTATACTCTACATACTTTAAGGTGCAGTTAGATGACTAGTGCGAGTGGGTCTAGACAGCAACATGGCGACTTAAAATAAGACGAGTATAAAGTTAAAAATACAAACCAATTTCACATTCATATTAAAGAGAGGTCGTAAGCATGACTCGTCGTGCAATCGGGGTAGAAGAGCGCCCACCATTATTACAAACAATTCCGTTGAGCCTTCAGCATCTGTTTGCAATGTTTGGCGCTACCGTACTTGTGCCAATATTATTTAAAGTTAATCCGGCAACAATATTGTTATTTAACGGGATCGGAACCCTGCTTTATCTCTTTATTTGTAAAGGACGCATTCCTGCTTATCTAGGTTCAAGTTTTGCGTTTATCTCACCAGTGCTTTTGTTGTTACCATTAGGGTATGAATTAGCACTTGGGGGATTCATCGTCTGTGGCGTGTTATTTTGTCTTGTGGCAGGTATTGTAAAAATAGCAGGGCGAGGCTGGATTAATGTGATGTTTCCACCTGCGGCAATGGGCGCAATCGTTGCCGTTATTGGGTTAGAGTTAGCAGGAACCGCGGCAGGAATGGCGGGTTTATTACCAACTGCAGATGCTCCAGTAGATAATCAAACATTGCTTATCTCTATGGTCACTTTAGGTGTCACTATTTTAGGTTCAGTGATGTTTAGAGGATTCCTTGCTATTATTCCTATTCTTATAGGGGTACTAGCAGGTTATGCACTTTCTTTCTTCTTAGGGGCTGTTGATGTTACTCCTATTAAAGAAGCTAATTGGTTTGCATTACCGACATTCTATTCACCACGTTTTGAATGGAGTGCTATCTTCATTATTCTGCCTGCGGCATTAGTGGTTATTGCTGAACACGTTGGTCACCTTGTTGTTACAGCAAATATTGTGCAACGCGATTTAATGAAAAACCCAGGCTTACATCGTTCTATGTTCGCAAACGGTTTCTCTACCATAATTTCGGGTTTCTTCGGTTCAACGCCAAATACCACATATGGTGAAAATATTGGTGTTATGGCAATAACCAAAGTCTATAGCTCATGGGTTATTGGTGGCGCAGCAATATTTGCAATCTTATTATCCTGTGTAGGTAAATTAGCCGCCGCTATTGCTGCTGTTCCTGTTCCAGTGATGGGCGGAGTATCTTTATTACTTTATGGTGTCATTGGTGCATCAGGTATTCGTGTCTTGTTAGATTCAAAAGTGGATTACAACAAACCGCAAAACTTGATATTAACTGCCATTATTCTGATTGTTGGTGTGAGTGGCGCTTCAATTCACATTGGTGCGGCTGAATTAAAAGGCATGGCTTTAGCAACAGTTGTGGGTATTGTTTTAAGCTTAATTTTTAAATTAGTCAGTGTTGTTCGACCTGAATCAGAATTTGTAGATAACACGATTGAATCAGTCAGTGGTACTGCAAATAAAAAATAAGTGATATGTTGAAGTTAACGAAAAAGGCGGATTATATCCGTCTTTTTTATTGCATTCTGTTTTTGTGTTAAAATTAAAAACTAAGATATTTAATTTTTTGAGTGTTTAAAACTTAGAAAAGCATTAATAATTCAATCATGATGTTTATTTAAATAAAATAAATGAGACAATGGATGTCTGTTCTTATGCGAAATAGGCATTTAGTTACTGTTTAAGTGATATTCGTTTTAAGGTTGGGAAAGACTCAAAAAAGGTATAACGTAATTTATGGAAAAACTCATTGAAATTTATGATTTCATAACATCAAAGCAAATATTTACCACAATATTCTTAGTTGTTGTGTTGCTGGTGGTATGGTTTCTCGCCAAGATGATTTTCCGCCGAATTGCAAAGCGATTACTTTTTTTATTTACTGAACTTTCAGATGAAGAAACGATAGAAGACATTGCTAAAAAGAGTGCCTCTATAGTTGCAGTAACATTAGTTCTTTATATTAATCAGCTACTACCTTCTTTTTCTCATGAGATGAATGTTATCTTTGAGACGGTTGCTCGAGCTTTTATTATTATCAATATTGCCTCATTGCTTAATAATGCTCTCGATATCTTTAATATTAGGCATGCAAAAAAGGCGTGGCATCGGAATAATTCCATTAAAGGTTATATTGAAATTGCCAAAATCGTCGTTTGGATAATTTCTTTTATTCTGATCATTGCACTTTTTACTGAACAATCACCACTTATTATTATCTCAAGTTTTGGTGCCATTGCTGCGGTATTAATGTTTGTTTTTCAACATACTCTTATCTCATTTGTTGCCAATATTCTTATTTCTAACGGTAAAGTTTTAAAGCTTTATGATTGGATAGAACTTCCAAGTAGTAATATTAGTGGTGAGGTGATTGATATTGCATTGCATACTATTACTGTACGTAATTGGGATAATACGATTTCACGTATTCCAACCAAAGATTTTTTGACGGAAAAATACACTAACTGGCAACCGATGTTTTCATCTGGAGGACGTCGGATTAAACGTAGCTTTTATATTGATCAATCTTCGATTTCATTTGCAACGGAAGAATTAGTCCTTGAATTAAAAAATACAGTTCCTCTTCGCAAAAGCATAGAAGCTATGCTTGAAGGCAAAGAAGAAGAGATTGGCGATATTAATGTGTGGCTAGAAACAAAAGGGGTCACCAATTTACAGCTATTTAGAAAGTACATGCTAAATTGGATAAAAATGCGTGGTGATGTTAGGCCGGATATGTATTTAGTGATAAGAACAATGCCACCAACCCCCATGGGATTACCCGTAGAGTTATACTGTTTTACCAGAGCGACAACATGGGTAGAATATGAAGAAACACAATCTGAAATTTTTGAGTATATAAATGCATCAGCTAAATATTTTAAACTTGATATTTATCAGCAACCTTCAGGTAATGATGTTGCGAAATTAAAATTCAGATAATAAAAACATTAATTAAACAAAGAATACTTTTTTTAATTTTATGCTAAATAATTTGAGGTATAGCTTGGCAACTCGTGTAAATAAACAAAGTCAATGATAGGGCAACTTGAAGCATGAGGAGTTCATAAAATAAGCTATCACGAAAATCTTGCTGTTATCTTAATCAGTATCATGTGCTTTTTTAATATTGGTTCTGACCTTGTGAGAATTTGTGTTAGAATCACCGCGTTTATTAAACTATTCAGGTGAGGTGCTTCTGAATACGCCGTCACAGCTATCATTACCACTATCTCTGCCCGATGACGAGACATTCGATAGCTTTTATGCAGGGGAAAACGCGTCGTTAGTCGCGGCAATTCAAACCGCCATTCATCAATCCCATGGCAGTTATATCTATTTCTGGTCCCGCGACGGGGGTGGAAAAAGCCATCTATTACATGCTGCATGCGCTGAACTTTCATTAAAAGGTGATGCCGTTGGCTATGTTCCACTTGATAAACGAGCCTATTTTGTTCCCGATGTCCTTGAAGGCATGGAGCATCTATCATTAGTTTGTATCGATAATGTTCAATGTATTGCAGGTGATGAAGAGTGGGAGCTTGCCTTATTTAATCTTTATAATCGCGTTTTAGAGCATGGTCGAACTTGTTTATTAATTACTGGGGATAGACCACCTCGCCAAATCGAATTACAACTTCCTGATCTTGCGTCTCGGCTAGATTGGGGGCAAATTTATCGTTTGCAGCCATTAAGCGATGAAGAAAAAATTCAAGCCTTACAATTAAGGGCAAAGCTTCGTGGTTTTGAATTACCTGAAGATGTAGGTCGCTTTGTGTTAAAGCGCCTTGATAGAAAAATGCGGACACTCTTTGAAATGCTTGATGAACTTGATCACGCTTCTATTGTAGCTCAACGAAAACTCACCATCCCCTTTGTGAAAGATATTCTCAAACTGTAGTTTTTACCTCAATATTATCCCTCATTCAAATTAGGTGAGGTGAATAACACAAATTTGCCTCTATTGTTTAAATTAAACCAATTAAAAGTAATGATTTTTCGTTATTTTTAATGGTGATTTTTTGTATTAAAAACCATAAAAAAACCGCTTGTCTTTATAGAAGGCAAGCGGTGAGAAATACAAACAATAAAGGAGGAGGGTTAAATAATTAGTGTGCTTCTACTACTTTAGTTTTCTTCTGAGGTACCAGTAAGAAAATCAGATAAAGTGCAGTAATTGCAATCGTGTATCCTGTGAAAATTAACCAGAATGATTTCCAGTCAACGGCGCCATTTGTGGTATATAAGTCAATGACCCAGCCACTTAACATTGCACCTAAATAAGTACCAAAACCGTTCACTAAGGTCATAAACATACCTTGTGCAGTTGAACGATATTGTAATGGGATCTCTTTTTCTAAGAACAGTGAACCTGAAATATTAAAGAAGTCGAAAGCACAACCATACACAATCATTGATAATAATAAAACGATTTGTCCTAATGATGTGTAATCGCCGTAAGCAAAGAAACCGAAACGTAAAATCCAAGCAATCATACTAAATAAAACAATAGTTTCGATTCTTACTCGTTTTAGCAACAGAGGTAGGAATAAAATAAAGACAACTTCTGAAATTTGTGAAATAGATAAAAATACAGAAGGATAACGTGCAAAGAATGAATCATCAGCGTTTGGTAATGCTGCAATATCTTGCAGGAATGGTACACCAAAAGTATTCGTAATTTGCAGAACAGATCCTAATAGTGTTGCAAAGAATAAGAAAACAACCACGTTTCTCTTTTTGAAAACTTGCAAAATATTAGAAAGACTAAATGCCACTTCTTCTGTTTTAGCTTCATTTTTATCAACTGCTTTTGTTGCAGGTAAGAACATGGCAAAAACAGCGAGAATAATAGAAGCAATTGCAGCCACAAAGAGTTGATGATAGCTATTACCTAAACCTAAGAAACTAATAACCCACATGGCCGCGATAAAACCAACTGTGCCGTAAACGCGGATCTTTGGAAAGTAGTTGTTAGGTTCTAAATGTTTTTGCTCTAACAGTTCAAAGATGATGCTGTTTGCCATTGAAATACTTGGCATAAAGAACAATAAATGCAACAAGGTAGCAAAAAATAATGTAGTGACAGTCGTCATTTGCGACATCAACACTAGTGCTAATGCAGAAAAAATATGCAGGGTAATAAATACTAATTTGCGGTTATTTATTTTATCTGCAATAAATCCCATGATGACAGGCGCGATAAGTGAGGCAAGCCCAAGAGCACTGAAAATAAGCCCAACATCACTACCTTTAAAATGCAGTTCTCCAAAGAGGTACGAGGCAAATGTTACCAGCCAAGATCCCCATATAAAGAACTGGAGGAATGAGACAAGTTTTAATCTAAGTACGATATTCATCTGTTTTCCTATTAGCCTAGCAATCACCCGACACCATAATGATGATTGGTTAGTTTTAATTGCCCATAATGTTGGCTATAACGTTGTTTATTTCATATACATCTATAACTTCATTTCACACCGATTAATTGTCATCAAATTAAAAATTAACAACTAAAGAAGAGATAGAGTAAATAACAAATTGAAAGATTATTGCTGTATTGCAGTGCTGTTTAAAATGTATTTTTTTTGTTAATTTCTTTCTTGGATGATAATGAAAAAATAGAGTGGCGAGAATTTAGTGTTTATCAACTCTGCTATCATATTTTCTGATGTCCATGATATGTAGGAACGCATTTGTGTAAAGAGACTTGAGTCACAATATAAATGAAACACATGATTATTTTTTTCTTTTTAAGGTGACCTATAGCGGGATAGTGTGATCTTGATAGACTATCCAAAAAATGATGATTTATTAGCCATAAAAAATATGAAACTGAGATGAATTTTTTTGAAAGCAAAAAGAGATTAATTTTTTTCTGTTGAGGGAATAAAGAACACTTTATTAATTGTTGTGTTTACAATTTAATAACATTTGGTGATTTATGCCTAAATGGGAAAAATAGAGTAAACGGTTGCGGTATTAATGATAAAACATAAAGAATAAAGCCTATCTCACGTATCGTGAAGTATAGGCTTTAATTTTCTGATCCTAGCTAAATTTTCCTGTTCTTAGCTAAATAACTCTTTCACTTGCTCAGGTGGGCGGCCTAAACGGGCTTGATTTCCAACAACCACAATAGGGCGCTCAATAAGCTTAGGATTTTCATGCATTGCTTGAATTAATGCATCTTGCGATGTTTCGTCAGCAAGTTTGAGTGTTTTATAGATCTCTTCTTTTGTACGCATTAATTTTCTTGCATCATCAAACCCTAGCGCTTTAAGAAGTGTTTTAAGTTCGGTTACTGAGGGCGCTGTGTCTAAGTAGAGATTAATCTCAGGAGTTACCTGCATTTCTTCTAATAAATGTAAGGTTTCACGGCTTTTTGAACAGCGTGGATTGTGATAAATCGTCACTTTCTTGGTCATGTTGTCCCTTATTTAAATTGACTGTCTCTTTGCTGTATTTTTCTTAACTGGTCAATACGCGCATCAAAGCGTGCTTGGTCATTACTGCCCAGTTTAACTTGTCTGCTTGCATCACCTAAATAACGGATCGCTGTTTCAAAGTCACCTCGGAGTGCTAAATCTTCAGCATAAGCCGCTAATTCATGGGCTCTATCACCTTGTTTAGCTGAGTTTTCTGCCATTAACTGCCATCCAATAGGATCATTTGGATTATCAAAGGTATAACGATAAAGCAGGCGATTAGCTTCGTTATATTGTTTATTATGTATATAAGAATTAGCCAAGTTAGCAATAATAACGTTGTTATTAGGGTTCTGTTTTAATGCCAATTGCAATCTTGCGACAGCATCACTTGCCCGATTTTGCTCTAAATCGATATCTGTCATTGCATCGATAAGCCAAATATTATTAGGTTCTTTTTCTAACATTGGCGTGAGTAATTTTCTTGCGTCATCAAATTTACGATCACGAGAGTAAATGAGTATTTGCGCATAATTGGCGGCTAATTTTTCAATCGCAGTACCTTGCTTAAACTGATCAAGCGTGGTTTGAAATGCATTATCTGCAGTGGGATTTTTATTTAGCATGGTTAACACACGCATTTTAGCGAATAGAAAATCTGCTGACTGAGGAAGTTGGCGTGCTGGATATTGGCTGGCTCGGCTTCTTGCATCAGATAATCGGCTATCCGGTAAGGGGTGTGTTAATAACATTTCAGGCGGTTTAGAACTATAGCGAACTTGGTCAGCAAGAATTTGCATAAAATCAGGCATCCCTTTGGGGTCAAACCCCGCTCGATAGAGTGTTTGAATTCCAATACGATCAGCCTCTTGCTCGTTCATTTGTGTAAACGTGATCATATTCTGCTGCATCCCCGCCATACTCCCCGTAAAGGTTGCAAGACCTGCATTGGGATTTGCCATAAATATCAGGATAGAACCTAATACCCCAGCAAGTGCAAGAGGGGTTGTTTTTGCTTGGTCTTCCAACATTCTTGCTAAATGACGCTGAGTAACATGCGTGATTTCGTGAGCCATAACAGAGGCTAACTCACTTTCATTTCGGCTATAGCGAAAGAGTGCGGAATGTAAAACAATGTTCCCCCCAAAATAAGCAAAGGCATTAATATTGGGATTATTGACTAAGTAAAAATGAAAGGGTGTTTTGACTGAGCTAGCATTAGAAACCAGCTTTTGCCCCAAATTATTAATGTAGTTAGAAAGCAGAGGGTCAAAAACTAATGGTGCACTATTTCGCAGTTGGCGAGTATAGTAATCTCCCATAGCAATTTCTTGGTTAATACTTAGCGTTGAACCTGCAGTGGTTCCCATATCAGGTAAAGAGTCTTCAATATCAATCGCGGCATGCGCTGGCAATACTGATGTTGATAGCAACGCAGAAACAAGAAGCGCGACTAATGGTTTTTTAAGTCTGAGTTTCATACAACTATATCCTGATGGCTATCTTAACGAAAAATTAATAATTAATGATGTATGATAGCAAAACCTAACGTAAAATCTGTCAAAAGATTATTGCTTATATGAATGAATACATATAGCTCTATTATTCTGATTATTATAAAGGATCTTTATTTTCATGCTGGACTTGCTTGTTCAATGGTACAAACGCCGATTTGCTGATCCACAAGTTATCGCCCTTGTGGTTATCTTAATTGCAGGCTTTTTAATTCTGTACTTCTTCAGTGGCATACTCGCTCCTTTGTTAGTGGCAATTGTGCTTGCCTATCTTTTAGAGTGGCCAACTCATTTACTTGAGAAATTAGGATGCGCTCGCATATGGGCGGTATCAATTATTCTGACACTCTTTATTGGTATTAGTGCTATCGTTATTTTGATTTTAGCACCCACAGTTTGGCAACAAGGGATGACACTAATTTCTGATATCCCAAATATGATCAATAAGTTCAATGCATTTGCACATGAATTGCCTGATCGTTTCCCCGCATTAATGGATGCGGGTATTGTTGATATGATGGCAGAAAACTTACGTAGTAAGTTCTCAACAGTCGCTGAATCTGTCTTAAAGGTATCTTTAGCTTCATTAATTGGCGTTATCACACTTTCTATTTATCTTATTCTTGTTCCTTTAATGACGTTCTTTTTGCTTAAAGATAAGCAACAAATGCTTAATGCCGTACGTCGTGTTTTACCAAAAAATAGAATACTGGCAGCGCAAGTTTGGATTGAAGTTAATCAGCAAATAACCAATTATATTCGTGGCAAAGTGACAGAAATGGTTATTGTTGGCATCTTTACTTATTTTGTTTTTGCCTTCTTCGATCTACGTTATTCCGTACTGCTTGCTGTTATTGTAGGTGTCTCTGTTTTAGTACCTTATGTTGGCGCTGTTTTAGCGACGATCCCTGTGATTGTTATTGCGCTTTCTCAATGGGGATTAGGCTCTGATTTTTGGGCGTTATTTATCGCTTATCTTGTTGTTCAAGGATTAGATAGCAACTTATTAGTACCGATTTTGTACTCTGAAGCAGTAAATATGCATCCTTTAGTTATTATCTTATCCGTGATTATATTTGGTGGTATGTGGGGATTTTGGGGGGTTTTCTTCGCTATCCCATTAGCAACATTGATAAAAGCAGTATTGCATGCATTACCTGATGAAATTGCAAATGAGCAACATATAAAGAAAAGTTAAAGATAGTTTTGAGTTAGCAAAAAAACAGACAGTGAAAACTGTCTGTTGTCTTATCAATACAGGTATTTATTTACGGATGCTGGGCGAGATATTCGAGAACGATTTGATGGTGATTAGTCGTTTTAAAGCTATCAAAAACGTGTTCAATAACGCCATTTTTATCAATTAAGAAAGAAGTACGATGAATACCATCGTAAGTTTTTCCCATAAATTGCTTTTCTCCCCAAATACCAAATTCTTCTGCAACTTTATGATCTTCATCTGAAAGTAATGTGAAGTTTAACATTTCTTTTTCAGCGAAACGGGAAAGTTTTTCTGATTTATCTGTGCTAATACCCAATACTTCGACTTTGGCCTTTTTTAATGTATCCATTTCATCACGTAAGCCACAAGCTTGTGTCGTACAGCCTGGTGTCATTGCTTTAGGATAAAAATAAACGAGCACGCGTTGACCAGCGAAATCAGATAAATTAATTATTTCTCCATCTTGGTCGGGCAGACTGAATTGAGGCGCCTTTTCACCGGCTTTTAATGGGTTCATTTGGTCATTCTCCATTTTTTACTGTTTCATCATCAGACTATTTACGATACTTATTGTGCCTTGAGCATTTAGCTCTGTACATAACTGATTGAATTTCTCATTAATAACAAGACCGTGATCATCTAATGGGTTATGCGCCGTGATTTGTATTTCTAAACGGGCAGGTGTGCCATCTTCTGACGGGTGCGTTTTAGAAATTAATTCAGCAAGATTAAAATTATGCTGGCTAAACAAATTAGTAAAGCGTTCTACAATACCGGGTGCATCTTCAATATCAACCTTCGCTGCAATAGTTGAAGGATAGGTAATGGGAGCCCCATTTTTTGTTCTTTTCATGACGGTCAATAAATCAAGTTCCGCACTTTTAATCGGCAACAACGCTTCTAACTGTGCGATAGCGTTCCAGCCACCTGAGAGTAGCATGATAAACGTAAACTCTTGACCAAACATCGCAAGACGGCTGTCCTCGATATTACATCCACATTGGCTGACTAATTGTGTAATGGTATCAACAATACCTGGGCGATCAGCGCCTAATGCAGTAATGACGAGAAAATGTTTATCAGGTATGGGCAAAATGAGGTTCCTTTTGACTTTCAGTTTATTCTTAACAGGTAAACACAAATTTTGATTTCTGCCAAGATCCCTTGCTCACTATCTTCAATTATTATATCTCTTTAATTCATATCAAAGAATATTAGCAAATTTCATTAGAAACCTAGAGTTAAGTAGTTTTCAATAGAGCAATGAATGAGTACCATTGAGTATACGTCTATCTCGGAGCAATGATTATGGTGAATAACGAATTTAATTTTACAGGCAGTATGGTGGCATTGGTTACACCAATGGACGCAAAAGGCAATGTTGACCGGGTTAGTTTACGTAAATTAGTTGACTATCATGTTAATGCAGGCAGTGCTGCCATTGTTTCTGTTGGTACAACAGGTGAGTCTGCAACATTAAGTCATGACGAGCATGTTGATGTCGTTTTAATGACATTAGATATGGCAGATGGACGTATTCCTGTGATTGCAGGTACGGGTGCTAATGCAACATCTGAAGCTGTTTGGTTTACACAACAATTTGAAAACAAAGGTATTGTGGGTTGTTTAAGTGTGACGCCATATTATAATAAACCTTCACAAGAAGGCTTGTATCAGCACTTTAAAGCGATTTCTGAAAGCACCGCACTACCACAAATCCTGTATAATGTGCCAGGACGTACGGGATGCGATTTATTGCCAGTAACAGTTGCACGTTTAGCCAAGTTGGATAATATTGTGGCAATTAAAGAGGCGACAGGGAACTTAAGTAGGGTTAGTCAAATCCAAGAGTTGGTTAATGATGATAGTTTTATCTTATTAAGCGGAGATGACGCATCATCATTAGACTTTATGCAACTTGGCGGCCATGGTGTTATTTCGGTTACTGCTAACGTTGCTGCGTCAGAGATGGTAGAATTATGTCGATTAGCAAATGCGGGTGAGTTTGCAAAAGCACGTGAACTTAATCGACGTCTGATGGACTTGCATCATCAGTTATTTGTTGAACCTAATCCAATCCCAGCTAAATGGGCGTGTCAACGTATTGGATTGATTGAAGACGCCACATTGCGCTTACCTATGACTCCGTTGACATCATCAGGTCAGCAAATTGTCGAGAAAGCGCTGTTAACAGCGGGAATACTGTAAAACTTAGGGAATTTTAATGGCAACACTATTGCATAAATCAAAGATTATGAAAGTCGCGGGTCTGTCGCTGGTGGTTCTACTGGCAGCCTGTTCAAGTGATCAGCGCTATAAACGTCAGGTCAGTGGTGATGAGTCTTATTTAGAGACGGCAGGGCTAAAGAATTTAGCTATTCCGGCGGGTATGGTGTTGCCTTTGCAAAATGGGGAATATGATATTCCAACCCCTAAAAAAACTGAGCCAGTAGGCTTAGCGCTTGATATTCGTCCACCGACTCAAGCTCTGAACTTATTAAGTGGTTCACGTAGTGAAAATAATGCAGATAACAGCAAACTGTTTTTACCTAGCACTCCTGAAAATACAACACTGTATGAGCAAGTAACGGCTATCTTAAAGGATAAAGGCGTTGCTATTGTAAAAAGTGATGCAGGGCAAAAAGAAATTCATACTGATTGGATAACATGGCTACGTGCAGATGAAAACGTGCCTTTCCAAACACGTCAACGCTTAGTCATAGCTCAAGCGGGTAATGTAATTTCATTAACAGTGACTAACGAAGGTTTACGCCAAGGCGAAACAGACGTTACTGATCCAGCTGAAGTAAAACGTTATAATATTTTAATGCTTAATGAGCTGGTTGATGGTTTAAACCGTATGCGTAATTTAAGCGAAAATACAGCTACAAGTAATCTTCAAGGTATTATTGATGTCCAGAGTGGCAGTGATAATGCAGGGCTTCCAGTGATTATTGTACGTGCGCCATTCGATGTTGTTTGGGATAGATTACCAATCGCATTAGAAAGCGTGGGAATGAAAATGGGCGACCGCACACGTTCTAAAGGTTCAGTTGAAGTAACCTATAAAGGAATGAGTAGCGCAAACTGGAGCTCGTTGGGTGTTGATAGACCAACTGTAGAAGAAGCGGATTATAAATTACAAGTGGGTGATTTAAATAACCGTAGTAGCCTACAATTTATCAGTGATAAAGGTAAGCCATTAACACAATCACAGAATGATCAAATGGTTGCAGCGTTGAAAGCCGCTTTCAGTAAACCTGTGAAATAGGTATTCCGCTTTATAAAATAAAGAGAAGCCGCACAATATCAATTGTGCGGTTTTTTTGTGTTTTTAATCGGCAGAAATCTCTACTTATTTTTATTTTTAGAAATTTAAATAGAAATTCACTATTAAATTCGTCATTAATTGAATGCTCTTTTAATGATAATGTTTAATTTGGTGTTGTTAATAATATTAATCTTAATGCAATGCTCTTAAATTTATGTAATATTGCGTCAATTCTTATTCTTAATAAAAATAACAAAGCATTCTCTAACTATATGAAGGAGTATTTATGAGTGCGGGTGATATGATTATTCACTTGATATTAAGTGGGATACTTATTGTAGGTGTTTATCAATTTTATTTTTTTACTCAACGATATACATTGAGAGAAGTGAAAGTAATTAATTCACCTGTTGATGAAAAAATTCCTTTCTGGCCTTGGTGGTCATGGATTTATAGTTTTTTATATTATCCCGCAATTCTATATCTTAACTGGATTATTCAAGACTCAAGACAATTTATTATGATTGTTTTTAGTTATATAGTGCTGTTAGTCATGCAAATGTTTTTCTTTGTAGTATTTCCTGTTGCCACCCCTGCACATTGGCGAACCATTAACCCAGGAAAAACAGCATCAGAGAAATTTCTTAAGTTTGTTCAACACTTTGATGACTCATCAAACTGTTTCCCTAGCATGCACGTTTCAGTTGCAACACTTACTGCTTGTCTTGCATATGCAACATTAGGGCCTTGGGTTTTCTTATTCCCATTATTTATTGCTTTATCTTGTATGTTTACCAAACAACACTATTTAATTGATTTACCAGCAGGCGCCTTATTAGGTTGGTTTGCTTATGAAATCTATTGTTTTATTATGTAATGAAAAATTTATACCATTTTTATTCGTAGGTATATTTAAAAAAATACAAAGTTAAATGAATAAAAATAGCTTGTTGAAATTTAGTAATAAGAAATAGAACCAAATTAGTTTCTAATAAAAAAGAAATTAATTTGGTTTTTTTATTCACAACAACTCAAGATGGGCGTAATGAAAAATGAATTAATTATTAAAAATAATATAACTCTAAAAAGGAGATGATACAGAGATATAAACTAAAAATATTCTTATTTTGATTTTTTATATCCGCTATATTCTTACCTTATTATAGAACTTCTCTTTATTACTTTTAATGGTTAATTGTTGTTATTTTAAATATTAAAGATAATAATGCACTTTTATTCTCTATAAATAGTGCTGTTATCAATACGTTATCTTCAAGATTTTTTAGTGATAGCTCTCACGTTTTAAAAGCTTTTTTATCTAATCTAGAGTAGAGTATGGGAAGCAAATTTCTTGTTAAACCTATCACATCTTTGGAGTGTGTCAGATGCAGAAAAAAGCTGAGTTGTATCGTGGAAAGGCCAAGACAGTCTATACCACTGAATCTTCTGATTTTCTTATCCTTGAATTCAGAAATGATACATCAGCGTTAGATGGCCAACGTATTGAACAGTTTGATCGTAAAGGCATGGTAAATAATAAATTTAACCATTTCATTATGAATAAACTGGAAGAAGCGGGTATCCCAACGCAGATGGAACGTTTGCTTTCTGATAATGAAGTGCTAGTTAAAAAACTCGATATGGTGCCTGTTGAATGTGTTATTCGCAATCGCGCGGCTGGCTCATTAGTTAAACGTTTAGGCGTTGAAGAAGGTATGCTTTTAAACCCACCTATTTTTGATTTATTCTTAAAAGATGATGCGCGTCATGATCCTATGGTGAATGAATCTTATTGTGAAACCTTTAATTGGGTATCTAAAGAAAACCTCGCAGAAATGAAACGTCTTAGCTATAAAGCAAACGATGTCCTTAGCGAATTGTTTGATAAAGCAGGGCTTATTTTAGTTGATTTTAAACTCGAATTTGGTCTATTCCACGGTAAAGTCGTATTGGGTGATGAATTCTCTCCTGATGGTAGCCGTCTATGGGATAAAAATACCTTAGATAAAATGGATAAAGACCGTTTCCGTCAAAGCTTAGGCGGATTAATTGAAGCATACGAAGAAGTTGCACGCCGAATTGGTGTTTCTTTAGACTAAATACGCAAACGATTACGTAAAGAGAAAACAATATAATAAAAAAGGTCAGCTTAAAAACTGACCTTTTGTTTCTTCAAAAAGAGTATTAAAAGAACATGATTAAGCAGTTATATTGATAAAATTACGTTTAATAATAAGAATAATCATCGTAATCCTAAACTTACTAATAATTGTTTAATTTCATTATTAAGTGCAAGACTATCAATATATTGATTAATTAATGGTGTTGGTTCAATGAGTGCATATTTGCATAAGAAAATTAGGAAATAGCCCACATACACATCAACCGCAGTCAGATTTTTGCCACAAATATAAGGGTTAGCACTGGCTAGCCCCGTTTCTAAACAATGAAAGGCACGTTCAAATGAACCAAAACCAGAGGACTTTTGTTGTTCTTCATTCAACTCCACACCGAGATCTTTGACTGTAAATGCTGCTTCAATAGGGCCTGCGGTAAAAAAGAACCAACGATAATAGGTAGCTCTTTCAGGAGAATTTAGTGCAGGTGCGAATCCTTTCTCAATAAACTTATCCGCTAAATAAGCACAAATTGCGGAAGTTTCTGTAACAATATATTCGCCATCAACTAATGCAGGAACCTTCGCCATCGGATTAATTGCAAGGTATTCAGGACTATGCATTGGTTCGCCATAAGCTAATTCAATGCGCTGATATGGTACATTTAATATCTTTAAGAAAAGCTCAACTGTGTTGCCACGAGATATCGTATTAGTATAAAGGATAAGTTCACTCATGATGTTTCCTTACTGTGTTGATTGACATAATGTTTGTTTAAACTGAAATCGCTAAATGAGGGACAGCAAGGAAGATATTACGGAAGTTGAGTGTCAGTTATTGTCAGGAGTGTCTTTGAGGATCTCTTTTTTCCATCTATCGAGCAAATAACTTTTTGGATAAGGCAAATTATCACTCAATACATCATAAGAAATAATCCTATCGAGTCTAAAATGGCGATAGCTTTGGCGTAATTCACACCATGCAGCAATGACTTGCGAGTCTTGAAAATAGCCAACCGCAATCGGCCAAATAACACGATGACTTAATTGTTTTTGAGCGTCTTTATAATCAATTTTCGCTTTTTTCTCTTCACGTAAACTTAAACGTAAATCTTTAGCAATAGTGTGGTTAACTTCAATAATTCGATTTGTAGGTACAAATAATGTGTTTTGCTCCAGTAATGTTTGATGCTGTGTTGTGACTACGGCATTAATTTTATTAATCGCACGTAATGCCGAGTAGCTTAATTCATTATCTGTATTATTTTCAACCCAACGCAATCCTAAGATAAGGGCTTCCAATTCATTGATATCAAAGGTTAATGGAGGAAGTAATAATCCTGATCTCAATTGATAACCTATACCCGCTTCGCCCGTAATTTCAGCACCTTGATCACGTAGAGATTCAATATCACGATAAATCGACCGTGCACTTATGTGTAATTTATTAGCGAGTGCCTCAGCAGTTATCGGATAACGGTTTTCTTTTAGAATTTGTAATAAAGTGAGTAAGCGCTGGGTCCGAGTCATTAAGATCTCAATGTGTTAACAAAAAATACGATGATTAGGAATAAGAATTCTATTATGAAATGACTAAAGTGTGTTGAGTTATTTTCTCTAATAGTCTCTATTACCTTGCTCTCAAAAAATAGGGAATAGAGATGACAATTTTTTGTTATTATCTCAAATCAAGTGATAAATTTACTCATAATAAAGATAAATTAGCCTATTAAAACCGTGGGGATATGTTATGCGTTGGAATGATCGCCGAAGAAGTAATAATGTAGAAGACAGAAGAGGGCAACCTTCCTCTGCATCTGGTGGTGGCAATCTCCCATTAGGATTAATTGCACTTTTACTGCGTACTAAATATGGTTTTGTAATAATTATTGTTTTAGTTATCGCCAGCTTTATGGGATTTGATTTTAACACGTTAACAGGTGGCAATAATCAAGCCCCACAACGTAATGAGCAACAAACCGCACTCTATAATGAAGCAGCCGATTTTAGTAGTGTTATTTTAGCCAGTACAGAAGATTTCTGGCGAACAATTTTTACACAGGCAGGAAAACAATATAGTGATCCTAAACTTGTGCTATATACCAATAGCACGACAACACAATGTGGAACGGGCACAAAAATAATGGGGCCATTTTATTGTCCCGTGGATCGAAAAATCTATCTTGATCTTTCCTTTTATAATGAAATGAAAAATAGCTTAGGTGGTGGTGGTGAATTTGCCCAAGGCTATGTTATATCTCATGAAGTTGGTCATCATGTTCAGCATTTGCTAGGCATTACAACCCAAATGCGCGAAAAACAACAAATGGCTCGCTCAAAAGCAGAAGCAAATCGCTTATCTGTAAAATTAGAACTACAAGCTGACTGTTTTGCGGGAATGTGGGGGCATTTTATTGCAGGTGAGGGCCGTATTGATGAAAGTGATTTATTAACGGCAATTAAAACAGCGCAAGCTATTGGCGATGATAAATTACAGCAACAACAGCAAGGTTATGCTGTACCTGACAGTTTTACACATGGTAGCGCAGAACAGCGTAAAACTTGGTTTATGCGAGGGTATAACAGTGGCAATATTAAATCTTGCGATACATTTGCTTCTTCGTCTTCGAACTAATACCATTCTTTGGTAAATAAAAGACAATTAACACTATAAAGAGAAAGGGTTAGGAACAAACATGAGCAATGTTGATCCCTCATTATTAATTTTGCTGGTTCTCGCTGGGCTCGGCATTATTAGTCATAACATGACTGTGACGTTAGCTATGCTGGCTTTGTTAGTCATTAAAATAACACCATTAAATCAATATTTTCCTGTTGTTGAAAAATATGGCATGACCATAGGGATCTTAATTCTTACCATCGGCGTAATGACTCCCATTGCAACGGGGCGTATATCAGGACAAGAAGTTCTTAATTCATTCTTAAACTGGAAATCACTATTAGCGATTGCTATTGGTATCGCTGTTTCTTGGCTGGGGGCTAGAGGTGTTTCTTTAATGAATAACCAGCCTTCAACGGTTGCCGGCTTATTAGTGGGAACAGTTATTGGAGTAGCGCTTTTCCGTGGTGTTCCTGTTGGGCCATTAATTGCAGCTGGTATTCTTTCATTATTAATTGGTAAATCCTAGCGGTGCCATTCTCTCATTTGCATCAATACCAGCAAAAGTTAGCGCGATTTGGGCTGCGTCAGTTACTGCTATTAGCAGGCGAACCTACATGGCAAACAGAACAGATCCAGCAAATTACCCAGTTATGCCAAGGTGATTGGATAACGATTTCATCCTGCCAGCCTAATGCAATTTTACCAGAGCACGCTATTCGTCTGTTAGGACGAGAGTTTCTACATGCTGTTTTTGATGCTAATGAGGGATTTAATACCGATGCTTTAGCCATGTTAACGGGCACATTAAAAGCCGGTAGTTTATTGATCCTGTGTTTACCCAATATTGAAAGTTGGGATAGCTACATAGATAACGATAGTCAGCGCTGGAATGATGCTCAAGGTGTACTTTCAACGCCGAACTTTATGGTATGGCTAAAAGATATCACATTAGGTGATGAGCAAGTGATTGTGTGGCAACAATCAACATTATTAAAGTTGCCTACAATGATTGAAAAAGCTAAACCTTGGGTACTTCCACAGGGTGAACCAACCACAGAACAGCAATTGATTTTAGATAATTTGCTTATATCGACATCTGGTGTTTGGAGTGTTATTGCACCAAGAGGGCGTGGAAAATCTGCGCTTGCTGGTATGTTTATCGAGCAATATCAAGGTAATGTGATAGTTTGTGCACCTGCTAAAAATAGCACTGATGTTTTATCTTCCCATACCAACAAAGCTATTTCATTTTACTCTCCTGATAATTTATTAGCACTGTGCAAAAATAATGAAATTCAAAGTGATTGGTTGATTATTGATGAAGCTGCTTCTCTACCAATTGCACAATTAGAAGTGCTATGTGGTTATTTTCCTAATGTGTTAATGACAACCACAGTACAAGGTTATGAGGGGACAGGGCGTGGTTTTATGCTTAAATTAGGAGACAACATTCCTCATTTACGCACTTATCAATTACAAACACCAATCCGCTGGGCTAAAGATTGTCCATTAGAAAATTGGCTTAATCAGTTGTTATTACTTGATGAGCCTGAGTATGATTTTGAACGCCAGCAACAAGGTGAAGTCGATATCCAGAAGCTTCAAGGAAATTGGCATAATAATATTCCACAGCTATATGGGTTTTATCAACTGCTTACTAGTGCGCATTATCGAACAACACCGTTGGATCTACGGCGTTTACTTGATGGTCAAAAACAGCATTATTGGTCAGCGACAATCAATAAAAAAATCGTGGGTGCGGTGTGGTGTATTGAAGAAGGGGGATTACCTTTCGAACTTGCTTATGATGTATGGCTAGGTACTCGTAGGCCTAGAGGTAATCTACTTGCTCAATCATTAGTCACCTATGGTTTAACACCAGATGCAGTGTGTTTAACCTCATTGCGCATTAGTCGAATCGCCGTTTTACCTCAATATCGGCGCCAGAAAATTGCTGCAACTTTAATGACTAATATTGTAATAGAGAGCCAAAAACAGGCTATTGATTACCTTTCAGTGAGCTTTGGTTACACCGAAGTTTTAGCGCAGTTTTGGATGAAATGTGGCTTTCAAATAGTACGATTAGGGGTGCATAAAGAGGCTAGTAGCGGATGTTATACAGCAATGGCTATTTATCCACTAACAGAAAAAGGTGAACAGTTATTGCACTCGTCTTTAAGCGCTTTTGCTTTGCAATATCAGCAGATAAAACAGCAAACAGGTCTCTGTTTATCAACGAAATTGCTACCCCATCATATTGCTACATCACAGGACGCTTGGTTAATGATGGCAGGTTTTGCATTTGCTCATCGTCCGGTACTTACCGTTTATGAGTGTGTTGCCAACTTTTTGGTAGGTTATGAGCAACACTATCCGTTATTAGTGGCTTTTTTTGTAGAAAATAAAACAGTTGAGCAGTGTGTGGCTGAGTTTTCTTTATCAGGAAAAAAAGTCTTAACTAAGCAACTAAGAGAACAATGCGCGAAATTAATGACTGAAAAAGATCCTCAATTAACATCGCATTATCAACAGTGGTTAGCTACTTATTCACATCCTTCTTGTCTTGATTTTGTTTAGGCCAATCATCTTCATCATCCCATTTATCATTAAAATCGCGGTGTGGAGGCAATTTCCGCTTATTTTTAAGAAATTGTTTAGGATCGATTTTGTTCATATCTTTAATTGCGTTAATAATAATTCCCACTAAAAGAATTAAAATAACCCACCAATAGTCAGCAAACCAGTGCATAAATAAACCTTCTGTTTTAAAATCGTTATTGAGAATGAGGATCTTTTTTATTTAACGCTATAAAATAACCAGATACAGCATAAGTTGGAAAAGCACAGTATGAAACGGATATTATTGATTATAGCAGGTTGGTTATGCGTTGGATTAGCCACGCTGGGTGTTATTTTACCTGTATTACCCACAACACCTTTTTTATTACTTGCTGCATGGTGTTTTTCACGCTCATCAACACGCTTTCATCATTGGTTGCTTTACCGCTCTTGGTTTGGCTCTTATTTACGTTATTGGCAAGCTTATCGCGCTATGCCTAAAGGGGCGAAACCTAAAGCTATTTTAGTGATTTTAATTACTTTTGCGATTTCACTGTGGTTAGTATCAATGCTATGGGTCAGAATATTATTACTCATAATCCTAGCTTGTTTGTTAATTTTTATGTGGAGACTTCCTGTAAACGATCAACAAGAAGCCCCATGTGAGAAATAATTTTATTCAGGCAAAACAATATAACGTGAAAATATCTCGTCAAGATCCGCTAATAACCATTGTTTACCATAAATATCTTCTTCCTCTAACACTGATTTAAGAATTTCAGGTGTGTAAGCAAGTGAGGCTTCATGAGAAAGTGGCCAATAACTGATATGCCAAGGTTCGTAAGCAATATCGCTCTCTTTATGAGTAAAAGGGCGATAAAAATCATACGCTGACATATTCTCTGTTAACCACTCATTAAGCTCTGCAAAATAGCCTCCGTCTTCATACTCCCAAGGTTCTAACTGTAATGATTGCCCTTCAGGTAAGCGAAAGGGATCATAAATATCAATTTCGGTTCCCCAATGGTGGCGACTTGCACCAGGTAACGCTGACCATTTTAAAATCGCGGTACAGCGTTCGCCTTCTGATAAAGTAGTTATATCAATGGGTTGACTTTGTGCATCTAAAACAGGACGAGTGCCTTCAAACTTTCCATTCCATATCGCTAATTGGCGATTAAAATCACGAAAAGAGCTTGCGGGCATCAATTTAAAGCCGGCTTTTGTTGCCTGTTGTTGTAAGGCTAAAAAGGCTTTTGCTGCATTAAATTGTAAACGATGTTGACCGGATAAAGTGACTAAATGCTCAGTAGAGCGACCTGTTAGCATTAAAGGCGTTATCATAAAATAAGTTGCTCCATCACTCGCTGATAAATTCGACTAAGTTGCTGTAGATCTGCTGCATTAACACATTCATTCACTTTGTGAATAGTTGCATTTACAGGGCCTAACTCAACAACTTGCGCTCCCATTTGAGCTATAAATCGCCCATCAGAAGTGCCTCCGCTGGTGGAGAGTTCTGGATCTAAATTGGTGTAATGTTTGACAGAATAACGAACCGCTTCAAGCAATTTACCTTGACCAGTAATAAAAGGTTGACCAGATAAAGACCATTCTAAATGGTAACGAAGTTGGTGTTTTTGCAACAAAGCCTCTGTACGTTGACGAATTTCTTCATCAGTAATTGCGGTGCTAAAACGGAAATTAAATTGGATAAACAACTCACCAGGAATAACATTATTACTGCCAGTACCCGCATGAATATTAGCAATTTGCATGGTTGTTGCTGGGAAAAATTCGTTACCTTCATCCCAAACCGTATTGACTAATTCTTGAATAAAAGGGGATGCAGTATGAATAGGATTTTCTGCAAGGTGAGGGTAAGCAACATGCCCTTGCACACCTTGAATTAATAAATTCGCTGTTATTGAACCTCGACGGCCATTTTTTACCATATCACCTAATTGATGTTGGCTAGAGGGTTCCCCGACAAGGCAATAATCAAGCCGTTCGCCTCGTGACATCAAAGATTGCACAACTTTCACTGTACCATCAGCTGCTTTTGCTTCTTCATCAGAGGTAATTAAAAAAGCTAGTCGTCCACGGTGATCGGGATAAGAACGTACAAAACGTTCTGCTGCGATAATCATTGCGGCAAGAGAGCCTTTCATATCGGCAGCACCGCGACCATAAAGCATGCCATCACGTATTGACGGTTCAAACGGTGGTTGTTCCCATAATGCTGGATCACCAGTAGGAACCACATCGGTATGACCCGCAAAGGCTAGAGTCTCGCCCTCACCTCCACGACAAGCCCATAAATTCTCTGTTTCACCAAAAGGCATTCTTTCAATAGTAAAACCAAGAGGAGCTAGCCTATCAATAATCAATTGTTGACAACCTTGATCGTCAGGGCTTATCGAAGGACGTGAAATTAATTGTTGTGCAAGTTCAATAACAGGACAGGACATAAATATTAGGCTCCTGTAAAGGTTAAATAGTCATTGGTATTAAAACCGACAATAAAGCGGTTATCTGATGAGACAAGAATGGGGCGCTTAATGATAGCGGGTTTATCTAACATCAGTGAAATAGCGGAGGTAACATCCGTGATTGCATTTTTTTCTTCATCAGATAATTGGCGCCAAGTTGTTCCTCTTTTATTCACAAGTGTCTGCCAATCTAAATTTTCTGTAAAGGTGCGTAATAATGCTTCCGTCAAACCCTCTTTGCGGTAATCATGAAACGCGTAAGGAACATGATTATCATCTAGCCATTTACGTGCTTTTTTGATTGTATCGCAATTTTTTATGCCGTACATGGTATATGTCAGGTTTGTCGTGGACATGATATTTTCCTTATATGACAATACGTAATATTAGTATTGATGAGAATGAGTGTTATACAATTCCAAAGTAACAGCTTTTGTTGTAGTGAAAAATCCTATTTACATTATAAAATATATCGGATATTAAACTGTCACGTTAGTGTAACGAATTGTGTAGCGTAGAGTAATACAAATACGAATAAAGATTTCCGTTGGTAAAAGAGAATATGAAAAGTATTTCACTGAGTCTTATATTACTTTTACTTTCTTCTTTTAGCTGGGCAGATGAAGAAAATGACAGTCAAAAAGTTGATGAGTATAAAATAGCCTTAGAAGCTTTTTTTAACAGTGATTATTTATTGTGTTTGGGCGAAGGGAAATGGCCTGTATATAGCAATGAAGATGATGCACCTTGGGTGTTAGAAAGAATGCATGCATTAGTTGAGGCGGGATTGATTGAACAAACAGCAAATGGAGAAGAATGGGTATTCAATCTCAGTGAAAAAGGACGCAAAGCGTGGCAACCTTACCAAGACTTCTGCTATGGCCATCTGTTTATTAGCCAAATAAAAGAGATCCAACCGATAGGATCAGGGAAAAGTAAAATTTATTTCTATTATGGTGTAAAAGGTATTCCTTCGTGGGCAACCAATGAGGAAATACAATCTGCTTTTAGTGAACTTGATATTGTCATAAATGGAATTAATCGAGAGCTTTATCAGTTAAATATTGAAAAAATGCCAGATAACCATTTTAAAGTATTAAGTTATCCTGTTCCTATTGAGTAATTAATGACTTAATGCACACTTAAGCAAAATATTCAATAATAACTCTGATTACCCCGACCCTGTGTCGGGGTAAAACGTTTAATACTGGTGCTTAATAAGAATAAGACTGGCAGCTAAACGAGAAGTAACTTGTAGTTTCTTTAAAATGTTACGAATATGAACTTTCACTGTTTCTTCAGAAATAAATAAGTTTTCAGCAATTTGTTTGTTTTTCATACCAACTGACACTTCATGAAGGACATCAAGCTCCCTTTTCGTAAGAGCTGAAAGTGGATCAGAATAGTTTTGTCTAAGTTGAATATATTGCCAAACACGCTCGCTATAAACAGGATGCCCAACAGCCGCTTTACGCAAGCTTAGTAACAGCATATCTAATTCACATTCTTTTAAAAGATAACCGTTTGCGCCTGCATCCAATGCGGCATAAACATCGTTGCGTGAATCAGAAACGGATAAAACAAGAACGTAAGATGTTAAACCAGAACGTCGAAGTGTTCGAATAGTATCAATACCAGAACGCCCTTGCAGATTTAAATCCATCATAATTAAATCTGGATTTAATTGTTTTGCAGCGGTTACAGCCTCTTGAGCATTGCCACTTTCGCTTACTACGACAAAATCCTTGTCTTTTTCTAACAATAGCCGTAATCCATATCTCATGATAGGGTGATCATCCACTATCATAATTGAGTAGCTAGGCATAACCCCTCTCCCTAAAAAAAAATAATAATGTGCGTAATCTTTCCAAAAGTAGAAAATAAAAAAGTAAATTCCAAATGAGGAATAAAAATTAGAATCAGACATCTTATTAAAACAATAAGAAAATAAAATTGACGGTTGGCAATATTACACCAATTATTGTTACGGGTAAAAAAGAAAATAACCAAAACGCTTAACAAAAAATCTAATTCTATAAAATCTTTATCGTTACAATGAGTTGTGTGGAGATGTGCCTATTTGAAAAATAATCAACAAGCGAAAATAGTTATTGTTTTTTTAAATAATATAAAAAATTTAATTATTTTAAATGTTAATTTAATATCTGATAAATAATAAACAAACATTGTCTTTTTTCTGTTCGAGTTTATTACAGTGGGGAAAATTAAACGACGTTAATAATATACCTATAACTAGGTATTAATTGTATATAATAAATCTAGAGTGTATTGATCTTAGATAGTCATTTTCATTCGTATTTAAATGAGTAAAACGTCTTTTAATCGAATCCAAAGGGCTGTTTTTAATAGCTGTTTTTATTTTAAGTGATCACTATTAGTATCATTCAATGCCTAAAATAGCTGAGTAGGTTGTTTTATAAGCTTTTGTAGCGATAAAAATAAGTAAAAAAGATCAGTGTTTCTAGTTTACTAAATTGAAAAAAGTGTCGTAGCCGTCATGATTTAACGCTCCATTACCATTATACTAACGAAGCCCTTACCCTATTGATACAAAGGATATGAAGATGGAAGACAAATTAAAACAAAGCGCTCTAGATTTTCATGAATTTCCCGTACCAGGCAAAATCACAGTAACACCTACAAAACCATTAATTACCCAACGTGATCTGGCATTAGCTTATTCGCCGGGTGTTGCAGCACCTTGTCTAGAAATTGCAGCCGATCCTCTTGCTGCTTATCGCTATACCGCTAAAGGTAACCTTGTTGGGGTGATTTCAAATGGTACAGCAGTGCTTGGACTTGGAAATATTGGAGCCTTAGCCGGTAAGCCTGTAATGGAAGGTAAGGGCGTTTTGTTTAAGAAGTTTTCTGGTGTTGATGTTTTTGACATTGAAGTTAATGAAACGGACCCTGATAAACTTGTTGATATTATTGCTTCATTAGAACCTACTTTTGGCGGTATTAACCTCGAAGATATTAAAGCACCAGAGTGTTTTTATATTGAGCAAAAATTGCGTGAGAGAATGAATATCCCTGTTTTCCATGATGATCAACATGGTACAGCGATTATCTCAACTGCCGCGATCCTCAATGGTTTACGTATTATTCGAAAAGATATTAGCAAAGTAAAATTAGTGGTATCAGGGGCGGGTGCAGCTTCTATCGCGTGTATGAATCTATTAGTCGCTTTAGGACTCACACGTGAAAATATCACAGTATGTGACTCAAAAGGCGTTATCTACCGTGGTCGTGAAGCTAATATGGCAGAAACCAAAGCCGCCTATGCGATTGAAGACAATGGTACGCGTACATTAGATGATGTTATTAATAATGCCGATATTTTCTTAGGTTGTTCAGGGCCTGGTGTATTAACACAAGAAATGGTTAAAAAAATGGCGCGCGATCCACTTATTCTTGCGCTTGCAAATCCAGAGCCTGAAATTTTACCGCCATTAGCAAAAGCAGTGCGTTCTGACGCGATTATCTGTACGGGTCGTTCAGATTATCCAAATCAGGTTAATAACGTATTGTGTTTCCCATTCATTTTCCGTGGTGCATTAGACGTTGGCGCGACTGCGATTAATGAAGAGATGAAACTCGCATGTGTACATGCTATCGCAGAGCTTGCACTGGCAGAGCAAAACGAAGAGGTCGCTTCAGCGTATGGTGATCAAGAGCTCTCTTTTGGCCCAGAATATATTATTCCAAAGCCGTTTGATCCACGCTTGATTGTAAAAATTGCACCTGCAGTTGCAAAAGCAGCCATGGATTCAGGTGTTGCAACACGCCCAATTGAAGATTTCTCGGTTTATATCGAACATCTTAATGAGTTTGTTTATAAAACTAACTTATTTATGAAGCCTATTTTCTCTCAAGCGAAAAAAGAGAAAAAACGCATTGTTTTAGCTGAAGGTGAAGAAAACCGCGTATTACATGCCACACAAGAACTCGTTACATTAGGTTTAGCAACTCCAATCTTAATTGGTCGCCCTAGTGTTATTGAAATGCGTATTCAAAAACTGGGTTTACATATTCAAGCTGGCAAAGATTTTGAAGTAGTGAACAATGAAAACGACCCACGTTTCAAAGAATATTGGCAAGAATATCACCAAATTATGAAACGTCGAGGTATCTCTCAAGAACAAGCTCGTCGCGCAATGATTGGTAATCCAACGCTTATAGGTGCCATTATGGTGCGTAGAGGTGAAGCTGATGGCTTGATTTGCGGTACAGTAGGGAGCTATGCAGAGCACTTCGAAATCTATAAAAATGTATTTGGTTTACGTGAAGGTATGGAAACGGCAGGAGCAATGAATGCACTGTTATTACCAAGTGGTAATACTTTCATTACAGATACTTACGTTAATGAAGATCCAACTGCCGAACAACTGGCGGATATTACTCTGATGGCAGCGGATACCATTCGCCGTTTTGGTATTGAACCAAAAGCTGCGCTAGTTTCTCGCTCAAGTTTTGGCTCCTTTGATAGTCCATCATCAATCAAACTTAGAAAAGCGTTAGAAATTATCAAACAACGCGCACCTGAATTAGAAATTGATGGTGAAATGCATGCCGATGCTGCATTAGTAGAGTCTATTCGCCGTGATGTGATGCCTGATAGTCCATTAAAAGGTTCTGCGAATTTACTTATTATGCCAACGATGGAAGCGGCACGTATTAGCTATAACTTATTACGAGTAACCAGTTCTGATGGTGTGACAGTGGGGCCAGTTTTAATGGGGGTCGCTAAACCGGCTCATATTTTAACGCCAATTGCATCAGTACGTCGTATCGTAAACATGGTGGCATTAGCGGTTGTTGAGGCTCAAGCCCAATCACAAAATTAATTCTTATAATTAGCTGTATTATATACAAAAGGCGCCTTTTTAAGGCGCTTTTTTATATTCATGAAACCTATGCAAAGCATTAAATGCAAATTAATATAATAATGATATTGATAATTATTAGCAATAATATTAACCTATGCGTCCAACTGAATATAGGTATATATAACTAATAGGATGATTATGTTTTTCTCAATATCAAAAAGGATCTTACTGCTAGTTTCATTAATAAGTCTTTCAGCATGTCATTCGATAGAAAAGCAACCTGTATCAGCTGTAGATCTGACAATTATTCAGTCGGCAAACATCATTGATACTCAAACTGGACAATCTATTACGGCAGATACTCTGCTAACACGACTAGCAAGCCAATCTCGTGTGATCATTGGTGAGAAACATGACAATGCTTATCATCATGATATTGAATATTGGTTAATGACTGAATTAGCTAAAAAACGTCCTCAAGGATCGGTTTTATTAGAGATGCTAACACCAAGTCAGCAATCCTTAGTTGATAGTACGAAAAAACGTTATTCAGGTTCTGAATATCTACGGGATGAACGCCTAATGGCGGCATTAAAATGGAATTCTGGTTGGCCTTGGAAATGGTATGGCGATATTGTTAAAGCAGGGCTAAGTGCAGATTATCCTTTATTAGCTGCCAATATCGATCGTAGTGAAATATCTAGTGCGTATAAAAACCCACCTATTATTGAAGGTTTGCATTCAACAGATGCATCCGTTCGTCAACTTATTCAAAAAACAATCGAACTTTCTCATGGCGGTGCACTTGATAAAACACAAGCAGAAAAAATGACGATTATTCAGCAATTGCGAGATCGCGCAATGGCACAAAGTTTATTAAATGCTCCTATTCCTGCGCTTTTAATTGCAGGCTCTTTCCATGCCACAAAGGTAATGGGTGTTCCTTTGCATATTGCTGATTTAGCGCCGAATGAACACGTAATTGTCGTGATAATGACGGAAGAGGGAAGTGATGTCACTTCAGTTCATGCCGATTATCTTTGGATAACACCTGTTGCATTACCTTAATTTATTGATAACACGATTATGCTTATTTCCTCTTGTATGGATCAAATGCCAAAATTCCAGCTTTGTAGTTCTAAAGCTTTAATTTTTGCTATCGGTGTACATGCTGTTTTTGTCATGGCTTATTTTTATTTCAATAAAGAGAATACGGTATTAATACAAGAGCCTGAACTCGCTGTGATGATGAGCTTGAGTGAAAATGTACAAGCGCTCAGTGATGAAAAACAGGTTGTTGGAATGGATCAACAACTTGCGGTGGCAAGTCATAAAAAGGTAGAGCAAGATATTGCTGAAAAACAACCTGATCTGATTGTGAATGAAAATGCTGATATCCTTATCGAAAAACCTAAAAAAAGGGTCAATGTAGAGCAAACAGCTAAAGTCACACCTGTTACATCACCAGTAAAACCAGCACCTATTATTAGTGAAAATGTGTCTAGCCAATCAGCACCTTCAAGTAGTCGCTCCGCGGCGAGACAGCAATCCAATGATGTTAGTGCAAATTATGACAGTGATTCAGACAGCTCAGAAAGTGCATTAGCATTATGGCAAGCTAAAACAAAAGGGCATCTTAATCGCTATAAAGCCTATCCTGAAGAGGCAAAAAGCAAAGGAAGAACGGGTATTTCTAAAGTACGCTTTATTGTTGATGAACAAGGTTATGTCATATCGAGTGAATTAATTCTTAGTAGTGGCGTGCGTTCTTTAGATAGAGAAGCACAAAGAGTGCTCAAACGCGCTGAACCCTTACCGATACCGCCTATAGAGTTATTGTCGAAAGGTAAAATAATGGTTGAAATGCCAATTGAGTTTTCTACACTAACGTTCTAACGACAGGTTAAAAAGGAATAAAACGTTATGCTAGTCGCAACAAAAAAACGGATGACGTTGCAATTAACGAGTGCGATCATGGCTTTGTTAATTTCAACAACACCTGCATTGGCTCAAAATCAAAAGGACTCCCTAGTGATGCCACCAAAAGCAAATAAAGTGCCTCATGTGATGACAGAACATGGCGATGCACGTACCGATAATTATTATTGGCTAAGAGATGATTCACGCAAAGATCCTAAAGTGCTTGATTATCTTAATGCTGAAAACGCCTATACCGAATCCGTAATGAAAGAAGGTAAGGCATTAGAAGAAACACTCTTTAATGAAATGGTGAGCCGCATGGCTCAAAATGATGAGTCTGTGCCTTATATTTATAATGGCTATACTTATCGTACTATTTACCAAGAAGGTAAAGATTTTCCTATTTATCAGCGTAAACCAGTTAATAGCGAGGGTGAATGGGAAGTTCTTGTTGATGGAAACGAACGTGCTAAAGGGCATGAGTTCTATCAATTAGGTGATCTGACTATCAGCCCAGATAATAAACGTATAGCGATTGCTGAAGATAAAGAAGGGCGAAGAAACTATAATGTAGCTTATAAAGAGTTATCGGATAACGCATGGAAAGAGAATGTGTTAACGAATATCTCGGCAAATTTAGTGTGGGCAAATGATAGCAAAACACTATTTTATGTTGATAAAGATCCACAAACGCTACTGCCTTATCAAATCTATCGCCATCAATATGGCACTGATCGTCAACAAGACGTTAAAATCTTTGAAGAAAACGACGATCGCTTTTATACATGGATGGGTAAAAGCAAATCTGAAGATTACATTTTGGTATCAATTGAAAGCTCAACAACGTCAGAGTCTCGCTTAATTGATGCAAATGCACCAGAAAAACCAATGGTGATTTTTTCTGCGCGGCAAGAAGGCCGAGAATATGATATCGACCATTTTAATGGCGAATTCTATATTCGTTCGAATCATGAAAGTGAATTGTTTGGTCTTTATAAAACTGCATCAATTGATAAGCCTTGGGAAACCGTCATTGCACCACAAAAAGATGTCGATTTAGAAGGTTTTGATCTGTTTAATCGCTGGTTAGTTGTAGAAGAAAGAAAACAAGGCCTAGTATCATTGCGCCAGATTGATTGGAAAACAGGTCAATCAACTAATGTCACATTTGACGATCCTGTTTATATGGCATGGTTAGGATTTAACCCTCAAGCAGATAGTGAAGAGCTTCGCTTTGGTTATACATCCATGACAACACCATCTTCAACTTATCAATGGAATATGCAAACACATCAAAAGCAACTGCTTAAACAGCAAGAAGTAAAAGGCTTTGAACGTGATTTGTATGAAAGTGAGCGCATTTGGGTAAAAGCACAAGACGGTGTTGAAGTGCCTGTATCATTGGTTTATCGCAAAGATTTATTTAAGAAAGGTGAAAATCCTATCTTAATTTATGGTTATGGCTCTTACGGTAGTAGCATTGATCCATCATTTAGTTCACCTCGTTTAAGTTTATTAGACAGAGGTTTTGTCTACGCAATTGTGCATGTGCGTGGGGGTGGTGAACTAGGCAAGCGCTGGTATAACCAAGGTAAAATGGAGCATAAAGTTAATACTTTTACTGACTTTATTGATGCTACTAAATATCTAATTGCCGAAGGTTACGGAGCGCCTAAACACGTTTATGCCATGGGCGGCAGTGCGGGTGGATTATTAATGGGGGCAGTTGTGAATATGGCGCCAGAGTTATACCGTGGCGTCGTATCACAAGTTCCATTTGTTGATGTTGTGACAACAATGCTCGATGCTTCAATTCCATTAACGACAGGGGAATATGAAGAGTGGGGAAATCCTGCGGATAAAGACGTTTATTTCCGCTTAAAATCCTATAGTCCATACGACAATGTGGTTGCGAAAGCGTATCCTCATTTATTAGTTACTACAGGATTACATGATTCACAAGTACAATATTGGGAGCCTGCAAAGTGGGTTGCTAAATTACGTGAATTAAAAACAGATAATAATCTATTATTACTTGATACTAATATGAGTGCAGGACACGGTGGTAAATCAGGACGTTTTAATCGTTTACGTGATACTGCAAAAGAATATGCTTTTATTCTGATGTTAGAACAACCGAAAGTCTATTTTAAAGATCAAAATATTAACTAGATTAATAAGTAATAATAAATAAATTTAATAAAATTAGCCTGTCTCTCTTTAAGAGAGGCAGCGCTATTATTTAAACTTTATATAACAATAATAATATTTTTTCTTATTTTAATTTTTCATATAAAGCAACGTGAGCCTATTTAAATAAAAATAAAGAATAGGTTTATTATGAAATTTACAAGGAAAATACTTGGCACTCTTATATTATTTTCGGGTGTTAATCATCTTGTCATCGCATCTGAAACAGATAAAGCAGTTCAATTTAGTAGTTTAAAAGTTTCATCAGCACAAAAAGAAACACCAGAACAAAAAGCATTGGGAAAGCCCGGCGCTTATAGCTCTATTGGTGAAATTAATAATCTCGAATCTGTTGAACAAACATTACGCTCAACGCCAGGTACGTATACTCAAATGGATGTAAGTCAACCTGGTGTTAGTGTCAATATTCGCGGACTTAGTGGTTTTGGTCGCGTTAATATGATGGTGGATGGTGTCACGCAAACGATGTATAGCACATCACCTAGTCAATATGCTCATGGTGCACAACCCTATAATCAATTTAATACGATGATTGATCCGAATTTTATTATTAAAATTGATATTTCTCGTGGTCAACAAGATGGTGAAAATAGTATCAATGCTTTAGCAGGTAGTGCTAATTTTAAAACAATTGGTGTCGAGGATGTTTTATTTAAAGGGAATTCATGGGGTGTAAGAAGTAAAGCAGCGGGTGGTACGAATGGATTAGGTTATAACGGCATGGTCGCTTTTGCCGGACAACGCTCTTTATTTAATGATAATGGTACTATTGGTGCAATGCTTGCATTGAGTGGGCACAAAATAGAATCGTCTTATAAAAATGGTGCGGGTTTTAATAGTGAAGAATTTGCGACAAGTAAAGAATTTAATCAGAGACCACACTCAGAACTCACTAAAATAAATATAAAGCCGAATGATTCTCATGAAATAGAATTAAGTGGTCGTTTTTATAACAACAATTTTAATCGTCGCAAAATTGATGCCAAAGATTACTATGCAAAATATCGCTATACACCTTTAAATGATTTATTTGATAGTGAAATTCTGCTTAGCCACAGCCAAGCATCACAAAAGTTTGAGGGCGATTCTCTTGTAAGTTTGCGAGAAGCAAATGCTAAAAATATATCTGATTCATTAGTGGCGAAAAATACCAGTCGCTTTAATTATGGTGAATTAGATATGGCATTAACGCTGGGCTCTAAATTAATGTCAACAGAATACAAACGTAATGTTACTGCACCTTCTAGTGATCCATGGCAATCACAAAATATGATTGAATATAACTCCTTTGCACCTAAAGGAAAAAATGATTTAACCAGTTTCTTCTCACAAATGAAATTTGAATATGATATTTATACGTTAGATCTCAATTTAAATTATGTGGATTATCATATTAAAGGGCGTAAACCTGCTTGTGATCCAACTGCTGCCTGCTTCCCTGAAGGTGAAATGAATGTTAATCGCCATGATAGAAATTGGGACCCAGGCATGTTACTTTCCGCTGAAATTATTCCTGAATTTCAGCCATTTGTCAGTTATGCACAAACAATGAGAGCACCTACCTCACAAGAGATCTTTTTTGCCAATGAAGGTGGCGCTTCAATGAATCCATTTTTGAAAAGTGAAAAGGCCGATACTGTTCAAATTGGTTTTAATAGCTATCGTCCAGATTTAATTATTGAAGGTGACAGTTTACGATTTAAAGGATTGTGGTATCACACAAAAATTAAAGATTACATCTCTAGTGATTCTTATTTTGTGTGTAAAGGTGGTGTACGTTGTAAAAATGACGGCTCTTTAACGGATGAGGATTACGCGGGAATTGAATATGATGGCAATATTTTCCTGTATACCAATAGTCTTGAGCCTGTAACTTTACGTGGTTATGAACTTCAAGCAAATTATGATGCAGGGGTGTTTTACACAAACCTTTCTTATAGCGATCAGCGCACATCTCAACCGACTTCGATTGCCAGCACCGATTTTGGGCAAACTCCCGCCTCTGAGTTACCTAAATATTATGCCTCTATTGATACCGGTGTTCGCTTCTTTGATGACCAGTCATTAGAACTAGGTACTGTGATCCAAATCACAGGGAAATCACGTAAATCTTCACCTGAAGGTGTTGATTTTGATACGGGTAAAGTCCCTATGGTGCAACAAGATAATATTCCAACAGTTATTGATCTTTATAGTAATTATAAAATTAATAAGAATATTTCTTTGAAATTTGCAGTGCATAACTTAATGAATAAAAACTATTCTAATGCACTTGATAGAAGTAATTCAGCGCCAATGATGCAAGAGCCTGGAAGTAATACTCAAACTGCTCGAGGACGAAGCTACCTTTTTGCAGGAGAAGTGCGTTTTTAATATAACGTAATGATTATCTTAAAATATAGATAATAAAAAACGGCACCAATATTATTTTGATGCCGTTTTTCTTCTGTACTTGTATAAAGCTTAAATTACTCGATTTAACTTAATCGTTATTTTTAGCAGTTATTTTGCGTTTTGCTCTAATTTTTTGTGTTTTCACTACTTCACTGGTGATCCAACCATCTTCAACACGCGTTTTTAATGGATCGCCCACTTTCACTTGTTTGGTGTTTTTCAGCACTTCTCCAGATTCTGTTTCACTAATACTGTAACCGCGAGAAAGTGTTGCGAGAGGACTCACACTTTCTAAGCGAGAACAACTAATAGCGAACTGTTCACGTTGACGGGATAGCTGCTGTGCAATACTTTCTCGCATACGGTAAATCAACAGTTGTTGTTGACGAAGTAATGCTTGAATTTGGGAACTAGGCGCTTGGTAATTAAGGCGTTTTTGTAGTTGTATTTGTTGATGTTGTTTGGCTTGCAATAGTCGCTGAAAACTAGAAACTAAACGCTGTTGTGTTGAAGCCAATACATTTTGCTGACGGGCAAGGCGTAAATGAGGATGCTGTTGCTGTAAGCGATGATGAAGCTGTGTTATTGCGCGTAATTTTTTCGCTAAGTAATAATCCATTGCCATTTCAAGGCGTTGTTGTTGTGATTGCAATTGGCGCAATAGCTCAAGCTTGTTACGGCTGATGAGTTCTGCCGCTGCAGAAGGTGTTGGCGCCCTAAGGTCAGCAATAAAATCAGCAATGGTCACATCAGTTTCATGACCAACAGCACTTACAATAGGAATTTTACTGGCAAAAATAGCACGAGCAACGCGTTCATCATTAAATGCCCAGAGATCTTCTAATGAACCACCGCCACGGCCAACGATTAAGACGTCGCACTCTTTACGACGGTTAGCAAGTTCAATAGCACGAACAATTTGCATAGGTGCTTCTGCACCTTGGACTGCCGTTGGGTAGATAAGTACGGGTAAAGATGGATCACGACGGCGAAGAATATTTAAAATGTCGTGTAGTGCAGCGCCTGTTGATGAAGTGATGACACCAATTTGTTTTGCAGGTGATGGTAGGGGATTTTTATGGATAGCATCAAATAAACCTTCTGCACTGAGTTTTTGTTTTAATAGCTCAAACTGTTGTTGTAAAAGCCCGTCACCAGCAGGTTGCATACTCTCAACAATCAGTTGGTAATCACCACGAGGCTCATACAATGTGATTGTTGCTCGCACTAAGACTTGCTGACCATGTTGAGGGCGGAAAGTGACTTTGCTATTTTGCCCACGAAACATCGCAGCTCTAATTTGGGCGTTAGTATCTTTTAGCGTAAAATACCAGTGACCAGAAGAGGGTTGAGTAAAATTAGAAATTTCAGCGCTGATCCAAATGCGACCCATTTCCATTTCTAATAATTGGCGAACGGTCTTATTTAGACGGCTAACAGTAAAAATATTATTGTTTATTGATAGTGTCATGTGAGCCAGATCAAATTTTAAAACAAAGACTTAATTGATTGATACTACCTAAGTTCGTGGCAGGATCAATAAAAATTTTGAAAAAAAGCTAGAAGCAACCGATTACGGTGTGTATAATTCCGCGGCAATATTTTCTATTTCCTAAAAGCCGCCTTGGTGAGATATTGCTATGTTACGAATTAAAAAAGAAGCACTTACATTTGATGATGTTTTGTTAGTTCCTGCACACTCCACTGTTCTTCCTAATACTGCCGACTTGTCTACTCAACTGACTGAAACAATCCGCCTAAATGTTCCTATGCTTTCTGCTGCAATGGATACTGTGACTGAAGCGCCTTTAGCTATCGCATTAGCTCAAGAAGGTGGAATTGGTTTTATCCACAAAAATATGTCTATTGAACGCCAAGCTGAAGAAGTGCGTCGCGTGAAAAAACATGAAAGTGGTGTTGTCACTGATCCTATCACCGTAACACCAGAAACTTCTCTGCGTGAAGTTCAAGCAATGACAGAACGCAATGGCTTTGCGGGTTATCCTGTTGTGACTAATGATAACGAATTAGTCGGTATTATTACTGGCCGTGATGTTCGTTTTGTAACTGATTTAGACCAACCTGTTACTGCGGTAATGACGCCAAAAGAACGCTTAGTGACAGTACAAGAAGGTGAAGCACGCGATATCGTTATGCAAAAAATGCATGAGAAACGTGTAGAAAAAGCGTTAGTGGTTGATAGCCACTTCCACCTGAAAGGTATGATCACTGTAAAAGATTTCAAAAAAGCAGAGCGTAAACCTAATGCTTGTAAAGACGAGCATGGCCGTTTACGTGTTGGTGCGGCTGTTGGTGCGGGTGCTGGTAATGAAGAGCGCGTGGCTGCATTAGTTGCTGCTGGCGTTGATGTTTTACTTATTGACTCTTCTCACGGTCATTCTGAAGGTGTACTACAACGTATTCGCGATACTCGTGCTTTATATCCTAACTTACCTATTATTGGTGGCAATGTTGCAACTGCAGAAGGTGCTTTAGCATTAGCGGATGCTGGTGTAAGTGCGGTTAAAGTTGGTATCGGCCCAGGCTCAATTTGTACAACACGTATTGTAACAGGCGTTGGTGTACCGCAAATTACTGCTATTGCAGATGCGGTGGAAGCACTAAAAGATCGCAACATTCCTGTTATTGCTGATGGTGGCATTCGTTTTTCTGGTGATATCGCGAAAGCATTAGCTGCGGGTGCGGCTTGCGTTATGGTTGGTTCAATGTTTGCTGGTACTGAAGAATCTCCAGGTGAAATTGAACTGTTCCAAGGACGCTCTTATAAATCATACCGTGGTATGGGTTCATTAGGTGCAATGTCTAAAGGTTCATCAGACCGTTACTTCCAAACTGATAATGCCGCAGACAAATTAGTACCAGAAGGTATTGAAGGCCGTGTTGCTTATAAAGGCTTATTGAAAACTATCGTTCACCAACAAATGGGTGGCTTACGTTCATGCATGGGCTTAACAGGTTGCGCAACCATTAAAGAATTAAATACTAAAGCTGAATTCGTTCGCATCAGTGGTGCGGGTATTCAGGAAAGCCATGTTCATGATGTTACTATCACAAAAGAATCACCTAATTATCGTTTAGGTATGTAATTTATTCCGAGAAAGGCTTGTGGTAATAATACTGAGCAAGCCTTTCAACTTTATGACTTTATCTGTTTTGGAATTCACCACAAATGACAGCAAATATCCATAATCATCGCATTCTTATCCTTGATTTCGGTTCACAATATACGCAGCTTATTGCTCGTCGTATTCGTGAAATCGGTGTTTATTGTGAACTCTGGGCATGGGATGTAACCGAAGAGCAAATTCGTGAATTTAATCCTAATGGTATTATTTTGTCTGGTGGTCCTGAAAGTACGACAGAAGATAACAGCCCTCGTGCACCAGAATACGTATTTAATGCCGGTGTTCCTGTATTAGGTATTTGTTATGGTATGCAAACGATGTCGATACAATTAGGTGGCGATGTCGAAGTTTCTGGTGAGCGTGAATTTGGTTATTCACAAGTTGAAATTCGTGAGACTTGTGCGTTATTCCGCGATATTCAAGATTCAGTAAGTGAAGATGGCAAACCATTATTAGATGTATGGATGAGTCACGGCGACAAAGTCACTGCTATTCCTTCAGATTTTATCACAATAGCAAGCACTGAAACCTGCCCGTTTGCAATTATGGCCAATGAAGAAAAACGCTTTTATGGTGTTCAATTCCACCCAGAAGTGACCCATACACACCAAGGTTTAGCGATTTTAAAACGTTTTGTGCTAGATATCTGTGGTTGTGATGCTTTGTGGACTTCGGCTGCAATTATTGAAGACACCGTTGCTCGTTTAAAAGAGCAAATTGGTGATGATCACGTTATTTTAGCGTTATCAGGTGGTGTTGATTCCTCTGTTACCGCATTACTATTAAACCGTGCAATTGGTAAACGTTTAACCTGCGTATTTGTTGATAATGGGTTACTGCGTCTGAATGAAGCAGAACAAGTGATGGAAATGTTTAAAGGCAAATTTGACCTTAATATTATCCATGTTGAAGCAGAAGATCGCTTCTTGACTGCATTGAAAGGCGAAAGTGATCCAGAGAAAAAACGTAAAATTATTGGTCATTCTTTTATTGAGATTTTCGATGAAGAGGCACTCAAACAGCCACAAGTTAAATGGTTAGCACAAGGTACTATTTACCCAGATGTCATTGAATCAGCAGCATCAGCAACAGGTAAAGCCCATGTGATTAAATCACACCATAATGTGGGTGGTTTACCGGATGACATGAAACTGGGGTTAGTTGAACCACTAAAAGAGCTGTTTAAAGATGAAGTGCGTAAAATTGGCCTAGAGTTAGGTTTACCTTACGATATGCTTTATCGTCATCCATTCCCAGGCCCGGGTTTAGGGGTTCGTGTTTTAGGTGAAATCAAAAAAGAGTACTGTGATTTATTGCGTCGTGCTGATGCTATCTTTATTGAAGAACTACATAAAGCGGACTTATATAACAAAGTAAGCCAAGCATTTACCGTTTTCTTACCTGTGCGTTCAGTTGGTGTAATGGGTGATGGTCGTAAATATGACTGGGTTGTTTCATTACGTGCAGTTGAAACCGTGGACTTTATGACTGCGCATTGGGCACATTTGCCGTATGACTTCCTAGGTCGTGTTTCTAACCGCATTATCAATGAAGTAGGTGGAATTTCCCGTGTTGTTTATGATATCAGTGGTAAGCCACCTGCAACGATCGAGTGGGAATAAAATATCGTTTATCAGCACTAGTTGATAAAGGTTAAAAAACCAAGAGCCATCAGTGTGTTACTGATGGCTTTTTTGTTTTCTATGGTTAGTAATGGTTGACAAAAACCGAAAAAAATGACGGTATAGGCGACGGTATCAAAATATAAATTATAAAATTAAGACACTGATACCGTCATAAAATTGCTGTCATTTGACGGTATCAGCATTGAGGTTATAGCATGCTGACCGATACAAAACTAAGAAGTTTAAAGCCACAAGACAAGCTTTATAAGGTGTCTGATCGAGATGGTTTATACGTTGCAGTGACAAAAAGTGGTGTTATTTCATTTAGGTATGATTATCGTTTTAATGGAAGGAGAGAAACGGTTACTTTTGGTCGATACAGTGCTGACGGTATCACGCTTGCAGAAGCAAGAGCTGAATTAATTGAAGCAAAAAGGCTGCTAAACGCAGGCATATCGCCAGCTTCAAAGAAGCGTGACGGTATTGAGAGTAAAAAAATAGGGACGGTATTCAAAGACTATACCGTCAATTTCCTTCGTGATGCTCAATATGCTGACTCTACAAGGGCCATGAAAGAAGCAATTATTGAAAAAGAAATCTATCCCGTATTCGGCAACCTTCAACTAGAAGGGATCACCACACCACGGCTTAGAGCTTTGTGTGAAAAGATAAAGGATAGGGGCGCAAAAGCGACCGCATTACAAGTACGTGAGATTGTTGGCTCTGTTTTTACTTATGCCATAGATAGAGGTTATGAAATTAGTAACCCAGCAGATGCAATAAAGGCATCTTCGATAGGGACTTTTCAAGCGCGCGAAAGGGCAATGTCGCCGAAAGAAATCGGTATCTTATTTCGTGAACTAGAAAACTATAGTTGCTATCCAACCTTAAAATTGGCCGTTAAATTTGTATTGCTAACATTAGTCAGAAAGTCTGAGTTTATTCATGCTACATGGGATGAAATAGACTTTAAAAATAGACAATGGGTGATCCCTAAAGGGCGAATGAAGGGGAGAAAAGAGCATGTTATTTATCTCTCTGATCAAGCAATGGATATCCTAACTGGTATGAAAGTTTGTGCGATGGGAAGCGATTACTTAATGCCTGGTCGATATGATATTAAAAAGCCACTTTCTAATGCTGCATTGAATAACGTGATTGATGGCACCGTAAAACGTATCAATGAAAAAGGTATTGAGTTCGAACCGGTTACTGTTCACGATTTACGACGCACAGCAAGCACGCTATTGCACGAAGCAGGTTATAACTCAGATTGGATAGAGAAATGTTTAGCACACGTTCAAAATGGCGTTAGAGCCGTTTACAACAAGGCTGAATATGCTGAACAGCGTAGGAAGATGTTGCAAGAGTGGGCTGATATGGTGGATGAATGGATAAAAGAGAAAGATTAACGCTCGGTCATTCTTCGCCAAGTGTTTTATAAGCAAGTAGTGACGATAAGTAAAGCACACCGACAACAGGCCAGATTGTGGAGTAAAACAGTCTGGCCACAATATCTTTTATATTGTCGCTTTCGTGCTTAGATTCTGAAAACAGATACCCAGCAAGCCATAAGTACACGGCTAATAATGTGAGTAAAATAATCATTAGCTATTTTTCCTTTTGTACTGAGCGTGATCATCACCACACTCTTTAGAACAGTAAGCACTGTTCTCTGTTACAGGCTCTTCACGACACCAGATACAAAACCCTGTTAAGCTTTTGGCTGGTGGCTCTCTATTTGCTAATGCGGTGTTGATTTGTAGATCCGTTAAGTCATTAGCATCATCTGCGATATCAGGCATATTTATTCCTTACAAATAAAATGAGAATTGATAAGTTCGATACTGTTGTTAGGACATTGATTGCCCCATGCATCCCAACCTTGTGACATGTCACGAGCGAATAGCTCAATGCGACTTACATCACCGTACAACTGTTCAAGACGGTTTTTTACTTCCCACGGCTTTTCGCTATGCTCACCTAGACATGAATAAATAACCTGTCTCACACTTGCAGATTGACGAGGTAACCCATTACCCCTCACGGCTATTAAACACATTTCAATATTTTGACGGGTGTAATTACCGCAATTAATCTTCGTCTCATTGTTTAATATTTCCATAAAGTCAAAGAAATCTTCGGGCGGTTTTTTATTGATTCTATCTCCTGCATTTTTATTTAATTTCACCCACGCGAACCCGAACATATTTTTAACTTTAAAATCCCATGCTTCGGCTAATTTAATTGCTTCGAGTGCAAAGTTGCCTGTGTACCACATAAACAGTACAGCATTTTTAGAGGAGTGTTTTTCTATTGGTAATCGGGAGAGGGAATATAAATCGGTGGTGTTGTAATGATTATCTGCTGCGCCATTTGAAGATTTGTTATTGTAAGACCAAGGGGGATCGCACAATATCAAGTCATACTTTTTCATTCTCCGCTCCGTTTAATATGCTATTTAATTACTTTCGATAACCTTTAACTGATATATTTCCGTTTTTCTTTCTGGTTATCCACGCTTGCATATTCCCAACCATATATGCATATTCTTTTTCATCTCGCATTAAAAAATCAGATAGGCAATTGCTAGTGAATCGAATTAATTCAATATCATCTTTATTTTTAACTGTTGTTGTTATTCTCATTCTCCGCATCCTTCATAATCAGAAATACTTCCATAGCGGCGCGTAGTGGGTTTTTATTGAGAGCCCTGATATATCCAACATAGTTGCCGTACTCATCTACAAACTCCGCTTTCCATCTATCAGTTATGGTTGGGGCGCGCAATGAAATTTTATTCTCAATAATAATCGGCATTGCGTCTTCTGGATTATGGCAATAGTCAGTTCGATAAAACGAATTAAACATATCTTTGTCTTTTAGTGATTCCTCGCCATATAATTTAATAAAAACATTTTTATTAATCTCGAAATCAGATAGTTCGGTGTATTTATTCACTTTCTAATATCTCCTCTATCATGAGTTTAATATTAACTAAGTCTTGCTTTGTTATTGATATATCCCACGATGGAGATTTTAAATTAAATTTATCCTTTATTGTCGGTTCAATTTCAAAACCTTCTTCCTCGTAGCCCTGTAAGTTCACACTGTATTTATCTTTCATTCCACACCTCTCCACAAATAACCTCAACATCCCCCACTGACATTAAATATTCAGCACGTTTATTGCATTCCGATTGCGTGTATAAATCATCAGATATTGGCACTGCATGATTGTTCATAATTAACAGTAGGACGAATGGCTTCATGTTTACTTTCTCTATATGCACATTTAAATATGTGAGCAATAACATCAACAGTCCAAGCGTTGCCATAGCATTTATATGACTGTGAATTCGAGACGATATTTTCACACCAACCATCGGGGAAAGTCTGCAACCGCGCGCATTCAGTAGGAGTTAATTTGCGATATTGTAGATTGCCTGTTGATACCTTTGGCTCTCTATGCCCACCTTGACACGTTGACAGTGTCGGGGCTTTTCCAGCATCGGAGTAAATGCGTTTTATCTGTTCGTTACCTCTAATGTCAGATGCATTAGCAACATGAATTAATCCGTCTTTGGATTGTTTAATATTTTCTCTTGGTTCACATGGTCTAAATACTATTTGCCGTCTGGATTTATTTAGATATTGATTTAAATTTGTTCCTTTCGAATAATTAGCATCAATACAATATGACTTTTCTCTATCAGTAATACTGTCATCATCAATAATATCTTTCAGCAAAATACCTTTATCTGCTGGCTGGCTAATCTCAAAATTAGCCCAATAATAACGTTGTCTATTTTGTGCTGATAATAACGAGCTATTAATTAGAGTTTTATTTACATAACCTAATGCACGCTCCGTATGCAATGTTATATATTCTTCAAATTCACGTTTCATCTTCACATTTTCGAGCATGAATTTAGCATCTGGATTATTTTCTAATACATGGCCCATTATTTCTAATGTCGTCCAGAATAATTTACCACGTTCATCTTTATCGCCTAATTGCTTACCTGCCAAACTCCACGACTGACATGGAAATCCCGCTGTAACTAAACCTACACTTGACCAATCAATATCCCACTCACGCCAATTATTAACGTCACCTAACTGAATATTATCTGGATAATGAAACTCAGATACTTTATTGGCGAATTTATCTATTTCAGCGATGTAATATTTATCAAATTTAATCCCAGCACGAGACAGCGCCAATCGCCCAGCGGATATACCGTTGAACAAACTTAAATATATCATTTTGATTTCCTATAGATGTGCAGAACCCTGTATTAGCATGAGTAATACATATCCGATTATTTGCATGGTTATTTAATTTTATATGTGTGAGCTACTTTGAATTTAGAATTTAAGTTATTAGCTCTTTTTTCTGCATCTACAATTGAAATGAATCCTTTTTCAATCATATTTCCATTTAATAAAATAACTGGTTTACCGTTAATTAGTTCGGCTCTGTATTTTTCATTCATTTTTTATTTTCACTCCGTTACTGATTAGTATTTTCTCTACTTCTGAAATTGCATCATTGAAACCATCTATGAAATAATCATCCAATATAACGTCACCTAAATCTGGTAATTCAACCTCCAAACTCTCGCGTGATGCTTGCCATATATCAAACGGAGAAATATCGTATAAATCCTTTCCGTCAGACCATTCCTCAAACTGCTGTCTTGATTTGTTCATTGTCATCAACCTGCTTTTTCAATTTATTTAATTCATACGAATAACTATGAAGTAACATTCGGTTTGTTCTAATCGCGGCTTTGACGCTTTCTTCAGTGGTGTTTATTAATGATATTATTTCAGAGCCGTGAACTTCTTCCATTTTCGCTAGCAGACAATGAAACTCAGCTGCTAAATCTGGTATTGATTTATCCATCACTCCACCTTATCCCTCTGTCTTCACATACCAACCAACAAGATTATCAATTGCAGTATTTATATATCCTGATTGTTCTTCTTCGGTTAATTTATCCCATTCGTCCTTGGTAATACCCAGTCCACATTCAGAGTCAGAGCCAACCTTATTTGTTCTTGCAACTAAAACCATTTGTTTACTCATATTCATTCCTCTTCATTGCATCCTTGCAAATATATCCATGAGCTATTTAAATTTGCGCTCTATTTCTTCCGCTGCTTTATTTTCGTAATAATCAAAAGCGACGCTTTCTATTAAATCATCCTGTTCTCGTTCAGATAATTTATTAAAATCTTCTTCTGATATAGCGACCGTTAAAATAACTTCTTCGTCCGTATCTGAATCTCGCATTGTTAGATTCATGGTTATATCCTTTGGTTAAACGGTTAGGGGTTAGGCGTTACTCACAAACTGCCCAGCTTCATTACGCTTACGTTCGGTGTAACACTTAGGTGTCTCTCTTGATTGAGAACGTTTTTTCAACCATTCATCGACTTCTTCCGCTTCCCATGCCACGCAACGCACCGATAAATACATACGCTTTGGAAAATCACCTTTCTTCTCTAAAGTGCGAATAGTTGAGCGAGAAAGTCCTGTTAGCTTTAAAACAGCAGGCATACGGATAGGTTTGATAGGTAATTTAATATTCATATCTAAACTCCTTGCGGAGCTGTATCGCTCCGCATTAAATAGGATCACTGGTATTCAGGGCGCATATCATCAAGTGTGATAGAGAAAGACTCGTATAACTCATCACCGAGTTTTCGCTTGCTTGATTTAAGTAGCTTGTCTACTTTTTCAAATGCTTCGGTGGCTTCGGGTGAGCCAGATTCAGGAAGTGAGTTGATAGAAGCTTCTAAGGCATTACGTGCATCAATGCGGTGGTATGCCTGTACTGCTTTATTTTTTAATTCAGCAAACAGGTTGATCCCCATTTCATTTTTTAAGTTCTCAATTTCTGCGCGAATATTTTTAGCTTCTTCGACAGTCTGAACATCATCAATAGCTAATCTAAATGCTTCAGCATCGAACTTAGGTATAAACTCGCCTTGAGCTTCTTTTACAGGTTCAGCATTATTTGGTTGTTGCTGGGTAGTGATTTCATCAATGCTTACACGTTCTTTCTGTGGGGTGATGTCTTTAATCGGGCGATCTTCAAGTTCTTCTGGCGTATACACACCAAGAATAACTTCAGGGCAATAAAGACGGGCCCAATATTTTACAGCGAGATACGCGATTTGTTGCTTAGGCATTGTTTTCCAAAGTGGTGAGTTTCTCGTCTGTACATCAGCAAGGTAAACAGGCTCACCCCATGTAATTTCTTCTTCACCTCTTAAAATTGCACCGACTTCAATAAATAAACCCGATTCATCACGTTTATCTTTCATGCCTACAATCTTTTCCCAGTCGCCACCGTATTTGTAATGGAATCGACCTACAACAGCATTTGAACTGGTAATAACTGCATTTACTAATTGGGCTTCATAACCAAGCACACCATTGATGACATGAGTTTTTTGACCGACAACGAAAGGATCCATTCCCCAACGTGCGGACTGCATTGTGATAGCAAGACAATCAGATGGTTTACCTTGCAGATGTCTTGGCACCGTTGCTGTACCTGATGCCATTAGCTCCGCAAATTTGACAATACGGTCTAATGATTCAGGATTAAAAAGTAATGATGTGTTATTCATTACTGATTGATTTCTTTCGAGAGTTGCTACTTCTGACATAATATTTACTCCAAGCGTGCGCCTGATTGTTCAAGCGCATTTTTATTAAGCGACTTCGTTTTGCAGTTCTTCTAACTTTCTCTGCTCAAAGTCAGTGATACCGATAGTGAGAGTAGTGGTGATAGGTGCTGGCCAATATCCTGTATCCATAGCGCGTCTAATATCACGCAGTGTCTTTTTGTACTCTGCACGACCTAATTCAAGTAATTCAGGTAATGCTTCAACGATAGCGACCCAGTGGTAATGCTCGTCTTTGTTAACGAATATCCAGAAGAACTGATCCAGCATTGCCACATCACAATACATAGCTGCACTGATGTGATAATCGCGATTAATGATTTCTCTGCGGATCATGGATTCAATGGCATCTTGTTTAAATCGACCAAGTGCTACTGATTTGAGGTCAAAACCTAATCGGTTATTTTCTGTTTGAATTTCGATATCAGGACGAACACGAATTTCAAGACCGGTATCTTCATCAATGCCGTAGTAACTTACTTCTGATACACGGTTAGGGTGATTTAATAAACTGGATGCTTCTTTGTGGTTCATAACAGCGTTACGCATGTTATTTGCCATTTCATAGTCAACGGTTTGAACATGAATTTTCGAATCGTCACTAAGCCACTGGCTAATGATTTCATCTTCAAATACAGCATCAGGGTTCACTTCTTTAATGACCTGCATGAGATCATCTTTTTTGACGGGTTTTCTAAGTGGCTCAGGCTTACTTACTTCTGCCAAATATAATTCGGGACTGATGCCGTTTATCTGCTCAAGTAATGCGTCTGTATTACCTGAGGTTTTCAATGGTGTTGGCAAAGTATCGTTATAGGCTTTGATACAGGCTTTCATTGCGGCACCTGTGAATTTTCCATCTTCAGGGATGGTTTTAAATTCATCGGGCAACTGCATGTATATCTGACCTAGCTCTTCGGCTTTTCCGCTGGTGGAAAGTTGCGGTGTCAGAGTGGCATTATGTTCTTCAATAATTGCTTTTAACTCATCTTGTGAGAGCTTCTTAGGCAACTTATTGTTGTATTCGTCAATCCATGACTTCATTGTTTCCGTTGTTGTAAAGGCACCTTCTGGAATGATTGGCTTAACACTGAATTCAGCATCAAACTTTTCAGGTTCCATTGTTAACGTGTGAAACGCACTACCTAAATCGAAACAACGCTTATTTTCACGCTCAATGACTTTTGTTACATGGCGTAACTCGTAATACATCAAACTAATACGAGCATCTTTTAGCATCGAACTACTGATACCGTTTGAACTGTGATACACCTCGTTAGGAATATCGGGATACCGACCAGGTTCAAAATAAGCAGGCTGGTCATTTTCTTCCTTTGGAATATCTTCCGTTTCCTTAGGTTGATCATTTTGGTTATCTTTACTGGCGTTAAAAATCACCTCTTCCTGAGGTACTTCCTTTTTTTCTACCTCATTTGAGGTGGTTTTTGGATTTATTAATGAGTTAAAGTGATTAACTCTATGACGAACGCTACGCATATCAGGGTTATCAATAAATGACATAATAGCGTTAATGATTTGCTCTTCGCTTAATTCACTGCTGATATTAGGAACCAATGAAAGTGCAAGTAGCGTGATATTAATAAAGTGGTCATATTGTTTAAACTCTTCTTTTTCAATATCACCATTGATATGAGCTGTTAGCGCATCTACTTGTTCGCTATCAGTAATATCTTGGTTAAGTAAAAGAGCTTTTGCAATCAACACATTTAAGTGCTTAGTGTCTGACATTTTGTTTACCTACTAATTGTTCTGTTTGTAATGCGAGCTTTCTTACATAAGCCCACTCAATACCGGCTTTAAAATTGTCAAATGACTGTGACTCATTTAAGCCAGATAAGGTAAATACATGCTTACCGTCTTTGATATAAAAGATCATGACTAATCACCAAATTGGTTATGTCTGAGCGCATTAAAAAATCAGTCTCTTTTATCCATATTGTTAAAGATCAAATTAACCGTATTGGTTAACTTATGTTTTTAATCATAACCATAAATTAACCATTGTCAACCATGAAAAACAAATAAATCACCAATGTGGTTATGTTTGTTTTTATCACTATGAAATTTAATGATTTATTAAGAGTAAAAAGAAGCCAAGATATGACTTCTTTTTAATGGAGAGGGTTAGTCGTGGGAGATAGGCTGGTTTTTATTAATGATAAATTCAATGAAGTTTTCAATAGCGGCTTGTTCGCTGGCGGGAAGTTTTGAATAGGCTCTTCTATCATAGTTAATAGTGCCTTTATCATTTTTAGGGATCAGTAATTCATAGGCTTGGCGACCCATTGCTTTTGCAATAGCATCAATGCTTTCAGCGGTGGCGCTGGCTTCACAATTGATAATGCGGTTAACTGTTGATTGTGCAAGCCCTGAATCGACAGAAAGCTTAACTCTTGATTTTATTCCATCGTTTAACATAAATGTTGTGATGTTATCTGAGAGTATCTTGCCAATTTCAGTCGGAATATATTCTTCTTTTTCTGACTCCGCATGACCTTCTTTTAAGTGGTCTACATCCATCCAATATTTGCTAATTCTAGTCACATATTCAATTTTGCGTGACATTGGGTCGGTGAGTTCACGATGACTTTTTAAATCTTTTGGTGATAGGTAACGAGAGATCATACTTGGTGCTACACCTAACGCATCAGCCAGTAATTTTTGTTTGCCGTTATAGTAGCGTTCAATAATATAAATCAGGTTATCTTTTCTAATTTCAGCAATGCTTTTCATTTATCCAAGTCCTTTGGTGTCTATTCTTTATACAAATTTGATTAAGTTATGGTGTATTAAACAAACAAATAACCCTTTTGGTAAAGTACCTAAACGGTTACTATTATTTATTGGTTAATCAAATTGGTGAAATTATGGAAGTTTTCGACTTTAAAAAATTTTGGAATAGCTTAACGATTAAGCAAAGAGAAGCATTCTCTCAAAGAACGGGGTATAGCCAACTGTATCTATCACATCAGCTACGCTATGCAAAACGCAAACCATCACTAAGTAAACTCAATAAGTTATATGATATTTGTATTGAGTTCGGTGCAGATACAACCAGAGAGCAATTAATCAATTTCTTTATTCGATAATAACTAAAAGGCCGCTTATAGATAAGGATCACTTCGGTGGTCCTTAATTTTTTATTGATAACCAATAAGTCTTTTTAGGTTGATCTATTTTAAAATAACGGATAGCATTTGCACATACACATAATCAAATGAGGTTGAAATGGAGATTATTAGTCGAAAAGAAGCTGCGTCAAAAGGGCTTGGAAAATTTTTTACAGGTAAGAAATGCAAGAACGGTCATGTTGCTGAACGTTATGTTTGTAATGGTGTTTGCGTTAAATGCAACTTTGAAAATTCAACAGTCTATCGCTCTGTGTTAAAGCAATTAATTAACAGCGCTAAGTGAATGGTGTTTTATGCGTGACTATGGAAAAGTTTCCCCACAATTTTGGATAGGAAAAACAGGTAAGGAAATAAGAGAAAAAGGGCATGAAGCACTTATTGTCTCTATGTACTTATTAACCAATCCTCACGCCAATATGATCGGAATGTATTACCTACCTATTATCTATATGGCGCACGAAACAGGGCTAGGTTTAGAAGGGGCTTCTAAGGGGCTTCTAAGGTGCATTGAAGCAGGTTTTTGCCACTATGATGAGGATGCTGAAGTTGTTTGGGTGATCGAGATGGCAAAATATCAAATAGCATCATCTTTGAAGCCATCAGATAACCGGTGTATCGGTATACAAAGAGAGTATGACTCTCAGCCTAAAAATCAATTTCTATCAATGTTTTATGATAAGTATAAAGATGCTTTTAATTTAAGTTCTGCAAGAGAATCATCTATAAAAAATGAAAGGGGCTTGGAAGGGGCTTTGAAGACCCTTCCAAGCCAAGAACAGGAGCAGGAACAAGAACAAGATATAAAACCCCCTAAATCCCCCTTGAAAAAAAAGTCGGTACAAAAGCGAGGTTTTAATATCCTGGAAGAAAAAATACCTGATTGGCTAAATCCTGAAGTTTGGGAGAAGTGGATTGAGTACCGAAAGGAAATCAAGCACCCGATAAAATCGAAACAAACGTTCAGTGGACAAATAAAATTACTCACTGAGTGTTATGAGTTAGGTTTTTCACCTGAAGAAATAATTAGCAAAACCATTACCAATGGCTGGCAAGGACTATTCAAACCAAACGTTTCACCACCACAACGGATCATTCAACCTCAAAAGAACGATGAGTTTATACCGGAGGACTTCTGATGACTGCATCATCAACCTTAGCAAGGCTAAAGCGAATAATGCCTGAGCATATTAAACCTAAATTTACTACTTCTGCTGAATTAATGGCATGGCAACGAGAGCAGGGTGAAATTGATTCAATGAGGATCGCAAATGAAAACCGAGTAGCTCGTTTAAATAAAATCATGGGTAGATCAGGTATTAGCCCATTACACCAAAATTGTTCATTCGATAATTATGACGTTACATGTGAAGACCAACAAAGAGCGTTGTACAAAGCTAAGAGATACGCTGAGCAATTTGGTAAATCATTTGGTGGGTTCATTTTCAGTGGTAATCCTGGTACTGGAAAAAATCATTTAGCGTCAGCCATAGGCAACCACATTATCCAAAAAGGGAAAAGTATTCTGATCGCTACACTGCCTGACATAATGATGAAGGTTCGTGAAACCTATCAAAAGGATGCTAAAACAACAGAGTCAAAACTGATAGATGATCTGTGTGATGTTGATTTGCTAGTGCTTGATGATGTGGGTGTGCAACGTGGAAACCTCAATGAGGAATTAATTATATTTCAAGTAGTGGATCGAAGACTAGCAAACAAAAAGCCTGTTGGAGTGCTTACAAACCTAAATTATACCCAACTATCCAAAGTGTTGGATGAACGAGTAATAGATCGACTCAGAATGGGAAATCCAACAACGATAAATTTCACATGGCAAAGCTATCGGCGTTTAGTTAAGTAATTTCGTAAACTAAAAATCGAATAGGGGTTGTTGGATATCAAAATCCTTAGCGTAATAAACACTGGTGAGTTTTATTTGTTGTAGGTATGCGATTGGGTGCCTGAGTAGTGAAAACAGCGTATAGACGATTTGAGAGCGTTTTAAGTAGGTATGAGTTTAATTAAAAACTCTGTTTTTTTATACTTGAAAACATAACCAAATTGGATATATTAACCATAATGATTAATCTATTAAGGGTTATCGTATATGAAATTTATGCAGGATTTTGTTGTTGAAATATTACATGACAAGAAAAAACCGTTATCAGTTAACGAAATAACCGAGATTGCCTCAGAGCTTGATGGTAAGAAAAATCGCTCAACGACCAATTATGCGTTGATTAAGCTGGTTGAATGCGCGGTTGTTGAGCGCAAAGCGGTAGTCGGCATTGGTTATGTATACACACTAGCGCCTGATTACATGGAGCGTCTACGTGATTTAGATATCAAAAAAGAAGCCTCTCTAATGACCAAGAAGCCAGCAAAACCTACGGATAAGCATGTTATCTGTCAGAAAGGTTCACTAACCTACGTCAGAAAGAGCTTACCACCGTTACAGCATGGAAAGATTGCTGATATTCATAACCGTATGAACGCAATGCTGGTGGCGGTACGCGCATGAAACAGCAAATTTATTATATCAATCCTGTACCAAAGCCACGTATGACACAACGTGACGCATGGAAGAAAAGACCCGTTGTCGTTAAGTACCACGCTTTTTGTGACGAGATGAGAGCTAACCGTTTTACGTTACCGGAAAGCGGTGCTCACCTAACGTTTGTTATTCCTATGCCTAAATCATGGAGCAAGAAAAAACGCATTGAGATGAATGGTAAACCCCACCAGCAACGTCCTGATGTCGATAACCTGATTAAAGCTGTTATGGATGCCATCTTTGATGAAGATTGTAGGGTGTGGAATATCAGTGCGTCAAAGCTTTGGGGGGAGCAGGGAAAGATAGGGGTAACGTTACCTGAAAATACAGAAAATCATGAACTTATTACCATTCGTTAAGTTCGTGACTGAGTTAATTAATCGTTGAATGAGTTTGGGAAGAAATTATGAGCCAAGAAATTGATGCTATTAGGCTTATTCAATAAATCAAACAATCGTGACATGTCACGCAAGAGGATTTTTAAGATGGGTGACGGGGCGGTTTACAAAATTACTGGCACATGGAACGGAAAACCATTTGAAAAGCTAATACAAGCTGAATGTGAATTAGATGCAGAGGCAACGGTAATCTTCTGGGCTAATTTATGTGGCGCTCATGCAGACAATTTGAGCGTCGAATACCACAGCGCTATTAATTGAGGGTTGAGTGATGAAAGGAACAACGTTAACAGAGCTGAATAAAGCGTACTTGCGCCAAGGTAGATTTATAGCAGGTAGATATATTCATGCGAACATTAAATATTTCATAGATAAAACAGACGCAATATTTTTTGAGCTTGAACTGGCAGCCGATAAGCAGAGGACGAGAGGCAAGGCGTATCAGAGAATCAATGATATTGAAAACGCCTCTAGAATGGCAAAATTTAAAGCGTTACAACTAAAGGTAACAGTAAGAAATGGAGGCATCTAATGCAGGGAACTAATTCAACTAAGAGCATTCAACTAGAAGTTCTTTACATGGGCAAAGATTGCATTTGTGTGATTTTTCTCAAAGGGCCTGCGCCAGTAAGTGCATTACAGGACATCGAAACGCAGCTATTACAAGATGCTGAAGAGTATGAAATGTTTACTGAACATGGCACATATCAAATCAGCGTTACGAGAGACAACGGTGAATATGATAGCTGTGGTCGATGCGAAATTGCACCTTATTGGGATTTCGATATTCAATCATTTGAACCAATGCCAGAGGAATATTATGCAGGGAACTAATAGAGTCAAATGTAGTGAAAGACTGCCTGTTATCGGTGATCCGGTTATAGCATTTTTAGACGGAACGCCAGTGGTTTTATTTTTAAATCGAGTCAATCTTAATGATGAAATAACATTATCTCTTCAGTGGGAAGCTACTTACTTACCTAACAAACCCATTCCATTCTTTGATGTTGAATGCTGGATGCCCATACCACCAATGCCAGAGGGTGAATGATGAAAATTAAAACCTCAAAACTAAAAGGATTAGCGCTTGATTGGGCAGTAGGTAAAGCCGTTGGCGTTGATGCTCGTATTGGCAAAGAGTTTATTGTTGATGCTAATAACTGTGTATATAGCCCATCTAGCGACTGGTTAAAGTGTGGTGAGTTTATAAATAACTACTGGATTGATTTAATGTTTGAAGAAGTTGACGGGGTTAATTATTGCTATGCATCACCGCCACATTTAATGGGTGATTATGCCACTGCTAATACTGCTCAAGAAGCTATTTGCCTAGCGGTTGTTATGCTTGAGATAGGTGATGAAGTTGAGATACCTGAGGAGCTGATAAATGCTAACTAAGTACATTTTATTCGCTGTATTCTGGTGTGTCGTTGTTACTGTGATTGGAGTGTCACTTAATGGCTAAATCACCTGCTGAACGTAAGGCATTACAACGTAAGCGCCAAAAGGAACTTGGCGTAACGAAGATTGAACTGCTGGTGGATAATCAAGAGCTGGAGATGTTACAGCGTAATTGTGTTCTACGTATGCCTGGTCGTGAACCGTATGATAATGTTGAATACTTGCAGATGCTTATTCGTAAAGATGATGCGGAGTATAAGCGACAAGCTGAGGAACTATCTAAGCGTAAGTGTGGTCGCTGTGGTGAACAATTACCCATTCAGCAATGCTGTTTATCTGGTGATGCTAAGTGTTGGGTAACAAAGGGCTGGCGTGAAATGATGTTGAAGGTAGAATGAGGAAAAATTGATTTTATCTGAGGGTATTATGGCGTTCGATTGGATTGCAGGTACAGCGTTAGTTGTTGGTATGGGCTCATTATATTTGACCTATCAATCTACAAAATCAGCTAAAAGAGCGATAGATACATCAATTGAGCTGTATGAAAAGCAAAAGCAGGATGATAGAGAAAAAACAAGATTTATAGATAAGAAAAAGCTAATAGCAAAAATAAATATTATTGAGAATGAAATAGTTAATTGCTATATGGAGTACATGAACTTTTTTAATTTGTGCACTGCAATTAAAAATAGAGATAGTTTTTCTGTGACGATTGGTAATTATTCTAACTTTACAGGTGTAGCGATAGATGCTGAAAAAACAGATTGTGTCAGTGGTTTGATACAACCGCCAAAACTTGATTTTACTAATGATTTCATTAATGAATTGTATCTTTTAGATGAAAAACTTGCTGGAGATATAGTCTCATTGAAAGGTTACATGAATCGAAGTTCGCATATTATGAATCACATGGTTTTATGTAAGGATGATTTAGGGGGTCACGTTGAACTAAAAAGGTATGTGGAAAGGTTTTATACAGATATTGAACTATTCAAATATACCATGGAGAAAGTTCATGATAGTCATTCAATTACAGGGGTATCACTAATGAAAAAATATCAATTAGCTCATATCTAGTTTGAATGTTATCTTTTGGTTGGTCATAATAACCAAAGAGGTGATGATTATGACTATCAAAAGACCAAGAAAGAAACCTGCCCGACAGCCAACGCCTATCAACGACAAGATGGAACGTTTCTGTCAGGAATATATCAAATCCCCCGATAATCAAACTGATGCTGCAATCTCTGCTGGATATGCTTCTGGCAGTGCTTGCAAACGCGCATCACAGCTAATGGCTGATCCCCGTATTCAAGAGCGTATCGCACAACTTATGCAACAGCGCAATAAGCGCACCAAGATGAGTGCTGACAATGTTCTCAGGCGTTTGGTCGATATGCTTGATGCAGATATTGCCGATATTCTCAATGACAATGGCGATATCAAACCTATCAAGGATTGGCCTACTGTGTGGCGGAAAAGTATTGCTTCATTTGAAATTGCGGTTGTTGATGAGAATGTGACCGTCAAAAAAGTAAAGCTACTGGATAAGCTACGCGTATTGGAGCTGGTAGGCAAACACGTCGATGTGAACGCTTTCCGTGACCGCGTACAGGTCGATGTAAACGTATCATTGGCTGATAAGTTGGCATCTGCTCGTAAACGTGCTCAGCAAGGGAGCGTTGAGTAATGTCAGAAGCTTTGCAGAAGTCACCAGAAGAACAACTCATTGAAGATATCGCATCATTTACGCATGATCCATTAGGTTATGCGTATTACGCATTTCCGTGGGGTGAAGCTGGCGGAGAGCTTGAAGAATACAATGGCCCTCGTCAGTGGCAAGCCGAAGCATTAAATGAAATCGGTGAACATCTACGCAATCCAAAGACACGCCACCAGCCATTGTTACTTGCTCGTGCTTCTGGGCATGGTATCGGTAAATCGGCATTTATCTCTATGCTTATAAAATGGGGTATGGATACCTGCGAAGACTGCAAAGTTTTAGTTACTGCCAATACTGAGAAACAATTATTAACCAAAACATGGCCTGAAATTGCTAAGTGGCAACGTCTATCTCTTACCAAAGATTGGTTTACTTGCACTAAAACAGCTATCTATGCCAATGACCCTAGCCATGCCCATGCATGGCGCGCTGATGCGTCACCATGGTCAGAGAACAACACGGAGGCATTCGCAGGGCTTCACAACAAAGGCAAGCGTATTATCTTGGTGTTTGATGAAGCATCTAATATTGCCGATCTGGTATGGGAAGTGGCAGAAGGGGCGTTAACGGATGAAGGCACCGAAATCATTTGGATTGCATTCGGTAACCCAACTCGTAACACAGGGCGCTTTCGTGAGTGCTTTCGTAAGTTTAAACATCGTTGGAACACCAAGCAGATTGATAGCCGTACCGTTGAAGGTAGCAACAAAGAGCAGATTAAAAACTGGGAGGAAGACTACGGCGAAGATAGCGACTTCTTTAAAGTCCGTGTTCGTGGTGTGTTCCCGTCAGCATCAGAACTACAGTTTATCCCAACAGGTTTAACTGATGAAGCCATGAAGCGGATTGTCACACAGGAAGAAGTTGCTCATGCGCCTGTAATTATTGGTGTTGACCCCGCCTATTCTGGTATTGATGATGCGGTGATTTATCTGCGCCAAGGTTTATTTAGTAAGTGCTTGTGGACGGGCTTTAAAACAACTGACGATGTTGTTATGGCAAAGCGTATTGCTGACTTTGAAGATCAATATAAGGCTGACGCTGTTCATATCGACTTTGGATATGGTACAGGTATTCACTCTATTGGAACAAGTTGGGGTCGTGTATGGCGTTTAGTTAAGTTTGGTGGTGCATCAACAGATCCACAAATGCTAAACAAACGCGGTGAAATGTATAACAGCGTTAAGACATGGCTAAAAATTGGTGGGGCTATTGACGATCAAGAAACCGCAGATGATTTATCATGTGGTGAATACAAAGTTCGTGTTATTGATAGCAAGATTGTACTAGAAGATAAAACAGAAATTAAAAAACGTCTTGGTCGTTCACCTGGTAAAGGTGATGCGCTCGCGCTGACGTTCGCCTATCCAGTCACCAAAATAGATAGAAATTATTCCTCACCTCATTCTGGCGTTAATGTCAGCAATTCAGATTACGATCCATTCGCATAAAAAAAGCCCTCTGGAGTAGAGGGCAAACAGTCCTAAGGTAAAGCACGCTGTCGTGGTAACAATACCGAGAAAAAATGCAGTGGCATTGCATAACCAAAATGGTAGTTATAATTTTCAATATTGTCAAATAGCATGTATTATTAATTTAATATGCAATATCGGTTAATTTAATCTATAGGTGAATTATGTGCGGATTAGGCTCAACTCCAAAAATTACTACTCCTCCTGCTGTTCAGGCAGCACCTCAAGAACAAGATGCGGCAGTAACGGGTAGTCGTGATGATGAAATGCGTCGTCGCCGTGCAGCCGCAGGTCGTAAGTCTACGTTACTAACAGGTGCGCAAGGTGCGACAAGTTCAGCATCCACTAGCGGTAAAACCTTACTTGGTCAATAAGGGGTGACTATGTCAACGCCATTGAAAGAACAGCTACTGCAACAACTTAATCAGTTGGAAACAGAGCGTAGCTCATTTGAACCGCATTGGCGTGAATTGTCAGATTTCACTCGTCCTCGTAGTACGCGCTTTACTGCGTCTGATGTTAATCGAGGAGATCGCCGTAATAGTAAGATTATTGACCCTACGGCATCTTTAGCTTCGTCGGTACTTTCCAGTGGAATGATGTCAGGTATTACAAGTCCTGCTCGTCCTTGGTTTCGTTTAGCGACACCTGATCCTGATTTAATGGATTATGGCCCTGTAAAACTTTGGCTAGAAACCACCGAACAACGCATGAACGAAGTGTTCAATCGTTCTAATCTCTATCAGTCATTACCGTTGATGTATGGGGATTTAGGTACCTTTGGCACTGCAGCAATGGCCGTTGTTGAAGATAGCCAGCGTATTATCCGTACCGTTCATTTCCCTCTTGGCAGTTACTACATTGCGAATAGCCCAAGCCTGAGTGTTGATGTTTGCTATCGCAAATTTACGATGACCGTTCGCCAGTTGGTAATGGAGTTCGGGATTGATAGCGTTAGCGACACTGTTAAATCAATGTGGAATTCAAGCCAGTACAGCCAATGGGTTGAAGTGGTTCATGCCGTATATCCAAACCTTGAACGACAAACAGGAAAGTTAGAGGCGAAGCACAAGCCTTTTAAATCCGTTTATCTTGAAGTGGCGGGTGATCACGAGAAAGTGTTACGTGAGTCTGGCTATGATGAATTTCCTATCATGGCGCCACGTTGGGAAGTCAATGGTGAAGATGTTTACGGTTCATCTTGCCCGGGTATGTTGGCGTTAGGTGGTACTAAAGCACTTCAATTAATGCAAAAGCGTAAAGCGCAGATGATTGATAAGCTGACCAATCCACCTTTACAAGTGCCAGCCTCATTAAAAAACCAACGGGTAAATACCATACCCGGAGGCATTAACTATCTTGATGAGGCAAATCCTACTAATAAAATTCAAACGATTTTTGATGTTCAACCCGTAGCATTGAAAGCACTACTTGAAGATGTTCAAGATACCCGTCAACTGATTGATACCGCTTACTTTGTTGATTTGTTCCGCATGATGCAAATGGTGAATACGCGCTCTATGCCGATTGAAGCCGTTGTTGAAATGCGTGAAGAGAAGCTATTGCAATTAGGGCCTGTTCTGCAACGCCTTGATTCTGAGTTACTCGACAAACTGATTAATCGCACTTTCTCAATCTTAGTAAATAAAAACTTACTTCCCATTGCACCTGATGAAATGCAGGGAATGGATCTAAAGGTTGAGTACATTTCTGTAATGGCTCAGGCGCAGAAAGCGATTGGTGTTGGCAGTATCGAACGCTTTGCTGGCTTTGTTGGCAATCTGGCAAAAGTTAAGCCAGAGGCCCTAGATAAACTTAACGCTGATGATGCTATTGATAACTATGCATCAGCAATTGGTGTCTCTCCAACAATCGTTGCAACCAATGAGCAAGTACAAGCAATACGTCAACAACGACAAGCACAGCAACAACAAATGGCACAGATGCAAATGGCGCAGTCCGCTATTGATGGTGCTAAAACCCTCAGTGATACCAATCTTGATAATGATAGTGCCTTGTCCGCTATGGCGGGTGGAGGTGCTCAATGACACATCCATTCGATGCGTATGAAGACGAGAGAATTGCTCGCACTGAATACGATATTCAACAAAAAAATAGGCAAGAGAAAGAGGAACAACAGCTAAAAGAGGTTATGTCCACAGAAGCTGGGCGTGCTGTTATTTGGCGTTTGATTTCTGACTCTGGCGTATTTCGTAGCTCTTTTTCTAACGATCCCTATGCAATGGCATTTAGAGAGGGCGAGCGTAACTATGGGTTAAAAGTTTTCAATCAATTACACCAAGTTTGCCCTGAGCTTTATGCGCAAATGGCAAATGAATCAGCTACACCAAGCGTTTAACAACGGGAGAAACAGTCATGAACTTATGGCAGAAATTAATTATGCGTCGTTTGTATAACGAGCAACACAGTGAGGGAGGTGAAGGCGGTGGCGGTACAGCAACGGAACCTACTCAAGAAACATCAGCAACAGATAAAAATGAGCCACCAGCAAACAGTGATGATCCTACTAAAAGCACTGAAAAAAAGAATGGTGAAGAGCAGGGCAAGCCGACTGATAAGAAAAATGATGCCAATAAATCAGATGTAGGTGCGCCTGAAAAGTATGAATTTAAAGCACCAGAAGAAGGGCAAGAGCTTGATAAAGGTGCATTAGAAGTCTTTGAGCCTATTGCTCGTGAGCTGAATTTAAACAACGAACAAGCGCAAAAACTGGTTGATGTTTATGGCTCTAAAATCATGCCTGCTATTCAGAAACAAATCAATGATGGTTGGCAAAAGCAGACTGAGCAATGGGCTAAAACTGTTAAAGCAGATGAAGAATTAGGATCAAATGAGTCTATTGGTGCAGCACAAAAGGCATTAGATACCTATGGTTCTGATGATTTGAAATTGTATTTAACAGAAACAGGGTTAGGTAATCACCCAGAGATTATTCGGGCTTTCGCCAAGATAGGCAAAGCAATGTCAGAGGACGGTCTTGTCACTGGCAACAGTAACGGCAGTAAAAGTGCTGCTGATGTTTTATTTGGATAACAAAGAGGAAATAACATGCCTGCTTTAACTCTCGTTGATTGGGCTAAACGACAAGGCCCTGACAGCAAGCAAGCGAAGATCGTCGAATTGCTGAATCAGTCTAATGAAATTCTTGATGATATGGTTTTCGTTGAAGGTAACTTACCAACGGGTCACCGTACAACCGTTCGTACAGGTCTGCCGTCGGCAACATGGCGCTTGCTTAACTATGGTGTACCACCAAGCAAATCAACCACAGCACAGGTTACTGATGCGATTGGTATGCTTGAAACCTATTCTGAGGTTGATAAAGATCTTGCTAATTTGAACGGACAAAAGAATGAATTTCTATTGTCTGAATCAATTGCATTCTTAGAGTCAATGAACCAGCAAATGGCGGAGACTGTTATTTATGGTGATGCTACGGTTCATCCTCAGCGCTTTACGGGTTTAGCTGCACGCTTTAACGATATGAAAGCAAAGAATGCAGTCAATATCATTGATGCTGGTGGTACTGGCAGTAACTTAACTTCTGTGTGGTTAGTGGTATGGGGTGAAAACACGGTTCACGGTATTTTCCCTAAAGGTTCTAAAGCAGGTTTAGAGCAAAACCATTTAGGCGAAGTTACTTTAGAAGATGAGAACAAAGGTAAATACCAAGGCTTTCGTACTCACTTCCAATGGAAAAATGGTATCTCAGTTCGTGACTGGCGTTATGTTGTCCGTATCGCCAATATTGATTTATCCAAAATTGGTAAAGATCCAGAAAAAGCGGACACACTCGATTTGCCAGACTTGTTTATTCAAGCAATTGAGAAGATCCCTAACCTCTCTATGGGGCGTCCTGTTTTTTATTGTAACCAGCAAATTCGTAGCTGGATGCGTCGTCAAATTAAAAACAGCAAAAACGTCAATATTTCCATGGCAGAAGTTGCCGGTAAGAAAGTTGTTTCATTCGATGAAATTCCTGTTCGCCGTGTTGATGCCATCTTAACGACTGAAGATCAGGTGAAATAAGTTATTGCGGTGTCGTTTAACGGCTCCGCTAACTTTCATTTATTTGGAGATAGTCAAAATGATTTTAGATAAAGAAACGCTTTTTTCACTGGATCAGGCGGTTACTGCATCTGCTGTAAGTAAGCAAATTATCGACTTAACGCCAGTGCATGGTGCATTTCGTGATATCGGTATTGGTGAGCCATTAGAGCTGTTTGCACAAGTGACTGAACAGGCTAAAGCAGCAGGTGAAGCGACGGTTCAAATTAAGTTAGAAACCGCGACAGACGATAAATTCTCTGATGCTAAATCTATCTTTGAATCTGTGGCAATACCCATTGCTGATTTAAATGCAGGTAAACGTATTGTGGCGAAAGTACCTCAAGGCGTTCTGAAGTACCTGCGCCTGCAATATGTTGTTGCAGAAGGTCCATTAACGGCGGGTAAGTTCACTGCGGGCATTAACCTAACTGTTGATGCTCATCCTATTTACGATGCTGTAACTCAATAAGGTGTGACATGTCACGATATAAGGTTTTAAAAAAATCATTTATCGCTGGGCGTCTACTTGAAATCGGTGAAGAGGTTGAGTACGACGGTATAGCTGGCGATAACTTAGCGTTAATTGGTGGCGCTGATGCTCGACTTAATACTCATAGTGTGGCTGATGGGGCTGGTGATAATACTGGTGAAGACATAAGTAATATTGCTGTAAGCGGTTCAGGTGTGGCAATTGATTCAAGCCTTGATGCGCTTCGTGAGCAATATACCCAGCTATTTGGTAAAGCACCTCATCACAATATGGGCGCAGATAAAATGCGCACCGCAATAGATGAAAAGCGGAAAGAACTTGGGGTTTAACCCCCGATGACAAAGGGGGCGAAAGCCCCTTTTTTATTGGAGATAAATGATATGGCCTCAGAAATTGAAATTTGCAATATTGCATTAAGTCGCATTGGCAATAGTCGTTCGATTAATAGTATGACTGAATCCAGCAAAGAAGCGGTTCAATGCAACCTTCATTATGCGCAATGTCGTGATAGTGTGCTGGCCGATTTCCCTTGGAACTTTGCGACTAAAAAGGTGGCATTAGCCAATACAAATAATCCCCCGCCTAATTGGGCGTATGCCTATCGCTATCCTAATGATTGCCTAAAAGCCATTGGCATTGTCGAACCTCATCAAAAATACCGTAGACCAGATACGGCAATCCATTTTCATGTTGGTTCAGATGAAAACGGTACTGGTCGATTAATTTTTACTGATCATCCTAGTGCATGGCTTGAGTATGTTGCACGTATTACTGACGTCAATATGTTTGATGCGTTATTTAAAGATGCGCTTGCATGGCGTTTAGCGGCTGAATTGGCTCGTCCATTGGCATCAAATGCGGGGATTGGTGGTGAAGCACTACAAATTTACCAAGGTGTTATTAAAAGTGCGGCCGCACATTCATTAAGTGAGTCAGCAGAGCCAACTGATTATATGGATGAATTCACACAAGCGAGGTTGTCATAATGCCATTTAGTCTTATTCAACCTAGTTTTTCAGGCGGTGAAATTGCACCAAGCCTATATGGTCGTGTTGATCTTGCGAAGTATTCAACTGCACTGCGCAAGTGCCATAACTTTATTGTTCGTCAATATGGTGGTGTTGAGAATAGACCAGGCACACGATTTATTGCTGAAACAAAGTATCAAAATAAGAAGTCTCGCCTTATTCCTTTCCAATTCAGCACCGTACAAACCTACGCGTTAGAGTTTGGTGATCGTTATATTCGCGTATTTAAAGATGGTGGGCAGGTTCTCTATGCTGATGGTGAACATAAAGGCGAAGTGTTTGAATTATCTACACCTTATAAAGAAGCTGATTTGTTTGATTTGAAGTATACGCAATCAGCCGATGTTATGACGATTGTTCATACTGATTATCCACCAATGGAGTTACAGCGTTACGATCATGATGATTGGAAGTTAGTCTCCGTTGAAACTAAGAACGGTCCCTTTGAAGATATCAATACTGATAAGGCAATAAAAGTTTATGCTAGTGCAAGCACGGGACAAATTACGTTAACATCTACGCATGATATTTTTGGTACCGAGCAAATAGGTAAACAGTTCTATTTAGAACAACGTGATATTGATGCGGTTCCTGTATGGGAGACAGATAAAACAACCAACCTTAATGATCAACGTCGTGCTGACAGTAACTACTATCGTGCCAATAGTGGTGGTAAAACAGGAACACTAAGACCGTCTCACACGGAAGGAATGAGCTGGGATGGTTGGGGTGGTGATACAGGGATCCAGTGGGAATATCTGCATAGTGGTTTTGGTATCGTAAAAATTGAAACTGTTAGTGAAGATGGCAAAACAGCCACAGGAAAGGTGATCTCTTATATTCCATCCAATGCTGTTGGTGAAGACAACGCCAGCCATAAATGGGCGCGTGCAGTGTGGAATGATGTTGATGGTTATCCAAGCACCGTTGTTTATTATCAACAACGTTTATTCTTTGCTGGCTCTCGTGCCTACCCACAAACAATATGGGCCAGTCGTAGCGGTGACTATAAAGACTTTGGGCGCAACAATCCTATACAAGATGATGATCGCATTATCTACACGTATGCAGGTCGTCAAGTTAATGAAATTCGCCATTTGATTGATGTCGGTTCGCTGGTGGCATTGACCTCTGGTGGTGAATATCAAATCACAGGCGATCAGAACAAAGTACTTACACCTTCCAGTTTTTCAATGTCATCACAAGGTGCTAACGGTTCAAGTGATTTACCGCCAATCTCTGTTGCGAACATTGCGCTTTATATACAAGAGAAAGGCAGTGCTGTGCGTGATTTATCGTACTCCTTTGATGTGGATGGGTATCAAGGCACTGACTTAACTATGTTGGCAAATCACCTATTTCAACGCCACCGTATTGTTGATTGGTCATTTACTACGGTTCCATATTCTATTGCATGGTGCATTCGTGACGATGGGTTAATGCTGGCTTTAACCTATTTAAGAGAACAACAAGTTTTTTCCTGGGCGCCACAATCGACAGAAGGGAAATTTGAGTCAACGTGTTCGATCAGTGAAGGCAATGAAGATTCAGCCTATTTTATTGTTCAGCGTACAGTAAACGGTAAACAGGTTCGGTATGTAGAGCGCTTGGCTAGCCGTTTATTTACTCGTACAGAAGATGCTTTCTTTGTGGATTCTGGATTAAGTTATGACGGTAGAAATACTGATATATCAAAAACAGCAACCATCACTGGTGGAGCGGGTGAGTGGAACTATCAAGAAAACTATCCATTAGTGATTTCAGGTGATCCGGTCTTTAGTGCTTCTGATATTGGTAGTGCCGTCAATATTCCTTATTTTGAAGATAATGAACATAAAGAGCTTCGCTGTAAGATTGTTCAATATGTATCTGAAAATCAAGTGGTTATTTCTGCTAATCGCAATATTCCACCAGTATTACAAAATACGCCTACTACTGAATGGAGCATAGCCCGCTATCGCTTTGCTGGCTTAAATCATCTTGAAGGTAAGACAGTTAATATTCTTTCCGATGCTAATGTTTCACCGCAGGCCATTGTCACCAATGGTGCAGTGGAAATTGATACGCCATCAGCCGTAGTACATATCGGATTACCTATTACCAGCGAATTAGAAACGCTTGATATCCATATCAATGGGCAAGAAACATTACTTGATAAGAAGAAGCTTATTAAGGTTGCCAGCTTAATTGTAAATAGTAGTCGGGGTATTTGGGCTGGTACTGAAAAAGAACGGCTATATGAGTATCCTCAACGTCAATTCGAGTTTTACGACAATCCTGTTGATGATGCCACAGGCATTGTTGAAATTAATTTAGATGCAGATTGGAGCAAAAACGGACGTGTCTTTATTAGACAGGTTGATCCGTTACCGTTAGCGGTGCTCTCTGTTATTCCGCGTATTGATGCTGGTGGTTTCTGATATGAAAAAACATCATGTACAAATTACTCCTGCTACTCATGAACATATTGTTCGTTTATTACCACATGTAAGACAAGCTGATGTTGATGAGTTCTACGCTATGTCAATGCAAACACCTGAGCAGGTATTACGACATGGCTTATCTGTTTCTACTAAAGCCTATGCCGGCATTATTAATGATGAAGTCGTGACTATTTTTGGTGTTGCTTCTGGCTCATTACTTACTGGTTTAGGTATCCCTTGGCTAGCGGGGACTGATTTATTAGAGCAACACCAGAAAACCTTTCTACGACGCTGTAAACCCATCTTAAAACAGATGTTAGGGCAATACCCAACACTGATGAATTATGTCGATGAACGTAATCATATTGCTAAGGCGTGGCTCCATTGGTTGGGGTTTCAGATTGAAGAAGCAAAGCCAGCAGGTTTACTTCAGTTACCTTTCCATCGTTTTACATTGAGGGCTAAATAATGTGTGAACCAACAACATTAGCGGCAGCAGTAATTGGTACTTCTGCATTGCAAGCATATGGACAATATACCGATGGTAAATTTCAAGCATCAGTGGCCAATCAAAACGCCAAAATTAATGAAGATGCTGCGCTTGATGCAATTAATAAAGGAAACGCTCAGGCACAAGAACAGCGTAGACGTACTCGCCAATTAGCCGGCACACAGGCGGCAACAATGTCAGCCAGTGGCATTGATTTAAGTACTGCAGGTGCTTTAGATATTTTGGGTGATACTGCTGCAATGGGTGAGCTTGATGCGTTAACTATGGTCAATAACGCTTCTCGTGAAGCGTATGGCTATCGTATGCAAGCTGAGAATGATCGCCTTAATGCAAAGATGGCAAGACGCTCAGGCAATATGGGGGCAATGACAACGTTATTAACAGCACCTATTCAAGCTTATGGCGCGTATCAGCTGGCTGGTGGTACATGGAGTCCATTCGGTGGTGGTGGCTCAGGTGCTGCGAAAGCGGGTAAGACATTTGCTAAAGCACCAAAAGGATTTTAATTATGCCAAAGGTACCTACATACGATAATAGAACGGTTATGCCTGAGCAGTTACCGAATAATGGGTTTTCTGTTCAATCATCACCTGATGCTTTTGGCGCTGGCTTTGGTCGTGTTGGTGAGCAATATGTCGGTTTATTTGCAGAAGCAAAACAAAGAGCTAATGTTGCACTAGCGCAAGATGCCGCATTACAGCTACGACAAAAAGCCAACGAACTGATGACCGATCCACAAAATGGATTACTTTCTCAGCAAGGTAAAAACGCGATTGGCAAAGCGTCTGAGTATGAGCAGTCATTTCGTGATTATGCTGGTGAAATATCATCAACATTACCTGACGATATTGTGCGACAAAGCTTTATGCAACAAGCGCAAGAAATGAGTGTTCAGTTTGCATCACAAGCGAATCGTCATGAGATGGGGCAAATCAAAGCTTATGAACAAGATCAGTTTCAATCAACGTTAACATTAAATGCAGAGTCTGCCGCATCAATGTACGGTGATAATCAGGCTTATATTTCTGCACATAAACAAGTGTTTCAGCAAATAGAAGAGTTTGGATTATCACACGGTTGGGGTGAAGAGCAGATCCTCGCCAAGAAACAAGAATTCAAAGTAGCGACTGCACGTAAAGCGATTGAAAACCAACTCGGTGCTGATTATATGGGGTTCTTAGAACAAAATGGAGAACCTTCAAGCCTCGGTACGGTAAGCAGAGCGCCAACTAATAATGTACCAAATGATGGAGTAAGAGGGGTTAGAAACAACAATCCTGGTAATATTCGTATATCTAGTAATAAATGGGTAGGGCAAACCGGTGATGATGGTGCATTTGCTAAGTTTGCCACACCTGAGCACGGCATTAGAGCATTAGGTAAAAATCTACTTTCTTATGCTCGACAAGGGTTTGTTACACCAGAGCAGATCATTAATCGTTGGGCGCCACCAGAAGATAATAATGATACTCAGGCATACATTGAGTATGTATCTGATTACCTTGGTGTTGCACCTAATCAACCATTAGATTTAACGAATTTAGATACCTTAACACATTTATCGACAGCGATAATGTATAAAGAGAATGGGCGTAACCGTGTTAATTACACTGATGAGCAGATAGCAACAGGCATACAGTCAGCACTTGGTTTTGTTGAATTACAAGCGACATCTGAAGCACCAAAACTATTAACTGGATCTGCCGCTTTCGATGCATTAGATGAAGCTGACCAAGCAAAATATTTACGACAAGCAGAACAGTTACGTAAGCAAAAGCAAGGTGAATTACAGCAACAATTCGGTACTCGTGTAGCTGACTCTTACGCGGCATGGGAAAGAGGACTTGAAGCACCTAATGCGCCTACTCATGATGAATTAATCTCTGCGTTTGGCTATGACAAAGGTTCAGCTATGTCTGCCGATATGCAAGAAGCTAAACGTTATGCTGGTTTTATGTCAGCAGCTAAAGAGATGTCGCCACAAGCACAGCAAGTTTTGTTAGCTAAAAATAAACCTCAACCCGGTGAAGCAAACTACGAAAGCAAAATTCAACGTTGGGAGAAATTTGGTAAGTTCGTTGAAGGTAATATCAAGGAACAAGATAAACAGTTTGCAGCTAACCGATTACAACTTTCAATACAAAATAACTTTCCGCTTGATCCTAATGATAAGAATAATCAGCAGGCAGCAGATGATTACTTTGAACAACATATTCAGCAGAGCTTTAATTTACGTGATGATAATAGCTTAAATGCCGTTGCCGAACTTACAGCAAGAACAGGGATTATCCCATCACAAGTTAAGTCTGTATTGAATATGGGGGCAACGTCTAAAGATCCTGAAGTTGTTCTTCCTATCGCGAAAATGTATGGACAGATATTTGATAACAATCCGGCATCAGCGACTGATATTCCATCAAGCACAATGGCGTATTACTCAAAAGTATATAGTTTAAGTCGTGCAGGTATGCCTGATGAGAAAGCGGTAGAAACTGCATTTAAGACGACATTTGAACAAGATGAACGCACTAAGCAAATGATCGCTTCTCAAATCAGGGATAAAGGATATATCAAGGATAGAGATAAGGCCGCACAATCTAATATCAATGATTTTTACCCTTGGTATAAACCATTTTCTTCACCAAACGTTAGTAAGCCTGGTACTCAAAATGGCGCTTACTTACGTGACTATCAAACGCTGTATGACGCTAACTTTGCTGAAACAGGCGGTGATGCAGAACTATCCAAGAAAATGACCAACGCTCAAATTAAAAGAACGTGGGCGGTATCTAATATCAATGGCAGTGAAGAAGTTATGCGTTATGCACCAGAAGCCGTATACGGTATTAATGAATCAGGTGCTGGCAACTGGATCGCTGGACAATGGGAAGAAGAGAAAAAGCAATTAATGTCTAAGTCATTTGGTGGCGCTTCTTCTGGCACTGAAATCGTTATTGTCTCTGATGCAGTGACACCAAGAGATTACAGCTACGGAATAATGATAAAACAAACCGGTAGTGATGATATTCCTATTTATCGCCCATACACGGGAGATAACGGCTTGCCTATTCGCTTTAAACCAGAACAGTCATCATCACCAATGTATAAAGAGGTAATGGAAAAACGCCAACAAAGCGTTAAGGAAGCACAGGATAAAAGGGAACGAGAAGAAGCATTGGATAAATCGCGCTCAGAATTTGATGAACGTCGTCAAAGTATCCGTGAGCAATATAAAGAAGCTCACAATGAGCGAGTAAATAAATTCAATAATTATTTTTCTTGGGATAAAAACTGATGCCTATTTACGAACAACAACCTGATGATATTTTATCTGCGGATATTAATGCTGTTCAGCAAACTGAACCTACTTACGGTGATAATGTTTCACCGTCTTGGTATGACCCTATTAATCCGCTTGATGATAGACGGCAAACTAAAGAATTACGTAATGCGGCGTTTCGTATCGATAACTCAGTGGGTAGTTTGATTGCTACTGCACCTTTTAATCAATTTGAAGATATAGAAGGCTATAATCCATTTGAAGATGAATTAACGCTTTCAGGTTATGAAGACTATGCCGATGCCTTTATTCATTCAAACTCTCCTCAAGAAACCGCTGCAATAAAACAACGCATTGATCGTGAGAAGAATGACAGACAGCAATTAATGGATTCAGGCGGTGCCGGTATTGTGAGTAGTATAGCAATGGGGGTTATTGATCCAATTAATGTTGCTGCAATGATGATACCAGGGGGAGCCATAGTAAAAGGCGGTAGTGTTGGTGCAACAGCAGGTAAGTTTGCATTGGCAAATACTGCTGGTGGCGTAGCTTCTGAAATGGCATTGCATAGTACCCAAGAAACACGAACATTAACTGAGAGTGCGATTAACGTTACGCTAGATGCCATGATAGGCGGAACCTTAGGTTCAGCGGCGCAATTAGTTAGAAATCGAGGTGAGTTAATTAATAAAGTTAGAAATGACATTATTGAACATCAACCAAGTAATAACCCACCAGCCAATCAATCTGGTGATCGAAGCATTGGTGCTGCGGAAGTTGCTAATACAACACTTGAACAAGAGACACTAAAAGGACCCTCTTTTGTTAATAGAACAATGATGGTTAGTCCTGTTGGTCGTGTTGCTCAATCCCCCTCTAAAACAGCACGCCAAATTAATCAACAACTCACAGAAAATAACTTTACCTTTGCTAAAAATGAAGAAGGTATTGCGACATTTACCGCTGTTGAAACAAAAGTGAGAGGTTATGAAACACTTGTTTATAAGCAAGTAGAATCAACGAAAGACCACTTTAAACAGTATCGTCAATCTGGTGGTCGTGATATGAGCTATTACCAATTTAGTGAAGCTGTTGGTGATGCTATGCGTAACGGTGATACTCATGCGATACCACAAATTGCAGAGGCGGCACGTTCTATTAGACCTATTGTCGAAGCAACCAAAGATAGAATGGTTGAATTGGGGATCTTACGTGAAAATGTAAAGGTGACAACTGCACAAAGCTATTTCCCTCGTATTTATAAATTCGACAAAATTTTAAATGATCGTACTGAGTTTAGGAAAATCATTGCTGACTGGTTAGAAGAGATTAATCAAACCTCAATAAATAAAGCCAAAGGTAGCCTTGATCGTGCTGAAATTGGTATTGATAAAGCACGTAACGCTTCACCACAAGCTGAACGTTTAGGGCTTGAAATTAAAGAGGCTGAGAGTTGGTCAGGTAAAAAATCTTTGTTGATGGATGATATTAATAAATATCAAAAAATCATTAATGAAAAGAATGCGGTAGAAGTTGAGTTAAATTCACTATCTAACCTTGCTCAGCTAAATAAAACACAAACAAGAAGACAGGCAACATTACAACGAAAGTTACAGCGTATTAATGATGCTGAGAATAAATTACCTGCATTACAACGTAGCGTTGATATTCTTGATAACCCTCGCAAGTTTAGAAATGAACATCGTCGTTTAACACGAACAGCGAATTCATTAACTCGTCATGACAGAATTAGACAATCAGCATTAAATCGCATGACACCTTTAGAGCGTGAAGAATTAGATGCTGCAGCAGATGATATTGTTAATAAAATTATTGGTGCCCCGTCTGGCATTGTACCCAGTGAGCTAATCCCTGATGGGTTAGTTAAACGCGCTGGTTTTACAAAAGATAGAACCCTAAACATTCCTGATGAACGCATTAAAGACTATCTCGAATCAGATGTTAACTATGTGATGGAAAACTATATTCGCCAAGTCGCGCCTGAAATTGAACTCACTGCTAAGTTTGGTCGTGTTGATATGGATAATCAAATCAAAGCGATTACAGAGGAATACAACCAACTTATTGCTGATGCAACCACACCTAAAGAACGTAGTCGATTAGAAGTACGAAGAGAAGCTGATTTACGTGATATTCGTGCTATGCGTGACCGCCTGTTAGGAACTTATGGAGCACCTAAAGATCCATCTAGTTTCTTTGTTCGCGCTGGTCGTGTGGCTCGTCACGTTAACTTCTTACGTTTATTAGGTGGTATGACAATATCATCATTACCTGATATGGCTCGTCCGATTATGCAACACGGTTTACGTAGTGCGTTAAAACCATTGGGTAAGATGCTAACTGATATTGGTGCTATGCGAATTGCTAAAGCTGATTTACGTGAAATGGGTATTGGTCTTGAATATATATTATCCAGTCGTTCTAAGGTGATTGCTGACCTTAATGATCCATATAGCAGACGTAGTTATTTAGAACGTGGGTTACAATGGTCATCACAGAAATTTGGCAACCTTACGTTGATGAATCAATACACCGATACTATGAAAATGTGGTCTGGTGTTATTACTCAATCTAAGGTACTTAGAGCGGCAAATACTTTAGATGCTGGTGGTACGCTAAGTAAACAAGAAATAAAGAAACTGGCTCATATTGGTATCGATGAATCAATGCTAAAGCGTATAGCAGATCAGTTTAAGCGACACGGTGAAGACTTAGACGGCATGTTAACAGGGCATAGCCACTTATGGGATGATCGTGTTGTGCGTGAAACATTTCAGGCAGCAGTATTAAAAGATGTAAGAACTACAGTAATCACTCCGGGTATTGGTGATACACCATTAATGATGAGTAGTGAATTAGGTAAGATAGTTATGCAGTTTAAAACCTTCTTCTTTGCTACTCATAACAGAGCTTTAGTCTCTGGCATACAGTCAGGAGATGCATCATTCTATTATGGCGCATTGCTTCAAGTAGCACTTGGATCCCTAGTCTATGTCCTCAAGGCTAAAATGGCAGGACGAGATATTAATACCGAACCGGCTAACTTAGTAAAAGAGGGTTTAGACTGGTCAGGAATGATGGGCTGGTTAGGTGAGCCTAACAACGTATTGGAAAACCTTAGCGGTGGTACTTATGGTATGAGTGCCATGTTTGGTGGGCCACCAGCATCACGTTATCAAAGCCGTAATGGAATTGGTGCATTATTGGGCCCTACATTTGATCTCGGTGGTGATATTAAAAACATCACATCAGGTGTATTAAACGGTGAGTTTGATGATAGAGAAGTGCGATCTGTGCGCAAACTATTACCTTTCCAAAACTTGTTTTATTTGTCACCATTATTGAATCAAGTTGAGGAGCAGATGAAGTAGAGAAAACGCCATGTGGAATAAAGATAAGTTATTAAAAATACAGAAAGATTATGATGATGCAATGCTTAGCTACAATACAGCAAAATATATTTTTATTGCCTGTATTTTTGGTATGTTTATAAGTTTTCTATTTCCACATGGCGAAACCATATTATTTGTTTTTGTGACAATAGGCTTATGTTTGTACTTTTTTTACTGTAAAGACAAGCTCAAAAAAGCAGAGTTGGTAATGGATGATGCTTGTAAAAGTCTTTTTGGTAAGAAATATAAAGAATCAAAAAGTGATTTTATTAATGAAATATATAAATAGCACCGCTTAAGCGGTGCATTGTTGTCATTTCTTTAATTCAGCTAAAATACATTCCACTAACGGTATTATATTTTTATTACCTCTCATCTTCTGGACTATAAAGTTTCTCATTGCTATCAGTTCTACAAGTGGAGCTGATACATCATGACCATCTTCTCCCATCTTTGTTAAAAGTGCTTCAAGGTTTGATTTTGTAATTAACTTTTCAATCCCTTTATCGGTATTCACTACATCTGGATAGTTAGCTGGTGCAGGGTATTCATACTTCTTTTCCATGGCTAAAGTCCTCACTAATGAAAATAATTACGTAAACTATAATAATGTAAATGTATTAAAATGTTCATCTAAATGGTTAATTTAATTTTCTATTAGATAACCATTATTGCAAATATGGATATATTTTGTAGTTAAACGTATCATATCCTCATTAACACCAGAGGAGATGAGCAATGACGGTATCTACTGAACTAAGCCATGAAGAGTATGTAGGTAATGGCGTAACAACGGATTTTGATTTTCGATTCCGTATCTTTGAAAGCAGACATTTGATAGTTGTCGTTGCTGATGAAGATGGTAATGAAACTACATTAAAGAATGGTACTGATTACACTATTGTTGGTGCAGGTTCTTATCATGGCGGTAAGGTGGTTTTAAATAAACCATTAGCCAGAGGATGGAAGATATTATTAGAACGCGATCTGCCTGTTGTGCAAGAAACTGATTTACGTAATCAGGGTAAATTCTTTGCTGAAGTGCATGAAGATGCTTTTGATTATCTAACGATGTTAATTCAAAAGGCATTGGGTACTTTCTCTTTAAGCCTACGCAAACCCACCTATTTATCGAACTACTATGATGCTAAAGGTAATCGTATTGCTAATTTGGCACCACCTAAGTTCGGCAGTGATAGTGCTAATAAAGACTACGTTGATAACAGTATTAAGGATATTGATAGTAAAACATTGCGAGTTAAAGATAAGGCTATACCAGCGTTGCCATCAGCTGAGCAACGTAGAAATAAACAACTTGGTTTTGATAATGAAGGCTATCCTCAATTACTTGATCCTGCTGAAACTGGTTCGCTTGGCTATGTCCTTGTTGATTCTTTTGAAAAAGGTGCTGAGATAACAACACGGTATCAGGCGCTACATTGGGAAAGTAATGGAGAATATTATCGTTGGGATGGTGAGTTACCTAAATTAATTCCTATTGGTTCTACACCCGATAAATCAGGTGGAATTGGTGTTGGGACATGGATGGGAATTGGTTATGTATCGTTAAAATATGAGTTAGGATTTATAACGAAAACATTCAAAACTATTAGTGAATTACAAAGTGACGGTAATATTACAGTTGGATCCACTGTTGACGTATTGGGTTTCCACCAAGTTGGGTTTGGTAAATCATCTTGGATAAAAACAAGTGAAATTGTGGAACCAAATAAATTACCTATTGATCTCGGAGAGTTCGCTATTAGTGATAAATACGGATATAAGTATACGCTTGTTGAAAACTTAGCTAATGGCATCACTATAGAACAACTTGGCGCACTTCCGTACGATAATACTAGCCCTTCAGTTAGATATGATTTGTCGCCTTTTTGGTTACTTATTATGAAAGTTCAAAAATCTAGATCGCCTTACAGGATTAATGTTAGCTTTGAAAATCGAAGTTATTATACATCCAAAGGTATGCTTGTTCGTGAATGGACATCTTTCAGAGCATCAGGGAAGTATGGTGTTCAAATGTTTGTGGGAACAGAGTTATATACCGAAGAAGAAGTGCCTCATAGTTCTATGGGGGGTGAAAGTACTTGGTATTCTTTGTGGTCATTTCAAATTGGGATAGTGCATGATAAGGATAGCTTTCCTAGAGCAATTAATATTGAAGGTATTGATTTTGTAACAGCGTTTGGGCTTCATACTCACTTTGGATTATACACACCGTATTTAACTGATTCAGAAATTAAATATTGCAGATTTGTTGGTAATAATATAGGACATGAGTTTAGGAACATATATTCAAATTCTTTTGAAAGACTAGTTTTTACTGCGAAAACAAATACAGAAAGTAAGGCTGGATCATATTCAATAAGAGGTAGAGAGAGAGCTGAGTCTATAGGTACTGGAACATCTAATATTTTTACTAGATGCGGTTATACAGACTATACACTAGGTTTTTTAATTGAAGGGATGGCATATTCTTCATTCATATCATGTTATACCGAAGGTAATCAAAGTGAATCAATAGGAACTTTTACTAAAGATTGTATTGGTATTTCATTAATTGAATGGGGGTGTGAGAGGTTAAAATCAAAGTCACAAAAACTATCATTACTAAGAATATCTAAAAGTATAGTGGATATATATGGCTTGAATATGACATGGGATATAGATGCTAATAGTAATAGAGTATTGCAGATTGATGATAATTCGGTATCAACTATAACAGGACTTAATGCTAAAGGTGTTTTTAATATTAATGAAAGTGAGTTTATAGTAACAGATAATACATGCCAAGTTATGATCAATTCTGTTCGATACCCCGATAACATTACTGAGTTATCTAATATCAATAAATTAGGTAGAAAAACAATTATGTTTTGGGATGGGGGTAATTACGGTATAGAGAACAATACGGTTGAACACTCTTACGAATTTAATAACCCAAACAGTAAAACAAATACTCAAAACAAAAAAATAGGAGTTGCACGATGGGATAAAGAACGTTCTAGAAACGTTTATGCTACAGGTCCATCTGTTACGGATGTATGGGTAGATTCAAGTGGCTTAGTTGTATATAGACCTACATCTTAACATAATTACTATGGGGAATTTCCCCATAGTAATATTTTTTAATTAAAATAATTATAACAGATGGTTTGCTATAATATATTAGTTTACTTTGCTATTTTATTACCAATATAAGATGATATTTTTATTGATAAGTTATCTATATATTTACTATAAACAATGGAAAGTAATATAGTAACTAAAATAACCAATAAAGAAGAAAGCAAGGAACCATACCAGAATCCCAATAAATTATTTAATGCTGAAAATGTTCCAATACCAACCAAATAAATCATTGGAAGATGAAGAAGATATATAGAAAAACTTAATTCACCTAGTTTTATTAAGTATTTATTTGATAATGCTTTAATGAATAACCCACCAGATATTATTGAAAAGACTATCAATGAACCTCCTGCGAAGTTAAACATGTTATATATATTTCCTTTGTTTACTCCATATATTAAATTATTTTTATATATAAAAGCATAGCTATCACTATATATATGAACACCCGACAAGTACAATCCTAAAATAAATGTAAAAACCGCAATTTTTTTATTTATTTTTATATTATATATATATATAAAACAACCTATGAAAAATGAGATGTAGCCTAAATTTTTTGTATTATTATAAATTTCATAGAAAGAGAAAAGAAACAGAATAAACATTAATGCAAATAATGAGTTCATTTTTTCTGTTTTAGTATAGAAAAAACAATATAGATAGACAAAAATAGAGCCAATTAGCTCAATTTTCATTGTCCAGAGAGACCAATTATAAATAGAAATACCATCTATAAAGGCAGTTATAGCTCCGCTTTTTATGGCTTCAAAAATATTTAAATCGATTTTACCTAAATTTGTAGCGGAAGCGGCTATTCCTGTTTTATCTACAGGAAATGAGTAACAAATAAAGGCAATAATGCATGATATGGTTGCTGGTATTGCTAATCTTGGATACCTTTTCACTATGTTCGAAATTAAAATTTTTAATCCACCACCTTTTCGTAACATTGATCTTGCAAGAACAAAACCACTTAGCACAAAAAAACAATATACGGCTGATGATCCTGAGTAAAAAAATGCAAATGGGGAATTGTAAATGAATTCAAAAATATCACTTTGTGGTATATTTGGATCATATGAAAATGCATGAAGTTGAGTATAAAAGATTAATGTCAGATGAGAAATTACAACGACTAAGCACGCAATGCCTCTTATACTATCTAAGTACTTAATTTTTTCGTTCATAAATTATACTAGTATTCTTATTAAATATTTATATTTACGAATTTTATCATCTATTAATATCTTTTAGAATCACCAAGATAAAATACCATGGTGTTTTCTGATTAATAAATTAACAAATATCAATAAACCAATTTAGTGTTAATTCTGTCTAATTTGCATTATTGGTTATCTTTATGGTCATGTAGTATCATGATTATTCATTAATCACTGGTACTACACTCATGCAAGAAGATGTCTACACAAAAGCCGGGATTGGCACTACTGCTTTTCTTGGTTACTTCGCAGGGCTTCCAGCTGAAGTTGTTATGGGTTCACTGTTGGGAGCCATCTTCTTTACCACTGCTGCTACTGAATATAGCTTTAAACGTAGATCGGTATTAGCTTTTCTAAGCTTCGTTTGTGGTCTTATATTCTTTAGTCCTGCAGCAACTATCTTTATTTCTGTTACTGGTCTTTTCGGTGTGAAACCGGAGCAATACGAAATCGAACATATCGATGCTGTAGGTGCTTTTGTTTCCGCTTTGCTTGTAGTTAAGTTAAGCGTAAAAGCATACGGAAGGGCTGATATACCGAAACAAGGAGGGCAACAATGAAATGCGAAACATTGCTCACTATTGTTAATGCCATCATCTGCACCGTCATATTTCTACGTGTGTTCTATTTTAAACGTGACGGCAGACAACACTGTAAAAAAGGTGGATGGTTAGCTTTCCTCATTCTTGCTTACTCTTCAAGCGTACCTATTCGCGCTTATTTCGATCCTAATTATCACGCTGATATCTACAACATCTTTGCCAATATCCTGATCTGCACAACGTTGATGGTCAGTAAAGGCAATGTCATCAAGTTTATAAAGGGGTGAATATGTCATTAGTCGATAAACAGAATACGTTTACAGGTATGGTTGCAAAGCTGATCACCTTTGCTCAGCAGAACGGGTATAAGCTGACGTTTGGTGAAGCTTATCGAACACCAGAACAAGCACAGCTTAATGCAAAGAAAGGATCGGGTATTAGTAACAGTCTTCACACTCAACGTTTAGCAGTCGATTTCAACCTATTCGATGCTAACGGAAAATACCTTACAGCTACCAGCGACTATAAAGAATTGGGTGAGTATTGGGAGTCATTAGGTGGGAGTTGGGGCGGGCGTTTTAAAACTCGTCCTGACGGTAATCATTTTTCATTAGAACACAATGGGGTTCGTTAATGAATAAAACCGTCATAGCGTTAATTGCTTTGGCTGTTTCCTTTACCGCTGGCTTTGTTGCTGGCGGTATTTATTTTGATAACCAAGCAATGAATAAACAGATTGCAGGTAATCAATTAGATGAAAAGGATGTGGCCACAAATATTGTTCTGCGTAAACAAGCAGACAATGAACAGCAAAATAGGTTGGAGATATATCATGACGCACAACAGCATGATACGATACGCACAGATGCTTTGCTTGATCGTGTTCTTAATCACTTTGACAGGGTGCAGCTCTCAACCGGTACCACGAAAACAGAAGTTGCAAGTACCGATAACACCAATACCTGCCGAATTGAGAAAGCCAAAGCCAGTGAACTTTCTCGACAACTACGAGAAACACTTGAACGATATGGGCGTGAAGCTCAGCGTGCAGATGAAAATACCAGAACACTCAACCTTTGTATTTCAGAGCTGGAAGCAAAGGAAAAACTCCTCAATTCTTACCGATGAAAAAGTAGACAGATTTCATAATGACGGTATCGGTGACGGTGTTAGTAATATCTAATTTAAATATAATTTATATTTATCAGTGAGTTAATTGGGTAGAATATAATTGAGTGGGAATAATCCTCCTTTAAGAATGCTCTGGCATTAACAGGCACTAAATCAACCTTAAGTCCGCGTAATTGCGGACTTTTTTTGTTTTTAGCTTAGTCAATTTTGGCAATGTCTGGCAACGCCAAGCACGGTTTGACCGTGGTATTTTGATGGGTATGATTCATTGGTAATGCCATGGATTACGCCCGATACCATGCTGAGTGTTTTTGATGGGGCATGGTATTAATTTTTTATATCTATTTGTTTTATAAAGATTAACGTCTAGTTTTTTAGGGGTGTTTCAGCATGGTATCAAACAAAAATAATAGGTCGAAACATGCTGACTGATACCAAGCTACGCAATCTCAAACCCAAAGATAAACTTTACAAAGTCAATGATCGTGATGGCCTCTATGTTGCTGTCACCAAAGCGGGGTCTATCTCCTTTCGCTACAACTACTCGATCAATGGCAGACAAGAAACCATTACCTTTGGCCGCTATGGAATAGGAGGCATCACGTTAGCAGAAGCACGTGAGCGTCTCAATGAAGCGAAGAGAATGGTTACTGATGGAAAGTCACCGGCCAAAGAGAAAGCCCGTGCGAAGGCGAGAACGAAAGATGCTGAAACCTTTGGTGCTTGGGCTATAAAATGGCTACGAGGTTATCAGATGGCCGATTCTACCCGGGATATGCGTCGCTCAGTCTATGCCCGAGAACTCAAAGATAAATTTGGTAACTGGAAGCTCACAGAAATTACCCATGAAGATCTGCGAGCACTGACTGACTCGATAGTAGAGCGTGGTGCGCCCGCAACGGCTGTACACACGCGTGATATTGTACTTCAGGTGTATCGGTGGGCAATTGAACGGGGCCAGAAAGTTGACAACCCGGCAGACTTGGTGAGGCCCGCAAGTATCGCTCGATTTGAGCCAAGAGACCGAACGTTAACACCGGCTGAAATCGGTTTGATGTATCGTTATATGGAAAAAGTTGGAACCACGCCTTCGATTCGTACTGCGGTAAAATTGCTATTGCTAACTATGGTGCGCAAAAGCGAATTAACCAATGCGACTTGGAGTGAAATTAACTTTAGCGAAGCGCTGTGGACGATTCCGAAAGAAAGAATGAAACGGCGAAAGCCTCACTTGGTGTTTTTGTCACGCCAGGCGATGGACATTCTTATTGCCTTGAAGACATTTGCCGGTGGGTCTGATTATATTCTTCCTTCCCGTTATGACTCCGATGCCCCAATGAGCAGTGCGACAATGAATCGTGTATTGGCTTTAACGTACAAGGCTGCGCAGAAGGATGGGCAGTCACTAAGTAAGTTTGGGCCGCATGACCTGCGTAGAACAGCGAGCACTTTGCTGCATGAGGCTGGATACAACACGGATTGGATAGAAAAGTGCCTGGCACACGAACAGAAAGGGGTGAGGGCAGTTTACAATAAAGCCGAGTACCGAGAGCAGCGCGCGGCCATGTTGCAGGACTGGGCTGACATGATTGATGAGTGGACCACTTAGTATCTTGCTATCAATTATACGAGTAAGTCTTAACTTGATCTGTCAGATTTGATGAGAAATTAATCATATCTGACAGCCATCTAAGTATCATTTTTGACTCGTCTCATTTTAAGCTTATTAAGGTAACTGACATTCAACGTAACTGATTTTTGGACATTTATTGGTTAGAGTAAAGATTCGATGCATCGAAACCTTCATGGAACAATGAAAATACTTATTCACCTTAAATGAATAGGCACTCGGATATAAATAATTTACCTAATCATCCACAACTTCAATCGTTACATGCTGAGCACCAAGGTAAGTACCTTCATCCACTTCATAGCGCAAGGTTTCATCACAGTGTGGGCAGTCAAAGGCTTCGTTTGGCTCGATGCACTCATCTTCGAGCCAATCCCAGCCAATATGCTTTTCACAAGTTGGGCATGTCATTCAACAATCCTTACTCATTCAAATACAGCTCCGCCATTCCATCTAAACGGGCTTTTACTGCTTTCCAATTGGGCATCACGCTTGTTAATAAGCGCCAGAATTTCTCACTGTGGTTGTACTCAGCGATATGACAAAGCTCGTGCAGAATCACGTAATCAATACACTCTTTAGGCGCTTTAATTAGATGAGGGTTGAGCATCAGGTTCCCTTTGGCTGAACAGCTTCCCCATTGCTTTGTCATGGGCAGTACACGAAAGCTGGGGATACCATCAACCCATGTCGCTTGAGGTAGTAACTCAGATAGGCGCTCATGGAAAATACGTTCAGCACGAACCTTGTACCAGTTGCGCACCAAAGCTTTAACCATGGAAGTTTTGTCATCGTTAAACCTCGTCAAGGTGACAAGTAACTTACCGCGAGTCATTTTTACCGTTGGTAAGGCTTCTGAATCTTCCACGATCTTCAATACATAACGACGCCCAAGATAGAACTGCATCTCACCACTAACGTAGTGTTTGGGCTGCACGTACTCCAAATGACCTCGAAACTCTTTCAGGGCATCATAAATCCACTTGGCACGTTTCATTACCGCTTGGTGAATGTCCTCAAGCTCAGCGTCTTCTGGGGTACTAACTGTGACATCACAGTTGGGTTGCACCTTGATGGTAATACTTCGCTTTTTTCCTTGTTTGATAGGCTTACGCAGCACCTCATAGCTCACAGCCTCATCTCCATAGATGAAGCTGTATTCCTCTTTGTTACGTTCGTCAGAGAGTGTTGATGCCATTAATGGTGACCAGCTAAACCTAAGCGAGTGATTTGCACCACTTCTTCGGCAATGACTTGCGCTTTATCGACCCCTAAATCGGCAAACAGTAAAGGCAGCACCTCTAGAGTGATCTGGTTTTCAATCTCTGATGGATTGATTGAAAACTCTGCCACCGCTTTGCGCACTTTCTCGTCAATCTCTACTGCATAGTTGAGGCATTGTTCTTCAGTAAGACCTTGACCTTCAGCGCCATGTTTTAAGAACAATCCAAAGTAAGCTTGTACATGACGCTTAATTTTGGGGTCTAGCTCTGCGAAGCGATCGGTTGGCATTCCTTCGACTTTGCGCTCCTTCACTTACTGTTCAAAATCAGCAAATAGGAGATATTGCTTAACAGGCGCATCAAACATCTCTTTTGCTTGCTGAATCGCTTGTTTAAGTAGCTTCGAGAAATACTCTTGAGCGT